>NZ_MLBF01000003.1 GCF_001936615.1 Desulfosporosinus metallidurans
AAAGCACTTCCTTCTTATTTGTTTAATTGATGTCGGAATTGACACCTCATGAATCATCGAGGGTTAGGTTAGAAAGTAAAATGTAAAGTTCCTCCATGCTTACGTCATTCCTCTGATTGGCGGGGGGAGGTGTTAGATTATCAATCATTCCATCACCAAGAGAAAGGTTAGGGGTAGGAGAGTCGCTAGATCCTCTATCTGCGTATAAATGGTTTAATAGTATGGATGGTTTTATAGCGATGGGTGAGTTAAGGTTGAGACTATAGACAAGGTAAGGTAGTAATATGTGTTGGTCTATTGACCCTAACAAGTAACCACTTCGATTCGTGTTTGCATCTTATAGAAGGAAAGTTGTTTCTAAGGTCATAATTACGGGACGATTGTAATGGTTCTAAAGGTTTTCCGAAGGTACGATTCCACACACAATACTTTGATGCTTTCGCTTGTGTCGTGCAGTATTTTACAAGTGCAAGCATGTCCTCAATGGTTGGCTTAACGTCTTTAAATCTGACGTGCCCGAATCGTTTACCCCACCATTCCTTAATTGCGTTTATCAAAACGCTTGATGGATCAGAGTCAATAATTAGATGGATATGTTGGTGTGCTTCGACTACCCAATCGTGGTTTTTGTTTCGCTTCTTATTGCTGAAGTACACTCCAATTGAGGATGACCAAGGGTTTGTTTGTTTAGCCGATATATCCTCGATATACCGCAACAACTTCTTAACATCAGCTTTCATGTCGGAATTGACCCTGTCTGGTTTATACGTCAACCACATATGATGCTGACCCCTGACTCGTTTCATCGCCATAGGCAATCAAACCTTTCTTTGTTTTACTGGCGCACTTGGTTGGTGCTTGTTTGTTTATCCGTACACCTATCCATATACCGGCCTGTAAGGACATTTGTAACAGAGGGATGGGAAGGACAGAAATTAAATATAATTAAACACAAAGAGATGCTCATTCCGTAAAAAAACGAATGAGCATCTCTTTGTGTTTAAACTTATTAAGTTATAGAGCTACATACAGCTTAACTGTATATTTAAATGGTTTAATTCTTCTTTCCCTGTAGAAGCTAATCTCGTATTGTGACAACTGATTCTAATTTAGGTCACGAATTTTCCCCGATAAGTTCGAATCTACATAGGTAGTGTAACTCATCTAATTGCCAAGAGAAAATTGAACTATGTATTAATCCATTCAACCCAACTCCAAAAATAATTTTCAAAGGAACTTAAAATATCAGCTCAAATACGATTATATTCTTTAGACCTCCCCTCTCTTGACCGCTCAGAGGGTTAATATTAAGCAATGGGGGAAAGTTTAGCACTCCGAACTCTCCCCCATGTTTAAGCACACCTCCACTATCCTTGGGGGTGTGGCTCTCTTTTTCTATGAAAGTAATCAGTAATTAAAATGTTTCATAAGTTTTCTCATTTAAATTTGTAAAACCCTCTTTTTCTAATTTGAACATTTCAACAGAAATATAAACAACAGATATAAGTCCTATTATGGCCATCATATATAGCTTAACAGCTTCCCATGAAGCTAAAGACGCTGTATCTCCAGACATTATTGAATAAGTAACTGCAATACACAAAGAAGCAACTACAAATAGTCCCCAAATAAGAGCCTGTATCAATCCACAAATGAACTTCTTTTTAGGAGCAATAATAAATCCTGATATTCCCATAATCATAGGGGTCATAGCATTGTCATACATAATGAACAATGTAGAATAAAACCATGAACTACTTTCAACTTCAAATCCTCCGCCAATGACAAGGTTCGTACAAAACGAGCCTAAGACAATAACAATCCTTGCTATAATAATAGGCATTGGTATGAATAGAATCCATCGTAACCAATTAGGAATCTTATCAACAAACTCAAAGCCGTCCATAAAATTATACTCCCTTCGACTTAATAGATGGGCAAAAATACGTTATCATGTGCCTCTGCTTTTGCCTTTACTTATTCAGAAATGCAATAAAAGAAAAAACAACAATAGCACTTCCAATCGCCAATAGATAAGCCTTCCAAGCAAAACCAATATAATAGCCTTTTTCAGTAATTAGTCTTGATCCCCACTTTGTATGCTCTGTTCTCAATTGTTTCAACGCCTTTCAATATGTTGATTCCTGAATATTTTGGATACATATCCCAATATTTAGATTATATACTAAGCGTTATCGTATTTGTCTATATACCAAAAATAATCACACAAATGTCGGTTGAAATGGTAAACTATAGGATAGCGAGTGATGGGAGGTGGAAAAACGAAAGTGGATAATATAAATCAAGTGGTCAACACGACACTTAAACCTAATCTGCTTTGTAAAACTGGTTTTATCTTAGGATTGTTTTCTATTTTTCTTGGAGGGTTTATAGGGATGTTGCCCATTGTAACTGTTATTGTTAGTATAATTGGGCTTGTTAAATTTGATAATCTTATGAACAAAGCGAAATGGCAAGGGTATGTAGGATTGGTGTTAGGTATCCTTTATACTATGGTGTATTTGTACAATTATGGACATATTTAAATGCCAGAGGGAGAGATAATTATGCCACAAATAAATGGGATGCTAACTCCGCAGGGTTTGAAAATTAGATTAGATGGTGACTTTTGTCAGCAACTTCCTTTCAAGAACAACAAAACCGTATATGACCTTTTAAAAGATATTGAATCTTTTGTTTGTGCAGGAAAATGGTTTATTTTTATAGTTGGGATTTTGGCTTTCTATATTGAAATCCCCAACAATACTCTTTTTGCATTATCTTTTATAATAACGATCATAGCCTCCCTATCATTTTGGATATATCCATTGTTTATGATTGTTCGGGGAGTATCGTCAATAACCCAGCCAAGGATTTTCGTTACTATTACAGGATGGTTTGTAGATAAAATTGTGTTAATAGTTATCGCCTTTCTTACGGTAGGATGGCAGGGATTGTTGTATTATGCAGGGGGTTATACTGTAGCAACCTTTTTGGGATATGTTTTAAACTTATATTTAATGAAATCTAATTATACACAATTTGGTATTCCCCTCCAATCCGATGAAAAGGCTTTCATTTACTTATGTTTGCGTTATTTAGAAAGAGTATCCTTTTTGGACTGGATAAGAGCTTATTATGATTACTTAAATCCAGAGCAGGAAAATTTAAACATATAAGTGATGTAAGGGCTTTCAGAAGTTAGGGTCGCCTATGAATGTTAGAGAAGAGCTAAAAAAGGGGAATATCTTTTAATGAGTTGGTTTAAAAAAAAGTTAAGTGCCGAAAGATTCGGAGAACTACTTTACTCTGAAGTGTTAAAACTCACAAAAGATTTTGTTGCTAATAATGAAAACTATCCGACTTATAATCTTGATAAGGACAAATGGAATGTGATCTACACCGAAGTTTTATACCTATATCTCTCCATGAGCATTTATCTTATTGAGAGAAGAACCTTCACAGACAAACAATTATCTAAAATATTTGAAGTGATAATGGACTGTACCGAAAAATTATTTGTAAATTACTATAAGTTAAATATAGAAACTGCTAAAGAAAGCATTCGTCTTCTAAACGGCAGACATGCTCAATACTTGAAATTAATTGAAGAATTGCAGAACAACAGTGGCGATAAGTTACCCTCGATGGGTCGTATTATTGTCAGTAATTTGCGTGGAGAAGACACGTGGGATGCATTATTAGCACTAACGGCATTTGAACATTTTACAGCCATTATGCAAAGGATTTCTAAAATCATATCCGAACTCGAATCTCAAATGTGAATAAATATGTACTATAAAAAATGATTAGAGCGAAGCACCAAATGAGTTCCTACATCAACCCAAACCCTCTATGGATTAGGCTTCCAGTGGTAATTTTACCTAAATTATTTCAAGACGCTTAGAGGCTTGTTTTTGTGGGTGTGATAGTATGATACACTCCACTTAAATATATAAAAAGTACTCTCTTCTGATTAAAAAGCATACTTATTATATATTTAGATCAGGTGCTATATATCCATATACACATCAACCATATACTTCAATGGTTTAATTCTTCTTTCTCTATAGAAGCTGATTTCAGAATGTGACCACTGCTTTCCAAAAGTGGCCCAGAGATCCTGCCACGATAATTTTGGATCTGCAACGGTGAGCATGAACACACCCGACCTTGGTCCCCATAATATCCACAAGGACACGGATTCATACTTGCTATGACGCTCACATGGGCAGGATAGGTTATACTCCCCGACTGACGGGTAATCGTCAACTCGCGATCCTCCAAAGGTTGCCGGAGACATTCCAAAACTTCACGAGGAAACTCTGGCAGCTCATCTAAAAATAGAACACCATGATTGGCAAAGCTTAATTCACCCGGGCGCAGCTCCCTTCCCCCGCCAATCATTCCAGCACGGGTTACGGAATGATGAGGATTACGAAAAGGACGATGTTGAACCAATGATCCATTGCTATTAAGCAACCCGGAAACACTGTAAAGCTGAGTGACCTCGATACTTTCTTGGTCGCTTAATAAGGGAAGTATCCCGGCATATGCCTTTGCCAGTAGCGTCTTACCTGATCCTGGTGGTCCAATCAAGATGACATTATGCCCGCCTGCTGCCGCTATCTCCAAAGCCCGTTTAGCCTGCTGTTGCCCATGGATATCTGCCCAGTCTACCTTGATCCCGTTATATGATTCCAGTTCAGGAGACCGAGATATCTCATCATCTTCGAAATCGCCCATCGTTTCTATGGCCTTCACGATTTGAGCCAGGGTGGATGTACTATGCGTTACTAACCCTGTCACTAGACGAGCTTCCGCCAAATTGTCCGGTGGAACAATCAAACAGAACGCGTCTTGGACAGGTCCCCCTTCTAACCCCGTCTTTGAATTTTCTCTATCCAGGGCTATCGCCATTGTGAGCATGCCAGGAACTGGGCGAAGGGTTCCCTCTAACGAAAGTTCCCCTGAAAAAACATATTGAATGAGTTCAGGTGAACTGCATTGCCCAGTTGCTGCGAGTATTCCTATGGCAATTGGTAAATCAAGACCGGATCCTTCTTTGCGCAAATCCGCAGGAGCTAAGTTAACGGTTACCCGCTGTAAAGGAAACTGATAACCAGAGTTTCGTATAGCTGATCGAACTCGATCCCGCGCCTCTCTAACAGCAGTGGTAGCAAGACCAACGATATCAAAACTCGGCAAACCGTTCGCCACGTCAACTTCTACGCGAATTAAATGAGCTTGTAACCCAAGGACGGTCATACCATATACCGCAGCGAACATTCAATCCCTTCCCTTATGGAAAACTAACGTAACCCTTGGTTGCGCTTATACCATAGATAGAATGTTCGCCTTAATTCACCATATTCCTTCCAAATTAATCAAACAATGGTCTATTTTTCTTCAGACTAGTCCAAGCTTTGCATACGTGGGAGCACAATCCAAAACGTTGTCCCTTTTCCCATATCACTCTCCACCCTGACATGTCCTCCGTGTGCTTCTACAATTTGTCGCACAATGGCTAGCCCTAAGCCCATTCCCCCATCCTTGCGCGACCGTGCCTTATTCACCCTGAAAAAGCGGTCAAAGATATAAGGTAAGGCTTCTTTGGGGATCCCTTCTCCTTCATCTTGAACTGCCAACCGTACTTCATTCGGCTCTTCTACTTGAAAAACCCTAACAGTTTTCCCACAAGGGGTGTGACTCATTGCATTGTCCAAAAGATTAATAAAGACTTGCAAAAGTTGATCTGGGTCCGCTAATAATTCCCCAGACCCTTTCGACACATCAAGATTCAAGCCTAACTCATGTGCCCGGCCCTGGAAACGTTGATCCAGATCACTCATGAAGCACTCCATATCTATAGGTACGGGTTGCAAATTTTGTCCCCGTTCAAGCCAATTAATGTCTTGCAAATTCTGAACTAAACGAGCTAAGCGCTTAGCTTCATCCAAGACCAATTCGATGTACTCTCCTTGCTGATGTTTTGGTATCACTGCATCCTGAATGGCCTCCAAATACCCCTGGATCAGATGCAGGGGTGTCCTGAGTTCATGCGTGACACTGGCCAAGAACTCACGACGAGCCTTTTCAGCCCGCAAAGAGGCAGTGACATCACGCAGAACAGCTACATGTCCACCAATTCCCTCTGTCTCTGCCAAGGGTGCCATTACAACCTGCAACACCTGAATGCCAAGAGTCATCGTTGCATAATTTTCATCCTGAGTAAGCTTCTGGCTCATCGTTTGGAGAAAATCAACGATTTGAGTTTTTCGTTCTAGAAGCTCAACTTCATTTTCTTGCCACAACCCCTTTGCTGAATCATTAGCATAGAGAATCACCCCTTCAAAACTTAACATAACCACCGCATCGCTAATACTTTCAACAATCCCTTGAAGCAAGTTCCTCTCTTGAGAAAGCCATTCCATATGGTTCCTTAAACTTTCTCCCATGCAATTTAAGACCTCAGCCAACTCCCCGATTTCGTCTTTACTTGTTATTCCTTGAATGGGCAAAAAATCACCTTTCGCCATTCGTGTAGCCCCCCGCTGCATTAAAGCCAAGGGCCTCGTAACTTGCCGTGCAAAAAAAAGGCTAACCGCAGTCGCCAAAAAGACCGCTATCAACGAAGCATAGAGAATAAGTCGACGAAAGGTTGCTATACTTTCTTGGAGTGGAATTGGGGAACTCCCCAATAATACAACTCCTTGAACAGGTTTTGCTCCGACAGGCGCAGCGGCTAGTAACATTGTTTGCCCGCTCCCGTTTATAGGTAGGGCCTTAATCGAGATGGTCTGACCGGATAGCACCTGAGCCAAATACTCGGCGGTGAAAAAATCAGAAGGCTGCAAATTCCGAGACCATCCTCCAATCAGACCTCCGCCTGCTCCCCCCAAATACCCACTTATACGACCTTGTAGGGCTTGTGATGTATTCAAACTCGAACCCGAAATCACTAAAATATTCCCATGTGAATCGAGTAAAACCATTTGCGTACCAGACGTTAACTTAAAGGTTTCTAACAGGCTTAACCGTTCACTCCAACTATAGACAGTCGCCAATTGTGTCGAAATTTCCGTCGCCTCTGTCCGCAGTGAATCCAACTTTTGTTGAAGATAAAAGTCGCCAAAAAGCCACGTAATGGTTACACCTAATCCTCCCAATACGACAAGAATAAGCAATGTCAGGGCTAACCACAGTTTCATAGAAATAGTCCATTTATAACGTGTTTTCACTGAATAAACCCCTATCTTTAGTCTCAGGCTTTTTAACTTCTTACACTAGGGATATGATCAGAATCAAACTTGTATCCGACACCCCATACTGTGACCAACATTCTCTTAACATCCGGATGGGCGAGTTTCTCCCGTAACTTTTTGACATGAGTATCGACGGTACGGGCATCCCCATAAAAGTCATATCCCCAAACGGTCTCCATTAGCTGTTCCCGCGAGAAGACCCGACCTTGATTTTTGACCAAGAAATAAAGTAAATCAAATTCTAGAGGGGTTAAATTAATAGTCTCGTCTGAAATGCTTACGCGGTGCCTTTCTTTGTCGATACATAATAACCCAGCCGTTATCTCCGAAGAGACCTGCTGAAGTTGGCCTGTTGATCGACGCAAGAGGGCTTTGACTCGTGCCACCAATTCCTTGGTACTAAACGGCTTAACCAGATAGTCATCCGCACCAAGCTCAAAACCAAGCACTCGGTCAAATTCTTCTCCCCTGGCAGTTAGCATGATTATTGGCAGACTTGAACTCGCACGAACCTCACGGCAAACGCGCCAGCCGTCCACATCAGGCATCATAAGATCCACTATTAAAAGGGAGAATTGACCAACTCGAAACTTTTCCAAAGCAACACGACCATCTTCCGCTTCCTCAACCTCAAACCCTTCCCGCTCTAAGTAAAGCCTTACCAAGCTTCTAATTTTCTCCTCATCATCAACTATCAAGATCGGATTCAATTTTGAAAACACTCCTTTTGGATCACCATATAGAGACATTGAACAACTCTAATATCTCTCACTATGACGACATTAACTCTAATTCAAAGTCCAAAATGTAAGTATAGTTTACCATCAACCCGTGAAGATTGTGTGATCAAACTATTAACCTTTATTTAAAAAGCCGCTTTAATCCATATTGTATCAGGGTTTTCTCCCGTCCAACGTATCGCAATCACGTCAAATCTTAAACAAGGCCAACTTGTATACCTCTGTTGCACTACGTAATAAGATGCGATTGCTTGCAGTCGTCGCGCCTTTTGTTGGGTTATGGTCTCCTCACCCCATCCTCTATAAGACGATCGTCGTGTGCGCACCTCAATGAATACCAGCGCTTCTCCCTCACGGGCTATTATGTCCATCTCCCCTTTAGTGCACCGATAATTTCGTGTAATAATAGTTAAGCCGGATTCTGTCAGGAAGCGAGCAGCCAATTCCTCTCCGGCCTTTCCCAGAGATTGTCGTTTATTCTCCACAGAAATCAATGCAACTCCTTCTCCAAAGTATACAGTTCCAATTCTTTATACACAACTAAAAACCCTCTAGACCTCAGAACAATTCGGCAGCTCATTAGTCACTAAACTAATACTAAAGAGGCCCTCAGCATTAACACTGAGAGCCTCTTATGAGTGCAGAAAAACAAGATTACTTAATTAAGCTCTGGGCCGCAGCGAACGCCATCTGAGCTAACGGTGTCGGATAAAGACCGATTGCCAGAGTAATCAACATGGTGAATACCATAGTGAACTTCATCGCTCCATGTACCGGAATATCCGGTAACCCCTCACCCTCGCCAAGGAACATCACCTTGACGACCGAGAGATAATAGTACACGGACACCATACTCATCACGAATCCAATATAGGCAATGGCCGTGAACCCTTGGTCCATAACAGCTGAGAAAAGATAAAACTTCCCTACGAAGCCAGCTAGTGGAGGTATCCCCGCCAAGGATAACAAGGATGCTGTCATAACAACTGCGGCTAAAGGTGAACGGCGAATCAAACCCGCAAAGTCCTTGATCTGATCACTATCTTGCTTCTCAGACACGTGCGTAGCCACGGCAAACGCTCCCATATTAGCGAAGACGTAAATCATCGCATAGAAGAGGACCCCTTTGATACCCGCCACGGATTCCGCGATAATCCCCACCATCAAATAACCTGCTTGGGCAATGCTCGAATACGCCAATAACCGTTTGATGTTGGTTTGCGGAATCGCGATCAAATTACCCAAGATCATGGTAAGGGATGCTAAAACGACTAACAAGGTTATCCCAGTGCCTGAAAATGCTTGACTGTTCATCATCAAAAGGTAAACCCGTATCAGAACAGCGAACGCAGCTGCTTTAGAGGCAATAGCCAGGAAAGCAGTGACAGGAGTGGGAGCCCCCTCATAAATATCCGGAGCCCAGAGATGAAAGGGAACAAGAGAAATCTTAAAACCCAACCCAGCAAGTAGAAAAACCGTAGCTAGGAAAGACGCTGGAGTGAGGTTTGTCCCTATCTTACTTGCTATTTCTGTGAGTTGTGTCGACCCAGTCAAGCCATAAATAAGACTAATCCCGTAGAGCAAAATAGCAGATGAAGTGGCACCGAGTACAAGATACTTCACTCCAGCTTCAGAAGAACGGGCATCTTCGGGCAAATAGGCAACTAAAATATAGAAGGAAATCGTCATCAGTTCGAGGCCGACATACATCGTGATCAGTTCGCCAGCTCCGGCCATGATCATCATTCCTAAGGTCGCCGTTAAAATTAGAGAATAGAATTTGCCACGATGTTCCGCTAATTTCTGTACATACCCTCCAGAAGAGAGTACGACGAGAAGCGCTGCCACAAGGAAGAGCACTTTAAAGTAAACTGCGAATTGGTCATGAATATACATGCCACCCAAGAATAAGGCTTTTGAACCATAGAAGAAATCATACAGGGTATACCCAAGAACACCCAAAAGCGAAAAAACGGTGAGTGGCATTATGCCTTTTCGTGCGCCTGGTGGAACCAGAAGTCCAATGGCCAAAATAATCAAGGCCAGTGCGGTTAGTGCAACTTCAGGTGTGAGCACTGTAGCGATATTGAAATCTACCATCAGAACAACCCTCCAATCTTGGCCTGACTCACCGTTTCTAGTACTTTGGTAAGGCCTGAGGAGACAACCCCAGTATCAATCAATCCCATCAAGATGTTTGGGAATATGCCTACACTAAAAATCACAAACCCAAGTATGACTAGTGGGATCAATTCAGGTCCACGAATGTCTTTCAGATGGTCCCATTCGGGACGACGCGGCCCGAACAAAACGTTGGCGATAACCCTTAAGGTGTAAACAGCGGTAAAAATGATCCCTGCGATACCCAGTATTGCTTGAACAGGGAGAACCTTTATCGTACCCATAAAAATCGTAAATTCTGCAATGAAGTTGACGGTACCCGGTAACCCCAGGGAGGCTAAACCCGCAATCATGAACCCAATGGCTAAACGCGGCATTTGATGAGCAAGCCCACCTAGGTCAGGAATATTGCGAGTATGCGTCTTCTCGTAGATAAATCCAATCATCGAGAAGAATAAGGCAGACATGACTCCGTGCGCAAACATCATGGCTACGGCACCGTTCATGGCGGTCGGATTCAGGGCCGCAATTGCGATGAGAACGTATCCCATATGGCTTACGGATGAGTATCCAACGACATATTTGAGATCCTTTTGGGCCAAGGCAATGAAGGCTGCATAAAGGACGTTGCCTATGGCCAACACCGCAATGACCGGAGCCCAGTACCTCGCACCTATTGGAAGAACATAGACACCCAAGCGAATTAACCCATAGCCCCCAATCTTCTTTAAGACTCCTGCATGGATCATACTAACAGCAGTCGGAGCTCCAGCATAACCGTCAGGGGACCAGGAGTGAAAGGGGAACATGGAAATGAGAGACCCAAAACCAAAGAGCATTAAACCAAAAGCGACTTTTTGAAACGAAGGACTGTAGAGTTCTTGCCGCGCAGCTAACTGATCGAACATAAACGTTGGATTTCCATTTCTAGCTGCGGCCAAGTAAAGCGCAATCAAGGCAACCAGAAGGAATGCCGATCCAATGAGCAAGTAAATGGTCAACTTCATACCGGCATATTCTTTCGTGACACGCTTCGTACTTCCCCATATGATCACCATGATGTAAATTGGAATAACCACAATCTCATAGAAGAGGAAGAAGATAAACAAATCACGCGCAATAAACGTTCCCATGACCCCTGTGATGAGAATAAGGAGCAAAACAAAGAATTCTTTGGTGCGCTTCTCCATATTCCAAGAGGCATAGATGGAGGAAAAACCAATCAGGTTCGTCAGAAGAAGCATGGGCAAACTTAATCCGTCCACTCCAAAGGCTAAGTTGACACCGATATCAGGAACCCAAGGTATTGTCAACGTAAACTGCATTCCACCCAGGGAGCGATTATAGGCAAAGAAAGCATATAGGGAGAGTGCCATAGCGACAAATGTGCCAACGGCTGCAACAATTCTAATCAACTTTCTCTCTTCTTTAGGGATAAAAACAATCATGAGCATCGCCAATACGGGTGAAAGCAGGATGGCGGGCAGAAGTAGTGAACCCGTTGTTGGTAGTGTCGTCATTATTTCACACCTCCTAGCGTCGCTAAGGGGTTAAGAGTCGTCAGTTGACCTTCCCCAAAGGCGAAGACCAAATAAAGAACAACGACTGCAAAAAAGAACACCATAGCATAAGTTTGTAGCTGTCCCGTGCTCGTCCTGCGGAGTGTTTTGGCACTTCCGCGCGTGATTAAAGCGATTCCATTCACGACCCCGTCGATCACATAGATGTCAAACCAATACAAGGCTTTACCCAAACCATCCATAATGTTATGAATTAGCCAGAGATATAACTCATCAATGTAGTATTTATTTTGGAGCACTTTATAGACTCCAGGGAAGCGGGCAACAATGGCCTCCGCCGCAATCGATTTTTTGAGGTAGATCGTGTAAGCCAAGCCGATACCGAGCAGTCCCGCGATCACGGAAATGCCAGCTAAACCCCAATGCATTGCTTCTGCTTCAAATTCTCCATAATGAACAAAGAAAGCAAAGTTATGCTCTGGCAAGGACACAAGCCCACCAACAACGCTAAAGAAGGCGAGAATTATCAAAGGAATCGTCATGCTCCAGGGAGATTCATGGGGATGGTTTTCCGGTTTTTCAGGCCCCATAAACGCCACAAAGAACAGTCTGCTCATGTAGAACGCTGTTAAGAACGCTGTAAACAGTCCCACTGCATAAATGATGGGATGCCCATTGAGCAAGGCGTTGGCTAGAATTTCATCTTTTGACCAGAATCCTGCAAACGGTGGAACTCCTGAGATAGCCAAAACACCGATGAAAAAGGTCCAACCTGTAATCGGCATTTTCTTCCATAGTCCACCCATATCCCAAATATTTTGCTTTTCATGCAAGGCATGAATAACTGAACCAGCACCCAAGAACATTAAGGCCTTAAAGAAGGCATGGGTCATTAAGTGGAACATGGATCCAGAATACGAACCAACACCGAGGGCAAACATCATATAGCCCAGTTGGCTTAAGGTTGAATAGGCTAGAATACGTTTAATGTCATCTTGCGCGATCGCTATGGACGCCGCAAAGATGGCTGTGAAAGCACCCAATCCTGCAATAAACTGAAGTGCGGCCGGAGAGGCATGAAAGAGGAAATACATCCGTGCCACTAAGTAAACTCCGGCGACAACCATGGTTGCTGCATGGATCAGGGCACTAACTGGCGTCGGACCTTCCATGGCGTCTGGTAACCAAACGTGTAGGGGAAACTGTCCTGACTTGCCCAGCGGTCCCATAAAGACGAGGAACGCCATGACTGTCACGTAGCTCACGGTACCGACGACGGCCACATTCTGTAAATTTGCACTCAACGCTGCAGAAAGGGCGACAAAATCGAGGGTTCCGAACTTGTTATAGAGAAAAAGGATTCCTAAAAGTAAGCCAAAGTCGCCGACACGGGTCGTAATAAACGCTTTTTTCGCAGCTTCCCGCGCCGATACTTTGAAGTACCAAAAACCGATGAGTAGGTAGGAACATAAGCCCACCAATTCCCAGAAAATAAAGAGCTGTAATAAGTTGGTGGCTATGACCATTCCTAGCATTGCTGAGGCAAACAGAGATTGATACGCATAGTAGCGCGACCATCCCTTGTCCCCATGCATGTAGCCTAACGAATAAATTTGTACCATGGAGGCAACTAACGTCACAACAAACAACATCATGGCACTTAAAGGATCGATGACTGTGCCAAAATTGATCTTTAAACCCATAATATTAAGCCAATTCACGTTCACGATTGCAGGATTTTCCACTAGTTCTGCTCCCGACTGAATGACGCCGATGCCTATAGCAACAGCTATACCCAGAGCGGTGAGAATTGCGAGAATCGAAACTGTGGAAGACAGTCCTTTGGATCGTTTCGTAACAAAGGCGATGAGTAGAAACGACAGGAAGGGCAAAGCAGGAATTAACCATGCCCACTGAAAGAGATCATGCATTTCCTTGAACACCTACCTTCTCCATAGTCTCTCTTACCACTTCAACCAATTAAACTCGTCGACATTCGTCGACTGACGGTTACGGTAAATGGCAATAACCAAAGCGAGTCCGACAGCCACTTCAGCAGCAGCGACCACAATGACAAAAAGTGCTGCAACATGCCCCGTCAGAACATAGTGAATATCGATTTTTTGGTTCCAGATAAATCGATTGAAGGCCACAAAGTTAATATTAACCGCGTTAAGCATGAGCTCAATCGACATGAGAATTGCCACAATATTCTTCTTGGCAAAGACCCCGTAAAGCCCGAGGCAAAAGAGCATGGCACCAACCAAGAGATACGTGGAAAGCCCAACACTTAAATTGCTTAAGTTACTTAAGTTCATGTGTTCGTTTCACTCCCTTCGCCAAAATCACAGCTCCAGCTAAAGCAACGGTGAGCAAAACAGCGGCTGCTTCAAAGGGAACCATAAATTGAGTCAATAAGAGAAGTGATAAATCCTCAGTCGAGCCGCCGCCTGTCCACGGGGTTGGTAAAACGCGCCAGTCTGCATTTCCAAGGATGACAAGAGCGATCACAATAAACACGAGAGACGCAACCAGAGCACCCCAGCCCCAATTGCGAGTTTCAAGACTGCTCTCTTGAACTTCTCCACGCAAGGTCAACATAACCGCAAAAACCACCATAATAGCTACCGCACCTGTGTAGACCAGCAACTGAACAGCCGCCAAAAAGTCTGCATTCATCAGAACGTAAAGCACAGCAACTCCCGAAAAGGAAAGTGCGAGATAAAGCGCGCTATGCACAATGTTCTTAGATGTGACGACACCCCAGGCAGCTGCAATCGTCAAGATTGCAAAGATAAAGAAAATAATAGTGCCCACGCTTATCCCACCTTCCCTTTACGCTCAGCCCGTTTAATCATATCCCACTGCATATCTCCCGGTTCATAGACTGCGTTTTCGTAATCCTGAGTTACCGTTAAGGCCTTGGTCGGACAAGCTTCTGTGCACATACCACAGAACAAGCACCGGCCAACATCCATATGATAAGACTTAAGCACTTTTTTGTTGTTTTCATCTTTTTCGCTCGTCAATTTGATGACTGAGTTAGGACAGGCCATGGCACACATATTACAAGAAATACACTTATCAGGTTGCAGCCCCATG
This sequence comes from Desulfosporosinus metallidurans, assembly GCF_001936615.1. GTDB lineage: Bacteria > Bacillota > Desulfitobacteriia > Desulfitobacteriales > Desulfitobacteriaceae > Desulfosporosinus > Desulfosporosinus metallidurans. The sequence continues at coordinate 14,749 of NZ_MLBF01000003.1, forward strand.
GAACTACGCACCTTGGTCGGAAGATTGGGTTTCACCTCTGGGTAAAACTCCGTGATATTCGGACCGACCATGCGTTTGAACGTGATGCCTAATCCTGTTAGTAAGCCTTTACCAAACACTATGTCACCCTCCCATCACGAATCGATAAATGTAGATTCCCAAACCCGTTAAAAAGATGTTTAAAATTGAAAGCGGTAACAACACTTTCCAAGCTAAGTGCATTAAATGATCGACACGAATTCTGGGGAAAGTCCAACGAACCCACATCATAAAGAAGATGATAATCCCGACTTTCAACCAGAACCATACCCAACCGGGCAAGAACATCGGCCCCTGCCAACCGCCAAGAAACACGGTTGCTGCGAGAGCAGACACTGCCGTCATATTTCCGTACTCTCCAAGGAAAAACAACCCCCAGCGGAGTCCCGTGTACTCAGTAAACGGTCCTGCAACAACTTCTTGATCCGCTTCAACTAAGTCAAACGGTGCACGGTTGACTTCTGCCAATCCAGCAATGATATAGATTACAAATGCCAAGGGTTGCAGAACAATAAAGGGTATGGTTGCCTGCGCTTTTACTATAGTGCCTAAATTAAACGATTGCGTGATCATGACAACCCCCAGCAAAGAGAAAAGCAAAGGGATTTCATAACTGATCATTTGGGCAACAGCCCGCATGCCACCAAGCAAAGAGTATTTATTATTGGATCCCCATGCTGCCATTAAAAAGGCCAGTGTTGAAATAGCGGAGATCGCTAGAAAATAAAAAATTCCTAAATCGAGATCAATGGGTGCCATTCCATTTCCATAAGGAATGACAGCTAAGGTCATCATCGGGAGTGAGAAGATAATCATTGGCGCAACTTTAAAGATAAACTTATCAGCACCTGCTGGCGTAACATCCTCTTTCCCCATGAGTTTCAAGGCGTCTGCTATAGTCTGGAACCATCCGCGCGGACCAAGACGATTAGGGCCTGTCCTTTGTGACGTCCAACCTGCTATTTTACGTTCAAGTAAAATCAAAATCAGAGCAGCCAGCACAATAATGACAACCACGACGATAAAATTAATTACATCCATGGTTAAATTAGCCCAAACTGAGTGGGGATCCGCAAAAAGACTACGGATGGCAGCCGCAATAATCAGAAATAGATTATTTAAAGTCTCCATCTTATTCTCCCCTCATTGGAATTTACTACTTATCGACTTCACCCAATACAGCGTCCAACGTTGCAAAAATCGCGATAACGTCTTGGATTTTCCATCCCACAGCCACAATTGGGAGCATCTGTATGTTAATGAATGTGCCTGGGCGGATACGAACCCGAGACGGTTTCGTCGTTCCATCACTAACGATATAGAATCCCAGCTCCCCTTTGGGGTTTTCTACGCGGTGATACACTTCACCAACCGGAGGTTTGATAACTTTAGGTACCTTGGCCATAATCGGTCCTTCTGGAATATCACGTACCGCTTGCTTGATGATCTTAATACTTTCAACGATCTCGTCCATCCGGATTAAAGTACGGTCATAACTGTCGCACCCCGTACGAACCGGTACCTTGAAGTCAAATCGGTCGTAGATGCTATAGGGTTCCGCTTTACGTACGTCATAATTCACTCCTGACGCTCGTAAGACTGGACCTGTAATAGAGAGGTTTTCCGCGAGCTCCTTAGATAAAATACCGATGTTCTTCAATCGACCTTGAGTAATCTCATTCCCTAAAAAGACACCGTAGTATTCTTCGAGCATCTCGGGTGTATCATCAAGGAACGCTTTTAGAGCCGGCCAAAATTCTGCTGGTGGCTCTGCGCTCAATCCCCCTATGCGCATGATATTAACGGTCAAGCGACTTCCAGCAGTCATCTCAAACATATCTAAGATACGTTCGCGATCACGGAAAGCATAAGACCATGCCGTCCACCCAGCAATATCGAGCGCTGTACTCGCAATCATAACCTGGTGGCTGGCAATCCGAGCAAGTTCTCCGAAAATGACCCGAAGATATTCTGCCCGCTCAGGAATTTCAACACTCATAAGTTTCTCTACAGTTTGAACATAGGCCCAATTGTTATGCGGAGATGCCAGGTAATCCAAACGATCCGTATATGGGATAAACTGTGAATAGGTTCGGCTTTCCGCTAGTTTTTCCATTCCTCGATGGAGATACCCTAATTTCGGTTCAATTTTTGTAACGGTTTCACCCTCTAGATGGACCACCATACGAAACACGCCGTGCATACTCGGGTGCTGGGGGCCCATGTTCAAGACGAGTTCTTGTGTATTTTTAACAGCCATGGTTTTCCCCCCTATTCCCCTTCTGTGCGTTGGCGCACGACGTTTCGAAGCTCAATCGGCTCGGTTACATAATCCTTGCGCAACGGATAACCTTCAAAATCATCCCATAGATAAATTCGCTTTAGATTGGGATGCCCTTTAAATATAATTCCGAACATATCATAAGCTTCACGCTCAAGGTAGTTTGCACCTTGCCAGATCCTAGTCGCTGAATCGATCACCGGATTTTCGCGTTCAACGATCGCCTTCACGCGTAAACGCTGTGGCCCGCGGAGGCTTGACAATTGATAGACCACTTCCAGATGATCGACAAGGTCTAATCCACACAAATCGTGCAGAAAGTCACATGGAACATCGGGGAAGTTTTTAGCCCCAGTTAGAGTTTCCATAATATAAGGTGCTTTAACTTTTAAAATAAGTGCCCCTACACTCTCTTCTACCTCGCCATTGACCCGGATTGCAAGCTCTTCAATCCGTTGTCTTAATACTTTATTTTCCATTTCTCATTAACCTCACCTTAGCGGGATTGGAAACCTTATACTGAAGTTGTAAAAGCCCGTAGAGCAATGATTCCGGCCGTGGAGGACAGCCAGGGATATAAACATCCACTGGAACAATCTTATCGACACCAGCCATCATCGCATAGGAATCCACAAAAGGTCCCCCTGCGTTTGCACAACTTCCCATCGCAATAACCCATTTTGGTTCAGGCATTTGGTCATAAATACGGCGCAACAGTGGTGCCATTTTACGAGTACAAGTTCCAGCCACAATCATAACATCCGCTTGACGAGGGGAAGCACGAAAAACCTCCCAGCCAAACCTTGAAATGTCATAACGAGGTCCGCCCGTAGCCATCATTTCAATCGCGCAGCAAGCTAAACCAAACGTGACTGGCCAGAAAGAATGCCCGCGAGCCCAGTTTAGAAGTTTATCAATGTTGGTAACCAGAACGTTTTTTTCCATTAACGCTTCGTCCTCGCGAAGCTGTTTTTCTAAGGCTACATCCACTCTAAAGCACCTTCCTTCCAAGCATACCAGAAGCCGACCAAGAGAATGAGAATAAAGACGAACATTTCCACAAAGGCAAATGTTCCAAGCTTTTGGAATGTGAGCGCCCACGGATATAAGAAAACTGTTTCAACATCGAAGGCGGCAAATACTAAGGCATACATGAAATAATTACTTTTGAATCCAAGCCAGGTCCGACCAATGGTCTCATTACCACATTCATAAGTCGTTAGCTTTTCTTTGTTCGGTTTTTTGGGTGCCAATAACTTTGGCATGATCATCATAATGATCGAGACAGCTATTGCCCCAACGAGAAACACTCCTACTCCTGCAAAATTATTATCAGGCATCCTCCTAACCTCCTTTCCTTAAAATTCCTAGGCTTATCTATAAAACCAAATTTAAGGTCCAAACCCCTGAGGGCTGGTCCATGAATTTGGCCTAATGCGGCGTTATCTACCAGCATCTAAATAACGGAAGACCCTTGTTTCACCGGAGCAAAACTCCTGCGATGAAGAGGGCATGGTCCTAAACGCCGCAAAACCTTCATATGTTCACTCGTACCATATCCTTTGTTTTTGGAAAATGTATATTCCGGATAAAGGGCATCTAAGTCAACCATCAAACGGTCACGAGTCACTTTAGCCAAGATCGAAGCCGCTGCGATGGTGGCACTCAAACGATCCCCCCCCACTAAAGGGAGCTGTGGCAAATTTACAGCTGGGAGTTGCACTGCGTCAATCATTAAATAATGTGGACGAACTGTCAATCCTTCGATGGCGCGCTTCATGGCCAACTTCGTCGCTTGTAAAATGTTCAAGGCGTCGATCTCGGCCGGTTCAGCACTTCCAAGCGCATAGTCAATTGCTTGGGCTTGAATCTGAGTGTAAAGTTTTTCTCGTTTGCTCTCCGTCAACATTTTGGAATCATTAAGACCGGGTAAATCAAACAATGACGGTAGAATGCAGGCAGCAGCGACAACCGGCCCAGCCAAAGGGCCACGCCCTGCTTCGTCAATCCCTGCCAGCAACAGGAATCCCTGGTTCCAGAGTTTCTTCTCTTCCACCAGCAGTAGCTGAATACGGGCCTGTTCTCGCACTTGTGCCTGTTGATCTTTGACAAGACGCACAGCGAGGCGCCGAACTCCTTGACGTGGGTCATTTTGGCACGCACAAAGCATTTGAGGGGAAGGGTCGTTATACAGTGCTTCTTCTACTTCCCTCACATTCATCTGGGATAACGGCTGCACACTTTTCTCCTCTTCTCTCCCTAGTTCTGTTTCGACATAGGATACGAATTTCCTTTTTCTAGCGTATAAGTTTAACTATACAGAATTAACTAAGCATTAAAATTATCTATGCCCATAGAAATTTACTCAGGAACATAATCCATCGTTATTGGACCTAGTTGGCCCATACGAAGTTCACGCAAGAAAATTTGAGCAGCTTTTAACGTATCTACACGCCCACCGTGAATCAAGCATCCCCGTTTTCGTCCCAAACTATCCAACGTGACCTCTGAATCCGAACCCTGATAGCGTTCTAAGGCCTTGGGGGAATGCAACTTGAGCCAGTCCATGATCCAAGTCGATAACTCTTCAATATCAAACACATCATCTTTTATCGCCCCAAGTGCTGCCAACTTTCGTCCGACATCAATCTCTTCAAATTTAGGCCACAACATTCCTGGAGTATCTAAAAGTTCCACTCGATCATGAATCCGGACCCATTGATTTCCTCGGGTCACGCCCGGTTTATTACCCACTTTAGCTTGTGCTCCACCCGTCAATTGATTAATCAAGGACGATTTTCCAATGTTTGGAATACCAACAATCATGACCTTTATCATCTGCTGACGAATCCCTTTTTCAGCCTGCCTTGCTTGTTTGGCTAGAACCATGCGTTCTAGTTCAGGTATAATCTGTTTAATCCCAACCCCAGTAGTTGCGCTAACTGCATAGACTGGAGTTGACGTTCTTAGGAAAGAGAGCCATTTAGACGTCCAAAGGGGATCCGCCAAATCCGCTTTATTAAGCAGCACTAATCTCGGTTTATTGCCAAGGAGGTTAAGAAGCATTGGATTGCGGCTACTAACCGGAATTCGAGCATCGGCAAGTTCTAAAACAACATCCACCCATTTAATTTGTTCCGTTAAGAGACGTCTTGCTTTAGCCATATGCCCCGGAAACCATTGAATTGTCATGAAAATTCCACTTTACCCTTCTAAAAAGAATTCACAAAGTACTTCTAAATTTAAAAGAACCTAAATCGTTGAAAGGGGTAGTATACCAACCAAGCCTTTCCCAAAAGGTAACTTTTGGGGAGAAGACCCCATTCACGCGAATCCTCACTCTCACGCCGATTATCCCCCAAGACGAATACCTTCCCCACTGGAACGACTTCTGGGCCGTAAGGAGGGTAATCCCCTTGTTTTACATAGGGTTCCTGAATAACACTTCCATTTACAAAAACTTGATTGTCGCGAAGCTCAACCTTCTCACCCTCGGCGGCAATAACTCGTTTTACGAACGTCCGCTTTGTATCCTTGGGAAAAGCGAATACGACAACATCCCCTCGGGTTGGAGCCCAAAGTCGATACGCAAGGCGATTGACGAGAATGCGATCTCCTGGAACCATACCCGGTTCCATGGAAGGAGATGGAATCAGATAGGGTTGAAATACACCCCAACGTAATAATCCACCGATCACTAACATTGCTCCAATTATACCCAAAACCCATTTTGTTTTCGATCTCTTAAGTTCCATCGATTCGCTCCCCTCTTGCACTACTCTTTTAGTATGAACAAGATTCATGGGAGCATACACAAAAGAAGGTTAATTGGTTAGAATAGCTCTTTGACCTGAAGATTCAAAATATTCAATTCGTTTGTGGCGTTACGCACGACATGAAGGTCTGACTGGTAAAAAAAAAGAGCCAGATTACTCCAGCCCTTTTTTTAATCTTAGACAGTGCGACGATCGCGAATTCTTGCCGCTTTGCCCGAAAGTCCGCGTAGATAGTAAAGCTTAGCCCGGCGAACGACACCCCGACGCGCCACCTCAATCTTATCCAAGCGAGGTGAATGCAAAGGGAAAGTACGTTCTACCCCAACGCCAGCAAAGACACGACGAACCGTAAAGGTCTCTCTGATGCTGCCACCTTTCATTGCGATGACAAGCCCTTCAAAAACCTGAATACGTTCACGGGTTCCCTCAACGATGCGTACGTGAACACGCACAGTATCACCAGGACGGAAGTGAGGAAGATCCTTTTTCATCTGCTCTTCTTCAATCATTCGAATATAATCCATTATAAAATTCCCCCCTTCCTTGCTTAGATGTTCATACACTGATTTTCAGCGAGCGGACCATCCCTTATCAAGCCTATTTATCTTATCACAACCCTTTTAGCTATGCAACTTACAATTTAAAATCGGTCCTCTAAATCCCGAACCTCTAAGTTTTAATGTCCCCGAAGGCGATCCAAAATAATGGCTACCGCAGAGCGTACCGATAAATGATTATAATCTGTTGGTCCGTAGATTGGCTCCAAAATTCGATCCATCGCTTCAACATCTTCTTTGAGTAGTCCCCAACCTGTACCAAACAATAACAGAATTGGCGTTTCCTTAGTTTCAATCTCCTCCCGGAGCTGTGCATAAGTGACGGTATTGGAGTATTTGCGCGCATCCGTCGCCACTTTAATAGGATTAATTCCGTGTTCTGCTTCAATTTCTGCATAAACTTCAGCCAAATTCTCCGCGATTCTCACCCTCGCGAACGCTTCTTGGCGATCTGGATTGTACTCCGCACCATAGCCCTCTTGCCAAAAGCCCATAATACGTTTGGCCAACTGGCGCTGTGCCTCAGCAGGATGAACCACAAAATAGCGTTTTACACCAAACGTTGTTGAACACCGAGCGATATCATGAAGATCCAAATTTGTTATCGAAGTTGCGACCGTCTCCATATTTTTATTGTACACTGGAGCATGGACTAAAGCTAGGTATATGTCTGCCACGGAGATTCCTCCCAATATTCTTCTAAAATCAGAGTCTCTCTGATTTTATCTTGAGTTCCATTTATTTAACCCGGTTTAATTTGGTGCCGCCTCCGTCGTTTGGGCTGTGGACAAAGGTGCTCCCATTTTACTCGCCATGGAGCTATCTCCGGGTGTTCAAGGATGAGCTCTTCCAAAAGCGGATAATCCTCCGCCTCAAAACTAAACGCTTCGATTAAGTCTGGTCGCCGCAAAAAAGTGCGCCTGAGAGACTCTTTTCTTCGCCACTGCTTAATCAAAGCATGATGCCCTGATAACAAAACTGTTGGTACCTGTTGCCCTTCGAAGTCAGCTGGGCGCGTATACTGAGGATATTCCAAGAGTCCTATGCTGTGTGAGTCTTCCTCAGCGGAAGCATCTTCTCCAAGCACTCCGGGAATAAGCCGCACCACGGCATCGATCATGACCATCGCAGCCAACTCTCCGCCAGTTAACACATAGTCCCCAAGGGAGGCTTCTTCATCAGCCAATTCCCGGATTCGTTCATCAAAACCTTCGTAATGTCCACAGATAAAAACCAATTCCTCTTGCTCTGACCATTGTTTAGCCTTCTCTTGGCGAAAGACCTGTCCTTGTGGTGACATGAGAATAACCTTTCGCTTACCACATAGCTGGGGTAAATCCCGAATCGCTGCAAAAATTGGATCAGGCTTTAAGAGCATGCCTGCCCCCCCGCCATAAGGAACATCATCCACATTTTTATGTTTGCTGGTCGCGTAGTCCCTGAAATTTACAAGACGAATCTTCAACAATCCCGCTTCTTGGGCGCGTTTAAGAATACTTTCTTGAACTGGAGAAAACATTTCTGGAAATAACGTTAAGACTGTAATTTGCATCATCAGCTCTTAACCCTCCAACAGCCCTGGGGGGAGTATGACATCCATACGTCGCCCTGAGACATCGACCTTTTGGACAACACTTTTAAGTGCCGGGACACAGAGTTCGCCTTTAGTGCCCTTAACTACATAGACATCGTTGGCTCCAGTTTCTAGGACTTGAGACAACGTGCCTAACAAAATATCCCCCTCGTAAACCTGCATCCCTTCCAGTTCGAAATAATACCACCCTTCTTGGAGAGGAGGAACCTCTGAGCGGTCAATCCGAACCTCCCACCCGCGGTACTTATCTGCTTGGGTGATGCTTTCAATACCCTTAAGGGTCAACAATACCAAATCCATCTGAACACGGGCAGAAATAATCTCAAAGTGTTGATCGATCTTGCCGCTCCGCAAAATGACTTCCTGCAGTTTAAGAAACCGTTCTGGGTCTGTCGTTAACGGGTAAATTTTCAGCTCACCGCTATTCCCATGCGGACGCAACACTTCTCCGATCAGCACTTCATCCATACTCTTACACCTTTCGATAGATAATTTTAAAACATTGAGAAGGGCACAAAGCCCTTCTCAATGTCATTGATCAATGTCCATATGAACTCGACGGCCATCTTTGACGGCTGCCGCTTTAACCAGCGTACGAATAGCGTTCGCGATCTTCCCCTGTTTTCCAATAACCTTCCCCATATCTTCAGGTGCGACAGTCAGTTGCAAATGTACGCTCTTGTCTGTCTCAGACTGGGCAACCATAACTTGCTCGGTTTGATCGACCAACGCTTTCGCGAGGATTTCTACAAGTTCCTTCACAGGAACCACCCCCCAAACACTACACTTAGTTCTTGGACTCGTGGAATTTTGTTAAGATACCAGCTTGACTGAGCAACGACTTAGCGGTATTCGAAGGCTGTGCACCTGTTGATAACCATTTCAAAGCCTTTTCCTCATCGATGTTCAAAACGACAGGGCTCTTTGTTGGATCATAATATCCGATTTGTTCAATGAAACGTCCATCACGGGGAGCTTTAGCATCCGCAATAACCATACGATAGAAAGGATTCTTTTTCGCACCAATGCGGCATAAACGAATTTTGGCAGCCATGTTTTTCACCTCCTTATCAAATTATCCGAGGTTCGAAGTTCGAAGTCCGAGGTTCGAATGTCTTACATTCAATATCGCACATCGCACATTTAGCCCCTAGATTAGTTCAACTAAACTTCAAGATGGAGTTTAAAACTCCGTTCAAAGTAAGTTAATTATATAAACAACGCTATAGTATAGCGTGTGTCCATCTATATTCGATGTTCGAGGCGCGATGCACGAGGCTCGAAATCTAATCTAAGATTCGTGCCGCGCGCCCCGTGTTGTGTCACACAAGTCCACCTAAAACGTCGGGAACTTCATTCCCTGTTTCTTCCCTTTTTTACCCTTTTTGCCTCCCCCGAGCATCCCCATGCCACCTGGGCTAGCAAATTGCTTCATCATTTTTTGCATTTGTTCAAACCGTTTCAGAAGACTCCCGACTTCTTGAACAGACGTGCCACTTCCTTTGGCAATTCTTTTTTTACGAGAATCTTTAATGAGCGCTGGTTTGCGGCGTTCTTCGGTCGTCATCGAACGAATGATGGCTTCAATATGAGCCGTATCTTTTTCGTCAATTTGAACATCTTTTAATTGTTTGCCCACTCCCGGAATCATTTCTAAGATCGAGGAAAGCGGACCCATTTTCTTCATCTGCTGCATCTGATCCAGGAAATCATCGAGGGTGAATTCTTGTTTACGCAGCTTCTGTTCCATTTCTTTCGCTTTTTTCTCGTCGAAAGACTCTTGGGCTTTCTCGATCAGGGTCAAGACATCGCCCATTCCCAAAATTCGTGAAGCCATACGATCTGGATGAAAGGGTTCTATGGCATCCATTTTTTCGCCCATTCCGGCAAACTTAATGGTACATCCCGTCACTGCTTTAATGGAAAGGGCAGCTCCTCCGCGAGTATCCCCATCCAACTTCGTGAGGATAACTCCATCAAGACCCAGTTCTTTGTGAAACGATTCCGCAACATTAACTGCGTCCTGACCGGTCATTGCGTCGACGACTAATAATATTTCATGGGGTTTCACTGCGGTTTTAATATCCCGAAGTTCTCCCATCAGCTCTTCGTTGATGTGCAAGCGGCCAGCCGTATCGATAATGACCACATCTTGTCCATTAGAATTGGCATGCTTAAGGCTAGCTTTGGCAATTTCCACTGGGGATTCCTGCCCCATAGAGAATACCGGTAGTTTTAACTGTTCGCCTAAAACCTGCAATTGCTTAATTGCTGCAGGACGATATATATCGCACGCCACCAAGAGCGGATGCTTCCCTTGCTTATTTAGCATATTGGCCAATTTCGCGGCATGGGTTGTTTTACCAGCCCCTTGCAACCCTATCAACATAATCACAGTAGGAGGTTTTGAAGCGATAAGAATTTTACCAGTCGCCCCACCCATCAGTGTAATCATTTCTTCATGTACAATTTTAATGACCTGTTGTGCAGGAGAAAGAGATTCTAAGACATCCAGCCCAATCGAGCGTTCTTTCACCTTAGCCACAAAATCTTTGACAACTTTAAAGTTAACATCTGCCTCTAATAAGGCTACGCGCACTTCGCGCATTGCCTCGTTGACATCCGCTTCTTTTAACTTGCCCTTTCCTTTAAGCCGTTTAAAGGTTTCTTGGAGTTTATCGCTGAGACCCTGAAACATACCTGTCCCCGCTTTCGATTTAATTTCAACCGAAGCTTTAGCTTATTCTTTAAACCGCTGAGATGTTAATAAAAACATCTTCGATCATGGCGCGTATCTTCTGATGCCGTTCCCATGCTGAATTACTAGAAAAGTCCCGCCCGCTTAACCCTTGCAACAAGGTTTGCACTTCCATTAATTTCTGGCGTTCTGTCCAAAACCGCTGAACGAGTCCTAATTTTTCCTCGTATTCTGTGAGAATTCGTTCTGTTCGTTTGAGTAAATCATGAATAGCCTGACGGCTAATATGTTCCGCCTCGGCAATTTCAACTAAAGAAAGGTCTTGTTGATAATGGAGATCCCAGACGTTTTGTTGCTTTTCCGTAAGTAGAGGGCCATAAAAATCTGCTAAGAGAGCCATTTCGGTGAGTTTGTCCATTCCAACCCTCCTGTAAAGTATTTTTACTTTACTATCGGATTCTAGACTAAAGTTTGTGGTTTGTCAAGGACTATTACTTGTCCATTAACTCAGCCGAAATTCGCTTTGCCCGGGTTTCCGCTTCTTGGCAAACTTTACTAACATCCATTGTCAAAAGTTTTCGTTCTTCCATGAGAAGTTTACCATCAACCATCACCGTGCGTACGTCCCCAGCATGAGCAACATAAACCAGATGCGCTGGGATAGAAAACCGAGGATAGAAATGAGGTTGATCCATGTCGATCGTAATCAGATCTGCTTTGAAACCCGGGGCCAGCATTCCGACATCCTCTAGTCCGAGGGTTTGAGCCCCTGCAACGGTTGCCATTTCCAATACTTCATAAGCAGGCAGCACGGTTGAACCCTTGCACAGTTTTTGTTGAAAAGCTGCAGAACGCATCTCCCCAAAGAGATCAAGGTTGTTATTGCTCGAAGCACCGTCGGTTCCGAGGCTAACGACAACTCCTTGGGCCCGCAACTCAATAATAGGGGCAGTTCCACTGTTCAACTTCATATTGCTCTCCGCATTGTGGGCGACACAGACGTGCTTGCGAGCCAAAATCTCCATATCTTCTGGGGTTAGATGGACACAGTGCGCTGCCACAACATGCCCTCCGAAAAGCCCAAGCTCATCGAGCCACTGCACAGGGGTTTTTCCGTACTGATCTTGTAAGATCTTAATCTCATCTTGAGTCTCAGCCACATGAATGTGAATTCCCACACCCAAGCGATCTGCTTCTACTTTCACTTTGCGGAGATACTCTGCTGAACAAGTATAAGGGGCGTGAGGACCAAACATCACGTTCACTCTCCCAGCGCCTGCTCCGTGATAACGCTGAACTAAGTCAATGCTCTCTTGTAAAGCCCTATTGCCATTCGGACCATTCCCGATAAGCCCCCGAGCAAGGACAGCTCGGGTACCTGCCTTGAGTACTACTTCTGCCACTTGATCCATCGAAGCATACATATCCAGCATTGTAGTCGTTCCAGAGCGAATCATTTCGCAAAGCGCCAGCGCTGTCCCCCAATAAATATCCTCATCCGTTAATTTATCTTCAAAGGGCCATACCTTCTCATTGAGCCAAGGCATGAGGGGTAGGTCGTCTGCATAGCCCCTAAGCAATGTCATAGCGGCGTGAGTATGAGTGTTAATTAAGCCCGGCATAACTACATCATTTGGCAAATCAAGAACACGATCGGGCACGAACCCTGCTGGAGCAGAACCCAGTTCTCCTACCGAAATAATTCGATCATCCTCAATACAAATTTCTCCTTGGGGATAAAACCTATCCGGCCCTGTCATGGGCAAAACCATAGCTTGAATTAAAACTTTGGACATTCGTTCCATCTCCTTACACCCGTCGTTTAAAGAAAACTTGGCTAGCGCCAAGCCTTTAGGCGCCAGCGTCAAGTCGAATGCTAACGCCTTCCTGACTGGTACAAGTTAAGATCTCACCATCAGTTTAAGAAGGTTGACTGAATAGGGCGCAGCAATAATTCCCTTTTCTGTAATAATCCCCGTGATGTATTTCGCCGGGGTTACATCGAAGGCTGGGTTATAGACATTGACCTCTTCTGGGGCTATGGCTACCCCAAAGCACTCTCGAATTTCTTTCGCTGGTCGCTCTTCAATTGGGATTTCTTGGCCATTGGCCACTTTGATATCGATAGTCGAGGTTGGAGCTGCTACATAAAACGGTACGCCATGAGCTTGCGCCAAGACCGCTAAAGAGTAAGTCCCAATTTTGTTCGCTGTATCACCATTAGCCGCGATGCGATCTGCTCCAACAATCACGAGGTCAACCTTACCTTGTTGCATTAGATATCCGGCCATATTGTCCGCAATCAGCGTCACAGGAACCTTGTCTCGCAAAAGTTCAAAAACAGTTAAACGTGCCCCTTGTAATAACGGTCGCGTTTCGTCCGCATAAACGTGAATAGTCTTACCCGTCTCATGAGCCTTACGAATAACACTTAGCGCTGTCCCATACTCCACAGTGGCTAACGCTCCTGCATTACAATGGGTCAGAACATTACTCTTCTCCGGGATAATCTCATTCCCATACTCTCCAATTAGGCGATTCATGCGGCGATCATCATCGGCAATACGATCCGCTTCCTCAATTAAAAGGCGCCGCACCTCATCTAAATCATCCACATCCCAGCACTCACGCAGACGGTCCTCCATACGCCGTAGTGCCCAAAACAAGTTGACCGCTGTCGGTCGAGTCTCCGAAAGTCTATCTTGTACCTCTTCCATGAAACTAGGTAACCCTTCTCGATTTCCTTGGTACTCTAAGGCACCTAAAGCAAACCCATATGCAACGGCTGCCCCAATGGCAGGTGCACCACGTACTTCCATTTGTTCAATAGCCTCTGCCACCTCCTTATAGGACAAGGCATCCCGATAAACAATTTCATGTGGAAGTTTAGTCTGATCTAATATTCGCAAAGCATTTCCTAGCCATTCAATCGCTTTCAACGTCCCACCACCTTTCTAAAACTTACCAACTTCTATATTCGCCGATGCACATGCACAATCCTGCCCAAGGGTCCATAACTCAACTGTCTCTTCAATCAATTTAGCTACGTTAACCCCCAGCTTCTCCACACTCTCCATCACTTCGGCATGGGTTAACGGATGAGCTGAAATTCCAGCCGCTTCATTCGTAACCATCCCGATCGTGGCGTAACACATTCCCAGTTCGCGAGCCAGAACAACTTCTGGAACACTCGTCATTCCGACAAGTTCAGCCCCTAAACGTTGAAACATTCGAATCTCTGCAGGAGTTTCAAAACGCGGGCCCTCTGTACAAACATAGCATGCTCCATTCTTAACTGCAAATCCAAGGTGGTCTGACGCTTCTATGATCAACTGGCGGGCAGTGGAGCAATAGGGCTCTGTCATATCTACATGAAGGACACCTTGTTGCCCTCCTTCATAGAAAGTCTGAGGACGGCTCTTCGTAAAATCAAGAAACTGATCTGGTAGCACTAACTCGCCTAAATGAATCTCTGGGGACAAAGAACCGACAGCTGCAGTCGCCAGTACTTTTCGTACTCCAAGTTCGCGCAAGGCCCAAATGTTAGCCCTGTAATTTACGAGGTGGGGCGGGGTAGCGTGATCACGTCCATGTCGGCTCATGAACACCAGTTCGCGCTTATCGAGTTTTCCGATCATGGGTTCAACCGTTCCGTAAGGGGTTTTTACCTTGATGACACGCTGTTCGGATAGCTCAAAGTGTTCAACTCCAGTTCCCCCGATCAGAGCGTAGTGGATCAACGTTCTCCCTCCTCGTCTGCCCGGCCAAAGAGTGCTGCTGCAAAATCCTTGGGAACAAACGGTCGCAAATCATCCATCCCTTCTCCAATTCCGATCCATTTGACTGGAATCCGAGTCTCCCCTTGAATTCCTAACACGACGCCCCCTTTGGCCGTCCCATCCAGTTTGGTTAAGACAATTCCAGTGACTCCTGCCACTTCCTGAAAAAGCTTGGCTTGCTGCAGTGCGTTTTGCCCCGTCGTAGCATCTAACACGAGGAGCACTTCCTGAGGGGCCCCCGGAATTTCCCGTTCAATCACCCGCTTCACTTTGCGCAATTCTTCCATCAGATTCACTTTATTGTGGAGACGACCGGCGGTATCTACGATAACAACGTCAATATTGCGTGACTTTGCTGCTTGTACTGCGTCATAGGCAACCGCTGCAGGGTCTGCACCTTCCTTTTGTTTGATCACCTCTACTCCACAACGCTCTCCCCAAACCTCCAGTTGATCAATAGCTGCTGCCCGAAAGGTATCCCCTGCAGCCAAGATAACCCGTTTGCCCTCATTTTTGAACCGGTTCGCGAGCTTGCCGATCGTTGTTGTTTTACCAACCCCGTTGACCCCAACAATGAGAATAATGCTTGGACCTTGCTCCGCGATGTTCAGCTGTACTTCTTCACCCAATAACTCCGCGATCAGTTCTTGTAGGACCTGAGTTAGCTCACTAGGCTCCGAGAGTTTGCGTTGTTTAACTTCTTTACGCAATCGTTCCACTAATTCAAAGGATGTGGTAACACCGACGTCTGAACGAATTAACACTTCTTCCAATTCTTCGTACAAATCTTCATCAATTTTCTTGCGGCCTGTAAAAACCTGCTCAACCTTTTCTACAAAGTTTTGTCGTGTTTTTGTTAAACCTTCTTTGAGCTTTGCGAAAAATCCTGCCAAGCTATAACATCCTCCCATGTGGTCACTATTTTCCTTTATTATATCATCAAGCTGTATAAGTTGTATCCTGTCGTTCCTCAAGTTGGACAGACAGCAACTTTGAAACCCCACATTCCTCCATGGTAATACCATACAAAACATCGGCCGATTCCATGGTGCCCTTACGGTGAGAGATTACAACAAACTGGGTAGAATCCGCTAAACGGTGAATATATTGGGCAAATCTCTGAACATTAGAATCATCCAGCGAGGCTTCAATCTCATCTAAGATACAAAACGGACTCGGCTTTACGCGCAAGAGAGCAAATAAAATAGCAATCGCCGTTAAAGCTCGTTCTCCTCCAGATAAAAGAGAGAGAAGCTGCGGTTTTTTACCGGGTGGCTGAGCAATAATCTCGACACCCGTTTCCAACAAATGATCTGGATCAACTAAATGAAGTTCTGCATTTCCGCCATGAAAAAGTTCTTTGAACACCTCTTGAAACGCCATATTCACTGCCTTGAAGCTTTCTCCAAATCGTTCACTCATGGTTTCATCCAATTCGGAAATCAATTGACGCAAGGTCCGATTAGCTTCAACCAAATCATCCTGCTGGGCCAACATGAATTCCTGTCTCTTGAGCATTTTGGGATACTCTTCAATAGCCGCTTGGTTGATTGGGCCTAACCCCTCAATCTGACGTTTTAAGTCTTGAACTTTTCGCCCCAGGGCGGTCCTATCCTCCTCAGTTTGATAAAGAGTCGCTTCTTCCCAAGTTAAAGAAAACTCCTCAGTTAAACGGGTTACTCCAGCTTGGCTCTCCGTTTCCCAGCGAACAACCTGTAGTTCATTGGCATGGAGGCGTTGTTCTAGCGCATGGACTCCCTGGCGCATGGTCTGAATCTCCTGTTCCAGTTCAACAACCCGTGCTGATAAACTCTCTCTGTCCTGTCTATGTTGCATTAAAGAATATTGCAAACCTTCTTGGGCTCGTGACTGTTTCTCTATTTGTCGGCTTAGCTCCTCTTGCTCTTCTGCAACCACCTGACGGTTTCTTGCAAAGTTAGCACGATTCTGTTTTTTCTGCTGAAGATTCTCTTCATGTTCTCCAAGTGTCTTGCGTTCCTGTGCTAGTTGTTCCGCACTTTGAGTTAATTCTTGCTCCCACTTGGCTAACCGAATTTTCTCCTGTGTCAATTGCTCACTGAGCACTTCAATTTCTCCAACAGCAGTTTTAGCGTCTTGCTCTCTCTTATTATAAGCCTCCCGCAAATTAACAGCTGTCTTTTCTGAAGTTGCTAAACGTTCAGCGAGGTCTGCCACGCCAAGGGAAAGTTCGTTCTTCCGTGCAATATTCCCCTGATTCCGCCGCTTTAACTCCCCTAAATCCTCCGTGATTCGGTGCATTTGCTTCAGAACACTCTCGTACATCGCCCTCAGGACGACCTGTTGTTCTTTATCTCCACGTTGCTTTAATCCCAAATCATCGATGTTTACCTGAAGTTTACGACAGAGCATCTCTATCTCTACACATTCTGAGTCTTTTTCCACCAAATCTTTTTCTAGTTGGAGCAATGCCGCACGCAAGGTCTCTATCTCACGAGAACGACCGAGCAAATTTCCCCCTCTGCGCTGACTACTCCCTCCACTTAGAGACCCTCCCGGGTTCACTTGATCTCCCTCTAACGTCACAATGCGCTGTCTATACCCAGACGCTCGTGCAATCCGAGTCGCAGCATCCATATCCGCAACAACGACAATGCGCCCAAGGAGAAATTCCATCGCTGGTCGGTATACTGCGTCATAGCTAACAAGGTCAACTGCTATCCCGATGTATCCGCTGTCTCTCTCTATAGCCGGGCTCACCGACATCCTGTACCCCTGAATCATATCTAGGGGCAGAAAGGTAACTCGTCCCAATTGATGGGCCTTTAAATAAGCAATTGCACGTTTAGCGGCTTTTTCATTCTCGGCCACAACATTTTGCAACCCTGCTCCTAGTGCAGTCTCTAAGGCTAGTTCATACTTTTCATTCACCGTAATAAGGTCAGCGACCGTTCCACAGAGGCCCAAGCAATCTGTTTTTCCTTTTTTCTTAGCGAGCATCACTTCGCGAACTCCACGCTGATATCCCTCTAAAGAATCTTCTAAGGACTGCAAAGCATGTAACCGTGCTCTGGATTGATCCGTAAGAGTTTTATGTTTTTGCAGTTCCAGGCCCTTTTCTCGCTGAAGCCCTTTAAGCCTATCCCACTCTGTCTTGAGCCTTAACCCTTCTTTTTCCGTGACTTGGGCTTTCTCATCCATCAGGGATAGTTCTTCTTCTTGGTTTTCACAAGTCGTTGCCAAGGATCGTTGTTCTTTTTCTTTCTCCCCTTGTTCATACTCCACCTGAAGAATTTGTTGTTCCAGAGAAGCAAGAATTTGACGCTTTCCCGTCAATTCATTGGAACATCTAGATTGCTCTGCTAAAGCCTGAAAAAGGTCCGTCTTTATGCGATCAATATCTTCAGCGAGATGGTTCTCCCGCACTTCATCTAGTTTTTGTTCTTGGGTAGTGACTTTGTACTGTAATTCTTCAACCGTATGTTTTAAAACTGTTTGCTTTGTTCCTAAGGTCTTAATCCGTTCCTGCAAACGTTTCAGCTTGTCTTCATCCTCAATGATTTCCTGAGTTAATCGCGCCATTTGCTCATCAAAATACCCGAAGCGCTCAGTACGAATGCTTCGGTCGTGTTTTAAAGCATTGAGAGTTTGCTCAGCCTGAAAGGTCTCCCCCTGCTTCCGTTGAATGTGCTCCTCTAATTTTTGGAGTTCTAGCTTTTCTTTAAGAATTTGACTTTCTTTCAGCCCCAAGATAGCTTGTGCCTCTATTAGACTAGTCTGCAAAGTTTCCGAATCCTTGGCAGCCGTTGATAATTTTTGTTTTACTTCAGAGATGTCGAGCACAACCCACTGGATTTCCAAGCGTTTTTGTTCCGCAGTGAGCACAAGGCTTTGTTCGGCCACTTGGGCTTGGGCAGCCAGAGGAGTCAGTTGTCCCTCAATTTCCCGTACGATATCCTCAAGACGTTGAAGATTCATGATCGTAGCATCCAGACGCTTCAAGGCCTCGCGTTTTCTGAATCGGAACTTGGTAATCCCAGCCGCCTCTTCGATCAGCGATCGGCGTTCTTCCGATTTCAGATTTAAGATTTCCTCAACCCGCCCCTGCCCAATGATCGAAAACCCTTCTTTCCCAGCTCCCGTGTCCATAAATAGTTCCTGAATATCTTTGAGCCGGCAGGGTGCTTTATTAATTAAATATTGTCCGTCACCGTCACGATAGGCCCGCCGTGTAATCGTGACTTCCCGAAAGTCCAACGGAAAGATTCCCGTTGTATTATCAAAAACAAGGGACACTTCTGCCATCCCGACAGGGCGACGTTGTGTGCTTCCAGCAAAAATAACATCTTCCATTTTTGCTCCTCGCAGGCTCTTGGCACTTTGTTCCCCCAGAACCCAGCGAACCGCATCTGCGACATTGCTTTTTCCACTCCCATTTGGGCCCACAATGACGCTTAATCCCTGGCCTAGTTCCAATTTGACACGATCGGCGAACGATTTAAAGCCCTGAATATGAATTCCCTTTAAGAATACCGGGAAATTCTCAGGTTTCGCCATCGTTCTCCCTCCCCCAATGTTCTAGAACCTGCTTAGCTGCATGTTGTTCAGCTTCCTTTTTGGTGCGGCCTATCCCTTTACCCATTAAATTTCCTTGCAAAAAGACACCCGCTGTAAAACATTTATTGTGATCAGGTCCTTCTTCAGCTAAGATCTGATAGTTTACCTCTTTTTCTTCCCGTTGAGCTTTTTCCTGTAACACGGTTTTGTAGTCCCCGTAATTTCCTTCGGCGACTTCATTAATGGACGGTTTGAGTAAATCCAAGATAATCCTTCGGGCCTCTGGGAATCCATATTGCAAGTAAATCGCTCCAATAAGAGCTTCCCAGGCATCCGCCAAGATGGATGGCCGTTCCCGTCCACCTGATACCTGCTCCCCCTTACCCAACAAAAGCTCTTGCCCCAATCCAATTTCATGCGCCTTGTGGGCTAACGTCGTTTCGTTGACGACAGCGGCTCGCATCTTTGTAAGTTCTCCTTCCGGCCGATCCGGATAACTCAAATACAGATACTCTGCAATCACAAAGTCCAAAATTGCATCGCCCAAGAACTCAAGACGTTGATTATTTTCCTTCCCGAACTGAGGATTTTCAAACACGTAGGATGGGTGCGTTAGGGCCGTGATGAACAGACGATTGGGAGGAGTGTCTAGTCCCAATCGTTTTGCCAGATCAAGCCCTAGATCTTGTTTAAGAGAAGTCAGGGCATAGTTTTTCCTCCCTGACTTTCCTTCCATTTTCGCCGAATTCGTAGGCACTTTGCGGGTTTTTTCGACCATTACTCTAGATCTCCTTACCTTTAGACAAATTTCTTCAAGGCGATGGTGGCATTATGTCCACCAAAACCTAAAGAATTAGACATTGACACCGTCACCTCTTGTTTTCGAGCAACATTTGGAACGTAGTCAAGATCACATTCCGGGTCTGGCTCTCCGTAGTTTGTCGTTGGGGGTATCTCTCCTCGTTCAATGGCCAGGGCACAAATAATAGCCTCAATGGCTCCGGCAGCCCCCATTAAGTGCCCTGTCATAGATTTAGTCGAACTGATCGCTAACTTCGACGCATACCCCTCAAACACAGCTTTGATGGCCGCAGTTTCTGTCGCATCATTGGGCCCCGTGCCGGTACCATGCGCATTGATATAGTCAACCTCTTCAACACTCACGCCGGCATCCTTTAAGGCCAGTCGCATCGCCCGAATCGCACCGGCACCGCCAGGGACCGGTGTGGTAATATGATAAGCATCCGAGGAGTTTCCATAGCCCGCCAGTTCAGCATAAATGTGCGCCCCTCGCGCTTTTGCATGTTCGACAGATTCTAAGACCAAAACTCCTGCTCCTTCCCCCATGACAAAGCCACTGCGGCGTTTATCAAAGGGTCGGCACGCTTGCTCAGGATTTTCCTTTTCAGTCGACATCGCCTTCATGGAGCAAAAACCAGCAAAGGCCAAAGGTGTAATTGGCGCCTCGGTTCCTCCGCATAACACGACGTCGGCTTCTCCCCGTTGAATAATCCGTAACGCTTCCCCAATCGCGTTGGTTGCTGATGCACAGGCTGTAACAATCGTCATACTCGATCCCTGTAAGCCAAACTCAATCGATAAATGTCCGGCTGCCATATTGCTAATCAGCATGGGAACAAAAAAAGGGCTAATCCGACTGTTACCTCTCTTCATGAGCACTTCTTTTTGTTCTTCAAACGTTGTGACGCCACCAATTCCGCATCCCATGATGGCTCCTGCCCGTTCCTTGTCCACTTTCTCTAAATCCAACCCGGAATCCTGCAACGCCAACTTGGCGGCTGCAATGGCAAATTGGGAAAAACGATCCATATGGCGACTTTCCTTTTTTTCGACCCATTCCGTCGGCTCGAAGTTTTTCACCTCTGCCGCAACTTTAGTCGACAAATCGATCGTATCGAAGCGGGTCAGCAGTCCGATTCCGGACTTTCCTTCGATCAAATTATTCCAGAATTCATCTAAATTGCTCCCCACGGGAGAGATCACACCCATCCCCGTAATAACTGCGCGATGCTTCAAAACCTATTCCTCCTTCACGCTGAGTAGTTCGTTTCTGATGTCCTGGAAAATCTCGTGCACGGACAAAACTTCATTAATTTTATGCACTTTTGCCCCTGAAAAGATAAGTCCCTCCTGAACATCTCCCTGCTGAGCCTTAACTAATCGGCTCATGATACAAAAATTCCCCTCACAATGTTTAAGACAACCAGCACACTCCGTCGGTTTGACATCCACTTGGTTTTCAAGGGCTTGAGTGAAAGGGCTTCGGATCCCCCGACCTGGTAAGCCAACAGGACTATGAATAATCACAATGTCCTCTTCAGTTGCTTTCAACATTGCGGCTTTCCAATTTGGAGCTGCACTGCTTTCTACGCTCAGACCAAATCGCGTTCCCATTTGCACCCCATCGGCGCCGATTTTCATGACTTCCACGACGTCTTTGCCATCAACAACCCCTCCGGCCCCAATCACAGGAATGCTGACCGCTGCTTTAACTTCCGGAAGGATATCGCGCATGGAACGATCCGTCCCTAAATGCCCACCAGCCTCGATTCCTTCCACGATCACAGCAGCTGCGCCTAGCTTTTCGGATAGTTTAGCCAATTTAGCAGATGAGACGATCGGTACAACCGGAATCCCCTTTTCCTTACCCCAAGTGAACATGTCTCTTGAAAAGCCTGCTCCAGAAACTAAGAGATCAATCTTTTCCTCAAACGCTGCGTGAACCAACTGAGCAAATTCACGGACAGCAAACATTACATTGACCCCGATAATTCCTTTAGTTCGTCGCCGTGCTTCTCGAATTTCGGCTTTCAGTTCCTCCACGGACAAACCACTGCCTGCAATGATTCCGATCCCTCCCTCTTCAGCAACCGCTGCTGCAAGAGGAGCCATGGATATTCTTACGGCCATTCCTCCTTGAATAATAGGAATTTTGGCCACTAAATTAGCAATACGAAGTTCGGGTATTTTCACGATTTTTCCTCCCCGTCAGAGTTCTACCTGAACAAATAAGCATTTATATTTAACTCTCTCCCAGTTACATTTCATTTGTAAAGGAGAAAGAAACCCTCTTAAAAGAAAGCCCCGCATCTGAGTACGGGACCTTTTCTTAGTTACTTGTTATCGTTGATGTAAGTTACTGCGTTTCCAACTGTCCGGATCTTTTCTGCTTCCTCATCCGGAATATCCAAGTCGAATGCCTCTTCAAGAGCCATAATGAGTTCAACGATGTCCAAAGAATCTGCATTTAGCTCTTCAAAGGAGGTCTCCTGGGTAATATCAGCCTCATCTACCCCAAGTTGTTCGACGACGATGGCTTTCACTTTTTCGAAAACTCCCATGTTGTTTCTTCACCTCCTCTCACAGATTCATTAATAACGGGGATTACATTTCCATACCCCCATCGACACACACAGTCTGTCCTGTAATGTAGGAAGCCTCCGGGGACACAAGAAAGCGGACCACTTTGGCAACGTCTTCTGGCTTTCCTATGCGGCCAAGCGGAATACCGCGCAAGATTTCACTTTGGACCCCTTCTGGTAAGGTTTCCGTCATATCCGTGTAAATATACCCTGGAGCGACCACATTAACCCGAACTCCACGAGAGGCGAATTCCTTAGCAACGGACTTTGAGAACCCGATCACCCCGGCTTTTGCTGCAGCGTAATTTGCTTGTCCCGCATTTCCGGAAAGACCCACGACTGAAGAGATATTAACAATAACCCCTGACCGTTGTTTGAGCATTCCTTTGCTCACCGCTTTAGTGCAGAGAAAAACTCCTTTGAGATTCGTGTCCAAGACAGCATCCCAATCTGTTTCTTTCATGCGAAGCAACAACGTATCCCTGGTGATTCCAGCATTGTTGACGAGAATGTTGATCTTTCCATAATGGTCTAAGGTGGTTTGTATTAGGCGCTTGACATCAATTTCTTGGCTCACATCTGCTTGAACGGCCAAACTTTCTCCGCCCGCTTGGCGAATCAATTCCACGGTTTCCTCAGCTTTATCGGACCGACCTGCATAATTGACGACAACTTTCGCACCCGCTGACGCCAGTTCCAGAGCTATGGAGCGCCCAATCCCTCGCCCACTTCCCGTAACAATCGCTACGCAATCATTCAGCACCATTTTAACGACTCTCCTTCAAATATGCAAGTGACTTTTCTAAGGACCCCTTATCCTCGACGCGGAGGAGATTGACACTAGGGGCAATTTTTTTGACGAGACCTGTCAGGACTTTACCTGGACCGCACTCAATAAATGTATCAACACCTGAGTTTATCAAATGTCGGACGGATTGCTCCCAATGGACGGCACCACTAACTTGCTTAACCAACGTACTGACCGTACGTTCCTGAGAAATTACGTCCATGGCATCAATGTTCGCAATAACAGGACAACGCGGGATTTGCCAGGGTACCTGCTCTAAAATCGGGCGTAGTTCTTCTCCCACGTGCTCCATTAGGCTAGAGTGAAATGGCCCGCTTACCAAAAGCGGTATAGCACGTTTTGCTCCCATTCCCTTTACCACCTCTATGGCATAGGCAATGGCCTTCATTTCTCCAGAGATAACCACTTGTCCTGGACAATTATAATTTGCCGGAGCGACCACACCCAGTTCTGATGCACGATGGCAAGCCTCTTCCACTTGATCAGCAGAGAGCCCTAGGATCGCAGCCATTCCCCCCTCACCTCTCGGAACAGCTGCTTGCATGAGTTCTCCGCGTGCTCTCACGACGCGGAGTGCCTCAGCCAAGTTCAAACTTCCAGCAGCTACGTGGGCAGAATACTCGCCGAGACTGTGCCCTGCGACATAATCCGGTTCAATCCCCGCCTCTCGAAGATGCCGGCATGCTGCCACACTGACTAATAAAATCGCCGGTTGCGTGTTAGCCGTCAGTTGAAGTTCTTCATCAGGCCCCTCCTCCAGTAAGGTGATAAACTTACTCCCTAGGATCTCGCGTGCCGTCTCGAGCGCGCTCTCTCCACTTGAAGTCAAGAAGAGTTCTTTTCCCATTCCGACATATTGAGACCCTTGGCCCGGGAAAATAAAGGCAAGTTTGCCCAAGTTTAGGCCCTCCTTTCCCCAAACCGGGCAGTCAGCCGCTCATATTCCCGTTCTGCGCTTTGCATAATATCCTGAATGATATGTGCCGCAGGTTCTATTCGGGTTACCGCACCGGCAATTTGTCCAGCCATGATAGAACCATTCTCCACATCTCCATCCACCATGGCTAGGCGTAATTTTCCGACGCCCAGTTTTTCAAGTTCCTCTGCTGACATTCCTTCTTTTTCATATTGCTCAATATCACGAGTAAAGTGATTATCTAGGCAACGCACGGGATGACCAGTGGAACGACCTGTAATAAC
Organism: Desulfosporosinus metallidurans; assembly: GCF_001936615.1. Taxonomy (GTDB): domain Bacteria; phylum Bacillota; class Desulfitobacteriia; order Desulfitobacteriales; family Desulfitobacteriaceae; genus Desulfosporosinus; species Desulfosporosinus metallidurans. The sequence goes on from NZ_MLBF01000003.1 coordinate 39,400, forward strand.
AGTAGCACGGTCTTTGGCTTTGACAATTTTTTCCTTGATAAGGCGGGAAATCGTACATTCTTCCGCGCACATAAAGCGAGTCCCCATCTGTACTCCCTCTGCTCCAAGGGCTAAAGCCGCCACTAGACCTCGCCCATCTACGATCCCTCCGGCAGCAATGACTGGTATTTTAACAGCATCCACGACCTGCGGAACAAGTGGGAACGTTCCGATTTCTCCGATATGCCCACCAGACTCCATTCCTTCGGCAATGAGCGCATCAACTCCAGCCTTTTCTAAACGTTTAGCCAACGCAACTGAGGCAACCACCGGAATCACTTTTGTCCCTAGTTCCTTAAGAAGAGGTACGTATTTTCCAGGATTACCTGCCCCCGTCGTAATCACCGGAACACGTTCCTCCAGAATGACTTTCATGACGTCGTCCACAAACGGGGACATCAGCATGACATTAACCCCATACGGCTTTTTCGTAATCGCTTTAACCTTATGAATTTCCTGACGCAACCAGTCCGCAGGGGCATGTCCCGAGCCTATAATGCCTAATCCCCCACTTTCGGAGACCGCGGCAGCCAATTCCCCAGTCGCAACCCAAGCCATGCCTCCTTGAAAAATCGGGTACTCGATCCCAATGAGTTCGCAAATCCTTGTTTTAATCATACGGTTATGCCTACTTTCGTCCATTTCAAAACACAAGCTCCCCATGTTAGACCTGTACCAAATCCCACCATAACTACAATGTCTCCTTCTGCAATGCGTCCCGCTTTGACAGCCTCATCTAAGGCCACTGGAATGGACGCTGCTGACATATTTCCATACTTGTCTAAATTAACGACCACCTTATCTGGAGAAATCCCCAAGCGCTTAACCGCTGCATCTACAATTCTGATATTTGCTTGATGGGGGACAAGAAGATCCACATCCTTTTTACTTAAACCCGCTTTCTCAATGACCTTAAGCGAAGCATCCCCCATAATTCGCACTGCGAATTTAAAGACTTCTTTACCCTCCATCTGAATGGTGTGGAGGTTCTTTTCGACTGTTTCAAAACTTGCCGGACATTGGGACCCCCCAGCCGGTTGAGAAAGCAACATACCACCTGAACCGTCTGAACCCAATTCAAAACTCAAAAAGCCAGATCCCTCTTCCACTGGTTGCAAAACTGCCGCCCCAGCACCATCACCAAAAAGGATACACGTGGAACGATCTTCCCAGTTAAGCACTTTGCTTAGGGTTTCCCCCCCAATAACGAGCACTGTTTTGTACATTCCTGAAGCAATAAACTGACTTGCGGTCGCAACACCATAAATAAATCCTGTGCATCCCGCTTCAAGGTCAAAGGCCGCTGCATTTTTTGCTCCTAATCGGTCGGCAACGAGACAGGCTGTCGCAGGAAAGGCATAGTCTGGCGTTATCGTCGCTACAACAACGAGGTCAACCTCTTCAGGAGCAATTTGAGCATCTTCTAAAGCCCGCAACCCCGCTTGGTAACATAGTTCCGAGACGGGCATCTCTTTCGGGGCGATATGACGTTCCCTGATCCCTGTACGCGATCGGATCCATTCATCATTGGTGTCCACAATCTTTTCTATATCGGCATTCGTTAAAATGTTTTCAGGAACATATGACCCTAGCCCCGCAATTCCCACACTTCGCACACTTCGCATAGTCATCTGTCCTCTTTTCTCTTTGTTAAACAACAGACTCACTTAGGGAGATCTTCCCGTATCTGCTCAATTAATTGGATTTTCATACATTCTTGGGCCACCCGGATCGCATTAAGAATCGCCTTGGCATTCGAACTGCCATGACAGATAATGCTGATCCCATTGACACCAAGCAAAGGGGCCCCGCCGTACTCGGCATAATCCATCATCTGGGCGATTTCTTTTAAACCTGGTTTCACAGCCAGCGCGCCTAGCTTACGAACCATATTTGAAGTAATTTTTTCCTTAATCTGCTGAAACAATACTCCCGCTAGGCCTTCTGCCGTTTTAAGCAATATATTTCCGACGAAACCTTCGCAAACGACCACATCAGCACGCCCATAGGGTACATCTCGCCCTTCAACATTCCCAATAAAATTAAGTGGGGCTCCCTTTAGTAACCCATAAGCTTTCTGGGTCAAGTCATTTCCTTTTCCCTCTTCGCTTCCTACATTGAGAAGACCAATGCGCGGATTTGGAATCCTTAGGATCTTTTCGGCATAGATGTTGCCCATAAGGGCATATTGACTAAGTTGCTCAGGCGTCGCGTCCATATTAGCACCTACATCGAGAATAAGTTTCCCGCCCTCTGGGGTCGGAAGAACTGTGGCAATGGCTGGTCGTTCAATTCCCTTAATACGGCCCAAGCCCAAAAGCGCAGAAGCCATTTGTGCTCCGGTGCTTCCCGCGCTCACAACGGCATCCGCCTCACCCAGTTTCACCAAGCGGGTTGCAACGACAATCGAGGAATCCTTCTTCTTACGTACAGCATTAGCCGGATGTTCGTCCATAGCAATGACTTCAGTCGCTTCATAGAGGGATATGTTCTTTGGTTTCGCGCCTGTAAAAAACGGTAAAATCCGCTCTTTTTGGCCCACTAGAATAAGCTGAACATCGGGATTTTTTTCTGCAGCTATCAACGTCCCCTTGATTATCTCCTCTGGGGCATGATCGCCACCCATGGCGTCCACTGCAATTCTCATGTACCTCATCTCCGTTCCCATTCCTCACAAGAGCTCTTCCCTAGCAAAAAGAATCCAAAGTCCCTGGAACACTTCCTCCAAATCAACGTTTACTGATACTTGAACCCAATATTTATTGCGAGTTCGCTTGATTACTCTTCCTTCAGCAACGGCAACCTCACCTAACTGAACAGGCCGGATGAATTTCATATCGACACTCCCCGTTAAGGCCATAGGAGCATCCACTAAGGCAATGGCGAGGGAATTGGCCTGGGCAAAGAGATAATGTCCACGGGCAACTCTGGCCTTGGCTAAAACCATACTCTCCTCAATCCTCAACTCGGAACGAGCTCTCTCTCCAATGACAAGTTCTCGCAACTCTCCGATCAATTCTTGGTCATCTAACGACTTTAACGCGAAGTACGCATCTTGGGCTACTGCCCTGGTTCTCTCCCGCAATTCCGGTATCCCCAGTTCTCCCCGATCTAAACGTATGGTCGAGACACTCACCTTGAACCGCTCTGCTAGTTCCTCATCGGTAAAGAACGGATGCTCTGAAAGTGCTTCCTCCAATACTTTGCGGCGTTCTTCTTTAGTATAACGGGCCATCACTATCACCATTTCTTACCCTGAATTTATTAACTCTTTGTCCGATGATAAAAACGACACTTTGTGGAGCTCGAACATCGACCCACTCGCATAACGCATCGCGCTTTATGACCTGGTCACAATTATAAACCATCATGCTAAGCTTTTCAAGAAATAACCCTGTCGAAAGCAGAGGGAATACCAGATTTTGGTCTAAAAAGTGGTTAACAACTTTAATGTTTCTTAATGGAATAGGATCTAAAACGCAAAAACAAAGAACTCTTTAAAAAAGAGTTCTTTGTTTTTGCGCGCTAAACCTTATGATTCCATTGCAATAACGACTTTGGAATTATAATACCCACAACTAGGGCATATATAATGCGGCATTTTCGGTTTATGGCATTGGGGGCATTCGATGTGGTTCGGTGCAGTAAGTTTCCACATAGCCCGACGTTTACGCACTCTTGTTTTTGATTGGCGATGTTGCGGAACACCCATAATTACACCCCCTTTAGGTTCACTAAACTTAATCAGTCATGAGAGACTGCCATTTGGCCAGTGCTGATAACCGAGGGTCAATGTCGTCCTCCCCACAATGACAAGGGGTCAGATTTCGATTCGCACCACAGGTCGGACATAGCCCCTGACACTCTGCTGAACAAATAAACTTCATCGGTAAAGCTAACACAATTTGTTCAAAAATTCGTTCGTTGATCTCGACCTCATCTTTGTCCAAAAGGAGTGCTGTCTCCAATTGATCCTCTGTCGCCAGAGCTCGGAAAACCCATTCATCTTGGTAGGCGAGACTTAATGGATATACGAACCCCTCTAAACAGCGTCCACACACCACTTTAAGCTCTGTATCAATGGTTCCATTCACCAGCATTGCTTTACTTGTGTTGTTTACCTGAAGTTGAACGTGTACCGGTGCTTGAAATGAGATGTCCTCTGTTGCCAAATCGAAGGGAGAAAAATCTTCTACAAGATCAAAATGTACACTTCTACCTTCACTATAACGAACCTGGGCTACATTCACTTTCATATTAACCACCCCAATACACTTACATTATTATAGTTGGGACATTTTTCTTTGTCAAGGGAAACTCATTTACATCGTTAATTCAAGCGTATCTAAAGCAATCATAAGTTCTTCATTTGTCGGAATAACAAGAACTCGGCAACGTGCATTCGCCTTGGAAACATCCACTTCTTCACCCCGGACCTTGTTTTTCTCTAAATCAAGATCTATGCCAAGGAAATCCAGGTTTTTGCAAATATCTGCCCGCATGTTCGAAGCGTTCTCTCCAACTCCCGCTGTAAATATTATGGCATCAAGCCCATTCAATACAGCAGCATAAGAGCCAATGAACTGCTTAACGTCATGCGCGAAAATATCCAAGGCCAATTGGGCCCGGAAATTCCCTTGTTTCGCAGCCACTTCAATGTCTCTAAAGTCGCTGCTTACCCCAGAAACCCCTAAAGCGCCACATTTATTATTTAAAAAGTCATTAGCTTGGTCGCAACTCAAGTTTTCCCTACACATGATATACGTGACGATTGCTGGGTCTAAGGTTCCTGAGCGAGTTCCCATCATTAATCCATCCAACGGGGTAAAGCCCATCGAAGTTTCTATCGATTTTCCCCCACGAATGGCAGAAATTGAAGCTCCATTCCCTAAGTGACAGCTAATGAGCTTTAATTCTTGTAACGGTTTTTTGAGAAGGACCGCAGCACGCTGACTGACATATTTATGGGATGTACCATGAAAACCATATTTCCGAATTCCATATTTTTTATAATATTCATAAGGTAAGCCATAGATATAGCTGGCAGGCTTCATCGTTTGATGGAAAGCCGTATCGAAGACTGCCACTTGCGGAGTACCCGGCATCATTTTCTGGCATGCTTTAATTCCAGCAATATTGGGAGGATTGTGCAGTGGAGCTAGTTCAATACAATCCTTTAGTGCTTTCATAACTTCGTCATCAATGACGACAGATTTCGAGAATTTCTCTCCGCCATGGACGACGCGATGCCCTATGGCATAGATCTCACTCAAATCTTGAAGAGCACCATATTCAGGAGACACTAATTCTTTCAGCACAAGTTCAATGGCAGCGACATGATTCGGTATTTCAGTCTTAATGACCTCCTTTTTCCCGGAGGTAATACTATGCGTAAGGACAGCACCCGGAAGGCCAATACGTTCTACTAACCCTTTGGCGATTGGATTCTTTGTGTCCATATCGATCACCTGATATTTTAGTGAAGAACTCCCACAGTTGATAACAAGAATTTTCATTTCCTCTACCCCTTTTAATTTTTCCACCTGATCCCATGATTCTTTCTAAATGAAGTAATAACGATAGTCTTCCCAAGAACAATAAATTTTACCTTTTTCGAGGTACCATTTATTGTCACGAAGATATTATGCATCTTCCGTGAGTGTAGCACAAAATTTCGTTTTTTCAACCCCTCACGCCATTATTCTCTTAATTTCAGAAGATTTCGCAAACGCGATGCTCCGTCCAAGACGGATCCCTTCTTCGGCACGATCAAACTGGAAACTTCCAATATGGCCAATGTCTGGCTGAATTAGTAGGTCAGCACCATGGCAATGTGCACGGAACACTTCGTCTTCGAGAATTTCTATAGACTGAAGTAAGATGTCCATGGCACTGGAAAGTTTAGTCATCAATCCTTTCTTGACATCAACCGCCAATACCTTCTCCGCTCCCATATTCCGAGCAATATGTACTGGTAAGCGATTCTTAACGGCACCGTCGACCAAGAGACGACCTTGGTAACGATAAGGCTTAAAAAATCCCGGGATAGAAATACTGGCGCGAACAGCCTGTGCTACACTTCCCTCGCTAAACACAACAAGTTCCCCTGATTCAATATCTGTAGCTACGATTGCTAACGGGATTTTTAAATTTTCAAACGACATGTCTCTGGTTAGCAAGCGGAGGACCTCAAGAATTTTGTCCCCTTTAACTAGACCTTCTTTGGAGACGGCAGGGTCTAGAAGTTTTTTGGCAAACCCCGGATAAGTCAGCAGTCGTTCAATGCGATATAGATCCAATCCTGCGCACCACAAAGCGCCAAAGATTGCTCCTGCACTGCATCCAACGACAATATCCATTCCTATTTTCTCTTCTTCCAGTACTTGTAGGACACCAAGATGGGCGAACCCCCGCGCCCCTCCGGCACCCAAAACAAGACCTTTTTTTGGACTCATTACACGTCTCCTCCTCACCCCAACTTCTAGGGCCTGGCATTCCATCATATAAATTATGAACAAAGGTCTAGGAAGGTGATAGTCCCATGTCCAACGTTGCCCGTGTCGTTGCCTTAAGTCTCCTCGCCCTCGGCATGTTTGCCTATCCCCAAGAAGTTCTTAGCTCCGCTGGTGGAGGATTGACGTTATGGTGGAATTTTGTCCTCCCTGCTTTGCTCCCCTTCTTTATTATTTCTGAGCTTCTCATGGCGGCTGGCTTCGTTCATTTTCTCGGTGTTCTTCTAGAATCATTTATGCGTCCGGTCTTTCGCCTTCCCGGCAAAGCGGCTTTTGTTGTGGCCATGGGTTATACTTCAGGCTTTCCTATGGGGGCAGTGCTAACCGCGCGACTTCGTCAAGCTGGAGAAATCACACGCGAAGAAGGAGAACGTCTCTTAGCCTTTACAAATAACCCCAGCCCCGGTTTTATGATTGGAGCCGTCGCCTCTGGAATGTTAGGTAAGCCTTCGCTTGGAGTTTTATTGGCCGGCTCAGTTTATCTCGCCAATTTGATGGTTGGCTTCCTCTTTCGCTTTTACCGTGTTTCCCCTAAATCCCCTCTTCCGACAAATTTACCCTCATTAAAACGAGCTTGGCAAGAGCTGAGAGACGCTCAAAACAGAGATAAGCGTGCTTTCGGTCAAGTCCTTGGCGATGCCATCAAACAAAGCACCAATACCGTCCTAATGGTCGCGGGCTTCATGGCCTTTTTTTCCGTTGTCCTCCGACTTTTAAACATCTGGCACGTTACATTATTTTTAGCATTCCTAAGCCACAGTGTTATCCGAATCGTTCAGATTCCTGTTTTTCAAGCCTTTTTTAACGGTCTCTTTGAAATGACTTTAGGTTGTCAGGAGTCAATCCGCGCCCTTTCTTTACTCCATCAGCAAGTGGCACTTCTAGCCTTACTAATGGGTTGGGGAGGACTTTCCGTGTTTGCACAAGTCGCCGGATTAATTAGCGGAACCGATTTGCGCTTCTACCCTTTTGTGATTGCAAGGGTACTACATGCTATCCTTGCGTTAGGTTTAAGCCAGCTCTTCCTCTTAGTTGCCAAGGTACCTACATCCGTCGTTACAATTCAAACCCCAAGCACGTCGTTTATAGTGTGGAATACTTGGCACTTAAGCTCCCTAGTATTTATGGGGATCATTGCCATACTCTTCGTCCTTACCTTGATCCAACAACCTACAAGATAGTGTTATGAGCTATTCCGAGATTAAGGCCATTATCAATGTCATTATATAGATTATGGTTTATATCCTATATACCTTTAAAATGGCAGTTAAATTGTTTCCAATTCAACTGCCATTATCCTCGAATACTAGATGATTTTCGCTCTTGAACCGAATTCGTTAAGCTTTCTCACCCTTATCTTTTTCAGACTTTCCTATGTTGTCCCGATCTTCTTTGGCTAGCCCCTTTAATTCCTCGCGATTTTTACGCAAGGATTGAAGCGTTTCGTACAAACTCTGTTCGACATGCTGCAGCATTTCATCAGCGTATTGAACAGCTCCAATCTTTACATCTCGTGCATAGGATTGCGCCTGCCTAACGATATCCTCTCCATAGCTCTGGGCCTGTTTAACCACTTCATTCTCTACTGCCATCTTATCAACGTACGATTTCCCTTGTTCCATCAGTTTCTGAGCTTCAGTTTGCGCTTCATTCAAGATTCGTTCCCGCTCTTTTAAAACCCATTTGGCATTGGTTAACTCCTCTGGCAAGGCTGCCCGCACACGATCCAGCAATTCAAAGATCACAGTGTCATCTACTAAAACCTTCCCTGTCATCGGGATCTTAGGGCCATGATCTACAATCTCTTCCATTTCGTTAAGCAAACTTAAGATATCGCTTTCCACTTAAATCCTCTCCCTCGTCATACGTCCGTTTTCTGTAGATACCACACTTTGGTGTCCCCATATTCGCTTGTTTTACGTATTTCATATGGATAAATATCTTCATTTAGCGTTTCATCCTTAGCCGTTTCAGCAATAATAACGCCCGTTGGTGTCAAAAAGGAGTATTCTTTTAGGCTCAAGATAATCTTTAAGACAAGTTCCTGACGATAAGGGGGATCGAGAAAAATAAGGTCAAATACTTCATGAGGATGTCTGTTTAGATACTTAAATGCGTCCATTAATAGAAGTTTGGCCTTATGGGTAACCCCAACTCGTTCGAGATTTTCCCGAATAACTTGATGCGCTGCCAGACTCTTCTCTACCATCACTGCTTCGCGACAACCGCGGGAAAGTGCCTCAATCGCCAGATTTCCGGTTCCAGCAAAAAGGTCTAGCACACGAGCATCCAAGACCTTATTTCCTAAAACATTAAAGATTGCGCCCTTTACTTTATCCGAGGTCGGACGTGTTTGCATTCCTTCTACCGCCTTTAGTTGGCGGCCACGCATTTCCCCTGCAATAATCCTCATAAATCCTCCATGTTATATTATAGCAGAGCTTATTAAGCATTTCAGCCATAATTATTAGATAATAGGACTGCTTATCATTATACCACAGCAAATAAATATATTTCCCTAAATTTCCTGCATATCATTTTAGTTTTTGCCAATACTATATTTGGTATTCGATGCCAATGAACACGAAACATCGAATGTCCTTCCCCCATCCAGCTCTTCCTTTCGTTTCCTCTCTATTCACTGGGAGCTTGAATAAAGCCCCAGTGATTTTTTCAATCCATTTAAAGGAGTTAGAAGCCATGAAGAAATTAGAACTTTATCGCCACCTCAAGGTTCAACTTGATTTAGCCGTTGAAGCCCATCAGCTCCTGAGGGGAGAAAGCGGGGAAGAAATTCCCGGTGTTCGAATGGATGAACAAAAGCTCGAACATGCCAAAGTAACGATCATTACTGTTGAGACCGATGAAGGAGTCGAAGCAATCGGTAAACCTAAAGGAAAATACATTACGATTGATGCCCCTGAAATCCGAACGAGCAATTACGTCGTCCATGAAGATATCACCCAGGTACTTGCCGACCAATTAATCGAACTCATGAATCTGAAAGAAGATGCCAGCATTCTAATAATTGGGTTGGGAAACTGGAATGCAACACCCGATGCGTTAGGTCCTCAAGTTATTGACAAAACAATGGTCACCCGCCACCTTTTCCAACTCTCTCCAGATGAATTGCACGGCAAAATGAGAAAAGTAAGTGCCATTGCGCCGGGCGTATTGGGGATTACCGGAATTGAAACCGCCGAGATCATCCGTGGTATAGTGGACCATGTCAAACCTGATTTGGTCATAGCTATTGATGCCCTGGCCGCCGGCTCCCTTGAACGAGTCGGCACAAGTATCCAGCTCGCTGATACTGGAATTCACCCTGGTTCAGGAGTAGGAAACCCACGGGCTGGCATCAACGAAGAAACAGTCGGTTGTAAAGTAATTGCCATCGGTCTCCCCACAGTTGTCAATGCTTCACTCATTGCCCACGACGTCGTCGAAGGAGTTTTTAAGCAATTTGTAACCAGCCCTTCACTCTATAAACTTTATAAGGGCATAAAACCTGAAACATTCAGCAAAATCATCGATGATGTGCTTTCTCCATTCCAAGGAAATCTGATGGTCACACCCAAGGAAATCGACACACTCATAAAAACGACGGCTAAGATTATTGCTGGTGCTCTGGCCATCAGCCTGCATCCCGGAGTCGATCGTGAAGACTATGAGCGTTATTTGCAATAGCTGAACGGATGAATGCAAATGAAATTGCACGTTCACCAAAACTCTGGAGTGACTCCCTCTGCAATTTCATTTCATTCATTGGCTGGGCCAGAAGAGTAGTTAAGCATGAAAGCAGAAATGGGTCAGGTTTAGTAAAAATAAACCCGACCCATTTCCATATAGATTATTGTTGTGGTGTATTGGGAAAACGTTTGTGTTTGCGATTTGCAATCCCAATCTCCTGCGCGACTTCATACTTGAACTTTTCTAATTCCGGTGTCAGTTGGACCATCGTTTTATTGGGTTCAGTCAAAGCTTACACCTCCTTAGAGTATTTTGAGAAGGCAGCAGACCTGCTTCGCTGCTGCTTTGCCTTTACTTTAACGCTTCAGTCTGGTTTTATTATTCGATCATTTGTCCATAATCATACTCGGCAATTCCTGCCAAAGGTTTAGGCTAAAAATCAAAAACTGTATTTAAATCAATTACATCTCCCTAATTTACCCCTATCTTCTCCGGCGGAAACATCCTCTGCACTTCTTGAAAAAGCAATTTAAACTTTTCCGGGTTCTGCAAAGCTTTTTGCGCCATCTGATAGGCCTTCTCGACAAGATGCCCATCCCGGGAGAGATCCGCAAGCCTCAATTCGGCTAAACCGTGCTGGCGTGTCCCTAATAGTTCCCCTGTTCCGCGCAGACGCATATCCTCTTCGGCAATTTTGAAGCCGTCTTCCGTTTGGCAGAGAATATCTAAACGACGACTATTTTTGTTTCCCGATAACAAAAAACAGTAAGATTGATCACTGCCGCGGCCGACCCGCCCCCTAAGTTGATGCAATTGCGCGAGTCCGAACCGTTCTGCCGATTCAATGACCATAACTGAGGCATTGGGGACATTGACCCCAACTTCCACCACGGTCGTAGCAACCAGAACATCAATCTCCCCAGCGTTAAACTCTGCCATGATCGATTCCTTTTCCGTTCCCTTCATTTTGCCGTGCAGGAGGGCAACGCGACGATTCGGAAACCTAACTTGAAGATCAGAGGCACGCTGCGTGGCAGAAATAAGATCAAGCGATTCTGATTCTTCTACTAACGGACAAACGACATAAATTTGCCTGCCAAGATCAATTTGCTCTTCAAGGAATTTTTCCATTTTTGGACGGGCCCGTTCCGATAATTTGCGGGTTATAATTGGCTTTCGCCCCATAGGCATCTCATCAAGCACAGAAAGCTGCAAATCTCCGTAAAGTGTCAAAGCTAACGTCCGGGGAATCGGTGTCGCCGTGAGGACTAAAACGTGAGGGCTTTCTCCCTTGCTCTGAAGCAGTGAACGCTGTCGCACCCCAAACCGATGTTGCTCATCCGTGACGGCTAGACCCAAAGCTTTAAATGCCACGGTTTCTTGAATAAGGGCATGAGTTCCCACTACGACTTGTGCCTTGCCGTCCGCGATCATTGCTAAGGTTTCCTCCCGCGCACTTTTGCTCTGACTACCCAATAAACAAACCACCGTAATTCCTAGAGGAGTGAACACTTTCTCAAGGGATTGAAAATGTTGTAATGCTAAAATTTCCGTAGGAGCCATCATTGCCCCTTGGTATCCTGATCCCACCGCACGGAGCAAAGCGGCCATAGCAACTGCCGTTTTACCGGACCCAACATCCCCTTGGACCAAGCGAGCCATCCCTTGTGGTCTAGCCAAATCTTGAAAAATCTCTTGAATCACTCGTTGTTGAGCTGTGGTCAAACGAAAAGGCAAGGCCCTATAAAAACTCTGGATCTGTTCCTCTCCCCCTGTTAACGGTGGACTTCCCAGACGAACCATACCCTCCCGTAGCCCGGCGACCGCTAACTGCAAAAAGAGAATCTCTTCCCAAACCAACCTTTCCCTTGCCTTGGACAAACTGGTATCGTTCTCCGGAAAGTGAATTTCTCGATGCGCTCGGGATCTCTCCATCCATTGCCCCAATTCTTCTCGAGGTAGGACTTCTGGAAAAGCTGCCTCAACCTGACCTAAAATACTCTGAATTATGCCGCGGATTACCTTGGAAGATAGGCGCGCTGTTTCGGAATAAATCGGTAAAATCGTTTGAGTACCTTGATCAACGGTGGTGAAGGGACCACCGTCACTGTCCTTTTCAATATCTGTCACTAGAACTTCCGGCACCTGTTGCTGCCAGCGCACTTTACCCGTTACAACGACGTGCGTTCCAACAGGATATTGCTTAAGAATAAAGGTTTGGTTAAACCAAGTTGCCTGGAACAAGCGCCCTTCTTGCTCAATACTCAACTTAACCACTTTCATCTTGCCATTCGTCACATGCCCTGCCACTACTTTTCCGGCGAGCGTCGCCGTTTCTCCATCTTTCATCTCGGCAATCATTTGCTTGCGTCGATCTTCATACCGACGAGGGTAATAGAGCAGCAGATCTTGTACATTATTAATTCCCAGCTTTTCAAGTTGTTTTGCTCTTTCTGGGCCTACCCCTTTTAAGTATTGTAAAGGCCTCATTCGCAACGAGGCACTGTTTGATCCCTTAAAAGCCCTTTCTAGAGGGATTTCTTGACTCTTAATTACGTGCACAGGATGAGCTTTATCAGCATTTTTTTTACCTTCTTGTTTTTCAAGTAGTCTTTGTTCTTCCTGTTCTTCCGGTACTTCCGGTACTTCCGGTACTTTCTGTTTAGCCGATATATGTTTTCCCGGTACTTCTCGTTTCTCAGTAATATCTTGTTTTCCCAGTAGTTTTAAATCCGCATTAAATAGCTCATTCTGCACTAGTATCTCTTGAGCTTCTAGTGAAATTTCTTGCATGAAACGGCGAAGTTCTGCAAAGGCTTCTCTTCTTCGCAGCGGGCTCCAGGTGGGATATTGTTGAGCCAAATTTTTCAGCAAATCCATGTCGTGAGCCGGGAATAACTGTCCTAATCTTGGGAGAATTCCTCGCAAAAAGGCATTAAATCCGCCCAAAACCCCGGTATTCGTAAATCCCTGTTTTTCTTCTGCCAAGAGCGCACGTTGAAAATTATTTAAAACCAATTGCGCCTGAGAGAGCTTCATAGAAAATCAGCCTGAATTCGTCGTCCCGTTGGGGTCACTGCAAGGCCACCTTGCGCTGTTTCCTTCAGAGTACACGGCATTTGTTTACCAATCTGGCCCATAGTATCGATAACCTCGTCAACTGGAATTGCGCTCTTCACACCCGAAAGTGCCATCTCGGCAGCCGTCAAGGCGATTATTGCTCCCGTTGCATTCCGTTTGACACAAGGAACCTCCACAAGCCCTCCCACGGGGTCACAAACTAAACCCAACATCGATTTCATGGCGATCGCTGCAGCATCAGCTGTCTGTCTCGGCGATCCACCAGCCAATTCCACGGCCGCTGCGGCAGCCATAGCTGCTGCAGACCCTATCTCAGCCTGACACCCGCCTTCAGCACCAGAAACATTTGCTCGCTCTGCGATGATTATTCCTAATCCCGCAGCCGTAAAAAGAGCATGTAAAACCGCCTGTTCTGAGACTCGACGATCCTCTTCAATCGTCAAAAGGACGGCTGGCAGTACCCCACAGGAACCTGCAGTCGGTGCAGCAACGATTTTCCCCATGCAGGCATTGACTTCGGCCACTGCAAGAGCTCTGGCAATCGCACCACTCATTAGCTCTCCAACCAAGCTCTCTCCTCTTTTTCGTCGACCCTCAACTTTTGCTGCATCTCCCCCTACTAAACCGGATAAAGAACGACGTTCCCCACTGAGACCCGTTTCAACCGATTTACGCATTACTCTGAGATTCTGTCTCATACGTTCAAAAAGAGCTTGTTCCGATTGTTCTAATTCTTCCATCTGGTTTTGAACGATGACTTCACTAATTTTCAAGCCTCTGGTTTCCGCCTCAATAACCCAATCTTCGTATGCGCGCATGCTCATTTCCTCCTATTACAACGGTTCAATAGCCAATGCCTGGTAAATTCTTGGTAGTTTTCGTAATAAATCAAGAACGGCATTGTCAATCGTTTGGTCCGTCTCCAGCACCATTAAGGCCTCAGCGCCCTTCTTTTTACGGGAAACTAGCATACGGGCAATGTTAATCTGAACAGTTGATAGGAGGAGCGTGACTTGTGCAACAACTCCCGGAAGATCCTGGTGCAAGATCACTAACGTGGGATAGTCACCCCTAATCTCCACCTGAAAATCGTTGATCTGCCGAATGACAATGGTTCCTCCTCCGACAGATGATCCAATCACCCGAACATGACTCCCATGCTCTCCCAACAAATCAAACTTCACAGTGTTCGGATGAACATCTCCAAGGTCGGCTGTTTCAAAGCAGACGTTCAGGCCACGTTCTTCGGCAATCTTGAGAGCCTCAGGTATGCGCTCATCATCTGTCGCCATGCCTATAAGTCCTGCAACCAACGCTAGGTTTGTCCCATGTCCCTTCCCTGTTGTAGCAAACGAGCCGTGTAGAAGGATCTTTCCCTGGACTGGTTCCTCGCCCAGTATTTTTCTAGCCATTCCACCCAAACGCACTGCTCCTGCCGTATGTGAACTGGAAGGGCCAACCATGATCGGCCCAAGAAGATCAAATACATTACTCTTGCCCACAATACACCTCCAAATATAGAAAACTTGGCTGGCGCCAAGCCCTAGCGAAGGCGCTGCCCTAGTTGCACTTATGCGCTGGCCAAGGATGGCCGAGTGTCCCTGTAGCCAAGACTCGAACAGGACGTTCGAGATTAGAGCGCTGCCAAGGATGGCAAAGCGCCGTGATGGCGAGAAGGGACCCACCCAAAACATAAACTTTCTAACTGGTTAAAAAATCCTCCGGAAACTCCGGAGGATAACCTATTCCACCCCAAAAATATAATAGTAGAGTGGTTGCCTACCGGGATGAACCTCTACTTCGACGTTCGGATTTACTTCGCTAAGCCAATTCCTAAGGCGTTCAACCTCTTCTTGTTTAGTTTCTTCGCCATAGAAAATGGTAACCAAATCATGGGTTTGCCATTCCATTTTCTCCAAGGTTGACTGTGCAACGTCGAGTAACGATTGACCGGTAGTGACTATTACGTCCTCCACCAACCCTAAAATATCCCCACTTGAAATATCCAACGTTCCATATTGGGAATCACGAACCGCATACGTTACTTCACCGGAATGAACTTGGCCTAGAGCAAGTTCCATATTCTGAATGTTCGTCTCCGCTTCCCCTTCTGTATTAAAGTTCAGCAAAGCGGAAATTCCTTGGGGAATCGATTTACTCGGTATCACATAAATTTCACGGTCCTGCACAACATCTTTAACTTGACGGGCTGCCATAATAATGTTCCCATTATTCGGTAGTATATAAACATGACGTGAAGAAATCTTCCGCACAGCTTCAGCAAGATCTTCCGTGCTGGGATTCATAGTTTGACCGCCATAAACAACTTCATCGGCACCCAAACTTTGAAATACATCTGCAATTCCTTGCCCCATGGCCACAGCAACCACGCCGTATTCTTTCCACGGGTTACAATCCTCTTCAGTGATTGATTTATCTGGTACAGGTTCTTGACTATCCTGTTTGGTTTTCTTAGCGTGAGCCATGTTCTCATTTTGTTCTAACATATTGTGAATTTCAACAGCATGAAGTGAGCCCCACTGAATCGCATAATCCAAGATTTTACCAGGATTTTTAACGTGAACATGAATTTTAACCACTTCAGGTGTTCCTACGACCAGCAAACTGTCCCCACGATCCGTTAAATCCTGTCGAATCTGTTCAACACGCAAATTACTTCCCTTAACCAAGAATTCAGTGCAATAAGGGAACTCTAGACTTTCAATTTGCATGAATCCTGGTTTAGTTTCATGAGACTCCTGAGTTTTCTGAACACGTGGAGCTGATGTTTTCTCCAGATTAGGCAGATTGTCCCCTACCCTCGTATCTCCCTTTAAAACAGCAATCCATCCGCCCAAAATAATGAGGAATCCTTGACCTCCAGCATCAACCACACCAGCCTGTTTTAAGGCCGGCAACAAATCCGGTGTTCTCGCAAGAGCCTCTAAACCTTTACGCTCTGCTTCTTGAAGAGTTTCGAGAAGTGATCCCCCCCCCTTGGCCTTGGTTAACGCGCCCCGCGCCGTTTCTCTCGAAACCGTTAGGATCGTACCCTCAACAGGTTTCATAACTGCTTTGTACGCCGTATCCACCCCAGCTTGCAAAGCTTGTGCTACTTGAAGAGAATTGGCCGTTGACAATCCATCAAACCCTTTGGCAATCCCTCGTAAGAGCTGAGAAAGAATCACCCCTGAATTACCGCGAGCACCCATTAACGAGCCCATTGAAGCTGCTGTTGCCACTTCACCGATAGAATCACTCAAGATCTTTTCGGCATCCCTTGCTGCAGATTGAATCGTTAAAAACATGTTCGTTCCTGTATCTCCATCTGGAACTGGAAAAACATTTAGGGCATCAACATCATGTTTTTTTATTTCTAGGGCCCGTGCCCCTGCCACCATCATTTGTTTCCATACTTGTCCGTTAAGAACATTCATAATGTTCGTCGCTGACCTCAAAACCGAATCCCCCTACTCTTTTGCACTACTCTAAAATGCGAACTCCTTGAACGTTCACATTCACTTGGGATACGTTTAATCCCGTAAGTTTCTCCGTGGTATAACGAACGCGTTCCATAACATTAGCCGCCACTTCAGAAATCCTAACACCATATCCAACAACAATATGGAGATCAATAACGAGTTCATTGTCTTTTATGGTAACCACCACACCACGAGCCAAATTTTCCCGTCTCAGCAGATCCACAAAACCATCGGTTATTTTGCGTGAGGCCATGCCCACCAATCCGTAACATTCAACAGCTGCAGCACCCGCAATCGTAGAAATGACTTCTTCAGAAATATCAATTTTACCTAAACTATTAATAATTTCTTTTCCCATAAAAAGGATCCACTCCTTCCAGCATCGTCCACATTGAAACTATTCTATCAAGTAAATGAAAAATGTTCAAAGAAAACTTTAAATATCTTGCTAACACCCGCTAAAACTGTTTTCATAATTTAGCATTAAGAAAATTAGAGGATACCTTGCCAACCCGTAAGACTTTTGATAGAATATAGCAGTGTCATTTCGGTGGCAAAGGAGGTTTTAAAGCATGGCTAATGTTTGTGCAGTATGCGCCAAAGGAGTAAAAACCGGATTTCAAGTCAGCCACTCTCATATACGGTCAAAGCGAACTTGGAAACCCAACTTGCAAAGCGTTCATGCAATTGTCAACGGTACTCCCGCCCGGATCAAAGTTTGTACCCGATGCTTACGTTCCGGCAAAGTTCAGCGCGCTAGCTAATGAATCAAAAGCCCGACAGTTTGTCGGGCTTTTTTCATTTTACCCTAAGGTTTTGCCACGTCTCCCACAATCAAGCGCAATAGCGACGGTGCTGCGGGTGAGTGGAGCAACATTACACAGCCCGTCTACATTTCGGCCTGATCCGAAATTTGTTGAAGCTCTTCCACATTAAATAAATAATGTTCGTTACAAAAATGGCAAACCATCTCGGCTTTCCCGTCTGAGATTAGGTCTGCTATTTCTTTTTTGCCTAACGATACTAAGGTATCCGTCAGACGTGACTTAGAACACGAACAAGAAAACTTTGCCACCCGTCGTTCCAAGACATGATAAGGAATTTGTCCCATTAGACTGCCGATCAACTCCTCCATATTTCCGCTCTGAGCGACCAGTTCGCTGATTCCTACCCCTAACTGTCCGAGCCGACTTTCAATGGCTTGTATATCCTCTTCTGTCGCTCCAGGTAACGGTTGAATCAAAAGCCCACCCGCTCCAGCCACATGATAGTCCTTTTCGACCAGTACCCCAAGCAGCAAAGCCGAAGGAATCTGTTCAGACGTCAGCAAATAATGCACAAGATCTTCCGCAATCTCACCACTGACCAGCGGGACCATTCCCGTATAAACTTCACCATTTTGCAAACTACGGCTCACCGCCAACTCACCAGAGCCAACTGCAGTAGCTACATCCAGTTTCCCCGAAGCCTTTAACGGCAAATCCACCAAAGGTTCCCCCACATACCCCCGAACTTCACCCTGCGGATTACCCACGGCCACAACACCATCTAACGGACCGTCTGCCAACAATCGCAATGTGATCGATTCTTCTCCCTTAAGTGAACTAGCCAAAATAAGAGTCCCAGTCATCAACCGCCCCAAAGCCGCCGTAGCAACCGGCGACATCCCATGACGCCGGTGGGCCTCCTCAACCGTATCCGTCGTCCTAGCCACAACCCAACGCGCCCGACCCTTAAGCATCGTTCCAATCCATAATTCATCCTGTTGCATAAATCGTCTTCCTTTTATCAAAATCTTATTATTCTATCTGTCATCTGTCCAAAAACACAAAGCGTCAACAGTGCAGTTGAGAGCGGAGCGAACCCATCCGACAGAGTCACGTCAACCGCGCTTAGACTCTGCGTCAACACAGCAGTGGATCACTTATGACGCTACCCAGAGGTTCGCCACGCTCACCTCGTGATCAAGCGTGATAGCGACGGCGCTGTGGGTGAGCAAAGAAACTTCACTTCATCCCGTCGACCCGGGCAAGACCACTAAAACCCACCCCTCGTGAACCTCGGCCACAGCTTTCTCCCCAAGAAACACATTGCTAATCCCGCGCGGCGATTCCTGAAGCAGGACACCATGTTGAAGTGGATAATACAACCCTTCCGTCGTAACCACCGCTCGATCTGACAAGGCGATCAAAGATACTTCCTGCCCTTGTGACCCCGTTATCTCTTCGCGACCTTGCAGAATCCACATCTCATGCTCAGGGTCAACTAAGCGGACCCTATACCCTTTGCGGGCGTATGCGAGCATCAGAGCTAAATTACCCAAGAAATGATCAATTCGTTTACCAGTCGCACCATATAGCCAAATATCCCGTTCACCAACAAATCTGGCCTGTTCCTCAGCCCTAGAAAGTGCCAATTCAAGATCCGTTTCATCTTTTTCGCAAGGAAAACGCTCAATGGCGCAACCCATTTTTTTACATTGATATAGATTTTCAACTAAAATCGAGTCCAAGTCTCCGATTAAAAGGTCGGGCATACGTCCCGATAAAGCGGCATTGTTTGCGCCCCCATCCGCACATATTAGGAAATCGACCTCTTTAAGGACTTGTTCTCCCCAAACTGAATCCCAAGAACCATTAGCAAGTACTGCAATCTTCCTTTTACTCACTCTTCATCGAACCTGCTGCTTGCCGCAGCTTTTTCACCGCTTGTTTGGGATCAGGCTGAGCAAAAACAGCGCCCCCTGCCACCAAAATATGAGCTCCTGCTTTTGCAACCACAGGCGCCGTCTCCTGATTAATTCCCCCGTCCACCTCAATCAAACAATTAAACTTCTTTTGTTCAAGATGCTGATGGAGGACTTGGATTTTCGGAATAACATTGGAAATAAATTTTTGTCCCCCAAAGCCAGGGTTGACTGTCATCAACAGGACCATATCTAAATCTTCGAGAATATACTTGATGCCATCCAATGGAGTCGCAGGATTGAGAGCAATTCCAGCGGTCATCCCTTGTTCTTTAATCTGTTGAATAACACGGTGCGCGTGACGGGACGTCTCTAAATGAAAGGTGATATGATCAGCCCCAGCAGCAGCAAAATCCGCAATAAAACGCTCCGGTTCTTCAACCATAAGATGAATGTCGAAACGCATATGGGAGTGCGCCCTGATCGATTGAACCAGAGCGGGTCCAAAGGTAAGATTAGGGACAAAGTGCCCATCCATGACATCAATATGTAAGACTTCCGCGCCAGCGTCCTCAACTAAACGCACCTGATCTCCTAGACGAGAGAAATCAGCGGATAAAATAGAAGGGGCAATCTGAATCACTTTAATATCTCCTCTCAGCTTCAATGACTTCTTGTAGGAATATTCGATAGTGTTCGTAACGAGAAGCGGAAATTTCTCCGCTTTCTAAGGCTGCTTTAATCGCACAATCCGGTTCTTTATCATGGAGGCAACTGTTAAACCGGCACTGTTGACGACGTTCATTAAATTCCGGAAAAAAGTCCGTTAATTCCGCACGTTTAATATTAGGTAAAAAAAGGGAAGAAAATCCCGGTGTATCCGCCACCAACCCCCCGGCACAAACCATCAACTCAACATGACGAGTGGTGTGGCGACCTCGCTTAGACTTTGTGCTTATTTCCCCTACTTTTAATTCTTTTCCTGGAGATAGAGCATTGAAGAGACTAGATTTCCCAGAACCAGACGGCCCCGCCAGCACACTGACCTTGTCCGCTAACTGGAGTTTAACTTCATCTATTCCCTGCCCAGTTTCGTTGGAGACTTCAAACACAGTGTATCCTATTTTGCGGTAGACATCCGTAATTGTATGTTCCTCAAAGCCGATAATTGTTGATGTGGTTTCATTGAATTTATCTAGCTTGGTGAAAACAATGATGGGTTCGATTTCCGCGACCGTCACTTGGATCAAGAGCCGATCTAGAAGATTAAGATCAGGCTTAGGGGAAGTCAAGGCAAAAACCAGAAGGGCCAGGTCCACATTGGCAATCGCCGGACGGGTCAAAGCGTTGCGTCGTGGCTCTACCCCCTCAATCGTCGCCTTGTTATCCTCTTTCGGTAGAATTTTCACTCGATCTCCGGGCAAAAAATCTTGGTCTTTAATACGAAAGCGACCGCGCAGGGAACAATCCCACACTCGGTCTTCCGCATAGACATAATAAAATCCGCCGTATCCTTTGAGCAAAACTCCTTCGGTCATAGCTTTTCCTCACTAATCATCTTATGTGTGATGATCATTTATTTGATTTTACCTTTACCATGGGATTTCCCGTTCTTCGAGGGAATACCAAGGATTTGAGCAATGATTGCAGCTTGCTGCTCAATTCCTTGGGCGAGCGGTCCAGGCCCACGTGAAACAACCATCGTAACTTGATCTCCTTGATGAAGAGCTTCTCCTGGATTAGGAGTCGTGCTCATCACCACATCTACCGGGGAAGTCGTCGAATCCTGGGTTTCAACCAGAACAACTAATTTGTTCTGTTCCAATATTGCCTTGGCCTCAGAGGATGTCTTGCCGATGACATAAGGCATGTTGATCGTTACAAATTGAGGCCCAGCACTCAGGATCAAATGAATATCCCCGTTTTTCGGCCAAGTAGCATTCGGCGCAGGATCCTGTCCAACCACATAATCTTTAGGCACAGTATCACTTGCTTTGGTATCAGAAGTTATCTTGCCTGTAAATCCTGCATTCTGTATCAAGTTCACAGCATCTACTTTGGACATCTGTCCAGTAGTCACATCAGGGAATTTCCCCGTATCTGAGCCTTTACTAACTACGACTTGAATCTCCCGATCGACTTTCACCACGACATCTGCTTTCGGATTCTGATCGACAATACGATCCTTCTCGACCTTATCGCTGAACTCATAGGTAACATCCGGACTGAGCCTCAGTTTGGCCTGTTTTATATAGTCCCCTGCCACAGGAACTGTCTGCCCGACTAAATTAGGAACTTTTGTTGTTCCTACTGAAATATAACTCTTCACTGCCCACGCCATCCCTCCCCCAATCAAGAGGAATAGAAGCACTATTCCACCCACCATCCAACGCTTGCGTTTCTGATTTTCTATAGTTCTTGGAGGAGGATTCTTTCCTGATAAAGGATCTTTGGCAACAATCGGTGCCAGAACCTTGCTCATTCCTTTGTGAGTCTGAGTCGCTTCAGGATCTACGGATTCGAAGTTTTCCAAGCGTGCAATCGGCCTGCCTGCCTGAATGTGGTTTAGATCTTCCAACAGGTCTTTAGCCGACAAATATCTCTTCTCCAGTGACTTAGAGATCGCACGCATGATGACTGCTTCGAATTCCTTTTCGATTCGAGGATTTAGTTTGCTAGGCGGCACGGGCTGTTCCTGCAGGTGTTTAAGCGCTATGGCAATAGGAGTTTCACCATCATAAGGAACTTTGCCCGTGAGCAATTCATAGAGAACAATTCCTAAAGAATAAATGTCTGATTGTTCATTACTTTGAAGTCCCTTAGCTTGCTCGGGCGATAAATAATGAACCGAACCTATAATATCTCCAGTATGGGTCACAGTAGCCGAAGATACTGCCCGTGCTATACCGAAATCCGTGACCTTCGCACGCCCATCCGCTGTCACCAAAATATTATGGGGTTTAATGTCCCTATGAATAATGTGATGTTCATGAGCATTTTGTATAGCACTTGTAATTTGCCGAGCCAGGTTGATGGATTGGTCTGTGGACAGCGGAGCATAATCACGAATAATTTCTTTGAGATTACGCCCTTCAACGTACTCCATTACGATATATTCAGTATCCCCATCTTTACCAACATCATAAATCGAAACTATGTTGGGATGAGACAAACTCGCTGCAGACTGGGCTTCCCTCCGAAAACGACGAATAAAGTCTTCATCTGCAATAAACTGTTCTCGAAGCACCTTGATGGTTACAACACGGTTCAGCAAAATATCCTTAGCTTTGTAGACAATCGCCATGCCACCGGCACCAATTCGCTCCAAAACCTCATATCGTCCTCCGAAGATTTTACTCACTATTTGCCACCTTCTTTCTGGCTCAACGCTTCTTGCATAATTTGTCGGGCAATCGGAGCGGCTGCCCCCCCTCCGGTTCCACCATGTTCCACAATAACGGCTACCGCAATCCGTGGTGCCTCCGCTGGCGCAAAGGCTATATACCAAGCATGCGTCGAAACATTTCCTCCTGGTTCTGCTGAACCCGTCTTGGCAGCAACTTGAACATCTGCCAAGGCCCCTGGCGCAGCCGTTCCATCAGTCACTGCGGTTACCATCGCACTCGTGATCTTATCTGCTTCCTCTTTAGAAAGCGCGGTCAGCCAAGGCTGAGGGTTCTGTTCATACAGAACCGTTTGGGAGGGGTCTAGAACACGTTCCACAAGATGCGGGGTCATGATGACCCCATGATTGGCTATTCCGGCGGTGATCAACGCCATATGAAAGGGTGAGACTAGAACTTCGCCTTGCCCAAACGTACTCGCCGCAAGAAGATTTGTAGTTAACTTAGCAGGAATTTTTGCAGCATTCGTAATCGAACTCATAGGTACATTCAGTTCAAAAGGGATTTTTTGCCCAAAACCGAACCCTTTGGCAGCTGAAAGGAAATTATTATCCCCTGCCTTGACCCCAAACGTCGCAAAATACGTGTTACAGGAGTCGGCCAAAGCCATATTATAGTTTACCCAGCCATGTGCCTTGTCATTTTGTTCCGGAATAACTTGCCCATTAATAACAGTCGATCCCTTACAATCATATAAATCCGTGGTATTTATCCCACTTCGTAATACCGCAGCAGAGGTAACCACCTTCATAATCGAACCTGGCGGGAAGAGGGAAAAAGCATGGTTTTCCAGGGGTCTGTCCTGTTTACGACTAATGACAGTATTCCAATTTTGGTCAAGATTTGTGGGATCAAAACTAGGTTGGCTTACCAAAGCCAAAATTTCTCCAGTTCGTGGATCGATGGCAACAACAGCCCCCATCTTCCCTTTGAGCGCATTATAGGCAATGCTCTGCAAGCGTGAATCTAGGGTGAGCACCACATCATCCCCTTGGCGGGGAAGGGCAAAGAGCTGCTGAATCGTTTGGGTGGGCGTAGCCTTCTTGATTCCTAGCAACCAATCTGCCAAACTTCCTTCCAGACCGGAAGCACCCAGTTTTACCGTTGAATAACCGAGGGCAGGCTCAAACAATTCCCCCTTAGGATACACCCGAACCTTCTTGCCTTGGGAAGTCTGAGTTTGCGCTATTATTTCGCCGTTGCGATCAAAAATTCCTCCCCTAGTCACACGGCTTTCCATGAGAATTAAGCGACGATTGGCTGGGTTTTCCAGTAACGTATCCGCTTGAACTACTTGCCAATAGACTAAACCAAGACTAAGAATAAAAAAACTGAACGCCATTCCAAGTGCTACTCGACGTACCCCTCGCATTATGTTGCATACTCCCTTCCCTTATTCTTGGTACTGAGAGAACCCACCGCCGTGGCGTTTGAGATATTCAGCAACACGCCCAGCAAGATAAAGTGAACAAGAAGCGAACTTCCACCATAACTCACCCAAGGAAGAGGAATGCCTGTCAAAGGAAGTAGTTTAGTGACCCCAGCGAGAATAATTAATGTTTCTGTGCCTAGAAGAATCCCAATTCCAGCCGCTAAAATTTGTCCAAACCGGTCTTTAGCCCTAAGACTTACGGCAAAGGCCCTCATAACTACAATAAGAAAGAGAACTAGTATCGCCATGCCCCCGGCAAAGCCGAGTTCTTCGGCTATGACAGAAAAAATAAAGTCGGTGCTGGCCGCAGGTACGGTCGATGCCCCAATACCATTGCCTAACCCCGTCCCCAGAATCTTCCCGCCACTAATAGCAAACAATGATTGGGCAATTTGGTACCCCCCACCTGTGGGATCTTGCCAAGGATTCAACCACACCGCAACTCTGACGTGTACATGTGTAAAGAGCATATATCCTAAGGTTCCCGGCAGAAAAAAAATTGGAAGGGAAATCAATAGATAAAGGGTCCGTTCAGTCACAACATAAAGCATGAGCACAAAGAGCGCGTAAAACTCCAAGGCAGTTCCGAGGCTTTTCTGAGCGGCTAAAAGGCCAAGTGCAAAAGCTGACATTACGATAAACGGACCCAAAGTCCGCCAGTCTGGTATCGAGAAACTTCCCAACTGTACTGTCCCTATACGCAATAACTCTTCATTTTCTTCCAAATACGTTGCCATGAATAAAAGCAGAGCTAGTTTGACAAATTCTTCGGGTTCAATCCCGATTCCTCCGATATGCAGCCAACTCGTTGCTCCTCCAGCCGAATAGCCAAAAACTAAGGTCACCAGCAGCAATCCTACCGCTAAGAGCCCCCAAAGGTATCTAAAACTTCCTAACTGACGATAATCCCGAATCGCCCATAAAACCACGTAAAAGATCAAAAGCCCAATATTTGCCCACCAGAATTGACGCAGTCCTACTTCTGGCCTAATGCGCACCAAAAATACAAGACCCAAAGCCATGATGACCTGAACTACAGGCAGAATATAGGGATCTCCCTGATAATGGAGAATTTCCTCCATCAAGCTCCCTAGAAGTACTATGCCTGTGAAAACAAGCGCTTGCCAAAGAATTTGGTTTTTGTTCCCGTCCCATTTCAGCAGGCTAAGTCCTAACCACATCATTCCTAAAATCAAAACGCGGGAGGTAATTCGTTGAATCATCGGCTTAGTCCAAAATACAGCACAAGGCTGTAAAGTTATCAGGTGCACCCCGTTCTAGGGTAAGCTGCCGTAATCGTTCAAATCGTACTTCCCATGAGTCCGGTTCAAGAAATTCCTGCGCAAGTTCCTGATTGCTAATCATATTGGAAAAACCATCCGTACACAAAAGGAAAACATCTCCTGTCTGTAACCTTATACTCCGACAATCCACTTCAACCTCTGGGTCCGCTCCCACAGCACGCATCAGCACATGTCGTTGGGGGTGTTTCTCCGCTTCTTCAAGAGAGATCTCTCCTAACCGCACAAGTTCGCCAACCAACGAATGATCCATGGTCAAGGAAGTTAACATCTCATCGCGCCATAGATAAGCCCGACTGTCTCCAACGTGAGCAATAGCAACCGCCGTACTGCGAACCAGTAAAACTGTCAGAGTAGTCCCCATCCCGGCATTTTCCGGATCAGATGTTGACGATTCATAAATAACTTGATTTGCTTGACTAAAGGCCTTTGACAACCCCTCTTCCAAGGCCTGATCCTCGAGTCCTACAAGCTTAAGAACCTCTTTTTCCAAGACATGTAATGCCGTCGAAGAAGCCACTTCCCCAGCTCTATGCCCACCCATCCCATCGGCCACAGCGTAAAGCCCTTCTCCAGGTAACACTAGAAAAGAATCCTCATTGTTTTTACGAATACACCCTTTTTCACTAAAACTTAGTACTCTCATTTTGCCACCTCGAGTATTGGAAGGTAATGCTTCCAATTTTCACATAATCCCCAGCAACCAGTTGAACTGGAGAATGGATTTGCTCACCATTAACCCAAGTTCCATTCGTACTTCCAAGGTCTTCCACAATAGCCTGCCCTTTTAGCAGGCGAAAAACAGCATGGTCAATGGAAGCAAAGTGATCCGGCAAGACGATATCATTATGCTTACCACGTCCTAAACGCAGCCCTTTTGCATCTACTTTGAAAACACGTCCTCTGGCAAGCGTTTCTGACCCAGTAAGGACCTCCAAACGTCCAAATTCAGGAGTTGAACGTTGAAAAATTCCTTTGAGTTGAAGATCTGCTAAGAGTGCCGTAAAAATTCGAAAGATAAATAGATAGATAAGGGCGACAAACACAAGCCGTCCAAGGACCAAAACAAATTGCATATAACCCTCCGCACACTCTCCAATTATAGTGACTTTTGGATGACCAAAACACTTTGTCCGATTTGAATACGGTCACCAGGAGCGGTCGTCTGATGCGTAATTCTTTGACCATTAACAAAAGAACCATTCGTGCTTCCCAAATCATCCAACCACCAACCGTTTTCTTCGGACGCAATCTTTAGATGCCGCCGTGAGACCTCTGGGTCGTGGAGCACCAAGTCACATTGCGCATGGCGACCGATGAATACTTCCGCCTCCTGCAGCGAAAACGTCTGACCAACATCTGGTCCCTCTATGATTTCGAGAAAGTAATCCGAATTCCTTCCTGCCACGTCCTGGGCAAGTGAGTTTGTCTTGACACGTTCTCTAAAGATCGTTGTGCTTTCACGCCAATTCGATTCATTTGTGGCATCATTTTCTTTTTCTTCCTCTCCCCAGTCAACATCAATAGAGTCATCAAAATTAATTTCAACAACCATCTCACGGGGATTTACCGTCTCATCTGCATGTAATTCAATAGCTGGTTTTGATAAAAACGTATACCCGTTGCGTTCAGCTTCCGCAAACAAATATTTCGATAGTTCAATGAGAAAAACGTCCCCAAAACTCGCCAAGGGCCCCCAATCACTGGGATGGAGGTAAACCCGGTAACTATTCGGCACGTACACCTGTGAAATACTGACCTGCTTATTTTTAAGCATTGCCTTCACAAGTTCTTTGGCGATTTCCACCGGTTGAAGTCGGACTCCCCCCTTCTTGAACGCCCCAGTAAATAGAAATTCAGCCATCCCCTCAAATCGGGCCAATAGGCTCATTATCACTCACCCTCCCATTGTCGACGAAGTTGACCGCAAGCTGCGTCAATATCCGTCCCCCGTTCTTCACGCGAAGAAACGGCCATCCCAGCATCTTCTAACACTTGGGCAAACCTCTTGATCTGCTCCGAGGTGGGGCGCTCCATTCCAGTTCCCACCACCGGATTAACCGGAATTAAATTGACATGTCCTAACTGCCCCTTAAGCAATCTGACAAGGGCCTCAGCCTCCTCTTGCCTCGCATTCTCTGAGGTCAAGGCCACCTCGAAGGTGACACGCCGATGCGTGATTTGTGTGTACTCTTCGCAGGCCTCCATAAGAGAGGCTAACGGATAGCGACGATTCATGGGGACCAACTGATTTCTCGCGTTATCCTGAGCTGCATGGAGGGATATAGCCAATCCCACCTGAGGATTATCTTTAGCCAATTGAATAATCTTTGGTACGACTCCACAGGTAGAAATTGTCATCCGGCGCATGCCAATCGTTTGCCCTTGTTCGTGATTCAAAAGTTGGATAGCCTTAAGAACTTGCTCATAATTGAGAAGGGGTTCCCCCATACCCATAAAGACAATGTTGGTTACCTGAAAATCCGGATCCTCTTGACGCACATAATGGGTGATGTCCAAGACTTGGCCCACAATTTCTCCCGTGCTAAGATTCCGTCGAAATCCTTCCAACCCGGTTGCGCAAAACGCACAACCCACCGCGCATCCAACTTGAGTTGAGAGACAAATCGTATGACGATCTCGTGTCATCGTCCGCGCGTAATCCATTAAGACACACTCAATTGTTTCCCCATCATGTAGACGGAACAAATACTTTCGTGTGCCATCCTTTGAGCGTTGTTCGCGGACTCGTTCCAAAGGATGAAAGTGCAAGTGAGAACTTAAAGTTTGTCGGTCGACTTCTCCAATGTTTCTCATCTCATCCCAGCTACGCACAGCCTTTTGCTGGACCCATTGGAACAATTGGATCGCCCGAAACCGTTTTAAACCCATCTCCTGGCAAATCTCGATCAGTTCGTCAAGTGAACAACCGCGCAATTCAATACTTTCCATACCTTTTATTATTCACCCAATTCATTCCAGTTAAACTTCGTTACGTCGGAATTTTGCTAAGAAAAATCCGTCCATCCCATGGCGATGCGGTAAAAGCTGAAGCATCCCTTTACTCGCTTGTCGAATATCTCGCTCATCCTCAAGAGCAAAGGGTAACAACCCCACCAAATTGACCGCTTCAAATTCCGGATGTGCAAAGCGAAATTTCTTGACTAGTTCAAAATTTTCTTCTGGTTCGATCGTGCAGGTTGAGTAAATTAAATCTCCACCGATTTCCACGCAAGACGCTGCCCGTTCTAGGATTGCTAATTGAAGCAGGGGCAAATCCTTAAGATCTTGTTCTTCTTTCTGCCAGCGCAGATCCGCTCTGCGTCGCAGAACGCCCAAGCCAGAGCAAGGAGCGTCAACCAACACGCGCTGTTGGGAGTTTAGTTTTACTCCAGGTAAATCCCGAGCATCACCCAACTGAGGTTGGATTATCCCAATCCCTAATCTTTGGGCCAACTGGTCAATAAGTTCGAGCTTATGCGAGTGGATATCAAACGCCTGTATTTCTCCCTGATCGTGCATCATTTGTGCCAAATGCGTCGTTTTCCCCCCCGGAGCACTACAGGCATCCAAAACACATTGTCCCGGTTTCGGATCAACCACATGGGCAACCAGTTGGGAGCTTTCATCCTGAACCGTAAAAAGCCCCTCTCTGAAACTCTCCAAGCGGTCTAAGGCACCAAAGTTTTGGATTCTCAGGCTTTCCGGTACCCGAGTTCCTAGTTCAACAGTAATTCCCTCCTGTGTAAGTCGATCCACTAAATTTTCACGTGAGATCTTGAGGGTATTCGTCCGGATCCAAGTTTGAGCCGGTTCATTGTTGGCTCGACACAATCCTTCAGTTTCCTCAAGGCCCCAGCGTTTCAGCCAGCGCTGAATCATCCATTCGGGATGTGAATAGCGCACTGAAAGATAGCGCACGGTTTCCCGTTTCGAATCCGGCCAAGGAAACTCCCACCCCTTCTCCAAAACTTTCCGTAAGACGACATTTACCAATCCCGTAAATTTAGGAAATGGTTTCGCTAGTTCCACGCTTTCGTTAACCGCAACTGCGTCCGGAACTTTATCCACATAAAGCAGTTGAAAAGCCCCAATGCGTAAAATAGCCCTAACTTCATGGGGCAGAGCCGACATTGGCTTGCTTAAATGCAAACGCAACGCATAATCCAGGGTCAGCCTATGCTTGAGCACACCATTCACTAATAACGTCACAAATTGACGATCTCTAGAATCCGTTAACCTTCCGATCGTTTTCTGCAGCAAGACATTGGCATAGGCCCCTTCTGCTTCAACCCTTGTCAGTATATGGACTGCCATGCCACGGGCCGTTTCTTTAATCATCATCTCTACCTCGAGCAATTAAGATAAACCGTACTAACTGAAGCACAGCAGCCAACGCTGCAGCCACATAGGTTAAGGCCGCTGCATTCAGTACAGCACGTGCGCCACGTACTTCCTCCCCTCCAAGCATTCGGCCTTCCTGCAAGAGGGTAAGGGCCCTGTGACTTGCGTTATATTCCACTGGAAGGGTAATGATCTGAAAAAGCACGGCAAACGTAAAGGCTAGGATTCCTAACTGGAGAATCAAGCCAAATTGTGGTACGAAAAGGCCTACCATGATTAGCATTGTACCCGCCCCGCTGCCAAAATTAGCGACAGGGACAAAGGATGATCTGAGTTGCATCGGAAAATACCCAGAGGCGTGTTGTAAAGCGTGTCCGGTTTCATGAGCCGCAACTGCCACGGATGAAAGGGAAGTTCCCTGATAAACGTCTTCACTCAGCTTAATAACCCGGGTACGCGGATCATAATGATCGGAAAGATGTCCTCGGATCGGTTCCACACGGACATCGTAAAGTCCGTTACTATTCAAGATTGCGCGCGCAGCCTGGGCTCCAGTAAGCCCAGACTGGGAACGGATTTGGGAGTAGTGTTTGTAGGATGTGGAAATTTTAAATTGTGCATATAACGAGAGTAATATTGCTGGGATTAAGAGAACCATTGTAGGATCCCAAAAAAACATACTTTAACCTCCGTATAAAAGAATCTTTTAATTTCCTTAACCTAATCTTTCCCCGACCTGACCATGTCGGCCATTAAAAAAGTCCCGAGCTGACATAGAGCGTTTTCCCGCGGGTTGGACCTCTAAGATTTCAAGGACTCCTTCGCCAGTCTGAACCAGCAAACCGTCCCCTATAATCCGGATAATTTGACCTGGTTCAACCGTCGACTCCCTAGAAACAACTTCCGTCTCAGCAGCTTTATCTGGTTGTCGAGAAAGTGTGCTTCGCCAGATCTTAAGGTTTTCCCCTCGAAACGTCGCAAACGCACCGGGCCAAGGGTTTAACCCCCTAATTTGATCATGCAGTTCGTTAGCCCTACGAGACCAATCGAGACGTTCATGGTTACGGTTCAGAAGGGGTGCATAATTCGATTCTCCTGTTTGGGGAATCGAAATCAAAGTCCCCTTTTCCAATGCGCCTAGAGTATCTATTAAAAGATCTCCTCCGAGGACTGCTAAGACATCGTGAATCTCACCCGTTGTTGCTTCAGTGGAAATCGGAACTTCTCGTTTTAGTAACATGTCCCCTGTATCCAAACCCTCATCCATCAGCATGGTAGTCACTCCTGTATGGGTTTCCCCCTTCATGACTGCCCAATGAAGCGGTGCTGCCCCACGGTAAGCTGGGAGCAACGAAGCGTGGACGTTAATGCATCCTTTGGAGGGTAACTGCAAGATTTCCTTAGATAAGATCTGTCCATAGGCGACCACAATAATACTATCCGGGGCTAAGGCCCGTAACAATTGGATCCCCTCCGGTGTTTTTATCATTGCAGGTTGGAAAACAGGCAAACCTAATTCCTCAGCTGCTACCTTTACTGGACTAGGTTTTAAGTTCTTCCCGCGTCCAGCTGGCCGATCAGGTTGTGTAAAGACGCCTACAACGTCATGCCCTCCGCTCACCAAGGCTCGTAAAGCAGGTACGGCAAAATCAGGTGTACCCATAAAAACTATACGCATGCTGATTCTCCTTTATTCGAAGTTCGAAGCGCGAGGTTCGATGCTCGAACTCGAAGCCCGTAGTCCTATTTTCGTATTATCGCGCCTCGTGCATCGTGCATCGCCGTTAGCCCCGATAAGTTTTCTTGGCCACATCGACAAATAGTATTCCCTCAAGGTGATCAATCTCATGCTGTAGAGCGCGCGCCAACAAACGATCGGCCTGAATGTCCATCATTTCCCCTTGTCGGTTTAACCCTTGGACACGAATTTTAGCAGCCCGCACGACATCTCCCGTCACATTCGGAATACTAAGGCACCCTTCCTCCGCGGTAGCTGCTCCCTCTTTTTCCAAGATAACAGGATTAATAAGTTCAACGAGTTCATCGTCCACCTTAACAACAACAACCCGCTTTGATACCCCGATTTGAGGAGCTGCCAACCCCACCCCTTCGGCGGCAAGCATAGTATCAAGCATGTTATCTAGGAGTTTTATGATCGAAGGATTAACCTCTTTAACTTCTTTTGCCTTTTCGCGCAGTATCTCTGCACCTATTTCCACAATCTTATAAACAGCCATTTTCGTTTACTCCTTTCAATAAGAACCCATAACTCCAAGTCATTTGCCCTGATGTATCGTTCTCTCTGTTATATCCTATAATTAAGTAACTAGCAATTTTCATGATTGATTGATCTCCACGTTGCCTTAGGAAAGTGGATCGACCTCAATGTTCAGAACAATACCATTGCTAGCCGAACTCTTAAAAAAGCTTTGAACCCCTTGATGCAAAAATGCCCTGAGTTGCTCCAGATGTCTCCCTTTGACCGAAACTTGCCATCTCCATTGATTCTTAAGTCTGGATAGAATGGCAGGCGCAGGCCCAAGAAGATCTAATTCAGTATTTCCAAATTTAGGATCCTGTATTCCTCGTTGCAGACAGGCCCCTAAATCTTGGGCCCCTTTAATAACCCGATCCTCTTTTTCATGAAGGAGAAGGACACGAATGATGTGAGTGAACGGTGGATACCTTCGTTCTTTACGATAGCGAATCTCTTCCCAGAAAAATCCCTGGAAATCATGGTGGGCCGCCCTCACAATGGCACCCTCTGCCGGAGTATACGTTTGAATCACGACCTCACCAGGCGTCTTACTCCGACCCGCTCGACCAGCCACTTGAGTAAGGAGTTGAAACGTCCGTTCTCGAGATCGAAAATCTGGCATATTAAGCGTTTGATCTGCTGCAATCACCCCAACTAACGTGACATTGGGAAAGTCCAATCCTTTGGCCATCATTTGCGTCCCTACCAAAATGGCGGCTTCTTGACGGCGAAATCGTTCCAAGATCGTGCGATGGGCCTCGCCAGATCGTGTCGTATCATAGTCTAAGCGCAATATTGGGGCCTCCGGTAGGAGACCCTGTAGCTCTTCCTCCACGCGCTGTGTTCCCTGTCCAAAAAACCGGATATATCTACTCTCGCATTGCGGACAGGTATGCGGTGGAAGCTCACTATGGTTACAATAATGACAACGCATAGCCTGCCCTTGGCTATGATAGGTGAGGGCAATATCACAGTTTGGACAACTAACCACATAACCACATTCCCGACAAACCACAAAGGTGGAATACCCTCGGCGATTTAAAAAAAGCATGGTTTGCTCGCCCCGTTCTAGTCTTAGGCGCAATTTTTGCTGCAGCAACCGAGAAAACATACTTCGGTTTCCTTGTGCCAATTCCTCCCGCATATCCACGATCTCAACCGGTGGCAAAACACTCTCCCCGACCCGACGAGTCATGGTTAGCAAGCGGATTTTACCTGATTGTGCTGCGGCATAGGCTTCCAAGGAAGGGGTCGCACTCCCAAGCAAGACGACACCTTTCCGCTGTTCCATCCGCTTGCGGGCGACATCTCGCGCGTGGTATTTGGGATTCTCGTCTTGTTTATACGCGCCATCATGTTCCTCATCCAGAATAATGAGACGCAAATTTGGCAGGGGTGCAAACACGGCTGAACGCGCCCCGATGACGATCCGTTTCTGCCCAGACACTATGTCTTCCCAGGCTTTCATTTTTTCCCTTGGTTGTAGACCTGAGTGCAAAATAATGACTTTATCGCCAAATTGGGTTTCGAAGTACCGGGCAACTTGAGAAGTCAAGGAGATTTCTGGCACAAGAAGAATGGCATCTCCGCCTTGCACTAATACTTGCGCGATCAATTCACGATAAACATCCGTTTTTCCACTTCCTGTCACGCCGTGTAATAAAACGGTTTGAGGGGAACCTTCCTCTAAAGCAGCCCAAACATTTCTCACAGTTGTGGCTTGATCTACGGTTAATTCGTAAGTCCGACCCGAAGTTAACTTATGATCCTCGACTAAAGAACCTTCACAACATGATGCCTTCCTTTTGGACCCCGCCCCTGTCGTGACAAAGCGCGTTTCCTTTTTCGCCCAACCCTGTTGGAGGAGTTTAGCAAGCGTCCCTTCCGAAATATTCGCTCGCTTCAAGAAAATCTTCAGGGAAATCGATTTGCTCCGTGCCCGGCTAAGCACCGCGATCGCTCGGAAGGCTTCCGAATCGAGCCACTGTAGGGTCTGAACATCTGGATCCTTGACAGATACCATGAGAGTGACCCACTCTTCTACTTTTCCTTTTAGAAGTGGCCAGACCGTATGTAAGCTTTGCGCAACCGAGCAAATCGTCGTTTGTGCTAACCAATGGGCCAGTTCGATTAATTCCTGAGGAACCAGACTGTCTTCATCTACAATTTCTAATACAGGCTTGAGGTTTACAGACGTTAGTTCTTCTGGTAGCTCATTCGTCACATTTACAACAAGTCCTTGAACCTTGCGGTGTTGCAGAAAAACGAGCACACGCATTCCTATGCTTAAGGTAAGATATTCTGGAATTAAATAATGATAGCTTTTATCTAGGCGACGATTTGCTACATCAACCAATACTTCAGCATAGCGAAACACAATGACGCCTCCTTATTAGACTAAATCAATACTATTTACAGTTGCGCTAATTGACAATATTGGTTGATAACATTATATCAAATTTTTCATGCGACTTCATTTTATCATAGCCCGTCCAGCTTGAATAATCAAAGATAGGTGGTTTTTCAGGGTCAAATGCTTATTAAAACACAAAAAGTTATTAGCCTCTTGTCAAACTAGAATAAATTATGGTATGCTCAGAACAAGTTAAATCCTTGCACCTTTAAATTAGTCCCGTGAGACTAAGAAGGGAATGGCGCACCATGAGTTAAACATGGACACCTCTTTCTTGCTTGCGGGCAGGGAAGAGGTTTTTTGTTTAGAAAGAGGAGGAATACCATGTCTACAGAAGTTCAAATTCACGAAAGACTCCCCCTTGCCCAGGCGATCCCTCTCGGTTTACAACACGTCTTTGCCATGTTTGGCGCGACTGTTCTTGTCCCTTTTTTGACCGGACTCAGCCCATCGGTGGCTCTCCTTTCCTCAGGAATCGGCACGATAATATTCCTTTTGTTAACGAAAAGTCGAGTTCCAGCTTATCTTGGTTCATCGTTTGCCTACATTGCGGCCTTAACAATTTTTGTTAAGGGGCAACATAATCCTTCCTCAGCTATGGGTGGGGTTCTAGCCGTCGGCGTGGTGTATGTTATCATCTATTTTCTTATGGCTGCCTTTGGAACCCGTTGGATTCACAAGATTGTCCCCCCCATCGTTGCCGGACCGGTCGTCGCCATCATCGGTTTAAGTCTGACCCCTACGGCCATAAGCATGGCCGCTAACAATTGGCCGATCGCCGCTTTCACGCTAGCCTTGGCGGCTTTGCTTTCAGTGTATGCCAAAGGCTTCCTCAAGATTATTCCGATCCTTATAGCCATCATCGCCGGCTATTTCGTCGCCACAATCATGGGTCTTGTTGATTTCAAACCCCTCTATGCCTCTTTGAATACACTTTTTGTTTTCCCTGTAAAGCTCGGTAGTGACTTCCGACTGCCCAGCTTAGATAAAGTAGCTATGTTAGCGATGGCCCCTCTCGCCTTAGTAACAATCATTGAAGATTTAGGACATATGATTGTTCTCGGCAACATCACACATTCCGATCCGATAGAAAACCCCGGATTTCACCGAGTCCTCCTCGGTAATGGCCTAGCCACCGTTGTGGCCAGTTTTCTCGGTGGTCCTCCAGTAACCACTTATGGTGAGAATATCGGCGTGCTCGCTGTGACAAAGGTTTACAGTACCTTTAACATCTGGATGGCCGCGATCATAGCCATCATCTTTAGTATGTTTAACCCGTTGCAAGCTGCGATCATGTCCATTCCCACAGCCGTGATGGGTGGGGTTACCATCCTCCTCTTCGGGATGATCGGCACGGCAGGATTACGCACTCTCATCGAAGCTAAAGTGGACTTTTCTGAAACGAAAAACCTCATCATTGCTTCCGTCATCTTCGCCCTTGGTATTGGGTTACCAGACCACGGCGTAGCATGGGCAACCATCGTCGGAATTACTCTAAACCTTGTGCTAAAAGGTCATACCGAAAACGTCAAAGTTTCAAGCTCTGTGAAGAAACAAAGTAAGGTAAGGTAAATTAAACGAAATAACGCAAGAGGCTATTGTTTGACAATAGCCTCTTGCGTTATTTCCCTCTCGCAATGCATTCAAAGATAGAGCATCGCCATGGAGGGCATAGCATTCGACCAGTAGACCCAGAGGTTATGTGCTTTAGCCGCAGTATGAAGGGAACGCTGACACAGGATGTGTCGAGTGCCTCGTCCACCCAGGATGGTGATAGACGAGGCGAGCAATGCAGCGTGTGCGAACGGGCTAAGTCACTTCCTCCTACTTTATAGGCGAATTAATCTTCTGCATCGCTTTCACCATGATATCCTGATCCTGTACTCGGAGAACAACCTGAGCTTGCTCATTCTCTTTCTCCACAAAGGCATACATATACTCCACGACGACATCTTCTTTAACGAGTTGATTGAGCATCTCTGCCAATCCACCAGCGCGATCAGGAACTTTAAGGACCCAGACCTTGGTTAAGGAAACAACGACTTTGTGTTCTCGTAATTTTTCCGTTGTCGCTTCAGGCTCATCCACGATAATCCGTAGCACTCCGTAATCTTTGGTATCCGCCAACGACAAGGCCCGCAAATTTACCTTTAGTTCGGCGAGTAAATTAATGACCTCAGCCAACCGTCCCTTGGCATTCTCAAGAAAAATTGATAATTGCAACATACAATTACTCCTCCCTATTGGCGTTTGTCGATAACCCGAACGGCTTTCCCCTCACTCCTTGGAATGCTCTTGGGTTCTACCAACCGAATGCGAATCGAGATACCCAGAATCTCCTCAATTCTCTGTTTTAGGCGTTCTTGACGCCCTTCCAACTCTCGCACTTCGTCAAAGAAGCTGGTTTCATTGACTTCCACCTGGACTTCTAGTTGATCCAAATTCCCAACTCGGTATACGACAAGCAGATAATGCGGTTCAAACCCTCCCAAGGAAAGAATCGCCTCTTCGACTTGACTGGGGAAGACATTTACCCCTCGGATGATTAACATATCGTCCACCCGAGCCGAGACACGTTCCATTGTCCAGCCAACCTCGCCGCAGGGACACATTCCATAATGTAACGTGGTCAAATCCTTTGTCCGATAACGCAAAGCCGGAAACCCCTCTTTGTCCAAACTGGTAATGACCAACTCCCCTCGTTCTCCAACAGGTAGTGGATTTCCTTCAGGATCCAAAATTTCGGGATAGAAATGTTCGTCAATATGTAATCCCTGGTGAGCCTGACATTCTAGGGCAACACCCGGTCCCATAGTTTCGCTAAGTCCATAGATATCGAACGCTTTTATGCCCAAGCGCGCTTCAATTTGTTCCCTCATTCCTTCTGTCCAAGGCTCTGCACCAAAGATGCCAATTTTTAATTTTAATTCCTCTCTTGCAATCCCCGATTCTTCGAGACTTTCCGCTAAAAACAATGCATAAGAAGGCGTGCATGCTAACACAGTTGTACCAAAATCCCGCATAAGCATGAGTTGGCGTGCTGTATTTCCACCGGATATAGGAACCACTACGGCACCCAGTTCTTCGCAGCCATAGTGTAGTCCCATCCCTCCCGTAAACAAGCCGTAGCCATAAGCAATTTGGACGATGTCCTTCTTAGTTACGCCTGCTCTCTCTAGTCCTCTGGCCACGATCTTTGCCCAAAGAAGTATGTCTTGGCGTGTATACCCCACAACAGTTGGCTTGCCCGTTGTTCCTGAAGAGGCATGAAGGCGTACAATGTTGTCCATTGGTTCAGCAAAAAGCCCAAAGGGATAATTTTTGCGTAAATCTTCTTTCGTGGTTAAAGGAAGCCTCTGGAAATCCTCAAGAGTCTGAACATCCTCTGCTTGGGTGATTCCTATCGCTCCAAATCGTTCTCGATAGTGGGGAATAGGCAATACTCTCTCTACCGTTTTCCGAAGACTCTTCAGCCAATATTCCTCTGTACGCTCAGCTTTAGTATCTTCATGATCTACTTTGTCCATCTCCCCATCTCTCCCTACCATAATTTTATGTGCAGTTTCCACCTCTATAACACGTTTCATCTAAATCTCAATTACCAGATCTAATATACTACAGTTTTGGTTATCATACCTAAATTATCTGCTGCTTGTCAAGGTAGAAAGCTCATAGAAAAGAGTCCCCTAAATCACATTGTGATCAAGGGGACTCAATAAGCTAATTAAATTTACAGCCCCGCAAGTTTTTTCAAGGCTTCAACTTTGTCCGTTCTTTCCCAGGGCAGGTCGAGATCCGTTCTGCCAAAATGCCCATACGCTGCTGTTTGACGGTAAATCGGGCGTCGAAGGTCCAAAGCCTTAATGATGCCTGCTGGCCGAAGGTCAAACGTCTGCAGTATAAAGTCAACGATTTTATTATCAGCAATCTTACTTGTTCCAAACGTCTCAACAGAGACGGATACTGGACGGGCTACGCCAATGGCATAAGCGATTTGTAGCTCACACCGTTCAGCCAATCCCGCAGCAACGACATTTTTTGCCACATAACGCGCCGCATACGCTGCCGAACGATCAACCTTTGTGGGGTCCTTACCAGAAAACGCACCTCCGCCATGTCGTGCCATCCCGCCATAAGTGTCGACAATAATCTTACGTCCTGTGAGACCGCAATCCCCTTGGGGACCACCGATGACAAACCGTCCAGTTGGGTTGATGAAATACTTCGTATCCTCATCTAGAAGCTCTTTAGGAACGGTCGGATAGACAACATATTGCAGCAAATCCCGGCGAATTTGGTCTTGTGTAACATCCGGATGATGTTGAGTGGAGATTACAATGGTATCCACACGGATCGGTTTGTTATCCTCGTATTCCACGGTAACTTGAGTTTTACCATCTGGGCGAAGGTAACTTAAAAAATCAGATTTCCGCATCTCACTGAGTTTGCGTGCTAATCGGTGTGCTAAATCAATCGGAAGCGGCATGAAGCTTTCACTTTCATTCGTCGCATAGCCGAACATCATGCCCTGATCACCGGCTCCGATCGCTTCAATATCACGATCCGTCATTTCGCCAGTTTTCGCTTCCAAAGCACGGTTCACGCCCAGCGCTATATCCTCAGATTGCTCCCCTATCGAGGTCAAGACCGCACAGGTATCCGCATCAAAGCCATATTTAGCCCGCGTATAACCTACCCCGCGAATTGTTTCCCGTACAACATGAGGAATATCAACATAACATGTGGTCGTGATTTCACCGCTGACCAGAACCAAGCCTGTCGTAACAGTCGTTTCACAAGCCACACGAGCATTAGGGTCTTGAGCGTAAATCGCATCCAGAATGGCATCGGAAATTTGATCACAGATCTTATCTGGATGCCCTTCAGTCACAGACTCTGATGTAAATAATTTTCTAACCATTTAGTTCACTCCTTTGTTTCTACCAAGTCCGAAAGTATAAGTTTCGGGTGGCATAAGTGCAACCAAAGACTTCCGCCGTCGGTCCCTTCTCGCCATCCATGGCTACAGGGACACTTGGCCATCCTTGGCCGTCGCCTGCGGCTTGGCGCAAGCCAGGTTTTCTTTATACCCCGAGGAGATTGGCAACCTCGCGAACAAGATGTTGTGCAACCTCATGTTTGCTCATCTGAGGAAAATCTATTTTTCTTCCATCTGGAAAGAGAAAACTGACGATATTTGTAAGGCTCCCAAAGCCTGCTCCCAACTTAGTCACATCATTAGCCACCAGGAGATTCACATTCTTCCTGTGCATCTTATCCTGTGCGTTCGCCAAGAGATTCTCCGTCTCAGCTGCAAATCCAACGAGAACCTGGGACGTTTTCCGACGTCCAAGTTCAGCTAATATATCAGGGTTCGGAATCAACTCCAGCGTGCGACTTGTCCCATCTTTTTTAATTTTCTGTTCGGCTTGAACCGCTGGGCGATAATCCGCAACGGCCGCAGCCTTAATGACAACATCCACTTCGGAAAACCGCGTCAAGACAGCATCATACATCTCAAGGGCCGTTTGCACCTGTATACAGGTCACTCCAGCTGGAACTGCCAGATCGGTGGGCGCACTCACAAGAATGGTCTCAGCTCCGGCTTCCTGTAACGCTTGCGCGATAGCATACCCCATCCGACCGGAACTTCGATTGCCAAGGTAACGAACCGGATCAAGTGGTTCTTGTGTTCCGCCCGCAGTCACAAGCGCCTTTTTACCTTTTAACCAATCCGCCCCAGCGAAAAACCTCGCTAAGGATTCCACGATGTCCACCGGCTGGCTCATACGTCCGTCCCCTTCGGATCCACACGCTTGAAAGCCTGTGTCAGGTCCAATAATCTGAACCCCACGTTCTTGAAGATGCACTAAATGGTCTTGAGTCGCCGGATGATGATACATCGCATGGTTCATGGCCGGTGCCACAAAAATCGGTGCGCGAGTCGCTAATAGAACCGTCGATAGAAAGTCATCCGCCAACCCTAGCGACATCTTTGCTAATATATTGGCTGTGGCTGGAGCAACAAGAGCTACGTCAATATGCTCAGCTAAAGCAATATGTTCAACATTCCACAGTTTAGGTTCATCAAACAGATCTACATACACAGGATTTGCTGAAAGACTCTGAAGTGTAAGCGGAGCAATAAACTCCGTTGCCGACTTGGTCATCACCACGTGGACTTGGGCGTGCAACTTACGCAAGCGGCTAACAACTTCCGCTGCTTTGTAAGCTGCTATCCCACCAGTAAGTCCAACGAGGATTTTTTTGCCCGTTAACATTTACAAATCCTCTTCTGGAGTACATTCATACGTTG
Source organism: Desulfosporosinus metallidurans (assembly GCF_001936615.1). Taxonomy (GTDB): domain Bacteria; phylum Bacillota; class Desulfitobacteriia; order Desulfitobacteriales; family Desulfitobacteriaceae; genus Desulfosporosinus; species Desulfosporosinus metallidurans. The sequence goes on from NZ_MLBF01000003.1 coordinate 80,357, forward strand.
ATTGAGAATGAGAAATCTCCTCGAGGGAGATGCTTACCGGCTTCACGCCTTTCGCTAAATCCTCATGCCTTGCTTCTTCCATGATCATACGCGCCCGTTTGGCAACCACAAGGACCAACGTGTACTTGCTATCCACCTTATCCATTAAGCGATCGAGTGAAGGTTGTTTCATACAGACTCCCCCTTAAAAACAAACGGTTTCCGTTTTACTCGGCATTTCTCAGCGACAAGAATACTTTTTAGTTTATCGACAGCAACAGGAACTTCATCGTTAACAACAACATAATCATACTCACTCACATATTCCAGCTCCTGAATTGCTTTGGCTAATCGCTTCTGAATGACTTCTTCAGTCTCTGTTCCGCGTTTGTGGATGCGTTCAGAGAGAACATCCAGGGAAGGTGGTACGATAAAGGTAAACACACCTTGAGGAAACCGCTTTTTGATTTGCAATGCGCCTTGGATTTCAATTTCTAAAATAACATCCAGGCCCTCCTGGAGCGCTTGTTCGACAGCGAATCGTGGCGTCCCGTAGTAATTATCACAGAACTCGGCCCATTCCAGCAATTCGTCACGAGCAATCATGGATTCAAATTCATTCCTCGTACCAAAATAATAATGGATCCCTTCCACTTCCCCAGGGCGCGGGGATCGTGTTGACAATGAGACAGAATATCTAAGACTGGGCATTTGACGCAGCAATTCTTGACAAAGCGTTCCTTTACCCGCTCCAGAAGGACCTGATAGTACAATTAGTAAGCCTTGACTTTTTTCCACGCTACACCCCTAATCTGCTGGGTCTTCTGCGTGTGTACTGGGCTCTTTGCTGGAAAGACGATGAGCCACTGTTTCAGGTTGAACTGCAGAAAGAATTACATGATGACTGTCACAGATAATCACAGCACGTGTACGCCGACCATACGTTGCATCTATAAGCATGCCCGCGTCACGCGCTTCTTGAATGATGCGTTTGATTGGAGCGGATTCCGGGCTTACAATGGAGATAATTCGGTTGGCAGATACTATATTGCCAAACCCAATGTTAATGAGTTTAATGTCCAAGGTGAGTCCTCCATTACTCTAAATTTTGAATTTGCTCGCGTACCTTCTCTAATTCACTTTTCACACTAACCACCATTTGACCAATCCCTAAATCATTTGCTTTTGATCCAATGGTATTAATTTCTCGGTTCAATTCCTGAACTAAAAAATCCAGTTTGCGCCCCACTGGTTCGCAACTTTGCAAGGCGTCACGACATTGAGCCAAATGGCTGTCAAAACGTACCAACTCTTCTGTAATTGATGTGCGCTCCGCAAAGTAGACCACTTCATTCGTAAGTCGAGCCGCATCCAATTCAACCCCGCCTAAGAGGGTTTGAATGCGTTCCTGCAGGCGTTCTTGGTACTCTGTTACGACCAAAGGTGCACGCTCGGCAATCGTCTGTAGAAACTCAGTAATGAGATCAAGCCTTTGTAATAGATCGATCGTTAGCTTTTCTCCTTCAGTACGGCGCATTTGCTCGAAACCATCGGAGGCCTTCATAAGTGCTTCAGCACAAGTCCCCCATAAAACATCAAGCTCAATTTCTGGCTCTTCAACCGCAAGAACCTCCGGTAAAGCAACTAAACGGTAAATATCCGCTTCATACGGAGTATTTATGGCTGAGGCAAGATCCCTCAATGACTTATCATACGACAGCGCTAATTCTTTGTCAACCTTCACCAATCTCTTTCTTCCTTCAGTTTCCACCACATTGATAAACACTTCTATTCGTCCACGTTGAAACTTTTCTTGTATGGTTTTGCGTATCCGTCCGTCAAACCCCACAAAATTACGTGGAGACCTTACAACAATCTCTAAGAATCTATGGTTAACGGATTTAAGCTCTACTGAGAACTGATAACCGTTCCCACTCGCCTCTCCCCGCCCGAATCCTGTCATACTATTTGCCATTTATCACCCGGTTTAACCACCTAACAACCGGGTTGCTCACCCCTTTGTAATTTATTAAGATCCTTTAAGCTTTGCCTTTTAATTTGGATAGACATGCCTAACTATAGTATAACAGATCGGGCAAGTAATTTCCTTTCACCGCAGCTTCGCCCAGAAGCAGCAAAGAGCCTTCCACGTTTGTGAAAGGCTCTTGCTATTTGCAACACAATAATTAACCAACTACTATCATCTTATTCTTGCCTAAAATTCGAATTTCCCAAGGTTATCCTGTAAGCGCCTCAGTGCTTCCCGAAGTCTCTCTGTACTAATCGTCAACGAAATACGGAAGTAACCCTCACCATATTCCCCATAGCCATTGCCAGGAGTAAGTACCACACCCGTCTTATCTAAGACTAACTCGCAGAAAGAAGCTGAGCTAAACCCTTTAGGTACTTTGGGCCAAACATAGATCGTAGCCTTAGGCCGTTCCACCTTCCATCCGAGTGCAGTCAGTCCTTCAATAACGATATCTTGTCGTTCCTGATAGATCTTGCGAATTTCCTCGATAATGTCCTGATTTCCCAAAAGTCCTTCAATCGAAGCCTCTTGGATTGCTTGAAAAACTCCCGAGTCAATGTTCGATTTGATACGACCTAAAGCTTCAATGACCCTTGCATTTCCTGCCGCCCAACCAATTCTCCAGCCCGTCATATTATAAGTTTTGGACATTGAATGGAACTCAATCCCAACTTCTTTGGCCCCTGGAACCTCTAGGAAACTCAAAGGCTTGTACCCCTGAAAAGCAATTTCCGAGTAAGGACCATCATGGCAAACAATGATGTCATATTTCTTAGCAAAGGCAATCACTTTTAAATAAAAGCTTTCATCTGCAATGGCACCGGTGGGGTTATTGGGATAATTCAAGAACATCAGTTTCGCCTTTTGAGCCACCTCTGCTGGGATCGCGTCTAAGTCAGGCAAGAAACCGTTTTCTTCCTTGAGCGGCATAGTATACGGAACTCCGCCCGCCAGCAAGGTCCCAACGGCATAGACTGGATAACCAGGATCAGGAATCAAGGCAATATCTCCTGGATTAATGTAACAAAACGCGATGTGGGCAATCCCTTCTTTAGATCCGATCAGAGTAACCACTTCTGTTTTCGGATCAAGTTCAATATTCGAACGTCGTTTATACCACTCCGCCACCGCTGAGCGAAACTCTAACATGCCTACATAAGAAGGGTAACGATGATTCTCTGGGTTGTGTGCTGCTTTTATCAACTTGTCAATGATATGATCCGGAGTTGGAAGATCAGGATCCCCAATTCCCAGACTAATGACATCCACCCCTTTGGCCTTTGCATCTGCTATTTTTTCGTCAATCCGGGCAAATAAATACGGGGGCAACGCCTGAATTCGTTGTGCTTCTTCCATAATCAGAAAATCCTCCTTCGATGCTTTGATCAAACTAGATCTAAGATTCCAACCACATACCCTTAAACACATAAGTAGCAGGACCTGTCATATAGACGTGATTGTCTGGTCCCCATTCAATAAATAAATCTCCACCCGGCAAATGAACGGTCACGGCACGTTCTGTCTTCTGGTTGAGCACCGCGGCTACCGTAGCGCCACATGCACCCGTACCGCAGGCCAGCGTCGGTCCAGCACCCCGCTCCCATACTTTCATGGTCATTTCACGAGGGGAATCGATACGAATGAACTCAACATTGGTTTTACGAGGAAACAACGGATGTTTTTCAATCGCCGGACCAATACGTTCAAAATCAAGCGTATCAAAATCCTCCACAAAGATGACACAGTGCGGGTTCCCCATGGAAACTGCCGTGTATTGGAAGGTTTCCCCAAATACTTCGAGTGGCTGCCCAACCACCGGTTCTGCTTGGCCCAGAACAGGAATAAGGTCGGCCCGTAAAATAGGCTCACCCATATCCACCCGCACTCCTTGAACCTGGCCTTCTTGGATATTAAGTCCTAAGGTTAAGACCCCAGCAAGAGTTTCAACACGCATTGGGTTATGTAGGATAATCCCTTGATCGTAAACATACCGTGCAAAACAGCGTGAAGCATTCCCACACATTTCTGGTTCGGATCCGTCTGGATTAAAGATGCGCATCCGAGCATCTGCGGCTTTCGAAGGGAGTATTACGGCTAACCCATCTCCGCCGATGCCAAACTGTCGGTGGCAGAGCTTTTGGGCCAACTTCGGATAATCCACGTCGGCTGAAACAGAAAAATGGTCTAGGAAAACAAAATCATTCCCCAGACCATGCATTTTAATGAATTCCATCGTGCTCCCCCCAGTTTTCAATATCCTACGTATTATCTCCTTAAAAGGATACTACGCCGGATGAAGTGGGTCAACCTTTTGAACCAAGTATACACGAGGAGAGAGGGAGTTATACATAATACCCGTTTAATAAACGTTTATCCCTTGGCTAGAGACGGTTTTCCTTGCCAGCTAGTTTTAAGGAGCCGAGCAAATCCAATCAAAACAGACGGTCCTCCAGCTACGCACAGGATAAAAACCCATTGCCAACTTTGTAAAGGTGCAGTCTTAAAGATTACTTGTAACGGCGGGAGATAAATGACGCTAAGCTGCATGATCGTCGAAACCAGCACTGCTCCAACAAGATAGGGATTTGTGAAGAGACCCACTTCGAAGATCCCTCGCTCTTCAGACCGACAATCAAAGACATGGAACAACTGAGAAAATACCAGCGTTGTAAAGGCCATAGTCCGAGCACCTAACATGTTGACCCCCATCAAGAGCCCAACAACGAACACCAAAAGCGTTCCCAGTCCGATCATGGTCCCCCGCACCCCAATTTTTCGGGCCAAGCCGCGCGCAAAGATACTCTCTCCCGGCGCCCTAGGGGGACGATTCATAATGCCCGGTTCTGCTCCGTCGACTCCCAACGCCATCGCAGGTAAGCCGTCTGTGACAAGATTAACCCAAAGGATTTGAATCGGAAGTAACGGAAGTGGTAAACCCACGAGTGTCGCCAAAAACATGGTTAGAACCTCTCCCAAATTACAAGAAAGTAAGTAACGTATAAACTTGCGGATGTTATCGTAAATCCCCCGGCCCTCTTCCACGGCGGCTACAATCGTCGCAAAATTATCATCCCCCAAAACCATCGACGAAGCTTCCTTGGTTACATCTGTTCCTGTTAGGCCCATAGCTACCCCGATGTCCGCCTCTTTGACCGCCGGAGCATCGTTAACCCCGTCACCCGTCATGGCAACCACTTGCCCACGTCTTTTAAAGGCGCGCACAATTCGCAATTTATCTTTTGGAGTCACACGGGCATATACGGAAATATCCATGACCCTTTCGCTTAAATCCTGATCCGACATCCGCTCCAGGTCTTCTCCTGAAACCACCCCGCCGCCCATTCCTCGTAAAATCCCCAACTCATGAGCGACGGCTTCAGCGGTCAAGCGATGATCCCCCGTTATCATGACCGGTTTAATACCCGCCTGCCGACAAATTTTAATCGCTTTAATGGCACTGGGGCGCGGTGGATCAATCATTCCCAAGAGTCCGACAAACGTCAACCCCCGCTCAACATGCTCATCGAGTGGCTCAGCATCTGACAACGGTTTTTCAGCAACAGCCAGAACGCGGAGAGCATGCCGTGCCATTTCATCATTGGCTCGCATAATGCTTTGCTTGCGTGCAGGGGATAATTCCACTACCCCATTGGCTGTCAACTCCTGTTGGCAAAGTTGCAAAACCCTATCCGGAGCCCCTTTGACATAGGCTCTCCGCCCCTGTTTCGTCTGATAAACCACACTCATTCGCTTGCGGTCCGAGTCAAACGGCAATTCTCCAATCCGCTCTTGTTTCCGTTCCAAGACCTCACGCCATATTCCCGCCTTTGCGGCAGCTACTAGAATCGCCCCTTCTGTCGGATCTCCCTCAATCCCCCAAGGAGCATCCTTTCCCTTAGAACGAAACAGCCCCGCAACTTGAACCCCCTTTTTGGTCAACGTGGAATTGTTACACAGTGCTGCAATCTTTAAAGCCGCGTTGAGGGGATCCTTTTCTTTCTCCGGATCAGCCCCCTGGAATTCCCCTTTAGGATCATACCCTTGCCCAGAAACAGTAATCTTTCGTCCATCCGAGTAAATCTGGCGTACTGTCATTTCATTTTGAGTCAGAGTCCCCGTCTTGTCGGAGCAAATCACCGTCGCACACCCCAACGTTTCCACTGCAGGAAGTTTCCGAATGATCGCTTGCCTCTTCACCATCCGTTGCACCCCTACCGCCAAAGCCACAGTGACGATCGCCGGTAAACCTTCGGGAATGGCTGCCACTGCTAACGACACTCCGGTGAAGAACATTTTATAGAAATCCTCTCCCCGCAAAATACCCGTAACCACCACAGCGACACAGACAAGCACGCTGATCAAAACCAACCATTTACCGAGTTCAGCCAAACGCTTCTGCAAAGGAGTTTCTTCCTCCTCCACACTTTGGATCATTCCGGCGATGACGCCCATCTCCGTTTCCATACCAGTGGCCACGACAACACCAGCGCCCCGACCGTTAACCACTGAGGTTCCCATATACCCCATATTTTTGCGATCCGCCATGGGTGTAAGTTCTTCCTGGAGCGGTGAAATACTTTTGCCCACAGGATGGGATTCCCCCGTCAATGCGGACTCTTCCACTTGAATATTGGCAGCCTGAATCCAACGCACATCTGCTGGTATACGATCTCCAGCTTCAAGTAGCACAATATCTCCCGGCACAACGTCTGCAGCCGGAATCCGTTGCTCGGTCCCTTCCCGTAACACCCGTGCTTCAGGAGCAGTAAGGGAACGAAGGGATTCCATGGAACGCTCCGCGCGAAACTCCTGAACAAAACCGAGAATAGCATTGATGATAAGAATCGCCAAGATCGTGATGGCATCTGCTATTTCCCCTAGAAGTCCAGAGACTACCGTGGCCGCCAGTAAGACTAAAACCATAAAATCTTTAAATTGACCTAGGAACAAGAACACAGGGTGAACCCCTTTTTTGACCGCTAGGACGTTTTTGCCGACCTCTTGCAATCTTCGACGAACCTCTTTAACATTTAACCCTTTGCCCGGATGTACGTCCAAGGCCTTGGCCACATCCAGCCAAGGCAAAACATGCCATGCCTGTTGCCGCATACCTATTCTCCTCCTTTGTTGTAGCAGTTAATAAAAGGCTTTGTCCCTTTTGTAGTACATGCTTATTCCCAAAGGGGTCGAAAAATGCCTCGGCAGAACAAGTGTGTTATACTAAAAAGACAATTTGAGAGTGATGAAAGGAGTTCCTCCCATGGCCTTAGACGGTGTTACCCTCGCCTATCTCGTGAACGAACTTGCTCCCCTACTAAGCGGGGCACGTATCGATAAAATTTCCCAACCTGAAAAGGAGGAAATCCACCTCCAATTGCGGCTGCAGCAAGGTTCTAAGCGCCTCTTACTTAGTACCAGCGCCACCTCCCCCCGCTTCCACCTCACCCAAGAAAACAAGAAGAATCCTCCATCTCCTCCCATGTTTTGTATGATTTTACGTAAGCACCTCGAGGGTGGCAAAATCGTTGGCTTACAGCAAAAAGAACTAGAACGCGTCGTGACCTTTGAAGTTCAAAATTACAACGACCGTGGGGATTTAGTCACCCTGCATCTTCACTTAGAAATCATGGGCAAGCACAGTAATCTCATCCTGGTTGATCCGACGACTAGTACAATCCTTGACGGTCTGAAGCGCTATTCACATGCCACAAGCCGCTATCGCGAGGTCTTACCCGGAAGAACCTATCTAGCTCCCCCCTCTCAGGGAAAACAGCCTCCTTTAGAGGACGAAGAACAATGGCGACAGGCCCTTTACGAAGAAGATCTCGACCGTCCCATTACCAGCCTACTACTCGCCCGTTTTGCCGGCATTAGCCCTGAGTTGGCGCGTGAAATTGTAGTTCAAGCTGGCTTGAACATAGAAAGTCTCCTTCATCATTGCGGAGATATTGATGTTTCACGGCTTTTCCAAGCTTATCGTAGGTTATGTAATCCTGAAGGAGTTCTTGAAATTCAACCTTGCCTCTATTATAATCATGCCCCCCAAACTTCCCCTGTGGCCTTTAGTTTTGTTCCCTTTCAGCAATACCAAGAGTTAAGAAAGGAAACCACGCCCACATTAAATGACGCCATCACAAGCTTTTATCAGTCGAAATCCTCTAACAACACGCTTGAATCGAAAAGGGGCTCTCTGCGGAAAATTGTTCAAGAACAGCGCGCCCATTTCAGCAAGAAACTTAAACTCTATGACGAAGCCATGACCAGCGCCACTTCCAGTCTTGCTTATCAAAAATGGGGAGAACTTCTTACTGCTAACCTTCATCGTATTCCTCTTGGAGTGGCTGAAGTCACGGTTGAAGATTATTATGACCCTTCACTATCTTCCGTGCTCATTCCCCTGAATCCCCATATTAGTGCCATTGATAACGCTCAGCGCTATTACAAGCTCTATAACAAAGCGAAGGCCACCTTACTCAAAACAAAGCCACTCAAAGAAGCCGCACTCGAAGAAGTGAACTACCTAGATTCCTTACGAGTCAGTTTGGATCAGGCATTCACTCTTTCGGAACTTGATGAAATCCATGTCGAACTTGTAAGTCAAGGGTATGTGGCTGGAAAGCATTTGAAAAAGGATAACCTTAAACCTAAAAAAGGTCGTCCTAATACGAAGTCGAAGGCCAAAACGAAAGTAAAAGCTCCCAAGGAAGCTGTCCACCCTCGGGTCTATCGTTCGAGCCAAGGCCGAACTATCTTTGTCGGGAAAAATAATATTCAAAACGATTGGTTGTCCTTGCGCAAAGGCAAACCCAACGATCTTTGGCTTCACGTCAAACAAATCCCCGGTTCCCACGTCCTAGTCCCCCTCGAAGATGGAGAAGATTTTCCAGACGACGCCACTCTTGAAGAAGCGGCCGCCCTAGCGATCTATTACAGCCAGTCTCGCGGTTCTTCTCAAGTGGCCGTGGATTACACGCATGTCAAACAGCTCAAGAAACCTAATTCGGCCAAGCCTGGAATGGTGATCTACGATCAGAACTGGACCTTATACCTCACGCCTAAACCGGAGGTCTTAGAGCAATTGCTGGCTAGAGAAGAGGAACTATAATAAAAAAGATAGAATAAAAGAGTCTTGACACCTTGATCCAAATCGGTTAGAATCTATAACAATAACTGATTAATACTTAAACACGATGAAGGGAAGTTCTAAGCTCATTTAGTATAGAGAGCTGGCGGTTGGTGCAAGTCAGTCTAACAAGCTTAAGGATTCCATCCTGGAGTGGCCAATGATGAATTGTGACGGGTTCCGCCCGATAGCGCGGACATAAGTTGGCCGATTTGGCAACATAGGTGGCAACGCGGGAATAACCTCTCGTCCTTAATAGGACGAGGGGTTTTGTTTATTTTCAAGCGTCTGTATTCCTATACCTTTTATCGGTTAAAACTTGGGTGGCACCGCGGAATTTCCCGCCCCAAACTTGGGGGCGGGTTTTATTTTTCTCAAGATATCCAATATAAAACATATTAACAAAAGACTATAAAGGAAGGATTATTAGTGTATGAAACACCATCCTTATAACCGGCATATAGTTCGCCATCGATAGAAGGAGAGTACGGGGTACCACTCCCACTTACAAGAGGCGGGAGTCTCACGATTGGATAAACGAAGCAAGAAAATATTAAAGGAGGATTTTTTAATGGCAAGAGTATTTAATTTTGCAGCGGGACCAGCGGTATTACCAGAGGAGGTGCTACGAGAAGCTGCGGAGGAGATGTTAGACTACAATGGCACGGGGATGTCCGTTATGGAGATGAGCCACCGTTCGAAAGCTTTCGAACAAATTATCACTGATGCTGAAAAAGACTTAAGAGATTTGATGAATATACCTGATAATTACAAGGTACTCTTTCTCCAAGGCGGAGCATCCCAGCAGTTTGCCATGATTCCTATGAACTTAATGAAAAATAAAGTAGCTGACCACATTAACACAGGACAATGGGCTAAGAAAGCGATTTCTGAAGGTAAATTATATGGGAAGATTAATGTTCTTGCATCTTCTGAAGATAAGACCTTCACCTATATACCCGATCTCAAAACTATAAAGATTTCTGACGATGCGGACTATGTCTACATCTGCCATAACAATACAATCTATGGAACAAAATACCATGAATTGCCCGAAACCGGCGACAAGATCTTAGTCGCTGATATGTCTTCGGATATCCTCTCTGAACCCGTTGATGTCACGAAATATGGTCTTATTTTTGCTGGCGTTCAAAAAAATATTGGTCCCGCAGGTGTGGTTGTGGTCATCATTCGTGAAGATTTGATTACGGATAATGTACTGCCTGGTACGCCAACGATGTTGAAATATAAAACCCATGCCGATAACAAATCACTTTATAATACTCCTCCGGCCTATGGCATCTATATTTGCGGTAAAGTATTTAAGTGGGTTAAGAAATTAGGCGGACTCGAGGCAATGAAGAAAAGGAATGAGGAAAAGGCCGCGATTTTATATGATTACCTGGATTCAAGTAAGCTATTTAAAGGAACAGTCGTCAAGAAGGACCGTTCTTTAATGAATGTGCCTTTTGTTACGGGTTCAGAGGAATTAGATGTTAAATTTGTCAAAGAAGCAAAAGCTGCTGGTTTTGAGAACTTAAAAGGACACCGAACGGTTGGTGGTATGAGAGCCAGTATCTACAATGCTATGCCCGTCGAAGGGATTAAGGCTTTAGTTGAATTTATGAAGAACTTTGAAGCAGAAAACAAATAGGAATTAAGGAGTGGTGTATCGTGTTTAAAATAAACTGTTTAAATCAAATTGCAAATGTGGGACTAGACCTGTTCACCGATAATTACGAAATGGTTGATAGCTTCAATGAAGCAAATGCAGTACTCGTAAGAAGTTCAAGTCTTCATGATCAAGAGTTACCCCGTACTATTGAGGCTATAGCCAGAGCTGGAGCTGGAGTCAATAATATTCCTCTAGATAAATGTGCCGAAAATGGAATTGTCGTCTTTAATACTCCGGGTGCGAATGCCAACGGGGTTAAAGAAATTGTGATCGCTGCATTAATGATGGCTGCTCGTGACATTATCGGCGGAATTAATTGGGTGAATTCTGTTAAAGAAGATCCCGAGGTCGCTAAACTCGTTGAAAAAAACAAATCAAAGTTTTCAGGAAGAGAGATCAAAGGAAAGAAACTTGGCGTCATCGGACTTGGAGCTGTTGGTGTTTTAGCTGCTAACGCAGGGAATAAACTCGAGATGGAAGTCTACGGCTTTGACCCCTTTATTTCGGTGAATGCTGCCTGGAAACTTTCAAAATATATTAAGCCTACAAAATCTCTAGAAGAGCTCTATCAGGAATGTGATTTTATTACGGTTCATGTACCTTTAACGGATAAAACCAAGGAAATGTTCAACAAAGAAACTTTGGCAATTATGAAGGATGGAGTGAGTATCTTAAACTTCTCAAGAGATTCGTTGGTCAATGATGACGATATGATTGAAGCATTGAAGTCTGGAAAAGTTCATAGATATGTCACGGATTTTCCTAATCCCAAGGTGTGCGGAGTCCAAGGAGTCATAGCTATTCCTCACTTGGGAGCTTCGACGAATGAATCAGAAGATAACTGTGCAATAATGGCTGTAGAACAATTAATGGATTACCTTGAAAATGGAAATATAAAAAATTCCGTAAACTATGCAAACTGTGACATGGGAGTATGTACTCTAGCAGGACGTCTAGCCATTAATCATCGCAATATACCCAACATGCTCAGCCAATTCACTTCAGCTTTTGCTCAAGAAAACATTAATATTTCCGACATGACGAATAAGAGTAAAGGACAATGGGCCTATACCCTTATTGATATTGAATCATCTTCAAGTGACTGTATAGTTAAGAAAATCAGAGAGATTAATGGAGTTCTAAAGGTTAGGGTTATTAAATGAGTTTCTCACAACTCCCAATAATTCAAAAAGGGGAGTCCTTCGTCTCACCGGAGGGCTCCCCTTACGTCTTGGTACAAAAGCAATTCAAGAAACTACGAATCTTGGATGAATGTAGCTTGTCGAGAGAAGGTATCAAAGCGTTGCCAAAATCGCTCCCAAAATAGTAATTACGCCTCCTACAAATGAGGTCCCGGAAATTTGTTCCTTTAATACGAGAACACCAAGAACAACCGTGAACACTGGCAGCAAGTTAAGATAAGGAGCGGCTTTACTCGCGCTAAGAACTTTAACACCCGCGTTCCAGGCGTAAAAAGCGCCAACAGATGCCAAAGTACTCACATAGATCACTGCAAGCCAAGCACTTGCCGTCATATGAATCATATTCGGTTGAACCGTTACGATACAGCTCAGAGCACTGAAGAGCGTACCATAGAAGGCTGCCCCCGCTGTCATCGTTAACGGATCCGTGTTTTTACCGAACTTCTTCCCAAATACGGTATAGAGAGCCCACGTGCAACCCGCGAGAAGGGTTTCAAGGCCTCCAAGCCATGATCCATTGAACGCATCTCCTTTTTTTCCCATAAACAAGAGAACAACGCCTATTAAGGAAACAATGGTACCCAGCCAAGACTTTCCTTTAATATGTTCTTCAAGTATAAGAGAGGTAAACAGGAGTATCGCCACCGGAGTACCTGCTGAAATCATTCCGGCCTGAGATGCACTGATCAATCTTAAACCCATGTAATTCAGAGTTGAAAAGGCAAATATACCGAAGAACCCTAGGATCAAAAATTCCTTCCACCTTGTAAAAATGGGTATCTCTTTTTTGTTGATGGCTAGTATTCCGAAAAGTATGGCTGTAGAAATGGCCCACCGAATTGTATTCAGTAACGTTGCCGGTAAAGCAGTCGCTAAAAAGCGGCCGCAAATATAATTACCACTCCAAAGGATCGTTGCAAGCACCAAGAGTCCAACTGCGCGTTTCATAAACGAAATCCTCTCTCTCTATAACCCAAAATGCCCGAGAATCATTGGATACAAATCAATAATTCTCGGATGTTCTAACCTTACCGGCATTCCAGCAACGATCATAGGCACCGTCGAATCCTCTTCTTCAAGAGATCCGTGGCTCCCCCCACCAGGATGAATGGGTGCCCCTTCCGCAAAATACTCATACCCCTTTGCTGCAGAAACAACGACTCGGCTTCCGCTTCGTGCTTCAAGGGCTGAAATCAGACGAGTAAACGCATCCGGAAACTTCCCAAATTCAAGTTTTTGCTCGTCTATAACCAGGGCATCGACCACAGTCAAATCTCCTTCGAAGGACCAGCTTTGCCCATATACGTCTCGATAAAGGCCAATGCGTGAAAAAGAGAGCTGTTTTTCCGTGCCGCCTTGGATAACACAATATCTATTTTCGGAAACCTTCCAAGCGATCTGGGCATTGCGTGGATCTTTAGCCATAATCCCTACGACTTCGGGTAAAATTTCGTTCTCCCGCTGGAGGAGGTAAATAAAGGCCATTCGTTCGTTCGGACAAATAGCAATCTCTTTGTTCTTGTCTCCATTTGCCTCTTCTGTGGCCTTTAATCGTTTAAAGGTCTTGAGAGAATGATCTAAATCAATGAGGTATTCTTCGCCCAATCCAACCGTCGACTGGGAATGGTCCCCCGTCACAATCATTAAATTTTGTTCCAGAGCTTTCTCCCAGGAACCAAATTCATCCAGAACCGCAGCCACTTGCTGATCCGTACGTTCAATAGAAGGTCCTGTGCGCAAAGGGCCGAAGAGATGTGAGTTTTTATCATTATCCGGAAAATAAACGACCGTGAAATCCGGTTGTTTACCCTCACGAACAAGCTGAGCAGCTATTTTTCCAGAAAAGGCGTCATTAAAGCCAAAGCGATGAAAAACCCCTCTCGGGTAAGTTGTTAACCGACCTGAGAAAGGCGGGTGGATAAGCTGACCTAAGGTCAAATGAGAAGGTCCTGATACCTTTTCTTCTTTAAGACGAAAACCTGTCGCTAAAGCGATCAAAAACGGAAGTTTCGCTTGGTACTGGTGTGTAGCTCGATGCATAAAAAGATTAATGTTCCCCGTACTGTAGCCCGAGGCCTCTAATTTTTCATACAGTGTCGGCGTTTCCAGAGCAAGATGCTCTGCATTGAGCTTCAAGAGTAAATTGCGAATAACTTTGTCTGGACCATTTTTCAAAACGCCCTGCCAAGTTGCTCCGTAATCCACGATTTTCCGAATTTCCTCGTTATACCAGATAAAACCCGGAACTCCGTGCCGGTCAGGCCAAGTTCCTGTGATCATAGAACTCGTGGCAACCGGGGTCATAGTTGGAAAAGAAGAGACAGTGTGCTCGAAGTATCTTCCGTGTTTAGCTAAAAAGCCGAGAGCCGGAGCATTACCCTCCGCAAGAATCCTTCCCAAGACCACAGGATGAAGAGAGTCGATCACAAATAGTATTACTTTTTTCATGACTCGGCTCCCTTCTCGTTACATTATTTGGTTAATTATATCAAATATCTAGCTAATGTCACGATTTGATTATATTATTCATATTAACAAAGGTTTTTTACCACTCTTCATCGTCATACCAAGCTAGCACAAGAGATCCGATAAAGTTGTATTCATCTGATCTCTTGGTATATACTAACTATATAATTTTGTATTGATTGGCAAAGTTCTTAAACTCAAAGGTATTTCCAAGAGTTCAATTCGATAGATTGATTAAGTGAAATTCGAGATCTTTTTACCGTAAATCTATCTAACGAGGAGGTTAACAAGTAACACAGCCCTCAACGATCTCTGTTTCCAACAATTACAACAACTATAAAATTGATATTCAAGCTTGACCTTGGTTCTTGTTTTTTACACGCTCGTACTTAAAGAGCGTGTTTTTATTTTTAGACTTTCCGACTTCCGGGCTTAATTGCTGGAATCCCTTGAGCACAAAGCGGGCATTCCTGTGCTTCGAAAGCCTGAATGTTTAGCTGTATAATTGAACTCTGCGGCAACCCAAAATCCACTATTCCGCCTGTTCTGTCCACAAGCACACCAACGCCCACCGGAATAGCCTTCAATTCCCTGACCACTGATAATACCTCTCGAACGGATCCACCAGTCGTGATCACATCCTCAACGACCAACACGCGTTCTCCAGGGGAAAGCGTAAACCCTCTGCGCAAACGCATAATTCCGTTTTCCCGTTCAGTAAATAAGGCCCGTACCCCGAGGGCCTTAGCGACTTCATGGGCTACCAAAATCCCCCCCATGGCGGGACCGATAACGGTTTGAATGTCCATGTCGCGGAATGATGCGGCGAGTCCCTCTGCTAGAATGGCTGCTCGGTCTGGGTATTGAAGTACTTGGGCACACTGCATGTACTGTGCACTATGTTTTCCTGAGGTGAGCAGAAAATGACCGTCCAGTAAAGCTGCGCTTTTTCTAAAGACGTCAAGGTATTCATCAGAAGTTAATGGTGCATTACCTTTGTTTAATCTGTTGTTTGATTCGTTATTCATATCCTTATTTCTCTCCTTTTCCTACAGTATCCATAGTCGTTCCAAGGCCTGGCGAGGATTCTCAGCGCGAGTAATCGGCCTCCCGACCACGAGATATGAGCTTCCCGCAGCTAAGGCTGCATGTGGGGTTAGGACCCGCATTTGGTCCTGCGCTTCACTCCAGGCCGGACGAATCCCTGGTGTAACAATCAGGAAACCAGGCTTGGTGCTTTGTCTTATCTCCCTCGCCTCTCTCGCCGAAGCAACTACTCCGTCGAGCCCTGCCCTTTCAGCAAGTTTTGCAAGTTCAACCACATGCTCCTGGAGTTTTCGCTCTACTCCCATCTCTTGTCTAAATTGATCTTCTGACATACTTGTGAGGACCGTAACCCCAATCACTTTCGGAATGCTTGACAGCTTGCTTCCTGCTTCCTGCACAGCATGGGCAGCCCTCGCCATCATGTCATAACCGCCACTGCAATGGACATTGATCATGTCCACACCACACTGAACAAATCCGCGAATCGCCCGTTCCACCGTTGTGGGAATATCGTGAAGCTTCAAGTCCAGAAAAATGGGAAATCCCAAAGTTTTCAGTTCATGGATCATCGCGGGCCCAGTATAGGCATACAGTTCTAGGCCCACTTTAAGCCAACACCCACTGCCTTGAAGTGCTTTAGCAAAGACTAATGCTTCTTCGCGCCCTTGCACATCAAGAGCCACCATGACCCGACGATTATTCAATGTCACATCCAAACGATAACCCTCCATTTCTAAGTTCTTGGGACGACTTGTCGAATTATGCTTATCGCCTACGGACTCACATAGAGACTAACTTGGTCAGATAGACACGTTACGCCTTATGCGCTAGTCCGACTAATTTCCGCACGGACGCTAGCCCTCTTTTCTCGCAGTAATCTTGAATTCCCTGTAGGATCTCTAGTGGAGCCTGGGGATTGACAAAGTTTCCGGTGCCAATACTTACAGCCGTTGCCCCCGCCAAGAGAAATTCCACAGCATCCTGCCACGTAGTGATCCCACCCATTCCTATGATGGGTAAATCCACAGCTTCGGCCACTTGCCAAACCATACGCACAGCAACTGGTCGAATAGCGGGTCCGGAAAGCCCGCCGAACGTATTGGCTAAGACAGGACGTTGTTGGTCAAGATCAATGCGCATTCCTAAAAGCGTGTTAATGAGCGATAAAGCATCCGCTCCCCCACGCTGGACAGCTCGAGCCATCCCTACAATATCTGTGACGTTCGGTGAGAGCTTGGCGATAATCGGCAAATCAGTTTCTACCTTAACTGCCGCAATCACTTCTTCGGCGCTCCCAGGATCCGTGCCAAAATGCATCCCACCATGTTTGACATTTGGGCAGGAAATGTTGACTTCTAGGGCGGCTAACCCTGAATCCCGTTGCAACGCACGAGCTATCTGTACATAGTCCTCCAGAGAAAAGCCAGAGATATTGGCAATCACCGCAGTGGGTAATTTTCGCACCTTGGGCAGATAGGATTTTAGAAATTCTTCTAAGCCCGGATTTTCCAGACCGACTGAGTTTAGTAGACCTGCTGGCGTTTCCGCAAGCCGAGGAACTGGATTTCCCAACCGTGGCAAGGGGGTAATCCCCTTCAGAGTTATTCCCCCTAAAGCTTCGACGGGACAATAAGCGGCATACTCCTCGCCAAACCCATAGGTCCCCGAGGACGTAAGGACCGGATTTCTTAAACTAATACCCGCAAGCTGGGTTGTAAAATCAACAGGTCTCATCCCAAACAACCTCCTTGCCCCGAAAAACCGGTCCATCCTGACAGACCTTTTTATGGATCAGATTACCCATTTCATCTCTAAGCGTACACACACACCCTAAACAGGCTCCAACAGCACACCCCATGCGTTCTTCCAGTGAAACTTCCACAGGGACTCCAAAGTTCACGCACAGTTCCGCAACCGCCTGCATCATCTTCTTAGGACCACAAGTGGCTACGCTTATCTTGCCGCCGCTCGTCGCTTGAGATAATCGTTCCTGTACCTGTTCAGTCACAAGACCCTTTTGTCCTAAACTTCCATCTAAGGTACTGAGGTAGTTCGGAATCCCAAGAGCTTGCCAAGAGGAAAGTCCCGCACTCTCTAGAAAAGATTGATTTTCTCCTCCCCAAAACAAACGCACCTTCAGACCCCGAGCGAGTGCGCTTTGTGCTAGGGCATAAAGCGGAAATACACCGATTCCTCCGGCAACCAGCCACAATTCTCCTTCTTCAGGCAAAGAAAAGCCATTTCCCAAAGGCCCCATAACACTAAGCTGATCCCCACACATTGCTCGTGCTAAGATTTCAGTTCCTCGACCCACAATTCGGTAAAGCAAGGTTATCTCATCACGTTCTTGAGAAATCCCTGCTATGCTAATGGGTCGTCGCAATAAGGGATCGAATGAAGAAAGCGCAAGATCCTGAACTTGGATGGCCACGAATTGTCCGGCCTTCGCGGTTAGGGCCATCGGTCCTTTTAAAACCAATCGCCTGAGCCTTTGATCTTCAGCTCCCAACCTCTCATGAACAACGACTTGTCCTTCCGTAAGCATGGCACCCTCTCCTTTCGTGGTTCGCGATTCCCATATTAAGTTCTTAGTAAACCTCTGTTGAGGTAAGTTTACTATATCCGATACTAAAAACACAGTTCGTGCTTCGCGCATCCTACAGCGGCAAGAGACCTGGTGAAATGCTCTCCAGCACCTGGAGCAACGCCGCGGCGGTATCGAGACTCGTGAAGCAAGGAATTCCATGTTCCACAGCTGCTCTGCGGATTGCGAATCCATCACTTTCCTGAACTCGCCCATGGGTTGTTGTATTGACGACATATTGGATTATTTGTTTCCGAATTCCGTCAATAATTTCGTTCGAGCCATCATGCAGCTTAGCAATCTTTTCCACTCTTAATCCTTCGTCCTTCAAATAGCGCGTCGTTCCCTCTGTCGCTAAAATGCGAAACCCAAGTTCAGCGAAGCGCCGAGCGAGGGCAGACCCTTCCGCTTTATCACGATCTGCCAAGGTCACGAACACGGAACCATACGTTGTAAAGGAGAGACCCGCTCCTTGAAGCGCTTTGAAGAGAGCCTTTTCGTAGGTCCGATCCATTCCCATCACTTCGCCGGTGGATTTCATCTCTGGGCCCAAAGAGGGTTCGACTCGTTGAAGCTTGGAAAAAGAGAACACGGGAGCTTTGACGGCCACCCGATCCCCGGTCGGCCAGAGGCCGCGTGGAATCTTAATCTCTTCCCATTTCCTGCCCAAGATCACTTGAGTTGCCCAATCGATAATTGGAACCCCGGTGACTTTACTCAGAAAAGGAACGGTGCGACTTGAGCGAGGGTTAACTTCGAGAACAAAAAGATCTTTCTGATAAATCACATATTGAATGTTCAGCAGCCCTTTTATTTTTAAAGACCTTGCTAAGGATTCTGTCAATGCAATAATGCGCTCTTGCATATTCAAATCTAAGGTTTGAGGCGGATAGACCGCAATAGAATCCCCAGAGTGCACGCCTGCTCGCTCCAGATGCTCCATGATCCCAGGGATGAAGACATTTTCTCCGTCAGAGATCGCATCCACTTCTACCTCTGTCCCGAGCAGATACTGATCCATCCAGATCTCCTGGTCCGAGGAGGCCGACAGGGCTCGCCTGACAACGGTCTCTAATTCCTTTTCTTCATAGACAATGTCCATGGCTCTCCCACCCAACACATAGGAAGGGCGAACCACTAAGGGAAATCCGATCTCTTGGGCCACACGTTGAACTTGCTGCATATTCGTGGCGCCACCTCCGCGTGGCCGTTTGGCCCCAAGTTCTTGCAGAACGCGATCAAAAGTCCCTCGTTCCTCCGCTCGATCAATGTCTTCCACAGACGTACCTAAAATACGATATCCACGCCCAGCTAGCCCACTAGCCAAGCCAATCGCGGTCTGTCCCCCAAACTGAACCACCACGCCATCAGGCTGTTCTTTGTCCAGAATCGCCGAGACATCCTCCAGGGTTAAGGGTTCGAAATAAAGCCGATCGGCCGTGTCAAAGTCCGTGGAGACTGTCTCAGGATTGTTATTAATAATAATACTTTCATACCCGGCCTTGCGCAGGGCTATGACCGCATGCACAGAACAATAGTCAAATTCAATCCCCTGACCGATCCTAATCGGGCCTGATCCTAAGACGACCACTTTGGGCCGCTTATGAACCTCCCCTTCGTCCTCAACATCATAGCTGGAATAGAAGTAGGGGGTTGTGGCCTCAAACTCACCTGCACAGGTATCAACCATTTTGAAAACCGGGCACAAACCCTGCTCAATTCTGAAGCGGTAGACCTCATCTTCCGTGCTTTTCCAGAGGTCTGCAATTTCCCGATCAGCGAACCCAAGCCGCTTAGCCCGAAGTAACATTTTCTGATCCCACGGTGCCTTTTCTAATAAGGCTATGTTCTCCACCAAGCGGTTGATTATCACCAAAAAATACCGATTCCAGCCTGTCTCCTCTGCCAGCGAATCCACCGTCCGGCCGCGCCTCAGTGCTTCAGCCAAAACGAAGAGCTGTCGATCATCCGGCTTAAGGTAAGCGGTTTTAAGTTCGGCATCCAATAGTCCCTCGAGTTCCGGCAAGCGGACTCCGTACACCTTGATGTCGAGAGAACGGACGGCTTTGAGGAGGGCAGTTTCCAAGTTCCGACCGATGCCCATCACTTCGCCCGTGGCCTTCATCTGAGTGCCCAAACGCCGGTCTGCCTCTGAGAATTTATCAAAAGGCCAGCGCGGAATTTTGACCACTACATAGTCCAAGGCTGGTTCAAAACAAGCCGAGGTTTTCCCTGTGACAGCATTCTTAAGTTCTGTCAGCGCATAACCCAAGGCTATTTTGGCAGCAACCTTAGCTATCGGGTATCCTGTGGCCTTGGAAGCGAGAGCGCTAGAACGACTGAGACGGGGGTTGACCTCAATCACCACGTATTCCATGCGCGAAGGGTGAAGCGCAAACTGGACATTGCAGCCCCCTTCAATTCCCAAACCATTCACGATCCTCCGTGAAGAGCTGCGCAACATCTGAACCTCCCGATCGGTCAAGGTTTGACAAGGGGCAACAACAATACTATCCCCGGTATGAATTCCGACAGGATCCATGTTTTCCATGTGGCAAATTGTGATGCAGTTTCCGATTCCATCCCGTAAGACTTCAAACTCAACTTCTTTCCAACCAGCCACACTGCGCTCCACTAAGATCTGACCAATGAGGCTGGCCTGCAAACCACTTGCTGCAATCTGCACCATTTCCTCAGCACTGCGCACAATCCCTCCCCCAGTTCCTCCCAGGGTAAAGGCTGGACGTACAATAAGTGGGTATCCCGTTTCTTGGGCGAAGGCGAGTGCCTCTTCGACCTCGGATACAATCTTGCTTTCAGGAATTGGTTCACCCAGCTCCTGCATCAAGGTCCGAAAACTTTCCCGATCTTCCGCTTGATCGATGCTCTTCAAGGAAGTTCCCATCAGAGTGACCTCACAGCGTTCCAAAACCCCTCGTTTGGCAAGTTGATACGCCAGGTTCAGACCGGTTTGCCCTCCCATCGTAGGGATCAAGCCATCTGGCCTTTCTCGCTCAATAATTCGTTCCACAGATTCAACCGTCAAAGGTTCAATATAGACTCGGTTCGCCGTTTCCCGATCTGTCATAATCGTTGCGGGATTGGAATTGACGAGGATTACTTCTACCCCTTCTTCGCGCAGAGCCCTGCAGGCCTGTGTGCCTGCATAGTCAAACTCGGCTGCCTGCCCAATCACGATGGGGCCAGATCCGATCACTAGAACCTTTTTCCACTCTTTTTTGGGCATTCCTATCTTCTCCCCTTTCTAGATAAACCACTCTCGACCAGTTCCTTGAACCTGTCGAAAATTTCAGCGTTCTCCTCCGGCCCTGGAGCGCCTTCCGGATGAAATTGCACGGATAAGATAGGATAGGTTAGGTGCTCCATCCCTTCAACGGTTCCATCATTAAGATTACGCAACGTCACTTCAAAACCTGAACCCTTTAAAGATTCTTCCTGCACAGCATACCCGTGGTTTTGGGACGTCATGGTAGCTTTTCCCGAACGCAAATCGATGACCGGATGGTTTCCCCCACGATGCCCGTATGGTAGCTTGTAGGTTGCCCCACCCGCAGCTAAAGCCAAGAGTTGATGCCCTAAACAAATGCCCAGGACGGGTAACTTATCATACAGCCTGCGCACCGTAGCCACACATTCCAACAATTCGCCAGGATCTCCAGGACCATTGCTTAGAACCACTCCGCTGGGTCGCTGTCTGAGAATTTCTTCTGGGGTTGACCCAGCCGGGAACACCATGATTCTGAATCCTCTCTCCTGAAGGTTACGAATAATATTTCGTTTGACGCCAAAGTCGAGTACAGCGATTAACGGGCCTGAACCTGGTATCTCATAGGCTTCTTTGACCGTCGAGCGATAGACCCAATGTTCGCTTTTCTCCTTTGTTGCGTCATTTCCTTGGAAATTCGCCCAGAACTCCAGCGCCTCCTCCTGAGTTTGAACCAGTACGCCTGGTAATGTGCCGAATTGTCGTAAATACCTTGTCAAGGCCCGCGTATCCACGCCCTTTAATCCCTGTACACCATATTGCTGGCAATAGTCCTCCAACGATCCCTCACCATGCAAACTCCCCTCTCCCTCGGAAAGCTCCCGCACAACAAGTCCCTGCAGACGAGTTTTAGCCGCTTCATTTTCTTCATGGTGCCAGCCATAATTTCCGATTTGCGGTTGAGTCAGGACGAGAATCTGCCCCGCATAGGACAAATCCGTGACCATTTCCTGATAGCCACTCATGGAGGTATTGAAGACCACTTCCTGCTCTGTCACTGCGTTCGAGCTCTTCAGCCAGGACCCAAATTCTTCCCCTTCAAAGGCCGTCCCATCCTTAAAAACGAGATAAGCCACCTTCAACACTTCCTCTCTATCTCTCAAATTCTATTTGCAAAGTCTCTCTACTGGTGTTTTTATTGTACTGTCCGATTTCTCTGGACCAGTCTGCCTTCCACCCACACCATAACTGGAAAGCCATGTAGGGTTTTTCCCAAGAACGGGGTATTTCGTGCTTTCGAAACCAACTTGGCCGGGTCGATGACTTCCGAAAAATCCGGGTCAAAGAGCACCATATCTGCTGGCGATCCGGGTTTTAGAGTTCCCCCGAGCAAACCGAACCGTCGTGCCGGAGAAACGCTCCAGGCCTCGATCACCCGATCTAGGGATAAGCGTCCGGGCAACACCAAATTTTGCCACACTGCACTCAAGGCAGTTTCTAGGCTCGCAATGCCAAACGGTGCCTCCGCAAAGGGTCGAGCTTTTTCCGCCTGGGTATGGGGAGCATGATCCGTCGCGATCATATCGAGGGTGCCATCACGAAGCCCTTCAATAAGGGCCTCTCGGTCTTCTCGGGAACCCAAAGGAGGATTCACTTTAAGTACGGTATCCGTAAGTTTTATCTCTTCATCGCAAAAGATCAAATGGTGAGGATTCACTTCAGCCGTGACATCTACCCCACGGGCTTTAGCTCTACGAATCAAGTCGACACTCTCTGTGGTCGAAATATGGGCGAGATGAAGTTTTCCGCCTGTTTCCTCAGCCAGTAACAAATCCCGAGCTACAATCACGCTTTCTGCACTGGCTGGGATACCTCTTAAGCCCATCCGACCTGACGCCACCCCGCGGCGCATCAGACCATCTCCGGCCAAGTCTTTATCCTCGCAATGACTAATAATTGGCAGCCCTGTCAGTTTGGCATATTCTAAAGCGAGCCTCATCACTTCTGCGCTTTGAATGTTTTTTCCGTCATCGGAAAAGGCCGCAGCTCCGCCCTCTTTCATATCTGCCATTTCGACCAGCTCGATCCCCTGCATCCCTTTGGTAACCGTCCCAATCGGCAATACATGGGCATACCCTGCACGTTCACCCTGCAAGCGTACAAATTCAACTAAAGCTCGATTGTCAATCACCGGTTGCGTGTTCGCCATGGCCAGAATGGTTGTAAATCCTCCGCGCACTGCAGCTCGTGAACCACTCAAAATATCCTCTTTGTCCTCTTGACCCGGTTCACGCAGATGAGTGTGGACATCAATTAGCCCCGGAAAAAGGAACTTTCCTTGACCATCGATAGTTTCCACTGCTTCGCCCTGCGCTTTTTCTAAAACCTCAGCCTCTGTCATTGAGGAAGAGATTTCTAACACCTTCCCGCTCTTGATTAGAACATCGCGGGGAGAAGAAATCGTTTGACTCGGATCAATAACCCTTACCTCTTTAAGCCACCACATTGCTAGCTCCTCCTATCAGTAAATATATAAGAGCCATACGAATGGCTACCCCGTTCGTAACCTGCCTCTCAATTAAAGAGTCTACACCATCAGCCACATCATCCGAGATTTCTACACCCCGGTTCATCGGACCAGGGTGTAACACAATACTCTGTTTTCCTGTTTTCTTTAGACGTTCAGTCGTCAAACCATAGAGATGACTATACTCACGAAGGCTCGGGAATAGCCCACTTTTCTGCCGTTCAAGTTGGAGGCGAAGTGCCATCACGACATCTGCTCCCAGTAAAGCGCTGTCAAGATTATGAGACATTTTCACACCCAGCCCCTCCATCTCAACCGGAAGTAGAGTTGGAGGACCCACCAAAGTCACATTCACACCAAGTTTCTGAAGCCCCCAAGCATTGCTCCGAGCAACCCGAGAGTGCAAAACGTCCCCAACGATAACAACATTCTTGCCTTCTATGGCACCGAGACGCTCCTCCATCGTAAAAATGTCCAGTAAAGCTTGGGTTGGATGTTCATGCTGACCGTCTCCGGCATTAATGACCCCCGCATCCAGAATATCCGCCAAAAAGTTTGCAGAACCTGAACTGGGATGCCTAAGGATCACCAGATCAGCGCGCATCGCTTGGATCGTCTTGGCGGTGTCATACAAACTTTCCCCTTTACTCACACTACTCTGGGCAACTGCGATACTAGTCGTATCGGCCCCCAAAACCTTTCCAGCCATTTCAAAGGAGGTTCGTGTTCGAGTACTTGCTTCATAGAAGAGATTAACCACGGATTTCCCTTTTAACGTGGGCAACTTCTTAATCGGGCGCATTAATATTTCTTTCATTACTTTTGCAGTATGCAGAATCTGACGAATTTCCTCCACGCTCATATCTTCTATCGCTAGAATATCTTTACGCTGCCACTTCATAGTAACCCTCCCTAACTTCTTTCACTCTTATTATCTCTTATAATTTGTGCTTAAATCCCAAGTGTGCAAGTACGCAAGTATGGGGACATTAAAAAAATCCTCGTCCCAAGAGGGAGAGGAGTTAAAATAGGCTTAAAACCTATATCCACTCGCCCCTTGACTATCTCTCTGGATAGCATTTAAAGGGTAAAGTCTCATTTTGTTCGTTTGTATTATTTAACTTGGATTTTTATCTTCCCGTTCCAGTAAGAGTACATCCTCGTCCCCATCTACTTCCTGCAAACGAACCGCTACAATTTCCCGACTTGACGTGGGAAGGTTTTTGCCGACATAATCTGCACGTATGGGCAACTCCCGATGTCCTCGATCCACTAGAACTGCCAATTGTATGCGCTCTGGCCTTCCTAAATCCATCGTCGCATCTAATGCTGCACGAGCCGTCCTCCCAGTATAGAGCACATCATCGATCAGAATTACACATTTCCCTTCAATGCTCACAGGAACATCCGTTTCGTGAACCACAGGATGAATATCAATAGTACTTAAGTCATCACGATAAAGTGTGATATCCAGAATTCCGAGAGGAAGCTTTACTCCTTCAAATTCCTCAATGTATTGTTGAATTCGCTCCGCTAAAGGCACCCCTCGACGACGAATCCCCACTAAAACCAGTTTATCAGTCCCTTTATTTTTTTCCACGATCTCGTGTGCAATACGGGTAATCGCTCGTCGAATCCCATCAGCATCTAAAATTTTACTTTTAACGATTCCTTCCAAGGCTCAACTATCTCCTTTCCCCCTATGGCTTATCCTTCGGTCCGCAGATTTGAAAGAAATGTACAAAAAAACTGTCTGAATAGCAGACAGTCTCCCTAACTTCCGTCTGCCTTCCCAAGCCTCTCAGGACTTCATTAAAGGCCATAACACTTTCACTAAGTTTACTTCAGGATAGTCTAAAAGTCAATGCAAGATGCCCCACTCCTCCTCAACTTTTCAATGAGGGCTGCAAATCTTTCGGGCACAGGGGCATCAAACTTCATCCATACCCCACTGCGCGGATGTTCAAATCCCAAATGTGCAGCATGAAGCATTTGCCCTTGTAGGCCATACCTATTCTTTTTCGGCCCATACACGGGGTCCCCGAGAACTGGATGTTTGACATAGGCCATATGAACACGGATCTGATGAGTCCGACCAGTCTCTAAACGCACTTCCAGATAGGTACTCTCATTAAAACGTTCTAATACAGTATAATGCGAGACGGCAGATTTCGAATGAAGCATCACCACGGCCATGCGCTTACGGTCCGATGGGTCTCGTCCAATGGGCGCGTCTACAGTCCCAGAAGGTTCGGATACCACCCCGTGGACTAACGCCAAATATTTCCGATTCATAGTATGCTCTTTAAGTTGAGCAGCGAGCCCTTGATGGGCGACATCATTCTTAGCCACCACCAAAATCCCCGATGTATCTTTGTCAATACGATGTACAATCCCTGGACGTAATACCCCGTTAATACCCGAAAGATTATGACAATGATATAACAAGGCATTAACCAGGGTTCCCGACCATGCCCCCGGTGCCGGATGAACTACCATACCCTGGGGTTTATTCACAACCAAAACATCTTCATCCTCATACAGAATCTCGATCGGGATATTTTCCGGTTCGGCCGTTGACTTGCTTGCAGAAGGAAGCTCCACTTCAATCTTGTCACCCAGGCGCACCCTATAATTCGCTTTTTTGGCTGAGCCATTAACTTTTATACATTCTTGAGCAATGATTCCTTGAACAAAAGACCTGCTCTTTCCCAGAACATCAGTCACCCCAACGTCTAGGCGAATTCCTTCGGGAAGTTCAAACGTCTCCTTTTCAGACGATAGATCAACACCTACAAACGAATTTCTCTCATCAAAAACTTGTTCGTCTAATTCAAGATCCTCCAGAGCTACTTCATTTAGTATTTCGTCCATTCACTTACCCCGCCAATTCTTCAACCGTTTATTTTTCTGATACAGATTTAGCTTGAGCCTTTTCTTGCTGATATAAGTTGAAAATAAGTAATCCTACGCCTACAACTATCATACTATCCGCAAAATTGAAGACAAACGGCCAGATCTGGAAATCCAGATAATCCACCACACGCCCAATAACGAGTCTATCATACAAGTTTCCTAGTGCCCCGCCTCCTATCATTCCTAAAGACAGACGCATAAGCACTTCACTGCGTGGAATACGAAACTGTCCATATATTACCCCGCCAACCACTATCAACGCGGTAACGACAAAAATCCAGGTCCGACCGGCCATCAAGCCGAATGCCGCGCCTGGATTTAAAACAAACGTCAGATGAAATACTTTGGGGATGACTATCAGTGTCTCACCCGGAATAAAGTGCGTTTGAACCAACACTTTGAATAAGCGATCAAGAATCCACACCCCGATCATAGCAAGCCAAACCACCACCTGACTAACCTCCCCTGCTCTTTTCCTCAT
The DNA here is from genome assembly GCF_001936615.1 of Desulfosporosinus metallidurans. Lineage (GTDB taxonomy): Bacteria > Bacillota > Desulfitobacteriia > Desulfitobacteriales > Desulfitobacteriaceae > Desulfosporosinus > Desulfosporosinus metallidurans. Next base: position 107,615 of record NZ_MLBF01000003.1, read on the forward strand.
CTTAACACAGGGCACGAAGCAGGGCAAACTATTCATTTTTTAAACACTGTCTAGCATCAATTTCCAGGCCAGACCTCCCTGCTGGCTCAGCACCAGCAAGAATGACAATAAGGGTGGTGTGGTGCCAAGCGAATAGCAATGGAGCGTGTGTGAACAGACTAAGACACTTCCTCCCCCGATGAACGAAGCAGAAGAACCGTCCCCGTGCTTCCTACTTGCTATAGTGAATTGTATTCCCCCGTCCTTCCGGTTCCCTTTCAGTTTCAAGGGTTTCAATATATTGTACTGCCCCAATCACTTCATCTGCATCTTCGTATACGTCATTTGGATCCGAGACATCTCTATTTGTCCCTAAATCTTGAGCAGTATCTGAGGTTCCATAACGGGCCACTGCCTGCCAAGAATCTTCACCATCAAATTCTACCCGATCCGTGCCATCGTTGAAAGTTCTTGAAAAGGGGCGATTCAAAATTTCGTTCTCTACCGGTTCGCGATGTAACGAGTGTTGCTCTTCCTTCTCCTCCTCGCGACTGCATTCAGTGCATACGGTAGTGTAGGGCAAGGCTTCGAGTCGTTCAAAGGGGATTTCGCGCCCACAATGTTCACATATACCATATTCTCCCTTTTTGGAGCGTTCCAATGCAGCGTCAATCGCTTCAACTCTGTGGAGCAGACGATCATGTTCAGCGACATCCTGAGACCGCTGATAAACCTCTGTGCCAATATCTGCAGGATGATTGTCTAAAACTGACAATTCACCCAAGGACTCTCTCATATCTCCATTAATAAGCTCAGTCGCGGTTTCGATCGAATCTTTTCTCTCTTCGCGGAGAGTATCGATTAGTTTAGTGTAACTCATCTGTTCTTTCATAAACTCGCCCTCCTATCGTATCTAAGGCTGTTGAACGTACTTACTCAGTTCTGCAATAAACCCTCCAATGACCGGTAAATTCAGCACAACTATTCGTTTTAATAGGAAATAAGCGACTCCTGCAAGAGCCCCAGCTCCTAAGGCCGTTCCCAGCCCCCGCACAAGACCGGTAAGGAAATTATACCAAAGTAGACGTCCTGGACGATTCAGATACGCGATGTATTCAGCCAATCTCATCTTTTCTAGAGTCTCTGCCAATAATGTGACCTGATGCCTTAGGTCGATCCACTCCTGAACTTTCAAGGAAATGGTTTTTTCGGCACTCGCAGACTGAAATGTTATGACTTTATCTTGTTCATCAGAAGCGGTCACCTTATTCACCTCGTATTAAAACTCCATTTCAGTGTTCCCATCAGTTGTAGAATTTACACTGTAATTTAACAAAAATCTCGACTTATTCCTTCCACGTCATCAGAAGGCCGAATGCCCATAAAGAAAACTTGGCTAACGCCAAGCCTTGGCGAAGGCGGTCGCCCTAGTTGCACTTATGCCACCCGAAACTTATACTTTCTGACTGGTATAAAAAAGAAAAGAGCCTTCGCGCAACCCGCGAAAGCCCTTAATTCTCTTTAAATCATCATTTATGAAGATTCCTTCACCCCAATAGGTAAAAAATAAATTCCTCAATCTGTTGAGACTTCAAGTTGCTGGCCATTTTTCAAACCAAAAGCGTTTCCTTCATCCGTATCAAGATGCAGATCTAATTCATAATTAGAGTTAACTCTAACCAGTACATGGTCCAGGCTACCTCCCCTTGGACCTGGGACTGCGACTCGGACATGATCCCCATCCTTCAAGGAATACTCTGCAGCTTCTTCTGGAGTCATATGAATATGTCGAGCGGCAACAATCACCCCTTGATCCAAGTGAACGCGCCCCTTCGGACCCTCAACATCCACTCCTGGGGTTTCCTCTAGCTTTCCTGAATCTCGAACAGGTGGTTTCACCCCTATTTTGAAGGTGTCCGTTGCAGAAAGCTCCACTTGCGAAGCTTTCCTTGCAGGTCCCAAAATTCGAACACCTGGCATCGTACCTTTAGGTCCGATAAGCGTTACTGTCTCTTCACAAGCAAACTGGCCCGGCTGACTGAGGTCTTTAGTTTTGGTCAAAGTGTATCCGGGCCCAAAAAGAGCTTCAATATGTTCTTGGGACAAATGAATGTGTCGGTTCGAAATTCCTACGGAAACTTTAAAACTTGCCATGATTTCATCAACCTCCCTATTCGATAGTATACTACCGAACAAAATAAAGAAAACTTGACTTGTGCGCCAAGCGTTCACTTTGTCTGCACCCTGTGCCACCCGAAACTTATACTTTCTGTTTGGTACAAACAATGCGTTGCTTGTAGTATACTCCATTTCGTCGAAAAACGACATTAATTTTGTCCTTTTTTACAAATAATTATGGGCAAAGCCACTTCCTCCCCCATCGTTTATCCCTTCGTCAACCAAACAATTTCTCCCTCTTCAAGGACTGGGATAATTGGCAAAATATTCGGGGTGGAACAATAAACCAAATCACGTTCGAGGCCTAGAGACATGAGCCTTTGTCCGTGAGCCGAGTTGCGAATCATATCTACAAGCTGATTTTCTGAACTGCGATATAAAATTCGTGCTGCTTCTCCTAAATCATTGAGAACAACATTGGTACCTAAAGCTTCGATCATCATTCCCGCGCAAAGCGTATCTGGAAGATCAAACCGTTCTTCTGTACCCGCACAAAACACAACAATCCCTTGAAATTTACAGTCAGTTTGAAATTGACGTAAGATAGCCAACACGATACTCTGCATATTTAAAAAAGAAGCCATCCAGATCAAAGGCGCTGCGCTTGCATCTCGTATTGCCCTTGTACCGTTGGTCGTCGTCATAACAATTCTTTTGCCACCCACTTTTTCCGGAACATAATCAAAGGGTGAATTGCCTAGATCAAACCCTTCTATTGGCAGCGCATGGCGCTCGCCCCCCAATAATGATCCAGGAAGGGTTAAACGTTTTTCCAAAGCTTCCTCAGGCGTAAGCGCCGGAATAATGGCCTGACACCCATTGGCCAATGCTGTTACCATAGTACTTGTGGCTCTCAAAACATCAATCACAATGACTAATTTATCTTCAAGGTAAGGTATTCGCGGTGATCCCGCACTCGGTAGTACTTCAATTTGTATGTGATTACCCCCATCCATCGTACTCTAAAAGCATTACCCATAGTTCTACACCTAGAAATTCCCCTTTTACCCTTAAGATTCAACTTTTTATCTAGAAGTCCTGCAAGTTGTTCAAAAAATTACAATCTTCCTAACGCTTTTTAGTCCAAGCCTCGGACTGATATTTTGAAAGTACTTCTTCCATCATCGTCTGTTCCAGATCCGTCAATTGACTTTGCAGGAAATCGATTCCCATAATGGCACAGAATCCAGCACAGATTTCCCGTTCCAACTCTTCCCTCGCAATCGGACGCGTCCAAACTTCATCTAATGCGCAGGCTTTGGCCTTAAATCCTGTTAGTAATCTCTGACGGATTTCTTCACTGGAAAACTTCAGAAGCCGAAAGAGAAGATCTGAATCCATATGCAGAAGGATAGAACCATGCTGCAAAAGCATCCCCTCTTTCCGCATCTGGGCACTTCCCACAAGCTTGCGCCCTCCAACCACCAGTTCATACCAAGAAGGGGCATCAAAACACGCTGAAGAAGTGGCTCCTCCAGTTCCACCGGAAGCCACCATTTCAGCAGGAACTCCCAGATTCTGAAGTCCCATTGACAAAGCTTGGCTAATTTTTAAGTAAGATTGTACTACTGTTCCAGAAACATTCGGATCATGCTCTGGAGCAATAAGACTGTAAGTCAGTTCGTATTGGTGCAAAACAGCCCTTCCACCTGTTGTTCGGCGAACAATATCAATTCCTTCCAACTGACAAGCCTCTTCATCGACCTCTCTATGGTAACTCTGAGCATACCCTAGCGAAAGGGTCGCTGGTTTCCAGCCATAAAACCGGAGCAAGGGTTGGGGATTCACCATGCTGGCCATGGTTAATAATAGAGCTTCATCAATGGCCATGTTCTCTGCTCCAGAAAACACATTATAAGGTAAATAACGCCAGGTCGTCATACTCCTTCCCCTCCTCGCTTAGTCTCATCAGACTCCTTCGATCCCGTTTCTTCGACATGTGCCCATGCCTGTTCGATCTCTTCCGGGGTCAATGTCCTAGGGTAATTATAGAGTTCTTTTCCTGGAGTTTCGTTATAATACGGGCGATTGCAACCCGAACAACCGGACGTTTGAAACGGTTCCCCACCCCTCTTTACCTGAAGCTCGTTCACATCGAGACCAAAATGAATAAGTTTACCGTCTTGAAATCCAAATTGTTCCGTCCTCGCCAAACCATGCCGGATCAAATCATGGGCGACCTGCACCCTTCGGTAAAGCGACATCTCAGGCTGTTTACGCCCTTCCATTCGTGTCCCTTTGACGGGTGTGAAAGCAAATAGTGCCACGGTTATTCCTAGGTCATACATGGACTGAAGGCACGTGACCATTTCCTCTTCACTTTCTCCCAATCCAACAATTAAGTGTGTCGCCATATGGCCGGGGAATTTTTTTACGGACTCACTCAATAAAGCAAAGCGCTCCTCCCATGATCCATCTTTACTTTGAGCATAGATTTCCGGAGTTGCTGCGTCTAAAGCAATGCTAATATGATCAACCCCGAGATCAAGAAGTTCTTTTACTTCCTCAAGGGTGCGTGGACCGGCTGAAACGCAGATGGGAAGATGGGTTTGAGTTTGCACGGATTTAACCCATTCCTTCGTTTCCTCTAAAGCGGCCTTGTCCTGGACAACTTGAAAGCAAATTCGCTGCAACACGGTTTGGCTGTCAGCATAGGCTAACCCTTGAAGAACCTCTTCATCTTCGAATTTTGGCCAACTGACCCTTGAAAGAAGGTCTGCGCGAGCACTGCTCTCACGAGCTTGCGTACAAAAGGCGCAGTTGAAACGGCAACGTTCCCCGACCATCAGGTAGGCGGTTGTCGGCAAGGCATCCACTTTAAGCTTTTTTAACCCTAATACTTTAGCCGTACCCATAGAACAGCGGATCATCATAACGCACAACACTCCTCTCCACGAATCACTCTTAATCCTAATTCATCCGCCACGCGGCGCGCCCCCGGAGTCGGTATGACGAGCCGATTTATTCCTAGGGCAACTGCCGCTTCATCTAAAACTAGACGATACCTTCCCTTCGGTCGCATGCATCCTAAGGCTAGAGGTACGTCAGGAAAACGAATTCTGGCCTGAGCCAAAAAGCGAACCACTTCCTCTGCGGGAAGCGGTTGCCGTTGGGCGTAGCGTGTCCCGGGAGTTGGGATAAAAACATTAAAAATCAGGCCATCGAATCCTAACTCCTGAAGCGCATCTAAGGCCTTTTCCTCTCCGCACCATTCTCCCCCTTTCAGACCCAGGGTTAAATGCGGCATGACTGGCACGACTTCTCGCAGCCCAAGGTAAACGCGACGATAATCTTCCGGCCCCTGTTGAAGTCCATAGACCTCCTGAATCGTTGCTCGGTCTGCGACAAAATCAAACGAAACGACGTCCGCTAAACCTTTCAATAGGGCGACTTCATCTCGATCCAGTAACCCAACATGAAAATTCAAACGTACGTCTTGTTTAAGTTTGTGTAGAAATTCTAAGTGTTGAGCAAATGGGACTTTCCCTTCGGAAGTACACCCACCACTTACAAGTGCGCTGCGAAAGGGGTAGCTAGAATTAAGGTCTCCATGGATTTGAATTTCACCTACGGTGCGCATACCCTTAAGATAGTGTCCCCCACAATGAGCACAATTCAAGGCACAGGACTGACCAGTTAGGGTAATACTCTCCGTCTGAGTCGGATATTCAAACACTATTTCGTCTGCAAAATGTGCCTTCCGGACCTTCCAAGCCTGTTGAACCAAGGTTTTTGCATCATATTGATCCATCTCTTATTCCTCACTCATTTGGAAAAAGCCGCCCTTTGCGAGCGGCATTTTACTTATTACTTTTAGTACTTTAGCTTACAGACTGTTTACCCGTCGTCCGCCTTACTACTCTTTCCTCCAACGCAAATTCGGCTTCCGTACCGCACCCACTTCATCTAACCTAGTCACCAACGTGGTATAAGGTGCATTCTTAACAAGATCGGGATTATTTCGAGCTTCCTCCGCTATTTTGATGAGGACCTGTGCAAATTCATCCAGCGTTTCAACGCTTTCGGTTTCCGTGGGCTCAATCATCATAGCTTCTTCAACAATCATCGGGAAATATATGGTCGGTGGATGATAGCCATAATCCAACAAACGCTTGGCGATATCTAAGGTATGAACCCCCGTAGTTTTCAGGCTTTTTGGAGTAATCACAAATTCATGCTTGCAAACACGGTCAAACGGCAGGAAATAGTGTTCCTTGAGAATGCTCATCAGATAATTAGCATTGATAACCGCATTTTCCGATGCCGACTTCAACCCTTCTCCGCCAAGGCCTCGTATGTAGGCATAGGCCTTAACCAAAACAGAGAAGTTGGCATAAAACGAGCGTACTCGACCAATGGAAAGTGGTAGGTTCTCCTCCAGTTTGAATGTCCCATCCTCACACCGGATTACCATCGGCTTCGGCAGAAACGGGGTCAGAAATTCTTTGACTCCAACTGGACCAGCTCCCGGGCCTCCACCCCCATGGGGTGTAGCAAACGTTTTGTGTAAATTGAGGTGTACAACGTCAAAACCCATATCCCCTGGGCGTGCGAGACCCATAATTGCATTGGTATTCGCTCCGTCGTAGTATAATAATCCTCCCACATCATGAATCAGCTTCGTAATTTCTAAGATATTTTCATCGAAGAGACCCACCGTATTAGGATTTGTCAGCATGAGGGCCGCAACCTCGTCGTTAACAACCTTTTTCAACTCCTCCAGATCAACCCCGCCTCGTTCATTGGAAGGTACCTGAATTATATCATACCCTGCCATCGCCGCAGTCGCGGGATTCGTCCCATGAGCTGAGTCGGGAACAATCACCTTTGTGCGTTTATTATCCCCACGGTGGTTATGATAGGCTTTAATAATTAACATACCCGTCATTTCTCCGTGAGCACCAGCAGCCGGTTGGAGAGTAAAAGCATCCATTCCTGCTAATTCACAGAGATCCTCTTGAAGTTCCGCCATAAGTTGCAAAGCCCCTTGAGTCAACGTTTCAGGTTGGTAGGGGTGAAGAGCTGTGAAGCCAGGGAGGCGTGCTAACATTTCATTGACTTTTGGATTATACTTCATTGTACATGATCCTAGGGGGTAAAATCCAGTGTCCACACCGTGGTTAAACGTGGAAAGACGTGTAAAGTGACGAACTACATCCACTTCCGAAAGCTCCGGGAGATTGGGTTCCTGCTGCGCCAGTAAATAATCGGGAATAAGCATTTCGACTGGAACCTCCGGGACATCACAAGCAGGTAAGCTGACCGCAGTTCGCTCATCGGCACTGAGATCGAAAATTAGCAATTCTAATGCTTTCATTGGATTTCCCCCAATCTGGCCACAAGCCGGTCAATATCAACTTTTCGCTTCGTCTCCGTCACACAGAAAAGGAGATGATGATCCAGTTCCGAGTAGAACCGCGCAAGATCAAGTCCGCCAATAATCTTATCCTTCAGGAGCAGGGCATTTATTTTAGCGGGTTCAATTGTCGTCTCAATCACAAATTCATGAAAGAACGGCCCCGCAAAGGCCAACCGCATCCCCGGAATTTTGGTAATTTCCCGAGCAGCATAGTGAGCATTTTGCAAATTGAGATACGCTAGTTCAATGACCCCTGTTTTTCCGAGCGCACTCAAATGCATGGTGAAAGCCAGTGCGCAGAGTGCCTCATTGGAACAAATGTTGGACGTGGCCTTTTCCCGTCGGATATGCTGTTCGCGAGCCTGAAGGGTTAACACATAGCCCTTTCTCCCGCTTTTGTCCGTGGTCGCCCCTACAATTCGCCCTGGCATCCGCCGGACAAACTTGTCACGAACTGCCAAAAACCCTAGATAAGGGCCCCCGAAATTAAGAGAATTACCGAAGGCTTGCCCTTCGCCCACCACAATATCTGCGCCACATTCTCCCGGAGACTTTAATAACCCCAAAGAGACAGGATTGACCGCCATGACCACAAGAGCTCCTTTGGCATGAGCAAGTTCTATGATTTCCTCCGCCGCTTCAATCCGTCCAAAGAAATTCGGATTCTGAACAAGGACACCCGCAATATCTTCTTGAAGCGCTGCTTCAAGGGCTGATCGATCTAGGGCACCGTCCTTATAAGGAATTTCTATGAGTTCCACACCTCGGGGTGGTAGATAAGTCTTGAGTACTTCGCGATATTCCGGATGCACGGTTTGCAAGACGAGCACCTTTTCCCGTCGTGTCGCATCACAGGTCATAAGAGCAGCTTCTGCCAAAGCCGAAGCCCCATCATACATAGAGGCATTGGCCACATCCATCCCGGTTAATTCGCAAACTAAAGTCTGATATTCATAGATGGCCTGTAGTGTCCCCTGACTAATCTCCGGTTGGTAAGGTGTATAGGCTGTGTAAAATTCAGAACGCAGCAATAATTGGTCCACAAAGCTGGGGATGTAATGTTCATAAGCTCCTGCTCCAAGATAAGAACTATAGTCCTCCACTGTTTTGTTAAGGTTCGCCAGTCCTTTGACATGCTTAACCAATTCCTGCTCTGACATTCCTCCACGAATCGCAAGCGGACGTTGCATGCGAATTTCCTCAGGTATATCCGCAAAAAGATCCTCAACCGACTTAACTCCGATACGGGCTAAAAGCCTCTCCTGTTGACTTTCGGTATTCGGTACAAAATTCATTCTAATGTTCCTCCTCTGCGAGAAAGGCTTCATATTCGTCAACCGTCATCATGCCTTTAAGAGGGGATAAATCGTCCACTTCAACCTTAATCAACCAACCTTCTCCATAGGGATCAGTGTTCAACAACTCAGGGGTTTCCAAGGCTAACGAATTCACCTCCACGACTTTTCCGCTGATTGAAGCCGTAAGATCAGAGACTGCTTTCACAGACTCCACCGTTCCATAGGATTTTCCGGCCGTCACCGTCGCGCCCTCATCAGGAAGTTCGACAAACACAACATCCCCAAGGCTTTCCTGCGCATGATCAGTAATCCCCAACGTCACGATGTTTCCCTCGACCTTGGCGTACTCATGCTCTTTGTTATACTTTAATTCTACTGGATTCATTAAAATCATCCTCCTAATATTTTTGTTATCTTGCCCTTGGGTATACAGATACATCTACTAATCTCAGACTTCGTGCCTCGATTAATTTCCTCGTTGGTAAAATAAAGTGGGAATCATTTTGGCTTGCACGGCTTTCCCGCGGATCATCACATCTAAAACATCCCCCTGAACGGCCAAATCCGAGCGAATCAGCCCCAAAGCAATGTTTTTATTGAGAGTCGGGGAGAATGAACCTGATGTGACAAATCCGATTTCTACTCCGTCTTTTTGTAGTGGGTAATGAGAACGAGCTATTCCCCGTCCAATCATTTCAAGGCCTACTAACTTGCGCGGTACCCCCTGTTCTTTTTGAGTTAGGAGTGCGTCCTTTCCAATGAAAGCGGCTTTATCTAATTTGACAAAGATACCAAGGCCTGCTTCTAACGGAGAAATTTCTGGCCCTAATTCATTGCCATACAAGGGTAGACGAGCTTCAAAACGCAACGTGTCACGAGCGCCCAAACCAATGGGCTGTACGCCTTCTGGTGCACCGATTTCTAAAACCTTCCGCCATAATTGTCTGCCATACTCCGGAGAAACATAGATTTCAAACCCATCTTCTCCCGTATACCCTGTGCGGGAGATTAGACACGGTACACCATCAACGTCTCCATGAGTAAACCCATAATATTTAATTTGTGCCAGATTAACGTTTGTAATACGTTGCAAAATTGTTTCAGCTAGTGGACCTTGAAGAGCAAGTTGCGCGTACTGATCGGAAACGTTCTCCACAACCACGTCGAATTCTTCAGTTTGTTCAACCATCCAAGCGTAATCCTTATCTGCGTTGGATGCATTCACAACGATAAAGAAATGTTCTTGATTATAGCGATAAACAAGCAGATCGTCCACAATTCCACCATTTGGATAACACATAGGAGAGTAGAGAATTTTTCCATCTACAAGCTTACTGGCATCATTGGTAATTAACATTTGTACAAAGGCCAGTGCTTCTTTCCCGCGAACATCGATCTCTCCCATATGAGAAACATCAAATAACCCTGCCTTTGTCCGAACCGCATGGTGTTCGTCAATCACGCCAGCATACTGGACAGGCATTTCCCATCCGCCAAAATCAATAAGTTTAGCCTTAGCTGCCAGATGTTCTTCATAAAGCGGAGTTCGTTTTGGTTCAACCATTAGTGGCACCTCCTTAATTTTGTCACATGCGTTTGCCCTTATGCCCCAGAGTGGATGCATAAAAAAGGACAGAGAAGGTGCATTATCGCACCTTCTCTGTCCTTTAACCTGAGAGATTCGCCGTAACCGGCTTCCCCTTTGGTGTTCTCATTTAAGAGAAACTCTCCAGAGTATCGTCATCTAGTAGTACCTTTGCCTGAGAGTTTCCCCCCTTGAAAGGCGATTCAAGGGATTTTCTCCTTCGGCGTCTGGTTTTCCCAGCTCTCTCCTACTAGTCTCATCCGATATGAGTTATATCATTATTCAATATAATATGCTTTTTCCACTGATTAGTCTACTGACTTTTTGCAAATTTCTAAGATATTAAGAAAAACTTACTTTTCTATCCTCGCACTTCGCAACTCGGATCTAAGTTAGGCTGCTAACCACGGTACTGCAACGCGGACAAATCGTCGGATGTTCTGAATTCTTTCCGACATCCTCATGAAACATCCAGCAACGCTCGCATTTTTCCCCTTTGGCTGGTTGAACAAGAATCCCCAAACCCTCGTGAACTTCCGCTGGTTGTACCCCTTCTGGCCTTTCTTCCTGGGGTCCATGCACAGTTAAGTTGGAAACAATAAAGATTTCTGCGAGATTCGGAACTTTTTGCAAGAATTCATACTGGGTTTCTGTCGGATAAAGATCCACCTGAGCAGTTAACGGATGATTGATCAATTTTTCCTGACGCGCCTTTTCCAATACTTTGGAAACATCCGCCCGCAACTCCAAGATCTGATCCCAAAGATCAGCTATCTTCTCGTTCATCCATTCAGAATTCACCTTTGGCATTTCTGAGATTTGGACATTCTCTGCGTTCTTATCTCCAGGAATATACGGCCAGATTTCTTCAGTCATAAACGACAAGATCGGAGCTAAGAGACGAGCCAGGGCATCAAGGACTTCGTATAAGACCGTCTGGGCGGAGCGACGAAGGAGTGATGTTTTTCCTTCAACATAAAGTCTGTCCTTAACTATATCCAGATAAACGGCGCTTAACTCGATGGTACAGAAATTATGAATCGTATGGTAAACCCAGTGGAATTCGTAAGTCTCATACCCAAGGAGCACGCGTTCAACCACTTTAGAAAGCTTAAGCAATGCCCACCGGTCAATTTCCTGAAGCTCTTGATACGTCACTTTATCCTTAGAAGGATCGAAATCATTGAGGTTACTCAGCAAGAAACGCAGGGTATTACGGATTTTACGATAGGCTTCAGACATTTGCTTCATAATGCGCGGAGAAGCGGCCACGTCATTCTTATAATCTACAGAACTAACCCAAAGCCGCAAAATGTCTGCACCCAATTCTTGTACAACTTTGAGAGGATCAACCCCATTACCCAGCGATTTAGACATCTTGCGCCCTTGCTCATCGACCACAAAGCCGTGGGTCAGTACGCTACGATAAGGAGCTTGACCAAAGGCGGCTACCGCCGTAGATAGAGAAGAATTGAACCAACCGCGGTGTTGATCTGAACCTTCTAGGTAGAGATCTGCTGGCCAAGAAAGTTCACTCCGCTGCTTCAAGACGCCAGCATGGCTTGTACCGGAATCAAACCAAACGTCCATGATATCCGTCTCTTTGCGGAATTTCGTACCACCACAGTCACAAGAGGTCCCTTCTGGCAATAATTCATTAGCAGAATGGGCGAACCAGGCATCTGACCCTTCTTGACGGAAAAAATCCTGGACTTTTGCGATGGTTTGGTCGTTCACCAACACTTTTCCACAATCCTCACAGTAGAAGATGGGAATAGGAACCCCCCAAGTTCTTTGCCGGGAAATACACCAGTCTCCTCGGTCTGCTATCATGTTATAGATCCGATCTCTTCCCCAAGCGGGAATCCAGCGAACCTTCTCAATCTCATCTAAAGCTACTTGGCGAAATCCATCAATGGAGGCAAACCATTGTTCTGTTGCTCGGAAAATGATCGGGCTCTTGCAACGCCAACAATGAGGATAACTGTGCTCAATCGTTTCCTCAAGCACAAGATCTCCGGTTTTCTTGAGGTCCTCCACAATCACAGGATTTGCCTTTCCAGTTTTAAGACCGACATACACCCCGCCTTCCGACGTAAATTTTCCTTGATGGTCAACGGGACATAAGACGGGTAACCCATATTTCTTCCCAACCAAAAAGTCATCTTCCCCATGGCCTGGTGCGGTATGAACACAGCCTGTACCGGCTTCTAAGGTAACATGTTCCCCGCAAATTACCACGGAGTCGCGGTCCATGAGCGGATTTCGACAAATCACACCTTCAAGTTTTTTGCCTGAGAGAGTCTTTTCAACTGGAAGTTCTAGCTTCCATAGGGAGCGTAAGGACTCCAACATCCCCTCAGCGACCACCCAATGTTCTTGCTGGGCGGTGACAACGGCATACGTTAACTCTGGGTGTACACTGATCGCGAGGTTTGCTGGCAAGGTCCAAGGAGTTGTCGTCCAAATGACCACGAAGGTATTCTCTTCGGCAAGGACGTTCAACCCATCGCGTACCGCAAATTTAACATAAATTGCCGTGGCCGGTTTATCCGCATATTCAATTTCTGCCTCGGCCAGTGCCGTCTCACAGGAAGGGCACCAGTAGACAGGTTTTAATCCTTTATAAATATAGCCTTTTTTGGTCATATCACCAAAAACCCCGATTTGAGCTGCCTCATACTCCTTTTGCAGGGTCAGGTAAGGATGTTCCCAATCCCCGCGTACTCCAAGCCGCTTAAATTCCTCACGCTGAATCCCCACATATTTCTCCGCATAGTCTTTACATTTCTGCCGGAATTCCAGTGCAGATACCGCATGACGGTTTACTCCCAATTTCTTAATGACTTGTTGTTCGATAGGAAGTCCATGGGTATCCCATCCCGGGACATAAGGCGCATCAAAGCCCATCATGGTCTTGTATTTGACGATGACATCTTTCAATACCTTATTGATGGCATGTCCAAGATGAATATCCCCGTTAGCATACGGTGGACCGTCATGAAGAATAAATTTCGGTCGTCCTGCACGTGCTTTCTGTACCTTTTCGTAAAGCTTTTCTTCTTCCCAAAACTTCAGGATTTCCGGTTCCCTTTGGGGAAGATTTCCCCGCATTGGGAAATCTGTTTCGGGTAAGTTAAGTGTCTTGCGATAGTCCATTGATGATTTCCTCCTTGTAAGATAGATAGGGTTATGGTTACAAAACCAACTCGAATGCAAGATGGGGACGTTTAGTAGGCTTCTACCTGTTACGGATATAATTAAAAATCCCGTCCCTCCTAAAAGGGGCGAGATTATTACTCACGGTACCACCCTTGTCGCCAAAACTAGCCACTCGGTGTCTTGTAACGGGGACAAACCGAACGAAGCTTACTATTAATTCAGCCCTTCACTCCAAGGGGATTTTCTAAGTCACTCCTCACGGGCTCACACCACTTCCCGCTCGCTTTAAAGGCTATTGACAAAGACTGTCCTTTTCAATGTGTTCTACATAATAAAATTTAAAATGAAAATAGTTCAAATGAGTATATTAACCTATAAAATGACTTTGCGCAAGATGGTAACAAGCTTTGCCTGTCCCTCCGACTCGACCGGATCTACCATCCACAGACATAGATAAGAAAGCTTCCGGCTCCTCCATTCCTGAACAAAGGGATCCATTTGTTCCTTAGAAATGTATAAATGCGTTGAATCTTGAGAGGGCACTAAGCTGACGACCACGCCACGTTGCTCCATTTCATCCATGGCTTGAAACGCACGATCGAGCAAGTCATCGCTCCCGGTCATCAGAACATCCCCAGGACGAAAATTATGGCTCGCTTCAGCAAACCCAACACTAAAGATTCTTAGGTCCTTTTCATCCGATTTCCAATTATCGATGGAAGGCAAGAGTTGAACTTCTTTTCCCCCTACTTTCCCAATGTAAATCTGATTCTCATCCTGATGCAATCCAAGGCCTTGAATGAGAAAGTCAGGAGATATCTCGCTAATAATTCTATTCATTGATGACAATCCTTCTCCTTCAAAGTTCTCTGCAGATCATTTTACCACGAAACTGAACTGATTCGCAACATCTGGGCACTCTAGCCCGTCATGCTATGCCTTCATTTCGCTCCTGCAAATTTGCTAAATCTAAGTGTGCAAGTAGAAAAGACTTCAATTGAGTGCGTAGTAAATCGCGATTTCTAGAAAGTTCCTGAATTTCTTCTTGTATTTCTTCCCACTTTTTCTGAGCTTCAGACACCTTGCTCAACTTTTTCTGTTCTGCTTCCTTTAAGATGAGCTCCGCCTCATGATGCGCTGCCTTCGTAACCTCTTCTGCAGTTTGCTGAGCCAAAACCAGAGTCTGTTGCAAAGTGTTCTCTATTTGGCGGTAGTGGTTAATTTCAGCTTCTAACCCTTTGGTCTTCTCGCGCAATTCGAAATTCTCGCTATAAGCGGATTCAAATTCCTGACTTAGATTTTCGAGAAACTTCTCTACTTCCACGCACTGATAACCTCGCACCCCTTTGTGAAACGTTTTATTGCGAATATCAAGAGGCGTCATCTGCATCTTATTCCCTCCTAATGCCTTTGTGACCTAAAAAGTACGATTTGCCAGGCTAACCGTTCCTTGCGGGTCTGGGAATGTTCCAAAAGCTTTACACGACCCTGCCCACGACAAGAAATAATGTCACCGGGCTGCACTTCTGTGTCCGTTTTGCTCACCACAAGGCCACTTCGTCTGACTTTACCTTGAATAATCCATTCCTGTGCAGAAGACCTTGAAACTCGAAAGGCATTGGCAATTATGGTATCTAGACGTGAAGAATTAACCGTGATTCGACGCTCTTCACCTCGCTCAGCAAACAAGTCAAGTTTGTCTACATTAAGTGAAACCTCGATTTTTTCACGCCCGGCCTGTGTCCAATGATCTAATAAAAACGGGGTGATCTCTGCCGTAGTTGCGACATAATATCCATTTTGCCCCGCTTGAATATCCCCCAAGACATCTCGTTTAAAGCCCAACCCAAGAAGGGAACCTAAAATCTGGCGATGCTCAAGTTGTGCCCGAGAATTTTTGGGGTGCACCTTAAGGATCGAAATGTCCGCATCTTTAGGATCTAATTGTTCTCCCCAAGGGGCTAAAATAATCCGCTCACGCTCTGCCTCTGGGAAACCTCCCTCGACCAGGTACACAAGATGTTCCTTGGAAAGTACGGTTTCTGCCCATTCCCGCATTGCTAAGCTCAAGAAAGGAGTCAGTTGCTTTGATTCTCTCATTAACACCGCATCGATTACATCTAAAAAATGGGCTGCTTCCACTCGCGCTTCTTTATCGCTCCAAAATCCGAGTACTCCGCGATCACTTCTATGTTTCATATTAGAAAAAAGATCTCACAATCCAAGGTCTCACAATCCAAGACTGAATCAAGTTTAGAACGATAATTGCAATGATTGGAGAAAAATCCAACGCCATTGCCGCCCCACCAATTTGAAATCGTTGAAACGGCTTAAGTAGGGGGTCTGTCACATCATAAAGTAGACTAATGAGTTGATTGGATCTCAAATGGGGTATGTAAGAAAGAAATGTTCGAATCACGATCGCAAAAATAAGGATCGTTATCACTTTATCTATAACTTGAGCAATTAGAGAAATCACGTTAAGAATCCCTCCCTATTTTGGCCAGAACAATCCCTTGTCTCTCAGTTCGTCGCGCATCTCACCCGAAATATCGACGTTATTTGGCACAAATAAGAAAATTCCATTCCCCACTTTTTGCATGTTACCGTTTAGAGCATACGTTGTTCCACTAATAAAATCAACAATGCGTTTGGCTAACATTTTTTCTGCGTTCTCTAGGTTAACAATTACTGGTCGACGAGATTTCAGCTGATCGGCAATATTTTGGGCTTCTTCAAAGGAATTCGGTTCCATCACGACGACACGCATTTGCTTTTGCGTGTGTATACTTACAACTTGGGCGCTTTTTCGGCTGTTGCGCACCTCTTCTTGTACATTCTTTTCTCTATCAGTTTCTTCGAAAATGTCTTCCTCTAGTTCCTCATCCGCAAATCCCATAATTCCAATCATCTTGTCAATTAATTTGGCCATATCTTCGTACCACTCCCTTTAATGTCATTACCCACGCTCTCCAAAAACTTGATGTCCAACACGAACAAGGGTCGCCCCTTCTTCAATAGCCAGCTCGAAGTCTCGACTCATTCCCATCGAAAGATGGCGCAAATCAACTCCGGGCCACGTTTGAGTGAGCAACGTATCACGAAGGACACGAAGCTGCCGGAAGAATCCTTGGGTTTCCGTTGGGCTAGCCTCCAACGCCCCGATGGTCATAAACCCTTGAACCTGGACATGAGGATAATCCCCAACTGAATTCAAAAAGTCTGAAACTTCTTCTGGCATAAGCCCTGCTTTTGCAGGATCCCGAGCGATATTCACTTGGACAAGCGTCGTCCAAACCATACCACGCCGTTCGCCTTGCTCATTAAGGGTCTCCAATAACGAAAACCGATCGAGCGAATGAATCATTGAAATCTTTGGGTCTAAATACTTGACTTTGTTGGTCTGCACCCTTCCTATAAGATGCCATTCACAATCGTTGGGCAGAGAAGTAGCTTTCTCTAACCATTCTTGAACGCGATTTTCCGCAAAGGCTCGTTGTCCAGCCTGATAAGCCGCCTCCAAAGACGAAATTGGTTGGGTCTTAGACACGGCCAATAATCGGACAGCACCCGGGTCTCTATTACTTCGTGCTACAGCCTGCTCTATCCGCTGACGAACCTCAACTAAGCTTTGCTCAATGCTCACATCTGTCAACATCAGAATATCCCCTTCGCAATGAATTCTACGCCATCTCGTCGTTTCCTGCTTCTGAAGTCAAAACCTAGATATTTTTTACATTGGCAACTAACCCTTCTAGTCCGTTACGAGGGGTTGTCACAACGGGAATACCACTCGGCAAATTCTCAATGCAGGCTTGGTTGTCATCTTGATCAAGGACTTTCACCTTCTTAAAATGCACAACCCCCTCACCCCAAAGAAAGATGCCAAGTTCCTCTCCTTGCGTCCACAAAGCACTTTTGGGAACGAGAACCCCGCTGGTTGGGGGAAGATAGATCCAGGTCACATCTTGATGTCTTTTGGCCGTTGACCCGTCCACATAATGTGGAAACTGGACGATAACTCCCTTAGGCTTATCTGATTTGCGCAGAATTTTTGCATTGACCGTTTGAGTTCCCGCCGTTAGTCTTAGGGACTTTCCGACAGTGAGCCCATCAATACTCGGCAGTTCAATGAATGCTTGGGTCGGAAGGAGGTTATTCACCATGATGCCTACAACTTCTCCCGCTTGTACCGTTGCTCCCGCAGTTCTCACGTTGGACGTCAGAGCCAATAATTTATTCAAATCCATCGAACTGAGGTTTTCGCTGGTTATAACTGATTCCAAGCCATCACTTTGGCGAAAAAAGAGCCCCCCCATCCCTGCTTGAATCGATTGATTCGCAGCCTGCACCTGTTGTGTTCCAGGCGCTGCGCCATCTGGTTTGACATTTGCCACAGGCTCACCCCGCCGAAAGCGTTGTCCATCAACACCAATAAATTGAATCTTTCCCGAGATTGGAGAAAGTATTGGTAATTCCTGATTGGCAAAAATTGCCACAACTTTACGTTCATGAGTAATCGTTCCTGTTTGGGCCACCGCAAATTTTATAGCCCCCTCGCTGAAATAAGAGCGATAGGACCACAGGATTCCACCAATGAGCACTATGAATAGACTACCCCAAAACAATCCATGGATTAGTTTTCTCCGTTTCCCCTCCATTACACCCTCCTTGGTGATTAAGCTCGTGGTAAATCACACGTGAAGACGGTTCCAACTCCCATCTGAGAAGTAACGTTAATTTCACCGCCAATGCCTTCCACGATGTGTTTCACAATACTTAGTCCTAGCCCCGTTCCCCCTTGTTCACGCGATCGAGCCTTGTCCACTCGATAAAAACGCTCAAAGATTCGTGACAAAGTCTCCTCCGGGATGCCACAACCCGTATCTCCAAATTCTAGGCGGATATGTTCCTCATCCACTCGTGCAGTGAGCCATACACGCCCCTCTGTTGTGTATTTAACCGCATTCTCTAGCAAATTCAAGAGAAGCTGACTCAGCAAATCTTCTCCTATCAAAATCGGTGGTAGATCGTCCGCAAGATCGACCTCTACCTTAATGCCTTTGGCCAGAGCAAAACTATCAATTACCGGTTTGATCTTTTCATAAGCTTTATGAGCATAGCTCACTTTGTCAGAACTCACTCCAACCCGATTCTCCCGTCCTTCGATGTGAGCTAAGGTCAGCAGATCTTCAATGAGTCGTTGCAAGCGCAAAGTTTCTGCTTGAATAATTTTAAGGAATCGATCCCGCAGGGAAGGGTCATCTGCTGCACCGTCCAGAAGGGTTTCTACAAACCCTTTAATAGAGGTCAATGGAGTTCTTAATTCATGAGAAACATTGGCCACAAATTCTGTCCTCATTCGTTCGAGTCGCCGCAACTCAGTCACGTCATGAAAGACAATCACTGCACCTATTGGCTGACCCAGCTCACTTGAAATTGGGTTAACCTGGCTTTCAACTGTCCTTTGAGCTATATGCATTTCTCTTGTAGCTGAAGGCTGCCCTGAAAGCACCTTGCGAATTAAATGCTCTAATTCGGAATCATACGTCAGCTCCAAAAGATAGTTCAATTCGCGTTCCGTTCCTTGGCGTTCGAAAATCCTCTCGGCTGCAGCATTCACTAAAACGACCCGTCCCACTTGATCGACCGCTACAACCCCTTCTTGCATGCCTGCTAAAATTGCTTCCATCTTTTGTGCTTCCTGTGTACCATTTTGAACAATCATTTCCACATGGCGTGAAAGACTATTGAGCTGCGCCGTAAATTCCCCGATTTCATCTGTCGAATCGGAATAATCAACGCTTTCAAAATCTCCTCCAGAAATCCGCTGCGTGGCGAAATGGAGCTTTTCAAGTCGATGAGATAGTTGACTTGAGTATAAATAAACGGCCACAACTGGAAAGCACAGAGCGAGGAAGACAACCCCAAAATCAATCTGCAGCCCAGCAGGTCCAAGTCTAGCGCTCTGTCCAACCCAAAACAGAAGTAGGGCTAGCCCTGTCATTCCTACAAAAAGTCCGGTTAAGCGCCATTTAATGCTCATGTGCGTTTACCCGTTAAACCGGTAACCGATCCCGCGTAAGGTCTCAATGTATTCGGGGTTGGAAGGATCCTTTTCCACTTTCAGACGCAGGTGACGTACATGAACATCAACCGTTCGGGTATCTCCGTCATATTCATACCCCCAAATTCGTTCCAGAAGCTCGTCCCGAGAATATACCTTTCTCGGATGAGTTGCAAACACACGCAGAAGTTCAAATTCCTTGGGTGTCAACTCGGTTTCCTCTCCCCGAACTTGGACCCGAAACCCAGTGACGTCAATCCTCAATTCTCCACGGATAATCTGAACATCCGTTTCCTCCGACGAATTATTCAGACGCCGCAAACATGCTTTGATTCGGGCTAACAATTCACGTGGGCTAAACGGTTTGGTCATATAATCATCTGCCCCAAGTTCTAGTCCTAAAACCTTGTCAATCTCCTCGCCCTTCGCGGTTAACATAATAATCGGAGTCTGTTGATACTTAGGAATCAGTCGTAGCCTGCGACAGACCTCAACACCACTCATCCCCGGTAGCATGACATCAAGTACAAGAAGGTCTGGTTGTTCCTTTTCCACCTGTTCCATGGCCTCCTGACCGTCCTTGGCAACACAAACTCGATAACCTTCCTTTTCCAAATTGAACCTAAGGAGTTCTTGAATCGGCTCCTCATCATCAACCACTAAAATTGTAACCACCTAATCCCTCCCTAATCGAGGTTCGATGCACGATGCTCGAGGTTCGAATATTGCGTACCCCTCGTGCATCATGCCTCGAGCATCGCGCTTCGTATCTTGATCCACCCTGCCATCCGTCCTGTCCGCACCCCATCCCGTCGATGAGAAAAAAACCATTCAGGATTGTCCGCTGTACAGATCGAAGCCACCTCGATGTTTTCTGGACGAACCCCTTTTTCCAAGAGCAATATCCGATTGGCCTCCCATAAATCCAGGAGATAGTGCCCATTCTCTTGCCTTTGTAAAAACGGTGTCTCGCCGAAATTCGCTCGAAACTGCACGGCTACACGCTCATCCACTGAATAACAGCACGGACCAATGCTTGGCCCAATCGCGACCCAGGCCTCCTCTGTTCGCCCTCCAGCTTCTTCAAAACGCTCTAAAACCTTTTGCCCAATCTTCTGAGCAGTTCCTTTCCAACCAGCGTGGGCAATTCCCACTGCTTTAAGATCTGGATAATAGAAGAAAAGAGGGACACAGTCTGCAAAAAATGCCATCAGTCCAATTTCGCTTTGCGTTACGAACCCGTCCACAGCAGGGACTGCGGTCCCCAATTCGCGAACTCCCTGACCCCCGTTTTCCTTATCGACCCATAGCACATTCGTCCCATGAACCTGTTCACCCACTACACCTTCAGACCAAGAAACTCCCCATTGATTTAACCAACGTTTCCTGTTTTCCAAAACCGCGGTGGGATTATCCCCTACGTGAAGCCCTAAATCAAGTGTATCATAGGGAACCTGGCTGACCCCCCCAACTCGAGTTGAGAAGCCCATGTCAATTCCTTCAGCTTGCCATTTCGGAATAGTCAGGAAGGTTAAACTTCCATTTTCTCGCCATCTCCAGTTCATCCCTCTAACTCCTTTGATTTATTCTAAATATACCATTTTCTACCCTTCAGAACAAACCTGCCGAAGGTCCTAAATAGTTTCAATGTAATAAAAAACATAAACCCTTGTCATTTTCAGAAACGGCGGGGTTTATGTCTATTGAATTCCTATGTTAAAATCCTTTGTTACATTTAACGACGATCATCGTTTTCTGTATCAAATTCGGGAAGATCCTGAGCATCCACTAAGATGACGTCCACCCCAATTTTCTTAACCCTATCCCACGGAACAACATAATCCTCCGATTTGCCACTGCCGAAAAGTCCCCAACTTCGCGAGGGCCCCGCTACGATAATCCCTTTTACGCCCCCCCGTTCGAGATCCAAATCAAGGTCTTTAATAGGCCCTAACCTTCGTCCATCTTTAACATTCACAACATCCAATAAGCGCAAATCTGAGACCCGCATAGTTGACCCTCCCTTATCCGAGGTCCGAGGCACGAGTTCCGAGGTTCGAATATCACACCTCTCGTGCATCGCGCATCGTGCTTCATATTTCATCATATGAGGGAGAGTCATAAAATAGCCTGAAGTTTACACATAATTACTTATGTGATGCATCACTTTGAATATCATGCTTCGCGTCTCGTGCATCGTGCATCGTAGTTCACACATACTTGCGCATATGGAGCATTGCAGCTTTTTCAAGACGGGATACCTGAGCCTGAGAAATCCCAATTTCATCGGCAACCTCCATCTGTGTCTTACCATTGAAAAACCGCAACGACAAAATAAGCTTTTCCCGTTCACCGAGACGTCGCAAAGCTTCCCGAACGGCAAGCCCTTCAATCCAACCCGTGTCCGATTGTTTATCATCTCCGATTTGGTCCATGACAAAGATTGGATCTCCCCCATCATGGTAAATGGGTTCGAACAACGAAATCGGTTCCTGAATTGCATCTAAGGCAAAGATCACGTCTTCTCGTGGCAAAGAAAGTTTATTCGCAATCTCGGCCACGGTTGGTTCACGTGAGCATTCACAGACCAGTTGATCTCTCACCTGAAGTGCTTTATAAGCAATATCTCTCAGTGACCTGCTAACCCGTATTGGGTTATTGTCTCTCAAATAACGGCGAATTTCCCCTATGATCATTGGGACAGCATACGTGGAAAACTTAACGTTCTGACCGAGATCAAAGTTGTCAATCGCTTTCATTAACCCGATACAACCAACCTGAAAAAGGTCATCGACATATTCCCCCCGATTCGTAAATCGTTGAATTACACTGAGAACGAGACGGAGATTACCATGGATAAGTTTATCGCGAGCACTACGATCTCCAGCCTGATAAATCACAAACAGTTCTCTCATTTTCACGCTAGATAAAACAGGCAACTTTGAGGTGTTCACTCCACAAATCTCAACTTTATTTAATGCCAAACACGAGCACCTCCCCAGCTAATTCTGTTGGGAAGTATACCCTAACACAGTTTATGTTATTCCAATCGACAAAATTCCTTCCGTAATCTTCGAATAATCCTTTTTTCGAGTCGTGAAATGTAGGATTGTGAAATACCAAGTCGATCTGCTACTTCCTTTTGGGTCTTCTCCACTCCGTTATCCAACCCGAATCTTAATTCCATAATCACCTTTTCTCTATTGGTCAGCCTCCCCATTGCAAGATGCAACAGTTGACGGTCGACCTGTTCTTCAATAGGCTTGGAGATAATATCATTTTCCGTTCCCAAAACATCGGATAAGAGCAATTCATTTCCATCCCAGTCAATATTTAAAGGTTCATCGAACGATACTTCTGAACGAGTTTTATTGTTGCGTCTAAGATACATTAAAATTTCATTTTCTATACAGCGGGAAGCATAAGTTGCCAGTTTAATTTTCTTCTGGGGATCAAATGTGTTAACCGCTTTAATTAACCCAATCGTCCCAATGGAAACGAGATCTTCGATCCCTATTCCCGTATTTTCGAATTTCCGTGCAATATACACCACAAGGCGCAAGTTTCGTTCGATTAAAATGTCCCGAATGGACGGATCCCCCATTTCCAGACGTTCTAAGAGGACTCCTTCTTCATCCGAGTTGAGTGGTGGTGGAAGGGCTTCACTGCTTCCAACATAATAAATCTCACGAACTCCATTGATTCTCTGAAGAAGCCTTAACCATAAGTGTTTAATCTTATTTTGAACATTACTCCACCACTTCATTATCATTCTCCACCTTTCTGCACATGTTCTGGGTGTAGTAACGCTTGATATTCACCCTCTGAACTAAACACTTGACTAACCAGTGCCACCGTTGCATGAATTTCTCGGGATCCCTTCGTATCAAAACACGTCACTCGTTCCGGTCTTATCCCAAACAGCCAACTCTGACGATCAATGGCTCGAAAAGGGATGAAAACAAGTCGTTTTACTAAACTGGGATCGACCTTCCATAACAACGGCCAAGGGTCGGCACAATCTTTCCATGGAATTTTTAAGAAGGACCGTACATGATCCGGCAACGACGTGGCCGCAACCTCCTCTTCCAGCAGAATAACAGGGAACCCTGTCAACGGGTCTCGCAACTGATTCCCAGTGTCTAGCATCGCCTTAATGCGAACAACCCCGTTATTTTCACCGCCAAAGTCAATTTCCAGATCGTAAATGATTTGCTCGAGACTAGATTTTCTTTCCAGCCAGCCCTGCCAGAACCGCTGCATCAACCACCACACCAGCGCAAGCAACGGAAGGATCCAGACCTTGTTTAAAGCCAGTGAAACGATTTCTCCACCTAACCTGTTATCAAATTGCGCCCATCCCCACAAGGCATACACAAAGCCACCAAGTCCAGTCGAAAAAAGCCAAAACCCAACCGACGCTTTGACAAAAGTAGAGAGACTCCGTGTTGGGAAGGCGGCTCCGACCATAAGAAACGGAATAGCCCATTTGCTTAACGTGGTCCACGGTGAAGTAGAATAACATGCTAATACCACCGGAATTTCACCGAGCAGAGCCCCCACCAAAATTCTACTTGGTAGAACGGGGAGGTGGATGATCCGGCCGATAAGCATGAGCAGAAAAGTATCCATCCCTCCGTTAATAAGAATATCCAGATCAAGATAAGTCTCTACTGCGCTCATCTGGTGCATCCTTTCAATTCGCTTCTCTCAAAATTATATCTAAAGAAGGGGGTAAAAGCTGTCGTATTGAGTGGGTTATAATGGTATTTTTTAGGAGAACAAGTGCGAGTAGTGTAGATTATCTTCAATGACGCGTGAAGGTCGACAAGATGTACTAACTTATGTGCAAGATAAATTTTTAGACTACATAGGAAACAACAAAAAGCCTGTCAAGAATAGACTTGATTATCTATCCATGACAGGCTTTCAACTTCATATTGATTCAAGTGCAATTTAGCACTCTCTTTGTAATTCTTGTAAAATAGCCACGACCTCTTGGGATGCTTGAGCCATACTTTCCAAGAGTTGTCCCGCCTTAACCTTATTATCCTGTTCGATAGCCAGAGCGGCCTCATGAGCAAGATCATGCACTTTTTTGTGGGGCTCTTCCAATTCCTTAAAGGCCGGTAGCGAACGGCAGCGCTCAGAGCTCCTACTTTCAGCCCATTGCCCCAGACGACATTCATGGTGAGTGCCCACTTCACTAGCCTTCATCTGCTCAAAACCCAGCAGCAAATTGTAGATCCGCCACGTCCAGAGCAGGTGATCTGTCTTGTATAACTCCAAGGCTTGATGAGTCGCCAATTCATGTACTCGTCCAATTTGTTCCGTCCGTATCGTTTGCAAAGCCTGGCTAATGACGTAAATACCCTGACCCGTCACTTTGGCGATTTGATCAATTTCTTCTGCCGATAAGGCCATAGTCGAGACACTACTAGCGGATTCTTGGACTGCAGCACTTTGTTCTTGGCTGCTGGCAGCAATATTTTGAATATCCTCAGTTATGGCCCCGAAGTTATGAATGATTCCCTGCAACGACTCCGCAGCTTCCTGCATAATCCCTTTTCCATTTTGCATCGTTTGTGCTAGAGAGACGATACTATTTGTTGTTTCCGTGGAATTTTGGCTCATTCCTTCAATTTTTTGACGTATATGCGTCACAGACGTCTTGGTATGTTCAGCCAGTTTACGAACCTCATCAGCAACGACGGCAAACCCTCGACCTTGCTCCCCCGCACGCGCCGCCTCGATGGCAGCGTTGAGAGCGAGTAGGTTGGTCTGGTCAGCCACCCCTGCGATTACCCCCACGATTTGCTCGATTTCCTGCATGGAACGTAGTACACCTTGAACTTGCTGACTGACCTTGGCGAATTCATCATAAGAATGCTCTACGAAATGAATGGCCTGTTGGATTTTTTCCCCACCTGCAACGGCTGCTGTCGTCGCTTGTTCCACAAAACTCGCTGAGTTGGTAGCTGAATTAGCAACTTGGCTGGAGGATGCTCCCAATTCTTCGGACTGAGCCGCCAGATTCGCCAAATGATCCGTCTGCTCCGAAATCTTAATGAGCATTTCTCGAATGGAAGTCATTCCAGTCAGCTGCTGCACGGCATTATCTAAATCTCCCAGCGTGGCTGAAGCGGCTACCTGACGTTCCGAAATAACTCGATTAAGTATTTCAACCATAGGATATAACGGGCTTGATGGGGCAATGTCTATTTCAATGGGTTTCGTGAAATCGCACTGAGTTAAACATTGATACATCTTCTCGCAGTCGGAATTATCTGGCAGACTAGGTGAGGTATCTCGTTTGAAAAATGTCATACTGCACTTCCTTATGTAGTCTTTACAAATTTCTAAAAAACAATTATTGAGTAAGAAGCTAGCCCCTTCATTGATGCTACCTAGTAAATAGTCGCCCCCTTCCACATCACATTCTGGTCCAATATCCTTCCTCATCATCGCTTTATCGACACATCTAGGACTATTATGATTTATTACGTTCTATTACGTCCTTATTCTTTGTTCGGTTTCTATTTTCCTTCATCCTACTTGTCCGGAATAAGATTATTTCAAAAAATGTTGATACGTACCTTAAAGGAAAACCATAATTTCCTGTTACATAAAAGGCTTAAACCTATCCGAATAATAGATTTAAGCCTTTATACGTATTGAAATCCTACTATAACGACGGTCCTTCATCCTTTTTCACTAGATTATACAACAGTTCCAAACCAATCGTGATTTTCTCTAGATCCTCTCCATCGATATCCTTAAAAATATTGGTGATAAATTCGTTCATAAAATTTTTTATAATATTATTCTTTTGGAATTCTGGCGATAGTGATAGTTGCACAATTCGGCGATTATCTTCTGGAACCTCTCTGATGACAATTCCCTGCCTAACCAACCGATCCACAATCCCTGACACCGTACTCTTAGACAAGCCTAACCATTCACTCATGTCATTCAAAGTGGAAAAAGGGTTTTTATGCAAGCCGATAATTAAACCGATTTGAGGTCCCGTAAAACCAAATTGTCTAGACTTTTTGTAAAGTTGATCTTTATATATCTTCTGAATAGACTTAAAGAGGAACACAACTCTCTCAGTCGGATCATTCCACGACTGCGGCAACTCCGACTTCTGATCCATCCGGAACCGCCTCCTTTGCCAAGTTCTTATCTGGCTCGATAGTCTTTGGCTTTTGATTATTACGCATCATCAGAACTAAAACAATCGCCACAAAAACCGCAAAAACTGTAATCGCTATCGTATAATTGATGGCATCAAGATAAGCCTGACCATAAATTATCTTCCCCAAGGTCATGAAGGCATTACCTTGAGCATCCCCTTGGGATAATCCCGATTTCATGTAAACCCCTTGCAACGCTTTTGTAATAGCGCCGGCAGTTTGGTTGAATGGAGTTATTTGTTCAGTGAGTCTGGCGTAGTTAAAACTCGATTTATTTGAAATCATGGTTGTCATAAAAGTAATCGCTATGGCACTCATGATACTTCGAACCGTAGTCGACAATGCCGTTGCCTTCCCGAAGAGATGCCTTGGTACCGCATTCATACCCGACGTATTAACTGGCATCATGGCAAATCCAAGTCCGAGGCCCCTTATAGTTGCAATCAAAGTAATAGTAGCTTTCGGTGTGTCTAGATTAAACAATGCCATTTTATACGTAGCAAACGCCACTACTAAAAGTCCAGGGACCGTGACGACCTTTGCCCCAAACTTGTCAAAAAGAGCCCCACTGATCGGCATCATCAAGCCCGAAGCGATAGCGGAGGGGAAAAGTATTAAACCCGTCTCCATGGCTGTATACCCTCTTAAGTTTTGCAAAAACAGAGGGAGTACATACATTCCTCCCATCATAGCCAAGGTTGTGACACCAGTAATAATTTGACTCAGGGTGAAATTATATATTTTAAACACCCTTAATTCTAACAAAGGGTCAGGATGGGTTAATTCATTTGCAATAAATATTAGGATACTGAAACATCCTAAGGCGAGAAGCAGTGGAAATTCAACCTTACTCCAGTCAATAGTATTTCCTTCTCCCAGAACATATAAAAGGCTGACGATCCCTATGCTTGAGGAGAAAAATCCTATGAAATCAAAGTTCCCTGTGTAGGGTTTTACCGATGTTTCTCTCAGTAAGATACTTGCAACAATAACACCGATGACCCCAATCGGGACATTTACATAGAAAATGAAGCGCCAATCCAAATATTGAATAATGTATCCACCCAGAGTAGGTCCAATGGCTGGCGCAGCCATTGAAGCAATACCCCAAAAGCCTAGGGCCTTACCTCGTTCATTAATAGGAAAGATCTGCATAATGTAGGACATCCCGACGGGCATAATAGCACCCCCGCCAAGCGCCTGTATAACGCGGAATACAACCATAGTATTAGTACTCCAAGCAAAGCCACACAGAAACGAACCAAGGGTAAAGAACCCCAAGGCAAAAATAAATAGTTTTTTAATCCCGAAGGTATCACTTAAGAACCCTGTTATCGGCACTACCGCGCCCATCGTGAGGGTATATCCCGTTAATATCCATTTTACGGCTTCCAAATCAGATCCAAAGACATTCATCATTTTGGGAATCGCGATATTAACAATACTGCTGTCTAACATAACCATAAACGTACCTATAACAACAACCAACAAGGCAGACCACTTATATAAACTGTCACCTGCACTTTCCTGAATGTCATGTCCAGTCATACGCAATTCACCTCATCACTTAATATGAATGTTGACAACCGCATTCGTTCCAGGCAGCAACGTTGCATCGCTTTTATCAAATTCAATTTTAACCGGAATCTTTTGAATGACTTTAGTAAAAGTACCACTTGTTGACGAGGGAAGCAGCGCAAACGTAGAATTGGATGCTCGCCCGACATATTTAACCTTTCCGGAAAAGGTCTTATTAGAAAATTGGTCGATGGTGATATCTACTTTCTGCCCCTGCCTTACCTTTGCTAGTTTTGTTTCTTCAATGTTAGCCGTGATGTACAGCTTATTGGGATCAATAATCATCGCAATCGTTTGTCCTGGAGAAACGATCTCACCAACAGTTCCCTGCTTCTTGATAACAATACCATTAATAGGTGCTCTAAAAACTGATTGATCTATGTTCGTTTCCTGAGGGTTACTGATTCCTTGACGGCCAAGGATCTGATCCTTAACGACTGTGTCCCCCTCGCTAACATTCAATTCCAGAAGTTTTCCGGAAATCTGGGGACTCACGCTTACAAGATCACCCATTACCTTAGCATCCTCTGTGGAAATAAAATAATCATTTTCATACCAATAGTAGGATCCAATACCGGCAAAGACAACGACCATCACAAGAGCAATGAACATAATAAGCTTTTTCCGATTTTTAATCATATTTCTCACCTGTCCTTATTTTTTAAGGCCAATCTCTGCCAGCATCCCGGGCTTTAAAATTGAATCAGGATTATCAAGTTTAATTCTCACTAAAACACTTCGACTGCGCGAATCGATCACAGGATCCACAACCGAAATTTCCCCCGTGAATTCCTTATCAGGAATATCGGCTACTTTCACAACGACCGCCTGACCAACCTTCACACTGCCGATAAGTCCATCAGGAAGTGAAGCCTTGATGTATAACGTGTCAACACCAACGACTGAAACCAGTGTGACTCCTGGCGAGGCCAGTTCTCCTACATTGATATTTTTTGCACTAACTGTTCCAGAAATAGGAGAAACGATCGTCCCATAGGAAAGTTGAGTTTTTGCTAGCTCTAACGCAGCTTGGGCTTGTTTAACTTGTGCTTGCAAAACATTTAAGGTTTCTTGTGTTTCCCCTTTGGTCAACATATCCAGCTGGTCTTGCGCAGATTTGTACTGAGCTTGAGAAGCAGCCAACTGGGTCTGCATGGTTTCTAACTGAGATTGGGATATTGCACCTGCAGCAGCAAGCTGTTGGTTCCGATCGTAGTTATTCTTCGCATTCAAATAACTCGTTTTGGCGCTGTCCAACATAGCCTGAGCTTGAGCAATCTGCTCCGGTCGCGCTCCAGCCTGCATCTTCGCTAAATTCGCCTGGGCAGTATTAACCCCCGCTTGCGCTTGTGCGACCTGGGCTTCAAGATCTTTGGTGTCAAACGAGATAAGCGTGTCTCCCTTTTTTACAACAGTGCCAACCTCAGCATTGATACTTGCGACTTTTGCCGAAATTTTGGAGGTGATCCCCGCTTTATCATTGGCGTCAATGATACCCGCCATCACAAAGACCGGATTACTCGCCTGAACATTAGAACTTGAAGTTAGATTCTTGTCAGTCTGACCTGTTGCACCACAGCCTGTAAGCACAATAACCATTGCCAAAATAGCCAGAACAATCCTTTTCATTGCAATCCCCCTTATGTTTGTACAGCAACCGTTCGCATGCGTACTTTGTAAGTCATGCTTTATAATTTATCGTCATTTAATTACTATGTCAATACCCTAAATCCGGTTCAAGTCAAGAATTGCTACTTTATTTTTTGACCTTGTGCGCAAGCGAATTTTCTTTAGTCACATAGTAAATCACGAGCTGGTGGAGTGCTCTTGTACAAGCGATATACAATAATTTTTTATCAAGGTCACTCGAGTAGTGTTCCTCATTTCCACCATAAACGATCACCACATCAAATTCTAATCCCTTCGCCATATAGGACGGAATGATTATTGCCAAGCCAACGCACCAAAGGGTCCCTCTTAGAGAGGGACCCTTTGAAATCTCAACTTCATGCTTAAAAACCTCTTAACGCCGACGTCTCAAAAACTCCGGAATGTCAACATCGACTTCCGTAGCCGCTACGGGTTTAATAACGTTTTCTTGAACTTTTCCTTGTGCGGGGCCAAAACCGGCCCAATGCTGATCAAATCCGGTGGCGATGACAGTGACCCTTATTTCTTCCTTGAGGTTCTCATCAATAACCGCACCAAAGATTATATTAGCCTCGGGATCAGCGGCTTCCGCTATAATGCCTGCAGCCTCGTTCACTTCAAAGAGAGTTAAATTAGACCCACCAGTAATGTTGAGAAGCACACCTTTAGCTCCTTCAATCGACGTCTCCAGTAGTGGACTTGAAATTGCTTTACGGGCAGCATCACCTGCACGATTTTCTCCAGTTGCTAAACCAATGCCCATCAGTGCAGACCCTGTATTTGACATAATTGTCTTAACATCGGCAAAATCCAAATTTATCAGGCCTGGAACCGCAATTAAATCTGAAATCCCTTGTACCCCTTGTCGCAGGACATCATCCGCAATACGAAAAGCTTCATGGATCGTAGTATGCTTGTCCACCACTTGCAACAGACGATCATTCGGAATCGTAATGAGTGTATCCACTTTACTTTTAAGATCCGCAATTCCTTTTTCAGCCTGCATGGCTCGTTTGCGACCTTCGAAGGTAAACGGGCGTGTCACTACCCCTACTGTAAGTGCTCCCATTTCCTTAGCTACTTCTGCTACGATAGGGGCGCCTCCCGTTCCGGTTCCGCCTCCCATTCCTGCCGTGACGAAAACCATATCCGCGCCCTTTAAGACCCTAGCAATTTCTTCACGACTTTCTTCCGCTGCTTTGGCCCCAATCTCCGGGTTTGCTCCTGCACCTAGACCTTTCGTTAACTTTATCCCTATTTGCACTTTCTGATCCGCATGGGAAAGCTGTAGGGCCTGGGAATCAGTATTTACAGTAACAAAATCTACCCCTTGCAATCCAGCGGTTATCATACGATTGACCGCATTGTTTCCTCCACCGCCGACTCCAATAACCTTAATCTCGGCAAATTGATTTAAGTCCGTATCAAATTCTAGCATTTAGGCTTTAACCCCCTCGCTTCATTCTACCAAGTAAATTCAGTTCATAATTATCATTTAACTATACTGTCCAATGAATGTTAATTGTATGGTTGTGCGAAAACGATACATTATTAATTGCACACGACGTAACAAATTCTATATGGTCATGCTTTTTACCTTTTTTTTGCAAAAAACTTTCAGTAAAGTTTCCAACCTCTTCGGCAAATAGAGTCTAAACTACTTTTTCAGGAGATGGCGACGAATACTTCCTAAATTCTGGAATAAGCGCACGCCAAAAGCGACAACGGCTGCCAAATATAAATCAACCCCAATACGATCTCCAACGTACGCCAAGAAGGCGGCAAGGAGCATGTTACTAAAAAAACCAGACAAGAACACTGTGCTGTCGAAATGATCCTCCTGTGCGGATCGTATCCCACCTAAGACGGAATCCAGAGCTGCAAGAATCCCAACGGATAAATATTTAGCATATTCAATCGGGACTGAAAACGGACTTACATACCCGATCGCCAAACCCAAAACTAAGCCTAAAAGCGGCAACCACATAGTCTTATCCTCCCTGAATCAGCGACCGATGACCGGTTTGGCCGCCGTAAAATCGATATAGCGTACCCCTTGTTGAAACGATTTATACTCTTTATCGTTGATAAGTTGAAAGAGTGCATTTAATTTATCCTTCCAGCTATTGGCTTGTCCTAATCGAACTTCCACTCCGCTGTCTAGAAATAACGTTATTTGCTGAACAGCATTGACATGGATTTCCCCGATATGAACAATCAATTCCGGGGGAGCTTGTCCCAGTAGGTTAAGCGCAGCAGTTAGGGAAGGGTTGCTTAAATTCTGACCTGGCCCTACCGTATCC
Organism: Desulfosporosinus metallidurans; assembly: GCF_001936615.1. Classification (GTDB taxonomy): domain Bacteria; phylum Bacillota; class Desulfitobacteriia; order Desulfitobacteriales; family Desulfitobacteriaceae; genus Desulfosporosinus; species Desulfosporosinus metallidurans. The sequence continues at coordinate 139,970 of NZ_MLBF01000003.1, forward strand.
GTAAGGTTAATTCCAGTAATCACCGGGTGGTCCGTTTGAGGCCAACTTTCCAAACGGCGTAGAAAGGTGCCTTGCTCATCCACCTCTAAGACTCCTTTTGGAACAGCTACTAAGGCCACCGGACTCCGTTCAGTTACTTGAATGACAAGCGTCTGGGGAAGCTTACGCTGAAACTGAACGCTTTTAACAAGCGGATGCAATGAAACTTTAGTTCTAAGCGTCTCTTGATCAAACAGCAATAAATTTTGTCCCTGAACTCCATTGGCTAATTTCAGAATTTGACTTTCCGGGATTATCTTAAGCCCCTGTACGATCACATGTTGAATCGTAAATGCACTGGAACGGAAGAAAAGAGTCAAACCTAGGGCAAGTAAAATTGTTAAAACAGCGACATTGAGAAAGGACGTATTCATTTTCTTGGGTTGCATTTCGCTTTTCCTCCTTATCCCAAGTATAACGAATACAGTCCTATTCTGTCATGCCTTTTCGGAAGACTTCTCTTGACAAAATGCTCCATTATATCTATCTATACTCGGTAACTATGCTTGCTATAGTCATACTGAAAGTACAATTCGTTATTATTTGCAAACATCAATGCTGGCAACCCTAGTTACTCTTACTGAATAACACGCCGAAGCCTCGCTCCTAACCGCCGATATTTCTCTTCTAAATTTTCATAGCCACGATCGATATAATCAACTTTTTCAAGTACAGTTGCTTCCTCCGCTGCTAATGCGGCAAGGAAGAGTGCTGCACCAGCCCGTAGGTCAGTGGCTTCAACGAAGGCCCCTTCAAGAGTTTCCACCCCGCGAATGACAGCAGTTCTTCCCTCAATCGTAATTTGCGCTCCCATGCGCCGCAACTCATCGACATGCTGAAAACGATTTTCAAAGATCGTTTCAGTGATGATACTGGTTCCTTCTGCGCACGAGAGCATGGCCATAAACTGAGGCTGCATATCTGTTGGAAATCCTGGGTATGGCATTGTTTTGATGTCCACCCCCTTAATTCTTCCCCGCTGTTGAACACGAACTGAATCATCAAGAAGGGTAATATTCGCTCCTGCTTGGCGTAATTTTGCAATCACAGGTTCCAGATGTTCAGGAACAACATTCTCAATTACCACATCTCCTTCAGTCATTACCGCTGCAATCATATGCGTACCCGCTTCGATTCGGTCCGATATCACAGTATGTTCCGCGGGGTGGAGCACATCGACTCCGTCGATTCTCAAGACATCCATACCTGCTCCACGCACTTTTGCTCCCATTTTATTTAGGAAATTCTGCAAATCAACAATTTCAGGTTCTCGTGCCGCATTGCGAATCACTGTAATCCCTTTCGACAAAACTGCGGCCATCATAATATTTTCTGTCGCGCCTACACTTGGGACATCGAGATAGACATCGGCCCCCCGTAACTGATCTGTCCAAGCTTCAATATACCCATGTTTTTCTTTAACCTTTACCCCAAGTTGTTGAAGCCCCTTAATGTGTTGATCCATGGGGCGAGAACCAATGGCACACCCTCCTGGTCTAGAGATCTTCACTCGTCCATGCCGAGCTAGTAATGGACCCAAAATCAGATTAGAAGCACGCATTTGCCGCATAAGACCTTCATCCACATCCCAGGATTCTAGCGCTCCGGCATTAATAAGCAACGTCTCATCCTGGCGCCTTACCCCACAACCGAGGTGTTCAAGTACCTCGATCATATGAGTAATATCAGCTAACGCCGGGATCTCAAGCAACGCTGATGTCCCTTCAGCCAGTAAGGTCGCTGCCAGTAAGGGAAGGGATGAATTCTTCGCCCCGCTTACCCTGATAGTTCCTTCTAACCGCTGTTTCCCAGTGATAACATAGCGATCCATCGCCATAATCCTGCCCCCTCTTCGATGTTCGATGTTCGAGGCTCGATGTCCGATTTGTGAATTCGATTCTGCGAATCGAAGTACGAATTGAACTCGGAGAGATTAATCATTCTGCGAACTTTGTTCGCCTTCGATTCGTCCCTCGTGCCTCGCGCATCGTTATAAGTACGCCACTTCCGTTTGCAAGGTAACCCCAAATTTCACCTGCACATCTCTCTGGATATCCTCCATCAAAGCGAGCACATCCTTAGCCTTGGCGTTACCCGTATTGACTATAAAGTTCGCGTGTTTAGTCGAAACCTGAGCCCCGCCTATACTTTTCCCTTTCCAACCCGCCGCTTCAATCAAGCGACCAGCAGAATCACCCGGTGGATTCCGAAAAACACTCCCTGCATTGGGTTTTTCAAGTGGTTGATAGGTTGTTCTTCTACTTAAGTTCTCTTTCATTATATTTAAAATTTGTTCACGATCCCCTGCTGAAAACTCAAGCTGAGTTTCCAATACCCACGCCTGACCGCGCAAAGAACACGATCTATAGGCAAATTCTAGTTCAGAGCGTTCGAACTTCTTAAGGGTTCCATCGGCCCGAAGCGCGGTTACATTCCGAATAAGAGGAGCCATTTCCCCACCGTAGGCACCAGCGTTCATAATAACTGCACCGCCTACAGACCCAGGGATTCCCCGAGCAAATTCCAGTCCACTCCATCCTCGTTCTCCAGCTTCTTGGGCTAACCGAGCTAATGAGTACCCTGCTTCAACCTGTACCCTATATTCCCCCCATTGAATCGCGCGCAGCGCCGTGGTCATCAACACAATGCCCGGAAGCCCTTCATCAGCTATTAACAAATTTGAACCCCGCCCAATCAGCCAGGCTGGGATTTTCGCCTGCTGCGCACGCTGCCAAGCGATCAACAAATCCTCTTTTGTTGGGGGCCAATACACAGTCTCAGCCGGACCACCAATCTTCCATGTGGTCAATTGAGAGAGCGGATAATTTTTCTCCACTCGTCCCGCCATTCCATCCAAAATCATCGATGTTCCACCTCAAGTTATCTGCACTTATTTTGTTCTTCCAAAGAGAGCTAAGAGCCGATTTAATATCCAACCAAGAAACTCCAAGATCAATACACCGTGCTATGGTCTGACAGGCCACTTGCTCTTGCTTCGGTTCCGGCCACCTCGGCAAATGCCCCACAAATTTCAGTCCCTCTGGTGCACGATAAAAATCGAGTTCCGTTTTCCGAACCACCCACGTCGATTTTTCTTCGACTCGTTTAGCGTCTCTTCCCCAAGAACTTGCTTCCGCAAACCCCTTTAGCCAAAAATCAGGTAATAACCAATGTATGCCCTGCTTTCTTTCGCATTGCCATTCTCCGTCTGCTGTCGGCCAAAGTATAGATGGTTCAAACCCAGCTTTATTTAAAATATGTCCTAACAAGGGGCGTCCTTCTATGATAACGGTTGGTTCAGAATCCAGCAAGATAAGTTCATCCTCAAAGAAGTTATGTAGAAAAGATTGAATCGATTGCTGGTTCATTCCTAGCGCCAGTGCCCTTGCTCGACAGACGTCCTCTTCTGTTACCTCTGGCCAAAATACCAATTCCGTTGCGAGTCCTAATTCCTCAGATAGGAACTTACCATCAGAAGGAACCTCCCACCAACGTTCACTTAACCCTTCACTTAACCCTTCCTTTGCCGGTTCAACTTCAGAAAATTCAAGCTGGATCTCTTTCAGCATAGCCCGAACTCCGTCTATCCCGTAAGCAGTAGACGATGCTACCAATTGTATTTTTCGTCTTGGCCACACCACGCTCACTCCTTTCCAATGCTTCTGCCATATGCTATGCATTGGAGTAAAAAGGTGTGAGCGAATTCGAGGCACGATGCACGAGGTTCGAGGTTCGAAATCAGAAACCAACTCTCGTGCATCGTGCATCGTGCATCGATTTAGTGCCAAGCTGTGGCCTTACAGAGATCCACAATTTTATTTAAGGCCTGAGGTTGAGCTAACGTCCGAGCAGCAGCACCCATTTTAGCGAGCAGAGTGGGTTTGGAAATAAGTTCATTTACCTCTTTCCCTAAGCGTCCTCCATCTAACTCTGAATCCAAAATAATTCGAGCTGCACCTGCCTGAACAAGGGCCTGAGCATTATGTTCTTGATGATTCTCCGCTGCATACGGGTAGGGAATTAACAAGCTTGGCATGCCTGCAACCATCAACTCTGCCAAAGAGGCTGCTCCAGCGCGTCCAATGTAGAGATCTGAACAAGCCAAGGCCTCTGGCATATCGTTTAAGTATTCCAAGATGCGCCACCCAGGACGTTTCCAGGATATTCCTCTCTTCTCAAATTCTTCAATAGTTTCCCCATACGTTATCTTTCCAGTTGCCCAAATCACCTGAATATTCGAGTGTTGGGCGAGATATTCTAAAACTGTAGTCATGGCCTGATTCAACGTACGCGCCCCTCTGCTCCCACCCGTCACCAGTAACGTCATACGATCTGGACGTAATCCAAAGTGCTTTGCCCCGATTTCACGGGAAACCTTTCCGATTTCCGGACGAACCGGGAGCCCAACCAGTTCCAGTTTTTTCTTAACCCCAAAATGCGCAATGCTCTCGGGAAAGGTCACCATCACACGTCGTACCACCCGGGCCAATAGACGATTCGTAATTCCAGGTAACGCATTCTGCTCATGGAGCAATGTCGGTATATTAAAAAGAGAGGCTGTTAAAACAACTGGGCCTGAGACATATCCCCCAGTTCCAACCACAAGATCCGGATGAAACTCACGCAAGATATTCTTTGTCTCCCAGAGGGCTTTGACACTTTTACCTAAGACTTTTATCATATCGAGACTTAATTTACGCGGAAGTCCTTTGCCAGAAATTCCAGCAAAAGCAAGGCCCGCCTCGGGCACCAAACGCGCTTCCATTCCATCTCGGATTCCCACATAGAGTATTTGTGTCTCAGCATCTCGCGCCAATAATCCTTGGGCAATGGCCAAAGCTGGATAAATATGCCCACCTGTTCCACCACCAGTCAAAATTACACGCACCTCAAATACCCCTTCCTTACCTTACTTCCCGGGAAATATTCAGCAGCACTCCAACGCCAATCATGGTAAAGACGAGCGACGTGCCCCCATAACTAATAAACGGCAAGGTGATTCCTGTAACTGGCAATACCCCGCTTACAACCCCCATGTTTATCATCGCCTGAATGGACACCATAGCGGTTAATCCCACAGCCAAAAAACCCATGAAAGCATCTGGGGCCCTCATGGCCACCCGAAAGCCACGCCAAGCAAAAAGGAAAAAGAGCAAAATTACTAACGATGCCCCGATAAAACCGAGTTCCTCTCCAATCATAGCAAAGATAAAGTCGGTATGGTTTTCTGGCAAATAAAGAAACTTCTGCCGGCTTTGCCCCAAACCCAAACCAAACAGTCCACCCGGACCCAACGCCAAAAGCGCTTGGATCGTCTGATATCCATTGCCCAAAGGGTCAGCCCAGGGATCCAAAAAAGCGAAAATACGCCGCATTCGATAGGGAGCAGCCGCAATCGCTGCAACCACCAAACCAAGTCCTGTCCCTGCTAACCCAGCGATATGACTAACCCGTGCTCCTGCGGCAATCAACATGAAAAACGTCGTAGCCGCGATGACCAAGGTCGTCCCCAGATCCGGTTGGAGCATAATCAGTCCTGCAATCACCCCAAGCAAACCGAGAATGGGCAGAACCCCTTTGCGAAACGATTGAATCTTATGAGGGTTAAGAGCTAATACGTGGGCCATCACCAACACCATGGAAAGCTTAATCACTTCAGAAGGCTGAATTGACAGCGGCCCAAGACCTATCCAACGATCAGCGCCATTGACTCTGCGCCCAATTCCCGGTATTTTAACCGCAACAAGCAAGGCAATCGCAATATACAGAGCCGGCTTAACAAATCTTCGTAACAATCTCAGATCAACCAACATGCTCAAGATCATCGCCGTGAGCCCCATAACAGCCCATAAAATTTCCATCTTGAAAAAGTGATAGGGATCGTCAAACTGAATGTACCCTCTAACAGCACTAGAGCTATAAACCATAACAAACCCTATCCCCAACAGAGCCAAAATTGCTCCCAGCAAGACCAAATCCGGTCGGTGAAACCTGCGCATGTATAGTTCCCCCTTTATTGTTGAATGGGTTCCCTATAATGCCTACGCACTAACTCCTTAAACAATTCCCCTCTTTCTTCATAACTTTTAAACATATCCCAACTTGTACAAGCAGGAGACAATAAAACAACATCACCCGGCACCGCCTCAGCGATTGCTTTCTCTACCCCATCCTCAAAGCTTGTCGCTCTGATAATCGTCTGGACCCCTTCATCTCGAGCAGCCTGCTCCATTTCATCGGCTGCTTGCCCTAAGAGAACAAGGCTTTTGACCTTATCCCGTACGACTTTCATAAACTCATGGAAATCAAGGCCTTTGTTTTTTCCCCCAGCAATCAAAACCATCGGTTCATCAAAGGCTAACAAAGCCTTGATGGCTGCATCCGTATTAGTCCCTTTGGAATCATTCACAAAAAGAATCCCCTCAAACGTCCCCACAAGTTCTTCTCGGTGCTCTACCCCTTTGAAGTGACGAAGCCCTTCTGCTATCTCAGTCCAAGAAAGTCCTACCGCTCTCGCTGCTCCAGCCGCAGCCATAACGTTTTCCAAATTATGAGCCCCGCGGAGTTGAAGTTCCTTGCGGGATATAATGGGAATCATAGTCCTTTTTTCCTTTTCAGCGTAAACAATTTGATCGTGCCACAGGCTAATTCCATCTGGCAAAAAAGATGTCGGACTAAAATACAGAACCCGACTTTTTAAGTTCGCCCCCAAATTTCGCACTAAAGGGTCATCCCAATTTAAAATCGCCAGATCTGTTGCAGTTTGATTCTTAAAAATCCGGGCTTTAGCCAGAAGGTAATTTTCAAGAGTGCCATGCCTGTCCAAATGGTCTGGGGTAATATTTAATAAAATTGCCACATGGACACGAAGATTGTCAATAAACTCCAGTTGAAAGCTAGAAAGTTCAGCAACAACAATACTGCTCTCATCCATCCCTTCAACTTGCCCACTTAAAGCGACTCCAATATTTCCAGCCACAGTCGTTGGCCGACCTGTTCGCTTAGCTAATTCACCAATCAACGTCGTGGTCGTCGTTTTCCCATTCGTGCCAGTAACGCCAATACAAAGAGCAGGGCAATCATGCATCGCCAACTCAACTTCGCTCCACACATGAACCCCTTGGGAAATTCCCTCCTGAACGAGGGATAGTTTGGGAGATACCCCCGGAGATAAAACGATCAGTTCAGATCTAATCCCCGCAATTTCCGGTACACCACCAACCAACAAATGCCCCGAATCAAGACCCAGCTCCTCAACCCCGGCGAGCTGCTCCATCCCCTTACTATCCGTCAGAAAAACCTCCGCACCCAAACGCCGAAGCTTCCGAACAGCCGCTTGCCCACTCAAACCTGCACCAATCACCAAAACACGTTTCTTCGTCCATTCCACGTAAGTAATCCTCCGTTACATAAAATTAATCTCTACCCCAAAGTAGGCATATACGCCATAATTCCCACAAGCGCACAAAGCAGCGCGGCAGTCCAAAAGACGATGACCACCTTCCATTCACTCCAGCCCCCGAGTTCAAAGTGATGATGAATCGGACTCATCCGAAAGACCCGTTTGCCCGTCGTTTGAAATGAAATAACCTGAATTATCACCGAAAGTGCCTCCACCGCGAATAATCCCCCGATGATTAGAAACACTAATTCGCTTTTCGTGAGTACCGCAAGACTTGCTAAGGCCCCGCCTAAGGCTAGAGACCCAGTGTCCCCCATAAATACACGGGCAGGATAGGTATTAAACCGCAAAAACCCAAGACATCCACCAACCAAGGCGGCTGCAAATACTGCCATATCTGTCTCGTGTGCCAAAACTGCAACCCCACCCCCTTGAATCGCGGCCAATAAGGCAATCACGATATAGCTCGCTCCTGAAAACATAGTACTGCCCGCAGCTAAGCCATCTAACCCATCCGTTAAATTTACGGCATTTGTCATTCCCACAATCACTAATGAAATCAGGGCATAGTAAAACCAACCCAACTCCCAATGCAGGGACGTGAAAGGGATAGCAACATCCGTTCCTCGTCCCAACCAACGAACGGAAATCCACATGAGAATAAAGGCCAAACTAAACTGTCCAATAAGTTTTTGATAGGCCCGCAATCCTAAGGAGCGGTGCATCACAACTTTAATAAAATCATCAATGAATCCAATTAACCCAAATCCCAGGGTAATTCCCACTAACGTCACCATTTCCAAAGAAGTGGGTTGTTCTGCCGCAACCATAGCACTAACGATAATGCCGACGAGAAAAATCAAGCCTCCCATTGTGGGGGTTCCGGCCTTTTTCAAGTGTCTTTTGGGGCCATCATCGCGTACAGTTTGACCGAACTTAAGAATCCTTAAGACCGGAATCAAGAAAGGGCTCAGGACCAACGTGATGATAAGAGCTAATCCTGCCGCCAAGACCAAGCGCTCAGACATGTGTTATTCCATCCTTTACTCTGATCTTTCAAGTTTCATCGTTATCTCTTCCATTTTCATCCCTCGCGACCCTTTGATCAGGACCCATACTTCAGGTCCTGAGTGAGCAAGGAAATCCAGAGCTTTTGTGACTGCTTCTGCGCGGGTAGTCGTCACCTTAATATGATCTTCTGGGTACCCTGCCAACCGTGCTCCGTAGGCAATTTCCTCTGCCAATTTGCCCACGGTAATGAGTTCACTAACTCCTAACTCAGCAAGGGTTCGCCCAACCTCGCGATGCCCTGACTCTGCCGCAGTTCCTAGCTCATACATTTCGCCCAAAATGGCCAGAGTCTTATGCCCACTCGCTCGCTCTTTAAGAACCTGTAATGAAGCCTGCATCGACACTGGATTAGCGTTATAAACATCACTTATCAGCGTGGCTCCAGAAACTCCTTGCCGAATTTCCAAGCGCATTTTAGACAATTCCAACTCGCTTAATCCCACACATCCATCCGCCAGCGAAACCCCAAAAACCGTGCCTACAGCTAATGCTGCCAAGGCATCTAAGACATTGTGTTGACCTGGCAGTGGGAGATTTGCTGTTGTTTCTTCGCCTTGGAAGTTTACGTCAAACGTCGTTCCCAAGGCCCCCCAAGGTCGGAGTTGAGACCCGATAATCTGTGGCTGAGCGAACTCTCCTTCAGTGCCATAGAAACGGAAAGGATGCGTATCATTCCTCGTCTTTTTGACTGACCATGAATCCTCAGCGTTGATAAGGGCAATCCCATCCTCCGGCAAGGCCTCAACTAACTCCCACTTCGCCTGAGCAATTCGTTCCTGAGACAGTAATAACTCTAAATGGGTTGTGCCAATATTCGTAATCACCCCGATATTCGGTTTCGCAATCTCACACAAGGCTCTAATCTCACCCAAGCCCCGCATTCCCATCTCTAGTACCAAAATCTCAGTACCTGACGGCGCATTGAGGACCGTTAGCGGAAGCCCCAATTCATTATTATGGTTTTCCTTGTTGCGGTAGACGCGAAAACGTCGAGACAGAACCGCAGCAATCATATCCTTCGTCGTAGTTTTTCCATTGCTTCCTGTGACTCCAACCACCTTAGCCCCCAGTTCCAAACGCCAGGCCTTTGCCAACTCCCGAAATGTCGAAAACACTGACTCTACAAGAAGAAGGGCTTTATCTTCAGGCACTGAAAATTTAGTTTCCGACCCATTGAAGCGCGCTTCTTCTGCAATAGCAAGAACCGCTCCTTTCTTCCAGGCGGCTTCAATATAATCATGGCCGTCCACCTGTTCCCCTGGAAGGGCAAAAAACATCTCCCCGCCCTTAGCTTGACGACTATCTATGACGCACCCTTGAACCTCCAAGTCAGAGTTTCCAATCACCCTCCCTTGTACAATCTGAGCAACCGTCTCAACTGTCCACTTGTGCATATCCTAACCCCCTTAATGCTTCACGCGCCACTTCCCGATCATCAAAGGGATGAACTTCAGTCCCGAAAATCTGATAGGTTTCATGTCCTTTGCCCGCAATCAGAATTGTATCTCCTGCTTTCGCCATACGGCAAGCGCTCCAAACGGCTTCCCGTCGGTCTCGCAAGGCGACATAATCCACTCCCGAAACTCCAGTTAGAATCTCTTGAATAATTTGATCCGGATCTTCCGTGCGAGGGTTATCAGAAGTCACTATGACGAAATCACTCCATTGTGAGGCAGCCTCCCCCATAAGCGGACGTTTACCTCGATCCCGGTCTCCTCCACACCCGAAGACTGTAATAAGTTTTCCTTTTGTAAAATCCCGAGCCGTTCGTACCACATTGACCAAACCGTCTGGTGTATGCGCATAATCAACAATAACTTGGAATGGCTGACCAAGCCGAACACTCTCAAAGCGACCCGGAACCCCAGAAATCTCTGTCAGGGCCTCCGCAACAGTCGCCTTATCATATCCCCGTTCAACCCCCCATACAAAAGCAGCCAAAGCGTTATACACACTGAAAATCCCCGGTGTCGCATACCAGATCTGCTGAACCTCATCTCGGAAACGTACCCTAAAACGAACTCCTTCAGTGGTCACTTCGACATTCTCAGCTCGGTAATCTACGGAATTGTAAATCCCATAACTCACAACCGGAGCGGCTGAAACTTGACTCAGTTTAGAAAATGCGGGATCATCTCCATTTAAAATGCTAATCTTCGGCTGTATCTTCCCTTTGAGATTGGAAAACAAACGAGATTTAGCGTTAAGATACTCCTCCATTGTCTTATGATAATCCAAATGATCTTGTGTCAAATTTGTAAAAATCCCGGCAGCGAATTCGCACCCAGCAACCCGTCCAAGATCCAAGGCATGAGATGACACTTCCATCACCGCCAGACTTACCCCTTCCGCAACCATCTCTCCTAAAAGCTTTTGAACATCAATAGCTTCGGGTGTTGTCCTTTCTCCCGGAAGTTCCCGTCCATCGATCCGAGAACCAAGCGTTCCGATTAAACCAACTTTCTTACCGTGTTTTGCCGCAATTTTCTCGATAAGATAAGTAATCGTTGTCTTCCCGTTCGTCCCCGTAACCCCGACTAACTCCAAGTGTTCACTCGGGCGATCATAAACAACAGAAGCTAAAAGCCCCATTACTTGACGCACATTGGCAACCAGCACTTGCGGTACATCAAGAGGTAAAAACCTCTCCACAACTAATGCTACAGCCCCAGAGGCAATGGCTGCTGCCGCAAAATCATGGCCGTCCACCTGAAAGCCGGGAACGCAGACATAGAGGTCGCCCGGTTGGACTTGCCGTGAATCCATTGACATCCCCCGCACGATGACTTGAATGTCCGCAGATGAGGAGATAATCTCGATTCCTTCCAAAATTTCTGACAGTGATTTCGCTGTGGGCATTCCTAACCATTCCCTTCCAATGTTTTCCCAGTTTACGCCTTAATATCAGCCAACTTATAGTTATTATAGACAATTTGCTCCTCTAGCAGACCTTGAGAAATCCATCAATGTCCAAGTGGACTGGCTGAGATTGGTACACGCCCCCTGAAATTGTTAATCGCTTCAATATCTTCATCCTCATCCTCCCACCAATGAGCGAGCGTCGGGGTGGATGCATCCTTTCCTAAATAGATAAGAACATTCGATCCAGCCTCCACTTGTGCATCCCCATGCGGGATTTGATCGAGAACCATTTCACCCTGACCTTCCGTCATGGCCTTAAATCCGGCCCCCGTCAAAGCCTTTTCTGCCTCAGCTAAAGGTAAACCTAAGACAGAAGGAACAGTAGCCGCCTTCTTAATCGGCGGAAATTCAAGGCCGGGCATAGGTTTGCCAGGCGTCAGCGGTGCCTGGGTATCCGGTTTTACACCAAGGTATCTTAGGGAATCAAGCATGACAGTCTGAACCACAGGGGCTGCGACAACCCCTCCATAAAACGGAACACCGTCGATCACAGCCAATATGGCTAACCGAGGTTTATCCGCAGGGGCAAAAGCCACAAATGAAGCAACATATTCCCCTTGAATATACCCTCCATTTGCTACTTTTTGCGCAGTCCCTGTTTTTCCTGCCACACGATATCCGGGAAGAAAAGACCGTCGCCCGGTGCCATTCGTCACAACAGATTCAAGGATTTCCCGTTCTAACTTTGAAGTATCCTCACTAATGACACGTCGAATTTCTTCCTTTTTGAAAGGAGTAACAACTCGCCCACTAGGACCGACAATTTCTTTAACCAATTGTGGTTTCATTAATGTTCCGCCATTGGCCACTGCTGAAACCGCCGTTAAGAGTTGAATAGGGGTGACGTTATTCGTTTGCCCGATGGACATCGTCGCCAAATCTAGCGCCGTTGCCTTCTTCTTATTCGCCAAAATACCTAGTGCTTCGCCGGACATCTCTATCCCCGTCTTCTGCCCAAAACCAAAATCCCGAAGATATTTATAGAAAGCGTCCATACCGAGACGCTGCCCCATTTCAATAAAACCGGGGTTGCAGGAATTCTCAGCCACTTGAACAAACGTTTGATCGCCATGTCCTCCAGCCTTCCAGCAACGCACATTTTTCCCCAAAACAGTATAAGCCCCTTTATCAAAAAAGTGCTCTGTCGGCTTAATCTTCTTTTCCTCAAGAGCAGCTGCCAAGGTAATAATCTTAAACGTTGACCCTGGTTCATACCCATTCTGAATCGCAATATTTCGCCTGGTGCTTTGATCCGCTTGCTGATATTGATTCGGATCAAAGCTCGGGGCCGAAGCTAAGGCAAGCATTTCTCCCGTACTAGGATCCATCACCAAAATCGAAGCATTCTTAGGTGCCTGACCATTCATGTTTATACCCTGTCCAGACATCAGCTTTTGCAATTCACGTTCCGCGAAAGACTGGATATTCTTGTCGATGGTTAAGCGCACAGTATTTCCTTGTTTCGGCGCTAAGTACTGATGCTCGGCCTGCGGCAGAGGAATCCCATTGGCTCCAAATTCTTGAAGGATACTACCCGGAATTCCTTTTAAGGCAGTTTCTCTGGTTAACTCTATTCCTTCCAGACCTTGATTGTCAATCCCCGCAAAACCGATGATATGAGACGCAAGTGTGCCCAATGGATAATACCGTTGGCTGTCCTCCGTAGTTCCTATTCCAGGTAGCGCTAACGCCCGCACCTGCGCTGCCACTTCCGGTTTAACCCGCTTTTGAACATATTCCAAGGCCGTACGTTTCGTAATATGCGCTTCAATCTCCGCTGCAGTTTTTCCTAAAAGCGGGGATAAAGTCAAGGCCATCTCTTTGGCTCTGCCAGACTGCCTAACTTCTGCTGGAATGGCATACACTGTTTCACTACTAACGCTCATGGCCAAGACGTTCCCTTGCCGATCCTCGATATTTCCACGTTTAGGTGCAACCGGGACACCCCGAAAGTGGGAATCATCCGCCTTTTTGCGCAAATCAGCCCCTTGACTCAGTTGCACAAAACCCAGTCGAACAATCAGGACGACTAAAAAAACACTAACACACAAAAAAAGAAAAGCGATTCGTTTACGCATGACAACAAAAGGACTCACAAGTCCTCACCCCCACTTTCTGGGGTCTCCGCGTACCCAAAGCGCCATTCTCTTAACGTTGTGTGGATGCAAAAAAACTTGTAAATAACTGTGAAAATTGATGAAGTGCTGTGGGTTTAGCCTCGTTGGTTTGCATGGCAACTTGGGTTGACGGAGCCCCCTTTTGATTCTTGACTGCAGGCACAGCACCTGCCACATACACGATTCCCGCAGGTTTTTCCATGCCCATCGATAGTGCTACACTCTCAATTCGACTCACGGCACGAAGTTTATCTGCCTCCATTTGAAGAAGATCATTTTGCGCCTTAATCTCGGCAATATCCTTCTCCAAGGAGCGAACTTGTGCACCCTTGACAACTGTCAATTGAATCGTTTCTACCCCAATTGCACCCGTCATTCCGACAATAAGAGCCAATGCTAAGATGCTTTTCCCTTTGGCAAATTGTTTCCCTTTCCTTGTGGGCCGTGGGATTCTTGCAACGGGGTTCTGCGTTAATGATTCCTGCCAATCAATCTTTTCCTGCGCCACTACCAAGGGTATTCCTCCTCCTTTTCATTTAGACGTTAAATTTTCTCGGCAACCCGCAATTTTGCACTTCTGGAACGCGGATTCTGCTCAACTTCCACTTCAGACGGGAGAGTAGGTTTTCGCGTTAGTATCTTGGCCATAGCCTTGGCCCCACAACGACATATCGGTAATTCCGAAGGGCATGTACACCGACCAAGCCAGGACTTCATTCTGTCTTTCACAATACGATCTTCCAACGAGTGGAAGGTAATCACACCGATTCGCCCCCCCTGATCCAAACAACGCCATGCTTGATCCAGCACTCGATCCAAAACCCCTAATTCATCGTTCACCGCAATCCGAATGGCCTGAAAAGTACGTTTAGCAGGATGAGGTCCACTGCGTCGGACCGCTGCTGGCAACGCCGCTTTAATCACCTCAACCAGTTCACCTGTTGTTTCCAGCGGCCGCTCATTGCGTGTTCGCACAATGAATTGCGCAATCCGTTTGGACCATTTTTCTTCCCCATAGTTCCAGATCATCTGGGCCAATTCCTCTTCGCGCCATGTGTTCACAATTTCTCGAGCATTCAATGAGCCGGAAGGATCCATGCGCATGTCCAAGGGAGCATCCTGCATATAACTAAAACCGCGTTCGGCTTCATCTAATTGAGGGGATGAGACCCCTAAATCAAACAAAATACCATTCACAGGTAGTAACTTCAACTCTTGTAACGTTTCCTCCAGAAATTCGAAATTGCGATTAACTAAGGTTATTCGATCATCCAGACCAAAGATCTCTTCCGCATGACGAATTGCTTGACTATCTTGATCAAAACCAATCAATTTACCTGAGGCTTCGAGTTTTTTCAAGATCCTTTGGCTATGCCCAGCCCCGCCAAGGGTACAATCCACATAGATACCAGTCGGGTTTGTAACGACCGCATCGACAGTCTCCTCTAGTAAAACAGTGATATGTTGAAAATCCAAGTGAATCCGTTCCTTTCTATATTCCGAGCTGAACCAAGGATTCAGCAGCACTAGCATAAGCGCTTTCTGCTTGCTGACTGTATTCTGTCCAAAGTGTCTCGCTCCAAATCTCAACCCGACTTGACACTCCAACCAGTACCAGATCCTTCTCTAACTGCGCATAGTCCCGCAAATTAGCCGGCAATAGAATCCTGCCCTGCTTGTCCAATTCGCATTCGGTTGCCCCAGAAAAAAAGAAACGGACAAATGAACGAACTTCAGGTTGGGTGAACGGCAAAGCGCGTAGTTTCTGTTCCAAAGAGTTCCATTCCCCGAGAGGGTATACAAACAAACAGTGATCTAAGCCTTTGGTCACAATAAATTGTTTTCCCAAGGCCTCTCGGAATTTGGCAGGAATAATCAGCCTACCCTTGCCATCAATTGTATGAATGTATTCTCCCATGAACATTGTAGTTCACCCCACCGTTGTGGCATCTCGCCCCACTTCGCCCCACATTACCCCACTAGTTCTCCATTCAGCGAGATTATCCTGCTAAAAAATAGTCAATTTCAAAATAAAATACAAAAATAGGTAGAAGGTCCTACTCTTATGCCCATAAGTCGGACAAACCGAGTCGGGAAAACGAGGGGCGAGTGGAACGGGAAGACCAGGAGAAGAAAAAGACAGAGGACGGTTTTAACATCTCACTTCTGAGACACCAAAACCGCCCTCTGTCTTCTATGTCTTCGGTCCCCTTTGTCTTTTTCCAATCTTCTTTCTTTCAGGATTACAGGATCACGCTAAATGCAACGGTTTAGCGTCAATGCCATGCGCTGCTTCCATGATAGTCTCTGGCAATGTCGGATGCGCATGTATCGTCCGCGCAACCTCCTCGGCCTTGAGTCCCTTTTCCACTGCGATCACTAATTCTGATATCAAACTACTGGCTTGTGGACCCATGATACTCGCTCCTACGATAACGCCCTCTTGGTCTGCCAAGATCTTAACTAAACCAATGCTCTCTCCTAAGGCTAAAGCCTTACCATTGGCCGAAAACGGGAATTTGCTTATACGATAAACCTTCCCCAAAGCCTTGAGTTCCTGTTCCGCATACCCCACGGTCGCAATCTCTGGATACGTAAAGATGGCACTCGGTATAGCCTTGTAGCTCATGGCCACTGAACAGCCTGCGATATGTTCAGCCGCAACGATCCCTTCCGCAGAGGCCACATGAGCCAACATGATCCCCCCGACTACATCTCCTATCGCATAAACGTGGGGAAGATTAGTCTGCATTTGCACATTCACCTTAATGGCCCCTTTTTCTGTTTCTAAGCCCAGCTTATCAATATCGACCCCCTGTAAATTAGGCCTTCGGCCGGTGGAAAGAAGAACACGGTCAGCTGGAATTTCTCGTACCCCTTTAGCATCTTCAACTTGGACAATGAGACTTTCCCCCGTTTGTCGGATCTCTTTAACGGCAGTCTTTGTCGAAATCTCCATCCCACTGCGTTTTAACAAAGGAGTTAACCGCTTAGGAATTTCCTCATCGAGAGTAGGTAACAAGGTTGGCAGCATCTCTACCACGCTAACCTGAACACCAAACGCTTCATATATTGAAGCAAATTCCAAACCGATAACCCCTCCCCCGATGACGACCAGTCGTTTTGGCAGTTCTAGTTCTTCGAGAAGTTCATCACTAGTCACAA
This sequence comes from Desulfosporosinus metallidurans, assembly GCF_001936615.1. Taxonomy (GTDB): domain Bacteria; phylum Bacillota; class Desulfitobacteriia; order Desulfitobacteriales; family Desulfitobacteriaceae; genus Desulfosporosinus; species Desulfosporosinus metallidurans. Next base: position 156,686 of record NZ_MLBF01000003.1, read on the forward strand.
CTCCTGGAAAGCCTGCGCCAGGTATCGGAATACGTGCGGGCGTAGACCCTGTTGCCAGCACTACATTCTCAACTTGGATATGTTCTACACCGTTTTCCATGGTCACTGAAATCTGCCCAGCTTCTTTAAATTCTCCCCAGCCTTTGATTACGCGCACATTCGCCGCTTTCATCAATTTCTCAACTCCACCAACGAGTCCCTTAACAACTTGATCCTTTCGGGCGATCACAGCAGCATAATCCACACGTTTTTCGCCCACAAACAAACCAAATTCCTCAGCACGCCCCATTTCACGCCATAAATCGGCGCTTTTCACTAACGCTTTGGTAGGGATACACCCCCTGTTGAGACAAGTACCACCCAGCCGTTCACCCTCAATAATTACGACTGATAAACCCAGTTGAGCAGCCCTTAATGCGCAAACGTATCCTCCAGGCCCCCCGCCAAGAATTCCGACCTGATAATTCACTCTACCTCTCTCCTTCCATACCCTCTCCATTATTTCGACTATCGTTAACCTTTTCCTGCTTAACTTATCCATTCCTTACACTTTCCAAATCGTGGTTCCTGTTTGTATTTAAGTTTGTTCCATTCAATTTTAGTTTCCGTACAGTTTTATATGTAACGTCGATTGAAAACTCGAAATGATATCCCTCTAGTATATCCATTTTGCATAATGCATACTGCGAAATTTCTCATAGCCTTCAGCACAAAGAAGACCTAAGCCCTGAGTGTCTGCTCAGGATTTAGGTCCTTTTAAGTGATTATACTATAGATATTACACAAAACATAAGGGTTACATTTTAGCCATAATACTCTTCAGTGGATACTCCGGGAATAAATAAGATTTGTCCTGGATAGATAAGATTGGGGTTACGCAAGTTATTTCCAAGAATAATAGCCTGCATTGTCGTCCCATAGCGTTTTGCAATTTTGTAAACCGTATCCCCTTTTTTCACCGCATAAACTTCATGTGCTGGTTTAGGGGCTGGCATTGGGCAATGGTAGAGATGTTGTTGCATCATAGGTTCACCACACGGCGAGCAAGCCATCGGTCCACCGAGATCAAGCGAAACAAAACCGGGATCCGCGTCGACATCAAGGTTGACTAATCCACTTGGCGGATACATTCCAGGCCCACAAGCCATCGGAGCTCCTTGCATTCCTGGCATTCCTGGCATCCCTGGCATCATCCCCTGCATTCCCGGCATCATCCCTTGCATACCTGACATATCAGACATTCCCTGCATTCCAGGGGCCTGGGTTGGATTATAAGCAACGGAACGTAATTCCATAATAATTTTCCTCCTTTAAATTGCATTAAGTGATTTTGAAGTTTGCTTTCTTCCCTTTATCTATTAACAATATATGGTAATTAAAAGGTAGTGTGTTTGTACCTTAAAAATTTATAACTTATTTTTTATACCAAATTAAAGAGTGTAAATTTCAGGTGGCATAGGTGCAACTAAGGCAACCGCTGGCCATGGATGGCCGAGTGTCGCTGAAGCCAAGGATGGCGAGAAGCGACCGCCTTCGCCAAGGCTGCAAGAAGACTAACTCGTGCGAAGACAGTGTCTGCAAGAAGGGCTAATCCGTGCGAAGACAGTGTCTTCGTGGGCGCTAGCCAAGTTTTCTTTAAAAGAAAAAAAGCTGACCTTCTTGGCCAGCTTATATCTGAATTATAGTGAACAACTGTGAATTAAACTACTGCTATTGCCTTGTTCAATTGTGCAACCAGTTCATCTACATTCCGCCCATGGGTTAAGGCAGCGCCTTCAATACTTTCCATTGTGGAAGAAGGGCATCCTAAACAATGCATTCCGAGCTCTAGAAAAACTTGAACAGTTTGCGGATATAATTTTAACACTTGGCCCACTGTCATCTCTTTAGTTAACATATCATACTCCCCCTTAGGATTCCTCAGTAAACTACTCGGTTTTATTATAAAACATACTTATTAAAGTAGCAAGGTATTATCCAAACATCTCGGACAATCATGACATCCTATTATTACTTCTTGCGAATGGAATTCCCGTTTAACGATATTCAGAAGCAAGTTGAAACAATAGTTTATAGACATGGTCTGCTAGTTCAGCCTTAAGTGTTCCTGTCCCACAGCTCGGTGTTATCATACTCTGTTGGCGAAGAAGCGATTCGTCGACACCACGTTTAACGAGTTCTGCTACGTTTCCTTCCAAACGAAGTTTAAGGCTTTGAGCGGTTTCTTCCCACGCTACAGGATTCGTGGGAACAATCCCCCAAGAAAGGATTCCATCTCGTGCTAAAAATCTATTTAATGGCTCTGCTAAAACCACCATACTCTGCATGTAATCGTACGCATCAAAATTCACAACCTGAATATTAGAGTCAAAAAGAAGTGTCCAATCCATCCCCGCGCAAACATGCACCCCCGGAATTCCACCCTGGCGGATAATCCCATCGATAATCGTATTCAGCTCTGCGATTAGTTGCTCTCTATTTAATGTAACATGAGTTGATGCCCCAAAAGCATAAAGCCCTGGATCGTCGATCGTCATCAACACAGGTAACCCAAATTTCCGGAGTCGTTTAGTCTGCCACTCAGCATGCACCGCAAGAGTTTTAACCAGCATATCTCTGAGGGTATCATCATAATAGCATGACCGTCTGCTTTTATCCGTGATTTGCATTCCCAGTGTCAACGAACCACTGACCTGTCCCTTTAGTAGCACAGCATCCCTTGTTCCATGACGTTCAAGGTCACGACAGAACGCCTCAAACCCTTCTCCGCCCTGAGCGCTGAACCCGAAACGTTCCAGTGCTTGTTCATCCCCCTCAATGGCTTCTAAATAGAGCGTATAAAACGTCGTCATCCGCTCTACCCAATCCGTCGCCTCGATTTGAAACTTTGGATTTGCAAGATCGGCAATAGCTCCCGTCTCAATCAGGGCGTTGAGATATTGCCCCACAAACGAGCTTTCTGCTCCGAGTCCTGGAAGTTGAGGCCAATGTGGGGCAAGCGGAACACTTTTCCAAATTAACTCCAAAGCATCTTCACCGTTCGTTTGAGGTACACTACCAACCCCTGTAGCGAGAAAATGAGGTTTAAAACCTTCGTTTTGCATAACTTAACCTCTTCCTATTAATAAAATAAACTTTTAAGGCCTTAACATATGCCACAAATAGAACCAATCTGCAAAGTGAAAAGAAACCCAAACCAATAGCATACCAGCCAATATACCGGGCACCCAGAAGAATGGGAGGTAATGCCCTCCAACGCGCCGGATATCACGAATGCGAATGGGCAGAAACAAACTCACAAGAACTATATAACCGAGAATTGGAATATAGATCGGAACCCCCCAGGGCAACAAAGCCCACCCAATTGCAATAATTACAGCAAAGAGATAGCGCCTTTCCAACCAATAAACAAGTCCGACCGCATCTGGGGCATCCGGCATATGTGGAGCTACCACACCAACCTGAAGCAACCGAATAAGCATGAACAGAACACCCAACATCATCCAGATTAACCAGGGGGACTGCGCCTGTATCAATTCAATCCCGGGCCATAGATACGAGAACCAGGGGCTAAAATGGATTGGGATGCGGAAGATTCCGGAAGTAATCAACCCAGCCAGCATTCCTTCGCGGGCCAATACGAACAACCCATCCCAGAACCATGCCCTACGTACTTGGCGTTTTGGTTTTCTGGCACAAATTTCTTTGTAACGCCAGGTTACCGACCGAATATTCATCCAAAACAGGAAAATCATGAGCGAAGCCCACGTCCTGGCAACCATCGGTTCCTTGAGCCAACTAACCTTTGAGGGTAAAGGGTTCTCGACTGTCACTTGCCCCCATGCTCCTTGAATCTTGTTTCCCTGAATATAAAGTGACTGCTCTGGTGAGAGTCCCGTGAGAACCGCAGGAGATGTACTAAGGGCAAAAGCCAAATCGGGTTGAACCTCTTTTTTAGACTGCTGGAAATATGTTTGGGCCAAGGGGTCCGTATCTAACCCCTTGCCCACAGTCCAAGCCCACAACGAGGGGTGTAGCATTTTCTCGCCGACAATTTTTTGAAAAGCTTCCGGTTGAGGAAGTCGGCTGGAAGGGATCAACTCAACGGGTAATTCAGCCCATAAACCCATACCCACTCGATCTGCAGCTTGTAACCAGAGTTCATCAGGGATTTGTCCAATAAAATAGATTAGGTTTATCCCCTTTTTCCGTTTCGATTGTAACCAAGATTCCAACTGTCCATCATGTCGGAGCCGATATTCCTCTTGCGGGGTTAAAGCCTCCCCATGGATTGGGATCACTTGATCATTCAAGACCCACTTCCCAGCTGTTAGAGCGATTGATCGGAGACCCAAGGGCAGTGCTAACTCATCAAGGTCCCCCTTACTATTTGTCACCGTTAAGTTAAGCTGATAGAGAAAAGGGGTTTGCATTGTCCAACGCCGAGCATCTGGAACAGAAAAGGTCAACGTCACAGGTTGACGATCTGAATCTTCCTGAGCTTGTACCGTAAGGGTTTGTTCAGCTACCCCAGATGAACCATCAGAGAGCATACCATAGACTGTCCATGGTCCCTCCTGCGAAAAACCGTGATGCATCAAATTTGTCTTGACCGTTACCTGCGCAGTCGTCTCATTCCAAGCAACATTCACTTGTGGTAGAGCTAATGTCGTTTCCACCACCGCTTCTAATCGAATTTCACCCGTAATATACCCCGATGTCGGCCAAGCGGACCCCAAAAACATGGCACGTTGTCCTGCACTCCCAGCCAGTTCAACCACCAAAATGTTATCCTCTCCATAGCGAAACGCCTTGGCTGGAATCTCTAGTCCGTCTGTACCACCGCTTCCTTCGAATTCACCGACTTTCTGACTGCTTCCGATCCCATTCAAGTAAACATTCGCATGCCCTAACACTCCATTAAATGTAAGCAGCATGGTCCTAGAACTCCATTCTCCCGGGACCCGTATCCGTTTAGCAACCACTGTAAATCTCTCACTTGAAGGGAGGCTCAACGACCGCCCTCTTGTTAAAAAGGATTGATCATTTTTCCCTTGAGCGCGTTCAGATTCCGTTGTCCAAGCCTGGCGCAGTGAAGAGAACTGATCCCAGCTTCCATTCAAATTCTTGGTGAACCGTGTCGTGCTGATCACGCTCTGTCCAGCTTGAAGAGACTCTCCTGAAGGGGTCTGCCAGTACCACCAAAGTGCTCCTATTGTTACTATAAATAATGCAATAATGATCATTAACCGACGATTGAACATAAGACGGCCCCTCTTTATTTATCAGACTTCCATGTCCCTTTGGACAAAAATGGATCATGAAAATTGCTGTTTTTCAAATTAAAACTTTATAGATATATTCGTGATAGAATTTGAAAATCCTTGCAGTTCATATAGAAAACTTGGCTAGCGCCCACGAAGACACTGTCTTCGCACGGATTAGCCCTTCTTGCAGACACTGTCTTCGCACGAGTTAGTCTTCTTGCAGCCTTAGCGAAGGCGGTCGCCTTAGTTGCACTTATGCCACCCGAAATTTATACTTTCTGTTTGGTATAAAAAAACCCACTGGGAACTGGCGCCTAGAACCAAGTTACCCAATGGGCGTTACCTAAAATTACTTTCTAATTCAAGGGTTCATCATTTTGGCACTCTGGGCAAATTCCGTAAAATTCCATGCGATGCCCCATTATTAAGAACCCCGATTTTTCCGTCACTTCTTGATCTAAATCAAGGAGTGGGCGATGGAAATCGGCCACTTTACCACACTTTGAACATACAATATGATAGTGGTTCTGAGGGTTTCCATCGAAACGGCTAGACATATCTCCATATGACAACTCCAGAAGATGCCCATGCTCTTTTAGCATCTTAAGAGTATTATAAATCGTCCCCAGACTCACTCCAGGAAATTTTGCCTTTACATGGTGATAAATTTCATCTGCCGTGGGATGAGACTCAGTTTCCAGCAGGAATTCCAAGATTGCCTGCCTCTGCGGTGTAAAACGAACGCCTTTATCCTTTAATTGTTTAAGAATTCCAATTGCATCCATGTCCGCATCCCTTTCATCGTCTGTATTTAAACTAATTGTTAATTAGATTTTAAATTAAAATACGAAATTAGTCAACACTGAAAAACGAAAGATGATTATTTTCCTCTTTTTTGACGTTATAACAACTATCTTCATTCATCTGTGGTACTGACCAGCCGTTGGATTGGTACTAAAAAAGGAGAGTTTAAACTCTCCTTTTTTACGAGCATATCAAGTTAATTGATTACGCTGGATTTGGTGCTTCAACTGGGCAAACACTAGCGCATGAACCGCAATCGATACAAAGTTCTGCATCGATAACGTATCGATCGTCCCCTTCGCTAATTGCAGAAACTGTGCATTCCCCTTCGCAGGCACCACAACTAATGCATTCCGAGTTAATAACATATGCCATGTAAAACATCCCCTTTTCTCCAAACTTCGGAATCAATATACCAAAGCTACAGAGAAAAGGCAAGCAAATCATTAGAAATCCCGTTCTGGTCGATATGGAACTTGATAAAGTCGACGCAGACAATGTGAGCAATAAGGCAAAACGCGATTACTCACATGGTTTCGTCGAAAAATAATGTGGTCTAAATCTTCATGTTCAAAACCACAAGCACGACATTTTTCTAGCATTAGCTTCCCCCCATACTTTGTGTGTTTCTGTACAAATAATTTACACTTATAGTATGCTCACTTGGGCCGGAAAATAAACACAATCTATTTTAGAATTGCTTGCTCAAAATCTGAGTTAAGTGACCCAGAGTGTAGCATTCATACATTTGGCAAGATGGAAGAAATGCTTTAACATAGGGGGTCTCCTGCCAACGGCGCTCAGGAAGTGTATTCAACCAGAGCACCTGGCGGACATGGCGATGGATTTCACTCAATAAGGCTGCAGCCTTTTCTCCTTCCAGAGTCTGAGCATCACTGACGATGAGCAAAAGAGTTTGTTTGGAAAGAGTATCGGGAAACTTCTTTTGCATGCCCTCCAAGGCATTCGCTAAATTAGTCCCTCCCCCCCATTCTTTTCCCGTCACTAGGAGGGCTTCTTTAACCATTGCTTCGAAGGTTTGCCCTTTCTTAAACTTCCCGTTTAACGGAATAAGAGTTTCCCCAAAGGCAAAGGTTTTAATCCCGCTGACAACGGCAGAAAGTCCATAGACAAATTGCCAGATAAACTCCGTGTATTTGAGCATAGACCCTGAAATATCGCAAAGCAAGATAACTTTAGGACGTCCTTTGCGGCGGCTACGATAGCTTCGCTCCACGAGCACCCCACCATAGCGTAAATTTCTTCGTAATGTCGAGCGCATATCCAAGCCACCCCGCCTGCGATCAGCTCGGTAGCGCCGCGTCACTTGACTTGCAAGTCGTTGACTGAGGCGACGAATCAAGCGTATGACCTCCGGCCATTCTTCATGAGAAATCTTCTTTAAATCCCGACCTAAGACCTCAACTTCCCTCTCGCGAAGTGCGCGTTCCACTTCAGAGAAAACACCATCAGTGGACCCGGGAGATAGAATCGGATCATCTTCGTTTAACTTCTTACGCCAATACTCTAGAGACCCACGGAGAACTCGTTCAACCATAGGTTGATAAGAACGATCCACAGGAACTCCGCTTCTAGTCCCATTGGACGACTTTTCCAAAAAATCGCGTAACCGTTGTTTGTCCTCCTCCGGGAGACTGGCATAAACAGCTCGCTGTTCTTCAGTAATATCCAACTCGTTTTCCTGAAAGCGCAGATCCTGGCGTGTACGTTCCATCTGTTCATTCCATTGGGTCGCTTTCTGGGCTACCTCCTTCTGCCACGCCTCTTTTTGTTCTAGTGTCGCAAAATATGCTCGAAAGGCTTCTTTGAACGCAGATACGTGTTGAATGTCTTTAACTAATGTCGCCTGCAGAACACCCTCAACCCTATCTCTGTCCACCAAACCAATCAGAGAAATTCCTTCCATCGCATCAGAAATTTCGGAAGGGCTGACTTTAAGGCCGACCGTCCTCAACAATTGAACAAATTCTATGATGTGTCGATCTAATTCACTTACTCTCGTTTCATTGTTGTTTTCCATGGACATGCCTTTCTCCCTGTCCCACTTTGCTTGACTCAAAAAGCAAACGTTCTGCCCCCATCTCCCGATAGAAAAGTTCTACATCATCCTGACTCTTTAACAGCAAAGTCAATGTCGCCTCGACCCAAGCCGGATCTAAGCCAGTCTTCCCCATCACGAGCAACGCCTTGGCCCAGTCCATCGTCTCTGATACGGAAGGAATTTTGTTCAAAGCGAGACGTTCCCTAAGCACGTTAACCGCTCGTGCCACTTCTAACGCTAATCGTTCCGGCAAATCTGGAATTTTGGCTCGAAGAATGCGGACTTCTTTATTGACAGAAGGCGGCTCCACATGAAGGAAAACACATCGTCTCTTTAACCCATCCGAAAGCTCCCGTTCGCCATTGGACGTTAAAACTACAATCGGGCGCTCTTTGGCCTTGATCGCCCCCATCTCGGGAATAGTCACTTGAAACTCCCCTAAAAATTCAAAAAGAAAAGCCTCAAATTCCGCATCCGTCTTATCGATTTCGTCAATTAACAACACTGTCCGTTCTGCACTCATCAGGGCCTGTAACAAAGGACGGGGTAGCAAATAGTCTGTAGAAAAAAGGTCTTCCTCCTGCAGATGCTCCCGTCCCATTTGAATCTTCAAAAGTTGACGTTGATAGTTCCATTCGTAGAGTGCTTTCGTCTCATCTAGCCCTTCATAACACTGCAAGCGGATCAGAGGGGCGCCAAAACTTTGACTTAACACCTTGGCAATTTCCGTCTTGCCCACCCCTGCTGGTCCAGAGACCAAAAGTGGTTTGCCTAACTCAGTTGCTAAATATGCAGTTAGCGCGATCCGATCATCCCGCTCCGTAATATAGCCGCTTACTTCTAAATCATGTTCAAACTGATCTAGCGTCATCCGGTTAGCCATCTAACTCCTCCTCCATTTTACCTGTCAGAAAGAAACTTTCCTAGAAATACGTGCAACTAAAAGAACGGCACACGAGGTGTCTTGTATCTTATTCACCTTCTGGTCTCCGGCCTCCGGCCTCTGACCTCAGACTTCTGTGTTCGCATACTTCTTGGTAGACAGATTCATACCCTATCACCGCGCGCTCAACTGGGAATGTTTCTCGTGCCCATTTCACAGCTTGTTCAGAAAAGGCCTTGTACCGCAGGTCATTGGTCAATAATTTCAACACTGCCTCACTCATTCCTTCGACATCCCCGACGTCCGCCAAATACCCTGTCTTTCCGTGTTGAACCACTTCAGGTAGTCCTCCAACCCGGCTGGCAACCACTGGAACCCCACAAGCCATCGCCTCAAGAGCCACTAGGCCAAAGCTTTCCTGTTCCGAAGGAAGAATAAAGACATCTACCATCTGTAAAATCTCTTGAACGCTCTCCTGTTTTCCCAGAAACTGAACTTTTCCCTCCAGGCCGAGCCGTAACACCTCCCGTTCAACCCGGTTCATCTCCGGCCCATCTCCGACCAATAAAAGCCTACAGGACACGACTTTCTCCACCCGAGCAAAGATATTGACAACATCCACAACCCTTTTTACTTCCCGGAAATTAGAAATATGAGCCAATAGTTTTTCTCCCTGAGGAGCAAAATATTTCCTGCATCGTCGCAACAATCCTTCCGTTGGAAAGTAAACTTTAGGATCAATGAAATTTGGGATAACTTCAATCCCTTGATCCACGGTCCCAAAGGTCTCTACAGTTTCTCTTGCCAACGCATGGGAAACAGCTGTAATACGATCACTAACCCGCAGTGCCAAACGAGTTAACTGAAAAAACTCTTCATGCGCACCCACCAAAGTGACATCTGTCCCATGCAGCGTCGTCACCAATGGAAGCGTCCTAGTCATCATTTGTTTGGCCAAATACGCACTAATACTGTGGGGAATTGCATAATGGGCATGTATGACATCCAACCCGACATAATTCGCTACTTCGACGATTTTATTGGCAAGTAACAATGTATAGGGCGCTGTTTTAAACAATGGATAACTTACATCCGTTACCTCATGAAAAAATAGTTGCTCATGAAATCGATGTAAGCGAAAGGGTCGAGACGAGGAAATAAAATGCACTTCATGCCCTCTCTCGCCCAATGCATACCCTAGCTCGGTTGCGACAACCCCGCTCCCCCCATAGCTCGGGTAACAAACCATTCCGATTTTCATCTATTCGCACCCTCTTTAATCTAGATATTCCAAAGATCGTGGATGCCAACTGGCCACCAGCACCAATTTCTGCATCGTCCGGATGGGCCCCAAAGACCATGACATCATAACTCCAATTCTGCACACGTTTCACCTTCTTCTAAGAGTGCCAGCCAAAGGCTAACGTTCAGAGAGAAAGCTCCTCAAATCCAATCGGCATTGCGTCTTGAATTGCCTCCCCAATAATTTTTTGAATATCATTGACGATGCGTGAAACTTCAAATTCGGCCTCCAGATATTCCCTTGCCGTTGGGTTTATACTTACTAAACTATATAATCGTTCAAGCTCTTGCTGCTTTTCTTCGCTAATCTCATGTTCCATCATTTGTGCCTCGCGAATCTCCCATTGTTTCAGTTGAAACTCGCGGACCATCTTGTGATTATTAGTATCACTCATTACTTTTTCTTTGGACTTATTAAACTGTTTGAATTCGTCTGATTCCTTTAATGTACGTGCCAATTCATGGGCCAAGTCATTAGCAACCATATCCTTTATCTCTCCTCTGTCCCTAACCTATCTCTAATTATTGTTTCATTATATAAAATTTTACGTCGTCAGACAAATCACCGCACTCCAAACTTAGATGGGCTGCAAGGGATTAACCATCCTTTCCAACAGATCAAAAGCCTGTAACCGACTAAAACACAGCAAATCATTCCATTGCTCTCGACTAACAGTCCAAGGGCAATGAACAGCTAGGCGACTGGCAAATCCCAGGGGACTTCCGCCATATATTTTTTCCAATCGACGTTGCGCTAGGCTTATCGGCCCTGGAGCATGGGCATTACATGCAATCGGTTCTAAGCAAAGTACCGGCTTACACTCATACGTCACCAGCAAACTAAATTTCGCAAGCTGTTTTATGGCAACTTTCTCTTGCTGAATGGACCCTTCTAATAGAACAGGATCCGGCTTCATAATCCCGCCTAGCTTCCGCCAGAAGTTTCTGTCGGAAGAACTAGCACTGGTGACGCAAACTCCAACAGCCCCCATTTGACAGGCGAAACGTACCACAAAACGAGCAAAATCACATTCAACATTACCCTTTAACGCTAATCCGTCCAAAAGAACAAGCCGCTCAGAGCTGCATAACGTGAGTTCTCCAATTCCCGCTTCCCCCAATTGAAGCACATGATACCCCGGCAACATGCGGATCTTTGGATTTAACCCAGTCCCTTTTTCCGTTAAAAAGGCTCCCAAGGCTAATGCCCAATCCTCAAGGCCATCTTCATTCCATTCTGCACGAGGAGAAAGTTCGATTTCAATCCAAGGCATGAGCATATCTCCTTCACAAACCGACTCACACTTTTTAATTAGTGTTTCACCGGAGTGTAAAGTCTATCCCAAGTCTCAGCGCAACTGTTCTAACAGAGTCCAACGCCGCTTCCTAAAGTCATAAAACAACAACCAGATAATCTGAAAATCAGAAGGAGGCACAACAATTCTTGATGCATAAGCCTTAAAATCGTACATATGGAAAACAGGCGAAACTACTCTAATTAAGAGGGCAAGGGGATACTCGTGATTATATCCTTTAGCTTTCTCGCTCTTTTGTTGCAACAAAGCATTCAGACGTCGAATATATTCCTCAATGTATTCCGGGGGATGACCCTGTTCACGAGACCGTCCGAAAACCAAACGTGCTTCCTCTGAATCGTAAAAAAGGTGCGTTACCTCAACACCCAGGAGTGTACCATCCAGCTTGTTTTCAATCACAATATCTGGTCGATCCGCATGCTTTAAGATTTCATAGTTCGTCCCCTGTTGGAGATTTAATGTTTCTACTAACGCCAGAGCAGCACTTTCTTCAATGAGCCATTTTTCGTCGAGCAAATCTGACAAAGCACGTCCCCCCTAATCCAATGGATAGCTTACTTTGTCTAGGCTTGCAAATCCGACGACCGAACGGACCCCGATCTGACGCAACAACTGACGTGCTTCATCAATATCCCTACCAACAACCGCTGCACAATGGGCATCTGAACCGAATGTAAAATTAATCCCCCGCCGCTGAATTTCCTCCATCAATCGTTGCTCCGGATAAAATTCTTGAACCGGCTTATACCTACCATTTGTGTTTACTTCCAAAACTAAGCCATGCTCAGCAACACTAGTCAAAGCCTCATCAGCAAGGACTAAGATGTCTGTGCTTGGCCGAACCCCAAAAACTTTGATAAGATCAAAATGTCCGATTGTCGTAAATAAACCACTTCTCGCGGCCCGCGTCACCACGTCAAAATACCCGCTGTACAACTCATCTGCTTCTTTCTTCCGATGCATATATTCCTCTTCTGGAATATCAAAAATCCATCCGTCAATCTCGTGAATTGAACCAATGACGAAATCGAACGGAAACTGTTCAAGTAAGTGTCTGATTCTTCCTTCTTCATTCGGACGATATTCCGCCTCTAAACCGATTCGTACGGCTAGATGAGGATAGTCTTCTGCAACTTCCCGGATCAAAGGAAAGTTCATTTGATCCCAATAATAGTCATGATCAGCGAACCCAATTTCTTTTAATTTCCGCTTAGATGCTTCATCCAAAAAAGCTCGAATGTTTTCCCGGTTTGCTTCCCGATCGTTATGCCCGAGAAGATGAACATGCAAATCTAACATCTCTAATTAATTCCTCCCTACTGAAACAAGGGGACAGGTTCCCCGTTTACACCTTATGAATTTGTGTCCTGAGGCGCACCTGTTCGCACAACCCCACTGAAGTCTCGATGTTCAGCTTTAGCTAAAACGAGTACACTGCTGTTAATATGAGGATGCGCTCGTGTAGAACCGTCTTTTTGTGCTAGCGTTCACCACTCGGCGGGTCAAATCAAAGAGTTTGTACACCCGTTTCGATGAGCAGATAAGGATGTGTATCAAGGTCAGACAATGCCGTTTTCGTGGTCGGTGCAGCCAAATCAGCAAAGAAATTGCCCGTTAATTTTACATCCGTTCGTCCTACGATTTGGCCCTTCACTATACGCAAACTGTGGGGTGCACTGAGAGAGTACGACCCTGAGACCGCATCTTGTGTATGTAATCCTAGCACAGATAAAATGAGAACCCCATCATCCACACCCTGTAAAGCATCCAGCCAGGGCACCTCAGCCTGATGCTTGAGGTAAAGTCCCGCCGTCCCTTGCGAAAGAGCTGTAGGTTTGGCTCCCCAGCGCACCGCATCTTTAACCCGCAGAAAAGGAGTCTGAAGTTGTCCGTCGCGCACCAACATGGTGCGGTCCGCAGGTACTCCCTCAGACGTAACCAGATACGACCCCAATTCTAAGGGACGAAGTGGGTCAATAGTCAAGGAGAATTGCGGGTGAAATACCCTAGTGTGCTCAAGAAAACTCTCCTTGGAAAAGGCACCCTGCCCTTCGATCACCCGACTTCCAGAAAAATTCGGTAAAATAAACTGGCCTAACATTTCCTCCGTCATCGAAGGGGAAAAGATCACTTGAGTATGGGGGCCCACCGGCGAAGCTTCTTTCTTCAATTCCTCATACCGCTCCATGGTAAGGGACCATAAACCCAACTCTTCTTCCGGCCGAATAAGCCTCCGTTTGGCAAACCCGCTTCCAATCAAACTATCTAACGAAAACCACGATACAAATTGAGATTGTTGGTATGTAACGGCTAGTCCTGTCGAAGTTCTAACATGCTTGTAGCCCCATGCCGCTTGGATGCTTCCCGTCATCTTAGCTTTTGAGGGTTTATCTGTCAACCAACGCTTGACTTGATCAAATAAAACCTTATCATCCCCTTCGATAATTTTTTGTATTATCCGATCCTCAACGGCTACAAGTGGCAATGATTCTGGAAGAGGAATATGCGCCCCATCGGGGTCTTCATAGGAAGCATGCCTCCACTGTTCTAATTCACGCTGCCAATACCCCAAATCGTTGGTGCTTGCCAACTGAACCATAGACTGACTGCATTTTCCATCTGCCCAAACTAGAAATACCTCGCCGCTTTCGCCCTGACGATAACTTGGTGGAGTATAGACACCCCCCGGCGAATTATCCTTTATACCAAGAGACACCGCCTCTGATTCATGAACCAGAATTCGCCAGGCAGATAACCGCAGTTCTTCTTTTTTGGGGGCATGCTGAGACTGGTAGAGAAGATCCTCTAATTGTGCGACAAGTTTCATCCGCGTTCTCCTCCCAAACTGACTTGTTGATCGGCGTCCATTAACAGGTAACGATGGCTTCCACCGCTTGACGGAACAGATTGTCCACCTTTTCCGCAAGTTCCTATGGCATCGTAACACCCCTCACCGAGTCCCCCACGAATCGCTTCTAAAGCGGAGAGAATTTTCCCACTAAAAATTGAAGGCTGATAAATTGGCAAATTCGGATCAGATGCATCGATAATTCCGTCACATTGAAAGACAAAATCTCCTGTTTTAGGATTAACTTGACCACCACGATACCCCAAAAGAAGCAGATTTTTCTCCCCCTCACGTAGCTCGCCGTGTTTTAAGAGGGTTTCACGCACAGTTTTCACTTCATCCATCAGATGCTCCGCTGGAGATAGAGGAAGCATGCGGTCAACAAGTAAGCGAATATTGCTCATTCGAGGCAAGGGAATATTTCCATAATTCTCCGCCCGCCCGGCTCCAGTCACAGGCATTCCTGCTTCACCCGCCGAGAAAATATCCCCCAAACCCGCTTCCAATATCCCATCCCGCACAATAGTTACAGTTTCTCTGAGAAGTCCATTGGCTGAATAAGGTTGATATGCCCAGTCACCGACGAGGGGACCATCAATAATATTGACACCCTGCCTAGCCACTCGCAGGCCTTTACGCAGTTTTCCTTCTTCACCCAGTACGGACTCATTCATATGATCCGACTCTACGGCATGCCCAAAGGCCTCGTGCGCCAGCCCCTTCGCTAGCCCATAATCGATGATGAGAGGGTAATGACCGCTCGGCAACTGGGGCGCATCACAGACAGCTTTAGCAAATTCTGCCCGGTCCACCGCTTTTCTCTCTAAGGCATGATCCGCTAACTCTTCAAAAAGCACGGTGGCGTCCATCCCACTGCGATGAATCAAAGTGCTCTGAGCCTTACCCTGATCCCGCACCGTACCTTGATGCATCAATACCGCTCTGGGAACAACATACGACACCAGTGTCCCATCTGTGCGTCCAATACACCACACCTCTTCAACTTGACGATAACTCGTTTGCCAGACTCCCTCTGGATAAACACCACGTAGACTGGAGTGCAAGGTCATTACCATCTCCTCAATTTCCACCAAGGGAATTTCTCCGAAAACCTTTTGGGCAGGACTTACCCCCTCCTCTTGCAGCAGTGGGGCCTCCCAAATCCGACGATTCTGTTTCGTCCCAATCCCTTCATTCCTACGAGCTAACCGTATAGCCTTTTCAACCAGTCTACGCCCGACCCCTTCCTCTATAACGTCAGATGTGGCAAATCCCGAAGTCCCGTCCTTCGTAAAAGCCTGAACGCCCAGACCACTATCCCCGCCTGTTGACACCCGTTCAAATTTTCCGTTACTTAAACGCATACCCCACTCCCTACGGGACTGAGCCCTTACGACGATATAACCCTCAAAATCCTGGGCCTCCGCCAACACAAGGCGGACTAACGCCTGAATTTCCTTCTGTTCCACAATAACCCTCCTTGTACTCGACAATGCAATATGGCTATTATACCACGAGGAGAATAAACCTAACACGTCGTTGAGATCTCAAATCCTTGCCTGTATTATCTCAAGCCTTGGCCGAAGGATATTAGAAAAAAATATCCCGAGGCTTGTATAAATAGGAAAGCCACGGGACACAATTTAAATAGTTTAATAGTCATTACTTTTTTACATTCCCCACTCCTCTCTTTACTTCACTTGCGACGAATAAATCGTCGCAAGCTTTTTTAGTTTAGGTGTGTTATTTCAAGCTGTTTGACCATCAGCTTTCGTTCCTCGGCAAATCCAAACTTCTCATAAAGATGGAGTGCTCTAAGATTATGACTGCTCACAGCTAGGCCAAGATATGGAATTTCTTGCTCTCGACAATAGTCTTCTACTGCACTAAGCAACATTCGACCAACCCCTTTACCCCTCCACACTGGGACCACTCCGAAATCCATAATCCATCCTTGATTTACACCTGTTAACTCTTCCCTTAATGATGGATGAAGAACCAAATACCCAATCGGTTGACTTTTTCCCTTTACTGAACTAGAATTTTCCCCCTCGACTGGTGCCTCCGCGATAAAGACAACGGATCCAGACTGCTGAATCCAAGTCCAAAACCCTTTAAGAATACCCTCTCTGTATTTAAGGGTTTCTTCCATTGGCTGTTTACGCCACGGCGAAATACTATCTGGAATACCAATCTTCCCAAGGGCATACATAAAAGGCCAATCACGAACATCCCCTTGACGTACTTGCATAAAATCACCTCTTAGGCTAACTTATGCCAGCACCAGTCATGTCGCTTTTAACCGCAAATAATATTTTTCAGAGCACTAAATCAACAGTGTTCTTTTTTCATATCTAAGGCACTATGTATTCAACATTAATACTGAAGAGGGAATTGCGTCAATGATCGAGATAATGCAAGTCCGAGAACCGTCCCCAACTTGCACGACTTCCTCCAGAAAGAAGGTGAACCCACTGTATTTATTCAGCCTAGTCTTCGGCCTCGGCCTCCTTCTTTGGGGGATGCGAACACTGCGCCAAGGACTTCAGTCGTTTGCCGGTCATCGTCTCCAACAAATACTCCTTAGGATGACCGAGACACCATGGCGAGGATTTTGGAGTGGGTCAATATCAACCGCCCTGCTCCAATCGAGTACCGCCCTAACCGTAATGGCCGTGTCTTTCGTAGATGCCGATCTACTCCCCTTTGGAAATGCTCTTGCCCTCATCTTAGGGAGTAATATCGGAACCACGTTGACTACCCAACTTCTCGCTTTTCCCCTGGAGCAGATAACCCCTTACCTTATGCTTCTCGGCTCCCTTGGATATCTCCTTATACCAAATCGAGGGAGATTTCTCTCGCTGTCTCTCTTCAGTCTTGGCATGCTATTTTTTGCACTAAGTTTACTGAAAGCAGGTATGGCCCCGCTCGCTGATCTTCCAGCAATCCAACATTTTCTAAGACAACTGGGAGACAACCATCTCCAAGGGGTCATCGCTGGGACAGTGCTATCGGCCCTACTTCATTCTTCCAGCGCCACAACGGGCATTGTCATGCTGCTCACCGAAGACGGATGGTTAACTCTCCCAACTGCGCTCGCCTTCATCTTTGGTGCTAACATTGGCACTTGTTTCACCGCCGTATTGGCAGCTCTAGCATCTTCACGGGCTGCACAGCGTGTAGCTCTGTTCCATGTTTTACTGAATGTCTTTGGAGTCCTACTCTTCTTACCCTTTGTCGGACCACTGGCTTCTGGACTCACAATCATGGGGGGAAGTCTATCGAGACAGGTCGCTAACGCCCATACCCTCTTTAATGTCTTATCCTCCCTATTGGCCTTTCCGCTTTTACCTTGGGCAACACGGTTCCTTAAGAAAATCCTTCCATAAAAGACACTCTCTAAAAAGCACTCCCACAGCCCATTCTTAGGCTTTTCCCTTTACCCCAAACGTTTCTTCAATTAAATCACAAATTCCTGAGGCATCATCCAACCCAAAGCAGGGAATTCCGTTATCAAACGAGACATCACTCGCAATAGCCATGAGTTCCTCCGGCTTGGAGAAAAGTCCCTGATGTACAGCCGAGCGAAACACCTCAATCTTTGGTTTGTTCCCATGCTTATATCCTTCGGTGAAAATAACATCGACATCCCGAATTCGGGCGAGAACCTCATCAAGTGGCTGATCATCAGCCACCTTCTCTAAGATGGCAATCTTTTGGGGTGAGCTAATGGCAACAACATCCGCACCCGCTTGGGTATGGCGCCACGTGTCTTTGCCCGGTTGATCCATCTCGAAGCCATGGACATCATGTTTGAGAGTCGCCACCCTCCAGTTGCGGTGTTTGGCTTCTCGAATAATTTTCTCTAAGAGCGTGGTCTTTCCAGAATTCGACTTACCACCCACAATTGAAATGACGGGAATTTGGGACCGTTCATCGTTTTCATTCATCTTAATGCTCCCAGTCTGCAATCCAACTTGCCATCAGGAGCTCTCCAGGTTCTACCGACCCATGGTTCGCTGGTACATCCACCAGAAGATGGCTACCGATCATAGAGCGAAGAATTCCCGATCCTTGAGCCAGTGCAGGATCTGCCCAAATTTCCCCATCTTTGAACACCGCCTGAGCGCGCAAAAAGCGTCGTTGTTTCCCTGTCTTGCCAAAACCTTGGGCCATTTTAACCAAAAATCTCTCGTCTTCGATTGTGGAGCGTCCCGCTAATTTACGGAGTGCCGGTCGAACCAAGAGTTCAAACGTAACCATAGCCGCCGCAGGATTTCCTGAAAGAGAGAAAAAGAACTGCTTTCCTTTTTGCCCCACTGAAGCCGGAGTCCCCGGTTTGAGGTTTAATTTCCAGAACAACATTTCACACTCAAACTGGGTAAGCGCATGACGCATGACATCATAATCTCCCACAGATGCTCCACCCGTCGAAATAACGACATCGGCGTCCGCAACTCTGCGCAAAGCCATCAGCGTCTTATCAATTTGATCCGCGACAATAGGAATCACCAGAACCTCGCAACCCGCTTCCTGGAGCATTCCTCGCAGTGTATAACTATTACTGTTATAAATCTTAGAAGGGTGCAAAGGTTGCCCCACATCCATCAGTTCAGTTCCAGTAGAGAGTAATCCCACCCGAGGACGGCGGTAGACGTTCACTTGATCTAGACCAACTGCTGCTAAGAGCCCAATCGCAGGAGGGGTTAAATAGAAACCCTGCTCAAGAAGAAGGTCCCCCTCTTTGATTTCCTCACCCTTTGGTATGATATTAGAACCGGATAACACAGGACGCAAAATCGTCACTTCATCCCCGACAGACTCAGTGTCTTCCAGCCGAACCACACAGTTAGCGCCGGGCGGAATGGGTGCGCCTGTAAATATTTTAGCCGCTTCTCCGATGACAATTTCGCGTTCCGAGAATGTTCCCGCGGGTATTTCACTCACAATGTTAAGCAAGAGCGGTTGAGAATCAAACGCCGCAGCACGATAGGCATACCCATCAAGGGGCGAACGCGCAAACGGAGGCATGGCCATTGGAGATGTCACATTCTGTGCTAATACGCGACCATACGCGTCAGAAAGTGAAACGCTCTCTGTTTCGACCGGTTGTATGCGGGTAAGGACTAACTCCTTTGCCTCTTCTAATTCAATCATTACTTTCATACGCTCATACCCATCTCTATTCCTTCCACACTAAGTTATCTTACAAATAACGGTCTCTCCTTAAGGAATCCATCTTTCCTGTTAGTGTAGCTATAATCGTTGTCGTTGTCAAAAAACCTGCCGAACTGGCAGGTTTCTCTGTAGTTTTATCATAGGGGATTTGCCCGAATCTTTTCGACTTGAACCTGGCCCTTCTTCCGATAGATTACTAATTGTCGATAGGCTTCTTCTAAACGAATAATCTCCTTTCCCACGGCAATAATGACATGGGGATGGCAATAATCTACCTCCAAACGGCTGTTGGAACTCATTTGGACAAAGGTTGAACTGACCTCTGAACCCCCAAGTTCACGGATATGGACCTGTCCTCCAGCAAAGATCTTTCCTCCCCGGCATACACCCTCGATCTTAACGTCTCCTTCTACCCGAATATCAGAGTTATATGTCCCTTTCTGACACTCAAATGTTCCGCCGCATTGAATGGATGCCCCCTGTACATAACTAACCGCAAAGCTTAGTTTTTCTGGAATCTCAACCGAAATAGTTTCAATAAATTTCATAAGAGCCTGCTCGACACGTTGCAAAAAGGGTAGGGATTGAAGATCTAACGGTCCTAAACCTGCTAAAAAGCGTTTTGCAGTTCGAATTGATACAATGATGCCCTCCGTGACCATTTCGTCATCTTTATGATCTAAAACAAAATTCTCCACTTGGCTAGCGAGTTTAGGAAGTTCGGGAAATCGTTTTTCCATGACCAGTTTTAAATATTGTCCCGGTTTTATATTACTCGCTCCTGCGGATTCAATCAACTCAACCGTCTGACGCAAACATACGCTCAGTTGATCCCGTAACTCGGACACATTGCGGAGGAGTTGGGATCGAACTACAAAATTCTCCCCAATAACGATCTTACCACCTATAAGATTCTGATGAATCTTGGCCCCTTTTTCTGCCCTAATCTCTGCATGAGAAACAGATCCCCTAATTTCAATCTTTCCCCCAGCAAAGATACGAAGCCCATCTTGCACATTACCATCAATAAAAACATCACCCGGAAACTCGATGCTTCCCGTAGCCAGATCAACGTCCTTATGAAGAACATAAACGTTCTCAACCATGTACGTCCTCTCATCCAAACGCACAGGCTGTCCATCACACGCAGCCATCACTTCGAGTTCATCGGCTGAAAGACAAACATTCTTCTTTAAGCAGAATTGAAAATCCTTAAACGTAGCAGCGGGAAGAACCTTACCTAGCACGTCTTTCCCAGGAACCCCTGGTTTACCAGGAATTTTACGAGCGAGGACAGCCCCCTCCTTAACCAGTGGGACTTTTGAGGCAAAGAAGTCCACGCTTTTTTCTGCTGCTTCATAAAGCACTTGAGGAGCTCCAACAAAATCTTTCAGTTGAGCATGTTGGCACGGCACCGGAAGAGTTGCTTCCGCAATGACAACCTCACCAACGCCCTTTACAGCCAAAATCTCCGACCAAATCCCCTTGCGTAATCCATGGACAATCTTCAATTGCTCCAAGTCCGCATTCAACCTAGCCTCATCCCAAATCTCCTCTTGGACCGGTAGGCTCTCCCAGGTAGTACACTGTGCTATATCAATTTCTTCCCCAGCAGGAAGGTCTTGAGGAAGGGTATAATGTCCTGCTAAATCATGTCTTACCTTTGCCACAACAGACAGCCCCTGTAACAAGACTTGTAGTTCCCATGTCAAATGACCCGTCTGGGTCTTGGGGTGGAATTTCACCTGATCCCCTAAGCTGACGTCGAACGCTTTTTGCTGTAACATACCATTAACCCAAATTTCGCCGACTTGGTCAAAAGGGATAAGCCGTTTAACCCCTTCTCCTAAGGCCAAAACGTATTTAGTTCCATCCCAGAAAGCTTGGCTAGAGGTTATAACAGGGGCTTGCAAATTGTGCTCATTCCAAATTAGCCGAACTTTCCACTGACGATAAAAAAAGCCGGGTTTTTCCATTATTTCGAACGTAATATCTTCCGGTAAAAGCTTGAGCTTAACCGCCCACTCTTGTCGAATTTCTTCCAAGGAATGTCCCTGAACTACTTTTTCTGGCATAAAATCGCCCCACTTAATGAAAATTGCCCATTTTTCTAATAATATCAGCAATTTCAACTAAACCCCATAGGTCTTTAGTCCTATTAAACCCGCCTTGACACTCATTTCTACGGTTTAAAAACTTGATATCCCGAAGATCTTGTCCCATTCGGGTCTTGACTATTACCAGGTACTTTAGGCAGCGGCTTGCTGGGCGTCGGAGCAACTGGTTTTAACAAATCCACATTATCCTGGTCTATCACCTTATCCGTCGTCTGGCCTAGCAATAAGTTTTTGACGACTTTCTTTACTTCGATTTGATCCACTTTCCAGTAACTTACCCCATCCAGATCAAGGAATGTTCCTGGAAGGGTCTGAGAAACCACATTCGAGCTTTCAAACCCAACAGCAACTTTGCTTAACGCCAAAATGTCCTTGGCCGATAAATTCGTATGCACCGCCTGCATTAATTGAGGAATGAGAAACGGAAGCTTCGGAAGAGTGCTCAACTTAAACATCTCCTTGGCAACAGCTTTGAGTACCACCTGTTGCCTTGCCGTCCGCGAAATATCTGCTAAAGCATCGTGACGGAAACGAGCATACTGCAAGGCTTTGGCCCCATCTAAGCGCTGCACACCTTTATGCAGGTTAATATACCCATCCTCAGTATCACCGGTCTCATAGTACATATCCTTCTCGACATCGACCGTAACCCCTCCCAAGGTATCGATGATTTTCTTAAATCCTTGAAAGTTGGTCTGGACATACCCTGCGATCGCTTGGCCGGTTAGATCTTCCACGCTCTTTTGCAAGGTCGGCAAATCCGTCAAGGCAGCGACTGAATTAATTTTCATGTAGCCATGCCCTGGAAGGGAAATTCGTGTGTCCCGAGGAATCGACAGCAGGCTAACCCGCTGGGTTTTCGGATCGACCATGGCCAAAATCAAGGAGTCGGTATTAAACTTTGTCTCCTCGGGACGCTGGTCTGCTCCGATAAGTAAGACATTAACCCGATTTTGAAGTCCGGCATTTGCCGGATCCAGCATACCCGCATTGAGCGTCAGATTCCCCACTCCAAAAAGTCCTTTATTCCAAACGAACCCAGCAGCCATCCCCCCCAATACCGTAATGGCCACCAGGATTATGCTCAACCTGCGCCACATATCACCAACTCCATCATTTAACATCTTTGTACTATTATACCCAACTTTAAATGATATGAAAGAAGATTTGCTAAATTCTACAAAGGAAATCTCAGAAAACAAGTTTTCTGAGAAATTAACGGGGAACTTTAAGTTATCATAAGAGTATTTGGTGTTCTGTAAAATCACCCGTCAAAGGGATTTCTGCAACCTGATCCACAAAGCTAAGTCCATAACGAACCACAAAGCTCAAGGGACTCAAAACCCGTTCTTGTCGAGAATGATTCGGTGTAATTCCATCTTCTAATTGTTGTAAGCGAATGAGTTCCGCCCGACATCGTTTGCGTTGCGCCTGCCAAAGCTTTCTCCTTAAATAATCCAGTTGGGAATTCACTTTCTCTTCATTGCGGATTAGCCATTCATGCACATTGACGTGAATTTCTTCTAATGGTGCAAGTTCTGCATATCCCTTTTCGATCTGAGCACGCAAATGCTCTAATCGATCATCAATATCTAAATTGTCGCGTTCCCGCACACAACGATCTCGCTGTTTCGCCAACCCACCATAAACATCCTCCAAAGTCAGCGCTTCCTTATTTAAGGATTTTTGCCAGGAAGCTGTTAACACCACGGCCGACAAGCGCGGGTAAAGAATGGGCATGACGAATCCGAAAGTAGTAAAAACCTTCCCTAACTGAGCCCAGTAATTCAATTCCCCCGGCCCTGGAACATAGGCCAAAGTCGGGAATAGGTATTCCTGAACAACAGGACGAGTCACCACATTTGGGGAAAAGCGTTCTGGGCTTTGTGCTAACAAGCTATTAACGGTATCGAGATCCCACTGTTTCTCTTGACCTCTTAAATAAAACGTCTGCTCATTACGCATTATTGCCCGCCTCTCAGGTACAGAAAGAAAAAGGTTGACTTCTCCCCCGGTTGGCTGGATTTGAGGCTCAAACCCAAGGTCAACCCATTCCTTCGTCCGTTCTGTTAAAGCGTCGCGAACATCAACGTTCATCTTCAAAATCTGTTCATACATAGGGGCAGCAAGCCGTTTGAATTCTGGTAACATGGGATCAAAGAAAATAAGTCCCCACTTTTGGACGAGCCACTGCAACGTTAGAGCAAACCACTGCGTCAAATTCTCCGCCTGTTCCACAAATCGCTTGCATTGCTTTAAAACGGATAATCGAAATTCGCTGTCAGGCATGGCTTCCATAAGTTGAGTTTCAATCGTTTCCCAAGCGGGAACCGGTTGATTGCCGACAGATTCCCCTCCCCCGTCTCCTGTAAGACGACAAGCGGCCGGTTTTCCTTCCGAATCAAGAATATAGGTAGTCTGAATTTCTAACCAATCATGATCTTCACTGGCAATCCAAAAAACCGGCACAACCGGACGGCCAAGCTTTTCACGCTGCTCTTGAGCCAAGCGAATAGTCGTCATCGCTTTATATAAGGTATACAACGGTCCGGTCAAAATTCCTGCCTGCTGGCCCGTGATGACTACAAGGGTTTCCTTTTTTCTCAGCTCTTCAATCATCTGTTGGGTTAGGGCACTCGCCCCCAAATGCGTGTGATACGTTCTTAAAGTATCAGCCAAACTTTCTCTGGAATAATCCCTAGTATCCAAATACTCAGCGCGTCGTTCAAAATTTTCCTGAATCTTAGGATTTCCACTCGGAAAAAATAAAGCTACTTGTTCAAAACAAGTAGCCATGGTTTGCATTGGATCTTTCATATCTATCCCCCCGCTACCTTTCCAGTACAGTGGGTATTTTATCATGCGTGACTAAAAACCGCAATTCTTCCTGATTCGCCATTTTTCACTCTACCGATAATCGCGGCGGCCGGGGCCTTGACCACATTTAACTGGCTAATTAGCAAATCAACACGTTCTTCCGGCACAGCCAATAGTAACCCTCCTGAAGTGATCGCATCACAGAGCACAACCCGCAACTCCTCAGTAACGTCTGGTGCAAAATCCACCTTATCCTCGAGGTGACGACGGTTTGCTTGCGACCCTCCTGGAATCGCCTTTTGCTGAATACAATCCCACACGCTATTCAATACAGGCACAGCTCCTGCATAAACTTCTGCGCTATAACCACTTGCTTGAAGCATTTCGTGCAAATGCCCCAGAAGCCCGAAGCCTGTCACATCCGTTGCCGCATGGACCCCCACCTCAATCGCTGCTTCAGCCGCTCCCTTATTGAGCGTAGCCATGACCTGTATAACTTCTGCTTCTGCTTCCGGTGAGACAATTCCCCGTTTAATCCCGGTCGTGATGATCCCCACCCCCAGCGGCTTGGTGAGCACTAAGACATCCCCCGGTTCAGCTTTAGCGTTCGAAAGCACATGGTCAGGGTGCACGACTCCTGTGACTGACAGCCCGTATTTAGGCTCCGGATCATCAATCGAATGTCCTCCAACAAGGACCGCACCAGCTTCCCGAATCTTATCACTTCCGCCTTGAAGAATCTTGGCCAAAACATCCATTTTTAACTTTCCGATCGGAAAAGAAACCAAATTCATTGCAGTCAGAGGTTTGGCACCCATCGCGAAAATATCACTTAAAGCGTTAGCCGCTGCAATCTGCCCAAATGCATAGGGGTCATCCACCACCGGGGTAAAAAAGTCAACGCTTTGAACGATAGCCTGATCATCATTTAAACGATAAACACCAGCATCATCCGAAGTCTCCATACCAACTAAAAGGTTGGCATTCTCTTGGTTTGGAGGTAAACAGCGCAAAACTTGCGCCAGGTCCGCTGGACCTATCTTACATCCTCAGCCTGCTTTCGTGGATAATTGAGTCAATCGAACTTTGTCTTGAACATTATTTTGCATCATATTAAGATCCATCATCGCACCACCCACTGTTTAAGCATTACTAATTCATGAGTTCATAATATCACTCTTTTATTATATACGTCAAGTTCCCTGGAGGAAGCAAGGGGACGGTTCTTGTGCTTCCTTAGTGAACCCGCGACTTTCACCACTTGCACTCAGCTAGCGTCAAGCGAAAAGCAATGCAGCGTGTGCGAACGAGCATAGAAACTTCCTCACGTCTCTTACCCATCCCACTCTTCTAAACGCCGAACAATCTCCTCGCTATCTCCATTCAACAGAGTACGCACATCAATGACCACCCAATCTTTATGTATACGCGCTAGAATTGCCACCGGCCCTAGGCGCAAAAATGATTCTAATTCAACAACGCTTCCTTGCTTGGGGCGAATCGCGCACACCCAGGTGGGGAGATCAACTGTAGGCCAAGCTCCGCCTCCCACCTGAGAAACATCTTCCTTTAGTTCAACAGAGAGCGCCGGATTTGCCGAAAGTGCCGTCACAATCTCAGACGCTGCTACTTTTAGTGTTTCCAGTGGATAGGAAAGCATCCTCCAGACAGGTATATCTTCTATTCCTCCACTTTCATATAAACGAAGAGTCCCTTCAAGCGCAGCCAAGGTCAATTTATCAATTCTCAAAGCTCGAGTCAGTTGATTTGCCCTCAGACGTTCGATATACACCTTTTTACCCACAATAATCCCGGCCTGTGGGCCGCCAAGCAATTTATCTCCACTGAAGGAAACAAGCGAAATTCCTGCTTTCACGGTTTGTTGAATAGTCGGCTCAAGAGGAAAACCAAGACTTGTCCCATCGTAGAAACTTCCGCTCCCCAAATCCTCCATAACGGGTAGACCCCGGTTTTCCCCCAGTTCCACCAACTCAGCCCCTGAAACAGAATGGGTAAATCCTTCAACTCGGTAATTACTCGTATGTACTTTTAATAACAGAGCCGTTTCTGGGCCGATGGCAGCTTCATAATCCCTGAGCCAGGTCTTATTTGTGGCTCCGACTTCGACAAGTCGGGCCCCTCCGGCTTTCAAAACCTCAGGAATCCGAAAAGATCCCCCAACTTCCACCAGTTCACCGCGTGAGACAACCACTTCTTTCCCTTGAGCAAACGTGTTCATCATCAAAAGAACCGCTGCAGCATTATTATTAACCACCATTGCTGCTTCCGCCCCTGTCAAATGACAAAGAAGCTTTTCCACATGGACATAGCGCGAACCGCGTTCCCCATTCTCAATATCCAACTCAAGATTGCTGTACCTTTCCGCTTGGTCGGCAACAAAACGTGAGACCTCTGGCGCAAGCAAAGCCCTCCCGCAATTCGTATGTAAAACAACCCCAGTAGCATTAATAACACGTCGCAAACTAGTCTCAGAGTGTGTCAGATCCTTCAAAAGCTGGCTTTTCAGCCACGGCCAAAGAGAAAATTCAAGCTCGTCCAATGAACCTGAACTATTTTCACTCATATTTTCCCTAGCTTTTTGTAGAACCTGTCGAACGCTCTGAGTTAAGCGAGACAACAGCCTCTCATTCGTCAAAAACGGAGCGAATTCCGCCTCATACTTTAGCCTAGAAATCACTTCGTGAACAGCCGGAAGTACCCGTAATCGCCTTTGTTTCTCTTGATCCATCGATTGTCACTCCTTATGGGCCACAACGATTATCGACCAATTTTCCATAATCCGGCCCGCACGCTTTTTAGGATTTCGACATCCCATTTGGCATATGATAACTGCATAAGTTAGCTCGAGGAGGTATTCGATGTCCAGCTTCAGCCCAATTCTCCCCATAAATGCGCCAGCTCATCAAGCTGTTATTATTCCCTTTGATAGGCTCTCGCACACAAAAGGACAGTTCCAACCTTGTATCTTTTGCGGTAAAACAATAAAGGTTCATAAGTTTAAAGGTAAGACGGTGTGCATTCACTGTTTGCACCAAATTCCAGCAATTTTTTCCTTTGGATAAAATTAGTTACCCGTACCCAAGTGTAGACGTACCCGAAACATAGAAAAAGGGAAGCAAACGCTTCCCTTTTCTTGTTCCTTCTTCTCCCTTTTAGCCGTGTGAAGGCTTATTGAAAGAAGCATTAAGCGTTTGCACAGCCTTCACTAGAATAATATTTTTCCCGTGTTCAGACAGGAAGGCTCCGGTTGTGGCAACAATTTCTCCGTATTCGTCCAGAATTGCCTCTGCCAAAAGCCTCTTTTTGCCCGTCCCCATACGGCTTAGGACAAGATAGTACTCTCCCTCGAACTCAAAGAGGCCTGAGCGCAGCTGGTTAAATTCGGGTAACCGCCCTACTGCGGAAATCACATCTTCAAAATCTGCAAACGCATAAACCGATTCTAGCGCACGACCTTTAGAGGTCTTACGAACTGGCTTCTCTTTAACAGAACCCTCGACAAATTCTTCCTGTTTCATGATCGTGATGACAAATTCATCATTTGATGCCACGGTTGCCTGAATCCAAAAAGGTTGATCTAAATTAAATTCGACTTCTTCTCGTGCCTGCGCGATGAGTTCCCAAAACAATTGCTCCGTCTTTGCTGATCGCTGAAATAGATCAGCCATCGTAATATCCCTGTCAGTTAATTCTGTCAAAGAGATAAAGATGCGGATGGTGTGCTCGTTAACTTTTTGAACACGCATAATCCCACTCTCCTTTCCGCATCAAGTTCTTACTCTATCTTATTCTAGTTATAGCATATTAAGCAATTAGTTTTTCCGTGAAATTTTGATAATTGAAGCCTATTTATTGCCCAACTGAATAAGTTGATAATCCCTGCTTCCCAAACCAATCTTTTCACCATAGGAAAGCTGAATTGTCCAGTCTACATCTGGGAATAGTACCCGAAATTTATCATGTTCAGCATGACGCTCGCCCAGCTCTGAAAGCGGATTTCCATGCGCTTGGTTAATTAAATCCACTGCAGCTTGGTCAATAGCAATCGGATCTTTAGAAGCGAGAATACCTATGTCTCCAACAATAGGTACATCATTCCAACCACAACAGTCACAGAGCGGGGAAACGTTCGTCACAAAGGTAATGAATCCAGCTTTCCCCTCTTTCCCTTTTAGAACACCAAGGGTATACTCTGCAATTTTTTCTTGAATAATGTCGGCTTCCGTCTTCCAGTTTA
The DNA here is from genome assembly GCF_001936615.1 of Desulfosporosinus metallidurans. Lineage (GTDB taxonomy): Bacteria > Bacillota > Desulfitobacteriia > Desulfitobacteriales > Desulfitobacteriaceae > Desulfosporosinus > Desulfosporosinus metallidurans. The sequence continues at coordinate 185,538 of NZ_MLBF01000003.1, forward strand.
TCGCAATAGCCCGAACTGGGCAAGTAACCGTACATTCCCCACATCCAATGCATTTGTCCTGTGAAATTTTCGCTTTACTTTCCACGACAATAGCATTTTCCGGACACCATTTAGCACATTTTCCACAGGCTATGCAGATTTCCTCACTGACCTTGGGCAACAGATCCGAGTGTTGCTGTTGTTTACCAGCACGGCTACCCAGACCCATCCCTAAATTCTTTAAGGTTCCACCAAACCCGGTCGCCTCATGCCCTTTTAAATGGGTAATAGCCAGTAATGCATCTGCTTGGACCGCAGCGCTGCCGATTTTCACGTTATTAAAGTGTTTAAGATTTACAGGCACCGAAACATAGTCTTTCCCATTGAGACCATCGGCAATCACCAAAGGGGCTCCCACGACAGAATAATCAAAACCATTCTCAATCGCCGTCTCTAAATGGTCAACGGCATTGGAGCGAGAACCTGCATAAAGCGTATTGGAATCCGTTAGAAAAGGACTTCCACCCTTCTTTTTAACCTGTTCAACAACGCGACGCACATACTGAGGACGGACATACGCGAGGTTCCCTCGTTCCCCAAAGTGCAGTTTAATCGCCACGAGGTCCTTGGGGGAAATCGCATCAAGTAATCCTGCCCGTGTCACTAAATGTTCAAGTTTTGTTAAAAGGCTTTCGCCCCGCTTTGTCTTCATACTCGTAAAGTAAACTTCTGAGCTCATTGTAGCACTCCTTCTTTACCCTCTCCTAGTTTAATAGAATTTTCATTCTAACGCAAACTTCCCACAAGCTCACAACGCACGACTTCCAGTCGCGACGGGAGATACATAAGTTTAACCTGATCTTCCAACTTAAGCTGTTCATAAACATTTTGGTCGATGTAGAACTGTTTCTGTTCCGTGCCATTTCGAACATCTAAAAGATAGAACCTTGATCCAGAATCAATGGCCTTACCCTGAACTGACCCTTGCATGAAACCCGGTTGAAATAACCAATCTGGTTGAGAAAAAAATAGTAAATTTGTGTAAATTCCCAGAACCACAACCCAAATCAAGGTTTTTCCCGCTAGCAGCAAAAAACCCCAAGCATCACGAGCATAGCGCCAAGTACCCACAAACTTCCAGCCCAGTCGTAAGAGGACGATTCCCCATATCAAAAGGAGCACGATCAGATTGGGCCAGGTCGTGCTCCATAGATAATAATAGTAGCCTACCATTTTCTACCCCTTGTGTTCTACTCCGCTTTCGCAATTTGTTCTTTGCTGGCACCGCAGCTCGGACAAACTTTTGGGCGACAACGGCCTTCAGAAGTTGCGTTACATTGGGTACATTTCCAAATCGCCATAAAAAATCCCTCCATAATACAGCAATAATTCTTAAGTTATTCAGATTCTATATACTTTCTCTTTCAATGTCAATATTTTTACTCCATCGCTGAATTTCCCCATATCGCTCTTTATTGTATTGATTGACTTTTCAATGGCAGCTATATTGTTAAGCGTGGCAGATGGGATTGTTGTTAGGATATAGCAGAGGCCATATCCAATATATAAACGTTTTCAGCAGGATCAATAACCTTGATCTGAAGTTTCTTACCAGTCAAAGCAGTGGTGAATTTCGCAGCGAATTTCCCATTTGTATCCGGTTTTACAGTTTTGAGTAAAACCGGAGTTGCTGGGACCGTGTCATAGATATACACCGTAGCATCACTGTTAACATTTCCATCTATTTCTTTCGTCGTCGCATCAATACCGCCTAATATGCCTGATCCTATTTCTACTGCAGGTGCATCAAGCTGAAGACCTAATTTATTTAAGGGGTCCTCTCCTTTTATCGTTTCTAGTGGGGTCGCCATTTGACCTGCAGTTACTGTCATTTTGTAGCTATGTTTTTTATATTGAGCATCATTGCCATCAACAACTAACGAGTAACTTCCAGTAGGCAGATAAACCATGAAGTTCCCATTAATATCTGTTGTAGTTGTCCATGTCGTAGTAGAGTTAATTACTTTTACAGGAACACCCCATTTTTCTGGAAGTATACTACCACCGATAGAACCTGACTTACCGCCCTCAACACCATCTTTTGTGGCAATTACTAAATTTGCGGTCTTTACCGTTGTAGCTGTCGTTGATCCTGTTGTTGATGTTGTTGGTAGTTTAATACCGGGTATTTTTAATGCTTGAGTATTAAGCAAGCCATTAGACACACTGAAATATTTGATCAAATAATCGCCATTTTCAAAAATATTAAAGGTATATTTCCCATTTACAGTATCATTCAAATACGGAGAGCTACGATAACCATTGGGGCCTTCAATCGATAAGGTACCAGAAAGATCACCAAGCTTTCCGGATTTTAAATCGTCTGTAACTGTAACAACTATATTTGCCCCATTAATCAGCGATGGTACTACCACTGTGAACGGGACAATGATCATTTCACCAAGTTTTACGCCGTTTAGACACGTTATTCCATTTGTAATATATAAATTATAATCCCCATCAGAGTAGGCTTTGGACGGTGTTACTGTAACGGAAACACCATCTGAGGACATTTTAATCGTTGTTGCTACTTTTGTTTGTTTGCTGTCTGTTACATAAATTGTATTACTATTTACACTCGTGCTCAGTAGCGAGTTATTAAACGAAATCGTCCAAACCTTATTAACATCAGTCGTTGTTTTAGACGGCCATATCGTGAAACCCGTAGTAGAAGCAGCCGCAAACACCGAAGAAACGGATAGGAGTATTAAAATGGTTGCTAAAAGCCAAGCAATCCACCAAGTTTTTTTGATCACGTTACCATCCTTCCTCGATGAGAATATCACATCTACGCTTTCCAATCATTTTGATTCAATCCCGCCATAATCTTCTGCACATAGGCCTGCGTTTCTTTATACGGCGGTACCCCCTGGTATTTGTCAACAGCCCCTGGGCCCGCATTATACGCTGCTAAACTCAGTGGAATATTTCCCTCAAAACGGTCGAGCAAATCCTTTAAGAAATGCGTTCCCCCATCTAGGTTTTGTACCGCATCGTAAGCATTCTGGACCCCATATGAAGCTGCAGTTCCTGGCATTAACTGCATTAAGCCCATTGCTCCTGCTGGTGACACTGCATTAGAATCGAACCCCGACTCTGCTTTGACAACCTGTTTTATTAGGCTCGGATCAACACCGTATTTCTGACCCATCGAATAAATAACATTCTCAAGAGAACCTACATTTTCGCCCTTTGTCTGAGAAACGCAGGCTCCCTGATTACTATTAACTTGCTTAGTGGCAGGAAAGTCTTTCAATTGTCCGCCATTCCCTTGGGAAGTAGTACCATCTCCCCCAAGCGCCGATTGCAGTAAAGCAGAAAAAAGAAGTGAACTTGAATTGTTACTCTCCCCGGTTTCAGACAGACTAGTCTTATCTGTTAAGGTATTCTGCCAAGCATTCATTTGTTGCAATTGAAATAACAGAAGTATTTGGGCGGCATTCATTTAAAAAGCCTCCTTTCACAACCCTAAACTCCGCAGCAAAAAGCGCAAGGTACTCTAGCTTGACGTTAATAGACTCAGACCTTGAAGCTCGTTGTTTTCCAGAATCTGTTCCGGAATGAGTTGAATGATCATCCGCTCCGAAAGATTGGCAATTCCAGCGATAAAGGGAGCCGTAACCAACGACGGAGGGGAATCAATACTCTCTAAGATTCGAACCTCCCGCACCTGGTCTACAGCAAAACCTACATAATTTCCATGTATCTCAGTGATTAAAGCAAACGAATTTTGATTTGTTTCATTAAGCCCAAACCGCACATGCAAATCTATGAGAGGAATCGCCTTGCCCCGAAGGTTAATTAACCCCCCCACGTAGGAAGGAGCTTGCGGAATCGCATGCACCTCTCCTAAGCGTGTAATTTCTCGTACCACTTCGATGGGTATGGCATACTCTTCTTCTCCCAAAGTGAAAATGACAACTTGAATCGTCATTTTGACCACATCCTCTTTTAAATCTTCCCGACCTCATTGACAGCCTTGCCTATCATCTCATCCTGGGTCTGGATCACTCTTTGATTTGCCTCATAGGCTTTCATGACCGTCATCATTTGAACCATTTGGCCGGGAAGATCGACATTTGAAGCTTCAATCGAACCCTGAAGAACCTGAGTAGCAACCGAAGCTTGAACCGGTTGTGACGAACTATACAACGACTGCCCTTCGCGTTTTAAAGCATCTGCTGAAATCTCTGCAACACGCAAACGATCGACAACTCGTCCATTATCCATTATCGTTCCGTCGGCCTTAACGCTAAATTCTGAACTGAGAGGACCGATGGGACCATTCTCACCTAATAATGCATATCCATCTGGAGATTGGAGCATCCCGTTTGCGTCTAGTTGAAACCGTCCATCACGCGTATATCGATCTCCCCCTGGCGTCTGAACTGTGAAATATCCCGGTGACGTTAACGCTAGATCAGTTTTGACACCCGTCGTCTCTAAAGCCCCCTGTATAGTAGACTGGACGGTACGATCAACGCCCACTCCCGTCCCTAGTCCACCAATCTGAACGGCTTCAGTCGCTTGGTTTCCTCCCATGCGTTCAATCAACATTGAGGGAAACGAAACATTACTAGCAAGTTTTTCTTTATACCCTGGCGTCTTCACATTCGCAACATTATCCCCAATAATTTCGCTTTGTGTTTGGGCGGCCAACATACCTGTAGCAGATGTGTATAGTCCTCGAATCACCTTATACCCCGCCTTTGTAAATTATTACCCCTACTTTATAACCATCCGAAGCAAACCTAATTGTGAAGAGATCGTACGGGTAAGGGAGTTATAGTATAGGCCATTCTCAGCCACATTCGACATTTCACGATCAACATCCACATTATTACCATCATTACGCAACGATGTCGTTTGATCCGTCACTATCCCTGTCCCATCGCCTTCCGCGACACCAGGAATGTGCCGCAGTGACGTCAGTTTCAGCGACAGATCTCCGTTCGTTTGACCTAAAGCAGCATTCAACACCGCTTGAAAATCAACATCTGAGCGCTTGAAGTTAGGAGTATCTATATTGGCGACGTTGTTTGCTAACACCTGCTGCCTCAAACTTGATGCATTAAGTTCCTTCTGCAAAACATTTAAAACTGGCCCATCTAACCAACCCGACATTCTCCTTACCTCCTAATGGAATTAGCAATACCCCACATCTGATCTCCGTCCTGAACCAACCTAGCATTCATTTGATAAGCTCTCTGGACTTGCATGAGATCCGTCATAGAGACGGCCAAGTCCACATTTGATTGTTCCAGAGCTTGACCACGAATCGTTCCTAACACCTGACCCGCAGTTGTGCTACCCGGCAGTCCAACCTGGGGTGCACCAGAATTAACGGTGGGCACAAAGAGGTTGTTCGCGTTTCTTTGTAATCCCTGAGGATTCTGAAATCCTACCAGAGAGATCTGACCAAATAGCGTCTCTGCTCCATCAAGAACTCCTTTTATTTCGCCATTCGTTGCAACAGACAAGTCTGTCGCCCCCGATGGAATCGAGATACTTGGTTGTACAACATTTCCTTGCATGTCGGAAAGTTTCCCAGACCCATCAACTTGAAAGGCGCCTACACGCGTATAGGCCGTCGTTCCGTCCGACATCTTAACCTGAAAAAAACCCGATCCATCAATTCCTAAATCCAAAGGACGATCTGAAGGTGCCAGAGTGCCTTGTTGAAAATTCGTTCCAATGGCGTTATACACTACCCCAGACCCAACGCTAAGAGTAGCCACACCCGTAGTTCCTCCGGCTTTTGTGTTTACGGAACCCACCTCTGTCGACAAAGCTTCCGCAAAGTCCACCTGATTCGCTTTAAATCCAGGTGTATTAACATTAGCCAGGTTATTCCCTATGGTATCTATCGCTATCTGCTGCGCACGGATCCCCGACGCGGCGGTTCCTATTAGGCGCATGAAGTAGCCCTCCGTCTTCTCGAAATAAGTTTCCATTATCCTCGTTTGAACTTACTTCACGTCATATTAGTCATTAATCTCAACGATTAATTACGTTTGAGGTCAATCAATTCTTGCAAGAGCGTGTCCGATACTGTAATAACCCGAGAGTTGGCTTGGAAGCCCCGCTGGGCCGTGATCATATCTGTAAATTCTGTAGAAAGGTCGACATTAGACATCTCTACAGCGTTTGAGACAATGGTTGTTCCCGCATGAGTAGCGTCACCTGCTGTCCCTGTAGAAGCAGCCCCGGAGTTATTCGATTCTTGGTAAAAAGAACCACCTAAACTTGTTAGTCCAGCATCATTCGGAAACGTAGCAATCTGAACCTGCCCAATTGTTACCGTAGCACCTCCTGCCATAGGAACACCTGTAATAGTACCTGTTTTATCTACGGTATAGCTGCTATATGTGTCAGGGGTAATTTTAATTGGTGTCGCAGTAGTAGACGTACTACTACTATCTAATACCTGTGCCCCTGATGCTGGATCCACTAAATTTCCATTGGCATCTAATGAAAAAGCACCCGAGCGAGAATAAACTCTATCCGTCCCGTTCGTTGTTAAAACAAAGAAACCCGGTCCTTGTAACATCATATCCGTGGGGTTCCCTGTTGACTGTGAACTTCCCTGAGTCATAATCTGATCAATTGAACCAAGTGAAGCCCCTAAGCCAACCTGCATTGGATTAGTACCCCCTACTATTGGCGTTGTGGTTATCGGTGCAGATGCCCCTTTCAAAGTCTGACTAAGCATTGTGGAAAACGTCACCCTGCTCCGTTTAAAACCCGTTGTGTTTACATTGGCAATGTTGTTCCCGATAACATCCATTTTGATCTGGTGATTTTTTAAACCCGAAATTGCCGAATATAGCGAACGCATCATAGCGCATATTCCTCCTTGTGAATTAGTGTACCCTAAAATTGGATCTTCGTGTTTATGGAGTCACCGCAGCAGCAGTTGAAGTAGAAGTTGGTTGTTACTTCACTAATGTGATCAGACTCATTTCCAAATCTACAAGAGTTCCATCCGCCTTGCGGATCTGCAGCTTGGGATCGCCGTCGAGCCATTTCACCGCTTCAACTGTGCCTTCGATTGGGGTCACGCCATCAGTATCAACCCCACTCACCGACTTTCCAATCATGGCGGACCCTTGTGTAAGTGCAGATTGTTGCATGAAATTAGTCATACTTTTATTTAATGCGTCCATGGAGGTAGAGATATTGTTCATCTGCTCCAAAGAGCTGAACTGGGCCAATTGCGCGATGGATTCTTTGTTATCCGTTGGATTCATGGGATCTTGATTTTGCATCTGCGCCACCAATAACTTGAGAAAATCTTCTTTTCCAAGTGTAGCATTACTGGTCACTTTAGCTGTACTCGTCGTACTGGCTGAAGTCGATGTGGAACTCGTCCCACTAACTGTATTACTCATATTTCCTCCTATGCTGTGACATTAATCCGGTTGATCTCATCCTGACCCCCCAAAAAGGGACTGGTATCTGGGATGAGTTCCTCATCCGCATTAGAGTTACTGTTTTGATTAAACATTTTACGGGATTCATCCCCCCGTTGATTCTGACGCTGGTCTCCACCCTGCCCCATTTGTAACGTACCACAGTTCACGCCTTGGTCTGTAAGGGTATGGCGCAAATCCGAGAGTTGATTTTGAAGAATCGTCCCGGTCGCTGCCTCAGACGCCTGAACTTGAAGATGGACAAGCCCATTCTCCCAACGAAGATTGATTTGAACTTTACCTAATTCAGCTGGATGAAGTTGAATATCCAGTTCCTTCAATTCTTGATGTCTATTTAAAATTTGTTCGCGAAATCCCGTAGAGATCTGCTCCCATACAGGAATCGCAACTGTTTTCCCGCTCGCAACGTTAGCCACTACAGTATTGCTTGCAACCCCAATAGCAGTGCTTGCATTCTGGTTTTGTGCGTCGTTCACAGCATGAGGTTGTTCCGGGAATTGCGAAGCATGAAAGTCCATCTTCTCAGGTTTTAGCCGAACATTAGTAGGAAATACGGTATCTTTTACCTGTGCCTGTGTTGCAACTTGGTCTACGTCAGTGCCCTTCAATTGCTTCACAGGGGAGTCCGAGCTCCCTTGAACTGTAGGAACAATATCACCCTTGATCCCTGGACCAAGAGCATCAAGCAACGATTTGGTCCCTTTGAGGTCACTTGTTAACATCTTCCAATCCCGAACTACTTTCAAGATATCCTGACTAAGAGCCTCAATTCCAGTAATTCCTGAACTTAAGGTGTCTTCTTTGGAAGCTAAGGCTGTAATCTCTTTAGGAAGCCCTGCTAAGAGTCCTTGTGCCTTGTCTCCCTGAACGCTCTTGGCCACATCCAGATTAAGTGAGTTCGTGGAAAATCCCTTCAAAGGACTCAATACCTTGGCGACCGCTGAATTCGAAATAGCCGAACCTCCAGCTTGGCGAGCCTTATCCCCCTCCAGACTCAGAGCTTGGGTTATGAGATTATCTCCCTGGAAGAGCTTCGTCACATCCTGGCTGAGGGCCTCCGTTCCTGTTCCCAAGTTTAAAGGATTCCCTTGAGGAGAGGTTATCTCTCCTGAGAGTACTTCTAAAAGTTGTGAAATAACCAGTCTATATTTATCCAATTCCGTAATTCCGGTATTTTCCCCCTGAGGTTTTGGCGACGCCATCCCTGTAGTCGCTAAACTCTCGTCTGAGACCTGAGGAACTTCGCTTGAATTAACAACACCTGAATTAACTAAGCTCGAGTTGATGTCGACCATCGCTGCCTTCGCATTCGTCAATTGGGCATCCGCTGTTAATAGCCCCCCCGTTCCCTGGCTCACAACACTTCCGGAATTGGCCTCCTTGCCTGCCGGAAAATCACTCTGAAGCATAAGCTGTGTAAGAAATGGAAGTGCAAAATTACCGTACCCTAGCAGCACATTTCCCTTTGTACTCTGTTTTTGTGGTATTTGTACAGAATTACCAGCACTCTGCGTCCCTTCCATATCTTGGCCTGCTAAAGAGGAGTTCTGCCCTTTTGGATTTGAGTTTAGATTCATGGAGCCACTAAGAATCGCTGCAAAAACTTCTGCAGCGTTTTCAGGGCTGACTATAACGTCTTTTCCCTTTGGGGTTGTTGCTTTCTCCAGTTTGTTTCCACCCTTGAGGGAATCCAAAAGGACATGTATACCTGCCATCCATCGTCACCTCCTACTTACTTCTATTAACTCTATCGACAAAATCCTAATAAAACATTAGGACGATTATTTTCTAAAACAAGTTCTTCTTCTGTCTGCTAAGCCTTCCCCTTAATCGCAAAACTGCTTGGGAATGCAGTTGAGAAATCCTAGATTCAGAGAGTTTTAAAACTGCCGCGATCTCTTTCAAGGTCAGTTCTTCTTGATAATAAAGTGCAATCACTAATTTTTCTTTATCCGGTAATTTCTCCACCGCTCGTGCAAGAATTAGTTTCTGTTCTTCTTTCTCTACATCTTGAAACGCTTCTTGGGCTTCAGCATCCCTTAACAAATTGAGTGGCGTACCACTTCCGTCCCCCTCTTGATCTGTTGTCGTCTCATCAAAGGAAGTCAGTGTTAAGATTTGAGCTTGAGCTAAAACACCTTCGATTTCCTTCACCTCTACCTTAAGCAACTCAGCCACTTCTTCCACTGTCGCCGCCCGTCCTAGCCGGGATTCCAACTCAACAAAGCCATCTTGAACCCGTTTCACCTTCTGCCTTGCCGAATGAGGAACCCAATCCATAATCCGGAGTCCGTCAATCATGGCCCCGCGAATGCGTATCGAGGCGTACGTTTCAAATTTCCAGCCCCGAGCAGCTTCGAACCGTTCCAAAGCATCGAGTAATCCAAAGACACCATAGCCAATGATATCATCCTCCTCAACATGGGACGGGAGGGACATTGCTAGACGACCGGCAATGCGCTTAACCAAAGGCAAGTATTGTTCAATCAGTTCTTGTTTCCACGGTCCACGCGCGGCAGATCCATAGGCGTTCGGTACCAAGTCTTACTCACCTCCGAATTTATCCCCAACCCATACGACGCACAATTTCTGCCTGTTGCTCACCATCCAGTATGCCATTACTTAAACTTGGATCAACCTGTCCAGGAAAACCAGAATCGGATGCCTGTGACCCTAAGATGTCTTCCTCTCCAACAGAGACGTCAATAAAGCTACCCCGTCCAGAAACCGAATCAGACGTACCATTCTGAGAGACAGGAAGTGCAGTCTTTTCAAACAAGCTCAAGATTCCTGCCAACAAAAGAAACATAACCCCAAAGGACACCCCTGCCCGAACTACTAAATCAAACAGTTTCACCGCATTGCTCCAACTCAACACAACGACAATCAATGTTGTACCTAAGGAGAGACGGAAAGCCCAAACTCGAACTAGTTCACTGTTCTGGGAAGTCATCAAATCACCTTTTCGCCTTGATTAATTGTTCGAATATGTAGTTCCCCTGTTCCCACGTCAAAGTGAATCGTGCGCCCAAAACTTCCTCCAACATCCGTGGTCAGAAGTGGAATTCCGTGTTTTTTCAGTTCTTGCTCTACTGCTTCAGCATTGCGCTCCCCAATCTTAAGTACGGGTGGTTTTCCAGGGAAAGAAAACATCTGAGCTCCACCCGCCATTTTAGCCCTTAGGCGAGAAGTATTAGCTCCCATACCAAAAATCTCTTTTAGCAGTAAGCCAAGTGCAGTATCCGCGTATTTTGCCGGATTTCCCCCTAAACTCCCACTAGCGGTGGGCAGCATAATGTGAGCCATTCCACCCACTTTTAGAATCGGGTCATGAATACAAATTCCGATGCAAGACCCTAGCCCAGCCGTTAATAAAATGTCGGGAGTTTTTGCCGTCTTGAAATCAGCCATCCCAACACTGATTACATTACTCATAATCCCATAGCTCCCAACAATTTTTTCAATGACCCTTCGTCTGGCAAATACATAAATTGCCCTTCAATCTTCGGTATTCCAGAAAGTTGTGTGTCAATAAATAACACTGTGTCATCAAGCACGCCCTCCTCCAGGAAAATTGCATCCAAACTTGCACCGATCATATCGACTGCTAGAGCAGGTACGGAAGGTTGGAGGGGAATCCCGGAAAATTGAGTTAAGGCAACTAAGAAGGAACTCACCAAGATATTCCCAATTTCTCTCAAAGCGGATTGGGGCATCTCATCCGCATAGAGATCCATCGGATCATTCGTACCAAATAAAGCCTGCACTATGATTTCAGCACTCTCCACTGGAAAGAAGAAAACGGCTTTTCCCGGGGCTGAACCTTCAACTTTTACATAGATTACTGCCTGAGGTGTGTCAAGTTGACCCACGAGGGCACTGACTTGTTCAAACGGGATCGCCCAAACCTCCGGCACCGACATTTCTATGCGGCGCTGGAGTAAGGTCGACAAGGCTGTAGCAGCATGTCCCGAACCGATGTTTCCTATTTCACGCAAGGCATCCAATTGGATTTGAGTGATCTCCATGATTTAAACCAATCCTTTCTTACGCATCTCCCTTTGAATATCAAAGACACAGCGTATGATACGATCTCTCTCCCGTTCCGAGATCTCATGAAATTGCACCGAAACACTGTACCGGTTGCTATCCTCAATCTGTTCAGCTCGGCACACACGGACTGGAGACTGAATCTCTCCGATGGGCAGGGTTAACTGAACATAGAGTAACGATTTATTCTCCACACGTTCCTTCGTTGAAAAGCGCATTCCACCACCGCTTAAATCAAGCATCGTCCCTTTATATAGATCACTAAGCCCTTCCCGAGTCACAGTTCGAAACGTAATAGGGTAGAAGGCAGGGACTCGAACAAAGTTACGGCGTTGGACTTTGGATATTGAATCCGGCAACTCTAAGACAAACAGTGAGACCGGAACCGCTATCCGTTGCATAATTTTGGCCTCAAAAGAATAAGCAGCCACTTCATCCCAAAATGTCAGTTTCACTTTCGTCCCTTCACGCAAAGGGACCACCTCTCCCTTATCAAACAACGCACCAACCGCAAGAAGTCTCTCCCCAACTTCCTCAATCCGTGTCCGATAGTTTCCTGCATACTCGCCTTCCAAAACTGCGAGTTCAACGGATACCCCCGGCAGAAGCTTCTTCTTATACGACAAATTTATCCCCCCTTTTGAAGAAGAACATGGGCAATACAATTATGATATGGTTCAAAATGAACGGAGTAAGGTGCTAAGAAAGCCCCGAATGCCACCCGCTTGGCGAGGTGGACTAAGATAAATCCCGGTAACAGTACCAGCAATCCATTGAATGCACCGATAGGCTGAACTTTCCGGGTAACTGATTCCCAGCGGTACCTGCTGCATGACAGCGCGTCCCATGAGGGGGTCATCGTAAACCCACCCTAGTAAATTAAGCGATCCGTGTAAGAATTTACTGACTGCAACTTCCAACCGTTTATACGTTGCTAGGGCGTCTGCCTCAGTCTTTACCCGATTAATGACGATATGAATGGGTACCTCGCCCGCTTCTTTCCTCAAAGTTTTCAGCAAACCATAGGCATCGGTCAAGGCGGTGGGTTCCGGAGTTATCACCATGATAATGTCGTCCGCTGCTTGCAAGAAATTAATCACTGTATGACCGAGGCCCGCTCCAGTATCTATAATTAATAAATCCGCCATTCTTTCAAGTCGGCCGAGATTGACGACAACATTTGCCAATTGATCATGTTCTAAATTGGCAAGTCCTTGCACACCAGAACCCCCTGGGATAATTCCAATCCCAAGCGGTCCAGTTAGAAGAATCTGCTCAATCGTTTTTTCACCCGATAATAAATGTTCGATTGTATAACGTGCCGTAAGGCCGAAGGCAATATCGACGTTAGCGAGACCCAAGTCTCCATCGAGGATAATAACCCGTTGCCCATATTCAGCTAGGGCTAGGGCTAGATTAACCGTGAAATTCGTTTTTCCAACTCCCCCTTTGCCGCTGGTCACGGCAATAACTCTCATTTTGCTTTTGTGTTTTTCGCGCGAAGCCAAATTGCGCAAGACACTCGCTTGATCATGCATGGGGCATCTCCTCCCCTAACACATAGCGCGCCAAACGATAGGGTGTTGCTGCTTCAATGTCGTCTGGAACATTTTGCCCGTTCGTCAAATAGGCCGTAGGTAGTGTTGTCTGTCCCAAGAGATTGAGTAAAGACCCTGCACTCCCTGTCTCATCCAACTTAGTGAAAATGAGATGGGTTGTCAAGCCTTCGAAGCGTTGATAGATCCGAAGTTGATCCGCCGACTGCGTGGTGGCGCTCATGACCAGCATCGTGAAATCTGGTCGCGCTTCATCCAAAAACGCACGCAACTCAGACATATGTAATTCGTGATGAGGGCTTCGTCCAGCCGTATCGACAAAAATAAGTTCTTTATCCGCATGACGCTCAAGGGCCTCGCTCAACCCTGACGGTGTCATGACGACTTCAACCGGTACCCCGATAATTTCGCCGAACGTTTTGAGTTGCTCGACAGCAGCTACCCGATACGTATCGGCCGTAATCAAAGCCACTTTGCGTTTATCAACAATACTAAATCCAGCCGCCAGCTTACCGATCGTCGTCGTTTTTCCCACCCCAGTGGGTCCGATCAAGGCGACAATCCGAGGTTTATCAAGCCCTGGCTGAATCAGGCCTATCTGGCCGCAAATTTGGCGCACATTCGCTTCAAGCCGAGCATACACCTGGAGATCATCGGTCCATTCCGCTGGAGACAGAGTTTGTTGAACGTGACCCATCAAACGTTTTACCATAGTTTCATTTACCCCTCTGTCCTGTAAATGATCTGCCCATCTCTGAAGCACCTGTGGCCAAACACTTTTTTCCTCTCCGAGCCCCTCCATTTGCCTATTCATTTTCTCCAGCATCAAACGCATAGACTTCAATTCTGCTTGAAGTTCTCCAGGTGAATCAGACGCTGCCCTTGCTAAAGGAGCAATGACCTTGTCGACATCCGCACGATAATCCGGGGTCAAAACTTTTTGGGCAGTCACCGGGTTCTCCTCAATGGCAGCCGTGATCTCCACCTTCATTTTGCCAAATAGGCCAAAGAAACCTCCCTCAGTAAATTCACGAGTCTGAAGAATAACTGCTTCAGAACCCAGTTCTCGTTTCACTTTCCCCATGGTTTCAGCAACATTATCCCCTACAAAGCGCCTAACTCGCATGATTCATCCCCACCATTCCTACAGCTTGCACTTGTACTCCTTGGACTAATTCATTATATGAAAGCACCATGAGTTGCGGCAGTTGACGCTCGGTCACCCGTTTTAAATTAATTCTCACCAGCGGAGCGCAAACAACGATCGGAGTCAACCCCTTAAGCACAACCTTCTCCACCTCACGTGTGAGACCTTGAACAAGCACTTGCAACATCTTTGGATCAAGGGCTAAATAAGTTCCATAATCCGACTGCTGAATGCTGTCGAGGATCTGTTGCTCAATCTGAGGATCAAGCGTGATCACGGATAATACTTTGTCTTTTCCAACGAGCGGTTGTAAAATCTGCCGCGCTAAGGCTTGACGGACATGTTCCGTCAAACGATCCAGATCTTTTGTGACCTGTGCCTGATCGGCGAGCGTTTCCAGAATGGATACCATGTCCCGAATCGAAACCCTCTCGCGCAACAAGTTTGAAAGAACTTTTTGCACTTGGCCAAGGCTTAGTATTTCTGGTATTAACTCCTCAACAACGGATGGGGCTTGCTCCTTAACGTGATCTATCAGGGTCTTGACATCTTGACGGTCTAGGATTTCCCAGGCCTGTCTCTTTATGACCTCCGTAATATGGGTTGCTAAAACTGTGGGGGCATCCACCACCATCCATCCGTTCAACTCGGCTTGTTCCCGATACTTCGCATTAATCCACTTGGCGTCGAGTCCAAAGGCGGGTTCTTTGGTCGGAGTGCCCGGGATACTGTCATCGTCAAAGCCACTGCTCATGGCCATGTAATGATCTGCCAGAAGTTCACCCGTGGCAATTTCTGAACCACGAATTTTAATCACATATTGATTAGGTTGCAAATTCATATTGTCTCGTACCCGAATCACCGGAACGATAAACCCAAGCTCACTGGCAATTTGACGCCGAATCAGAACAATACGATCGAGTAAATCCCCCCCTTGTTGGACATCGACCAAGGCGATCAGGGCATAACCCAGCTCAAGTTCCATATGGTCAATTTGCAAAAGGCTAAGAACATTCTCTGGTTTCTTACTTGCCTCGATCTCTGACTCGCGAGCGGCCTCCGTTTCCTCGACAACCGACACCTTTGAGCTTTTTTGGAGCAACACTCCTGCGCCAAGTAAAGCAGCTGCGACAATAAACATCGGTAATTTCGGCAAACCAAGAAACGCTAACAAGATTAGCACTCCGGCTGTAATAAACATCGCTTTCGGATTCCGAAACAGCTGTTTACTTAAATCTTCCCCAAGATTCTTATCCGAGGCAGCACGGGTAACGACAAGACCCGTCGCGGTGGAGATTAAGAGCGCCGGAATCTGGGAAACCAACCCGTCCCCAATGGTCAGCATCGTATACTTCTGAAGGGCTTCAAGCAATGGCATTCCCTGCATTGCTACCCCGGAAATAAAACCTCCAACAATGTTGATAAACAAAATGATAATTGCGGCAATGGCATCCCCTTTGACAAACTTCGTAGAACCATCCATGGCACCATAAAAATCCGCTTCCTGTTGAATTGCTTTTCGCCGATCTCGTGCCTGTTGTTCGTTGATCATCCCAGCATTCAGGTCTGCATCAATGGACATCTGCTTGCCTGGCATGGCGTCTAAGGTAAAGCGCGCAGCCACTTCTGAGACTCGCTCAGCTCCTTTGGTGATGACGATAAATTGAACAATCACCAAAATTGCAAAGACGATAAACCCGACCACCATATTGCCACGAATCACGAATTGAGCAAACTGTTGGATAACTTGCCCCGCATAGCCATCTAAGAGAACGAGCCGAGTTGTAGAGATATTCAACGACAAGCGGAACAAGGTCATGATCAACAAAAGCGAAGGAAGGGCAGAAAATTCCAACGGGTCTTCAGCAAAAACTGCAAGCATCAAAGTGAGTACAGAACCCGAAATATTCAAGGTGATCAAAATATCCAGCAAACTCGCTGGCAAGGGAACGACCATCATAACCACGATGCCCACAATTCCCATTGCCGCTAAGATATCTGTATTATCCAGAAACCGACGCTTTAACACAGTGGCCATGAGGGTTACCCCCTTTCTTTCTTCGTCGTGTCTCAGTTAATGATTGAAATGAAATTGCAAATAGAACCATCAAGCGAGTGCAGTTGGCGAAGCGTGAAGACGCACATTGGTTCACTTACAGAGAAGCCCAGTGGTTACGTGCGTTAGCTGAGCCAACAACGAGCCGCTCCGAAGCTTTGGTGAACGTGCAATTCATTTGCATTCATGCCCTTTTCTTTTTCTTAAGCCGATAAACGAAAGCCAATACCTCAGCAACCGCTTTATAAAGATCCGCCGGAATGCCCTGTCCAATTTCCACCTGAGCATAGAGGGCACGAGCCAGCGGCTTATTTTCCATAATCACAAGGTCATATTCCTTCGCCAATTCCCGTATGCGCAGGGCAACTTGATCCTGTCCTTTAGCAACGACATAAGGTGCTTTTTGAACATTTTGGTCATATCGAAGGGCGACTGCGAAGTGAGTTGGATTAACGACAACGACATCCGCATTTTTTAAATCCTGCATCATCCGACTCATGGCCATGGCCCGTTGTCGTTTCTTAATCTCACTTTTCAGTTCTGGATTTCCTTCTGTTTGTTTAAATTCTTGTTTTAATTCTTCGTGAGACATGCGCAAGTTCTTTTCATAGTCCCACCGCTGATAGAGATAATCCAAAGCAGCAATGCCAAAAAAAGAAATCGAGATCTTCCAAGCGAGTTCCATCAAGGCCTGACCTAGAAAAATAGCTCCCTGTCCCACATCCAATTGCTGTAAAGCGGGAAAGATCTGAAGACGGTCCCGAACACTCGCGTAAAGGAAATACCCGATTAAGATCACTTTCGTCAAGGATTTTGCCAGTTCAACCCAGGCCTTAACCCCAAACATCCTTTTCGCGCCACTCATCAAACTTAAACGGGAAATTTGTGGTTTCATAGATTCCCCCGTAAAGAGGACTCCAACTTGGATATAATTCGCAGCCAAAGCAATCAAAACCCCTACGCCGAAAATTGGCGCCATAATTTGAATCCCTAGCCAAAGAATATTCATCATTAGACTAGCGACCGATCGTTCCGTCCAGTCCGAAGAAAGACTTAGGACATAAGGAAAGAGTTGTTCCATACGCTGCAACATATTTGGAAGCCAGTATTTAAGCACCGCCACAAGACCCAAGAGCATAAACGCAGAAATAGCTTCCTGACTTTTGAAAACCTGACCTTTTTTACGTGCTTCTTCTTTGCGCCTAGGCGTGGCTGCATGTTTTTTTTCACTCACTGCTTCCACCCCTGATAAAGTTGTAGGACCCAAGACATATTGGTATTAAAGAGATGCGTAACGGATTCCCCAAAGAAGGGAACTGAGAGAAGCAAAAGGACAAATCCGAAAATAATCTTCACTGGGAAAACCACCGAGAAAATATTAAGTTGGGGTACTGTCCTAGACAACAGCCCTACCCCGACATCCGAAACTAAAAGTGCCCCAAAAACAGGCATGGCCAATTGAATCGCTAGAGCAAAGACATGTGTAACAAGCAGGGTGTAAAAGGAAAAGTTACTGGGCATGTTCGATGGGTTAAGAGGAATATAGGCATAGCTCTTGACCATAGCAGCAATGAGAAAGTGATGAGAATTAGTCACAAGCAAAAGCATCGTAGCCAATATCATCTGAAAATTCCCCATCATAGGGCTTTGCACTCCGTAAACTGGGTCAATCGCTGCCCCCATGGTAAAACCCATTTGAAAATCAATCAGTTGTCCTGCTCCTTGTAAAACGGCTGTAAGAGTATAAATCACAAACCCTATGACCAGTCCAACCAAGACTTCCTTGATGACCACCGCAATGTAAGGCAACAACTCAACAGGAATTGACGGCTTACCAGCAGAAATCAAGGGATAGACAATCACAGACAGGCTTCCAGCCAAAGCAAGCTTAACGACTCCTGGAACACCCCTAGCGCCAAAAACTGGAGCTAACATGATCATACCAGTCCAACGGGACAAAATCAGTAGAAATAAAGAGAGGTTCCACTGGAGCAGTGCTTGCAGACTCACATTTGTCCCCCCTACTCGATGTGCGATGTTCGATTTATAAGGCGCCGAACGACGCTAACTGTGTCAATAAATTGGTGGTATACACCGTCAGAACGGACAGCATCCATGGACCAAGCAAGATAAGGATAGCAACCACTGCGACAACCTTGGGAATAAAGGAAAGCGTTTGCTCCTGAATTTGAGTCATGGCCTGAAAGATGCTGACTAAAAGTCCGACCAACAAACTCACCCCCAGGATGGGCCCACCCACAAGCAGCACGGCACCTACTGCTTCCTTTGCCATATATAGGACCTGACTTTGACTCACACACATCCCCCCTTTCACGTATATACTTTTCTAATGAAAGCTCGTCACTAACGACTGAACCACGAGATGCCAACCGTCAACTAACACAAACAATAGTAATTTAAAAGGTAACGAGATCATCATGGGGGGGAGCATCATCATCCCGATCGACATCAGGGTACTAGAGACAATCATATCAATAACGATAAACGGAATAAAGATCGCGAACCCCATTTGAAACGCGGTTTTCAATTCACTGATAACAAAGGCCGGAATGAGAACATACGTCGGAACGTCACGATAGGTTTTGGGTTGCGCCATTTTGGATAACCCCACAAAAAGTTCCAGGTCCTTTTCCCGAGTCTGCTTAAACATAAAAATCCGGAGCGGCTCCTCAGCTTTGTCCAAGGCCTCCGTCTGAGTGATCTGATTCTTCATATAGGGCTGAACAGCATTAGTATTTATCTGATTCCACGTTGGCGCCATCACAAAAAAAGAAAGAAATAATGCCAAGCCCACAAGCACTTGGTTTGGCGGAAGTTGCTGAGTTCCGAGTGCATTCCGCACAAACGATAACACAATAATAATGCGGGTAAAGGACGTCATCAGCATGAGAATTGCCGGTGCCAAGGACAGCACGGTCATGAGCAGCAAAATTTGCAGAGACGTACCCGTTTGTTGAGTTGAAGTGGTTCCCAGATCCAACGTGAGTCCTGCTGCCCATGCGGTTTTAGGATTGACAAACATCCCTAGTCCAAGAGCCATCCCAGAGGGCAACCCAATCGTGAAGAGTCTCGCTAAGCGGCTCGAGGAAGACCTCATTTTTCTACCTCCTCAAGCAAACGTTCTAATTCCCTGGAAAAGGGCTCTTTTTGCCGAGACGGTCTGCGCCAAAGTTCTTGTATGCGTTTGACCCACCCTCCCACTCGTTCTGTCGGACGGGTCGCAATCTCTTCTAAAATTTCAGCAGCAACGGCTGGGTCATTAATCTCACTGATTTTCACCAAGTGATGATCTGTTCCCCCAAGGACTTGCAATTGACCAGCAATCTCCACAAGGTAGAGATTCTGCTGACCTGCTAACACTTGGCGATCGAGAACCCTTGCCCACGGCGTATCCATATTTCGTAAAGTTGCTTGATTTAGGCGACGGATAATCCAAAGAGACACAAGCAAAATTATGAGGAAAACTAGCAACGTTCCCAGAAGCCCCCACCACGAGAAAACAGACTGCGTGACAGCCGGAGCGGCACTACTTGAAGGAAGCAGTTGGTCTTCATTGAACGAGGGCATTTTACTTCAACGCCTTCGTGACAGCCTCGACCACACGTTCCGCTTGGAAGGGCTTAACCACAAAGTCTTTAGCTCCAGATTGAATAGCTTCAATAACCATAGACTGTTGGCCCATGGCGCTGCACATGATCACACGGGCCTTAGAATCCCGCTTGCGGATTTCTTTAACTGCTTGCAGGCCATCCATTTCCGGCATGGTGATATCCATAATCGTCAAATCCGGTTGCAATTCAATATACTTTTCCACGGCGACGGCCCCATTTTCGGCTTCCCCGATAACAGTAAAGCCATTCTTTGTCAAGATGTCTTTCAGCATCATACGCATAAACGCGGCATCATCGACAATCATTACATTAGCACTCACTCAATTTACCTCCTTTATTTAAGCGAATTCATCCGCTCCATAGGGTGAACAATATCGGTAATGCGAATTCCAAAGGTCTCATTAATGACCACAACTTCACATTTGGCAATCAACTTGCCATTGACAATCATATCTACAGATTCTCCGGCTAAGCGATCGAGTTCTATGACGGAACCCGGGCCCATTTCCAGGATTTCCTTGATTGTTTTTTTCGCACGCCCCAATTCTACGCTGATCTGCAAAGGCACATCCAAAATCAAACTTAGATTGTCCGGCGGGATCAATGGGTGCCCCGGCTGAAGCGGTGCAAACTGAGCAGGTTGAACAGGGGTCTGTATTCTTCCTTGAGCATACCCCTGCCCCATTCCCTGAGGAGGGTAGTTCGGTTCTGCCGAAAAGGGGATCTCTTCATAGGCTGGTTGCGTGGGGGGTGAAGGGTGCGAAAGCGGGGGTTGAGGTGGTTGTGAGACTGTCGTAGGTTGCTCCATCGCAGCCATCAACTTATTGACCATCCCCCTAGCCACACTGAGTGGGATCACTTGAATAAGAGTACTGTCAATGACATCCTCTACAACCATGCGGAAGGAGATCCTCACGAGGGGTTCTTTGGCATTTAGAAAGTCCTGTATGATATCTTCTGTCATCGACAGATCATTGAGCACGAGATTTGGCGGGGTAATATCCACCATAGCATTAAACATCGTCGACATCGAGGTGGCCGCTGACCCCATCATCTGATTCATAGCTTCGGAAATTCCACTGATTTGAAGTTCTGAGAGCTCGGGGGATGGATTTTTTCCGTCTCCCCCCATCATTAAATCGACAATGACTGAGCCATCCCGTTGTGAAAGAATCAAGAGGTTCGAGCCCTCGATCCCGGCCTTGTATTTGACATCACAAATCACAGAAGGGATAGGATAATCATCGCGAATTTGTTCTGAGGTAGTCACATCAACTTTTGGTGTGGTGATATCCACCTTCTTACCCAAAAGTTGGGATAAAGTCGTTGCAGCAGTACCCATCGAAATGTTGGCAATCTCCCCGAGGGTATCTTGTTCCATCTCATTCAAAAAGTCTTCTTCCTGCGTGGTCTCCGGTTCTGGTTCCAGTGTACCCCGGAGCAACGCATCAATCTCCTCTTGGGAAAGCATGCCGCTACCCATCCTGTTCCCCTCCTTCCTTTACTATTTCCGTAATCTGAACGGCAAGATGTTCTGCGTGTAGTCCAGGGATAGACTTAAATTTCATGAATTCCCCCACATAAATCGGCAACGAATCATTCACGGATTGATTCAGTGGGATGACATCCCCCTCAGCAAGGTCTAAGAGATCTCGGACAAGGATTTCCGAGTGACCCAAAAAAGTAACCATATCTACTTTTGCCCATTCGATTTTTCGTCGAATCGCTTCGACTTGCTCCGGAGAGGTCACCTTTGCTTGAGTGGAAAAAAGGAAGAATGTGCTTAGCTTATCCAGGATGGGTTCGAGCACGAGATAAGGCATGCAAATATTAATCATTCCCATTGCTTCCCCAATACTAACTTCGAGAGTTACCAGCACAATCATCTCGTTGGGCGCCACAATTTGCGTGAACTGAGGATTTGTTTCCATCGCCACAAACTGAGGTTTAAGCTCATAAACCTCTGCCCAAGCCTCTCCTGTGAGGTCAATAATTTGGGTCAGACGATGTTCCACGATGGTTCTTTCAATCTCCGTCAAATCTCGGTTCTTTTCCACATCTTGCCCTTGCCCTCCCAAAAGTCGATCCACAATGGTGAACGCAAGTGTAGGGCTCACCTCCATTAAGACCGTCCCCTCCAAAGGGTTCAAGGAGTAAAGCCCAAGCACAGTGGGGTTGGGAAGAGAACGAATGAATTCATCATAAGTGATTTGCTCAATCGAAAGGACTTTACTTTCAATCACAGAGTGCAAGTGCCCAGAAAAATACGTTGTCAGTCCGCGACAGTAATTTTCGTAAATATTTTGGAGGGAGTGAATCTGATCCTTGGAAAACTTATTTGGGCGTTTAAAATCATACACTCGAATCCGCTTCTGAGTCTTTGTCGTCTTCATTTCCTCTGCATCGACTTGCCCGTCGGACAGTGCACTCAGCAGAGCATCAATTTCTGATTGGGACAAGACGTCTCCCATAGAATCCCCCCTCTCATTTATGAATGCGCGAGACGCGATATTCGAACTTTGAGCCTCGCGCCTCGAGCATCGATCTTACTGATAAACTAAAGACAAAAACAGCACATCCGTAATTTTGTTATCTGCTACTTCATTGAGTTTCTTAATTAACTCTTCTCTCAGTTTTTCGCGCGCAACGGGTGTCTGCACATCCGTAAGAGATTTGTTTGCTAAGACCGTATTGACCCGGTCTTTCAAGAACGCGTCCTCCGTTTTCAACTGAACTTCTGCCTTGGCATCCGTCACTTCAACTGTAATCGTCGTCTTTAAAAAAGCTCCTCCTTGCAAATTCACAGTGAACTCGCCGATGGGCAAAAGTGGTCCGGCTTTTTTCGACGCGCTTGCGGCCACGGTTGCTGAACTAGATGTCGGTGTTTTAAAAATAAACTTTTGTGCCCCTATTGTGCCACCTACGCCCAAGCCCACACCCAAGAGCACTGTGAGTATCGTAGTCATGAGTTTTTTTCGATTCATAGATTCTGTTGCTCCTCCACTTTGCAAATCTGGCGACAGCGCCGACGAAACTCGGCAATCCTCTCAATAAGAACCTCGATGGACTCGGACACTACGTATTTATTTCCACCCGTTAAGGTAATGACCGTATCCGGGGTTTCCTCCATAATTTCAATCAGGTCAGAATTAATAGCGAATTCAGTGCCCTTTAAGCGTGTTACGTAAATCATGAAATCCCCCCTTCTGTTACTCCAACCTTATGATTTTATTGATTTTTCCTGCCGCCAGTAAAGAATCTGACCCGTTTCATCCAATAACTTTTGCTCTTTCTGCAACTCAGACCACTGAAAGGCCTTGGCTTGCTTCTCCTTTAAACGCCGAAACTTCTCAACTTCACGATGGGTTTCCAATAATAGGCGACGCGCGTCTTCCATAATCGATTGTTGCTCTCTTTGCTCAACCTCACATTGGCGCAGTCGTCGCCACTGCTCCGAAGCAAAAATTTGCCAATTTCCTAGCTCCTCGGGCCGGTGTCGACCCGCGTCACGTTGCCCTACTTCCGCTTCATTAAATCGCTCTTGTTGAAGAGCGCAGGCTCGAACACACACTTGCCAACGTTGCTCCTCTTGTGCAAACTCTCGCTGGGCTGCTTCTAAAGCCTTTTTTGCAAGTCGGAGACTTGTTTCCAAACGAAACCGAAATCGTGCCAATCGTTTCCACTTCCTAGTCCGACACAAACTCTAGTACCTTATCCTAGTGTTCAAGTTGATCATTTATACTCCCGTAAAAATCCCCTGCATTTGTTGAATCATCTCTTCAAATCCGGCATGTTCGCCCACCCCTTGCCGCGTGAACGTCTGAATACGATCCATATGCGCCAAGGCAGCATCAATCTTCGGATTGCTTCCCGGTGTATACGCCCCGATATCTATCAAATCTTTAGCATCGCGGTATATTGCTAAATATTCGCGCACTTGCCCAGCCAAGCCCTTGTGTTCAGGACTAATGACATCATCCATGACCCGACTAACCGATTGCAAAATATCAATAGCCGGAAAAGCATTTTGCATAGCCAGTTCCCGAGTCAAGACAATGTGCCCATCGAGAATTCCACGAACCGAATCCGCGATTGGCTCATTATGATCGTCCCCGTCCACCAGCACCGTGTAGATTCCAGTTATACTCCCAGTCTCCGCCATGCCCGAGCGTTCTAAAAGCTTGGGCAAAAGGGCAAAGACGGAGGGCGGATATCCCCGGGTCGCCGGTGGTTCACCAACCGTCAACCCCACTTCTCGCTGGGCCATGGCAAAGCGTGTCACAGAGTCCATCATCAGAAGTACATTTTTACCCTGGTCACGAAAATATTCCGCAATGGCTGTCGCCGTAAAAGCCGCCTTCAAACGAACAAGTGCAGGTTGATCTGACGTCGCTACAATGATTACCGAACGTGCTAATCCTTCAGGTCCCAAATCCTTTTCTATAAAGTCGCGCAATTCCCGACCCCGTTCCCCCACTAAGGCAATGACATTAACCTCCGCTACGGTGTTTCTGGCCATCATGCCCAGCAACGTGCTCTTGCCAACTCCAGAACCCGCGAAGATTCCCATCCGTTGGCCCCGCCCAATCGTGAGAATCCCATCGATGGTTCTCACTCCAACACTGAGCGCATCCTGAATTCGAGGGCGCAATAAGGCATTAGGTGGTTTGTTTTGCAGAGGGTACACAGTTTCTGTCAGAAGTGGACGACTATCCATGGGATTCCCTAGTCCGTCAAGGATCCGCCCGAGTAATCCCGGACCCACAGGCACGGTCAGCTTTTGACGCTGAGGAATCACACGGTCTCCTGGAGCAATCCCTTCCAGTTCTCCCAGCGGCATGAGAAGGGTCGTTGAATCTCGGAAACCGACCACTTCGGCCGGGAGTTCATTTCCGCCACGTGTCATAATATGACAGTATTCTCCAACACTAGCTCGCGGACCGTCTGCCTCAACCATCAAACCAACGATCTTGGAGACCCGGCCCTGAGCGGAAATGGGATTAATCTGTTCCACTGTCGGAATTAATTGATTCCAAGCCGCCATGTTCGAGCTCCTCTCGTAAAGTGAGTTCTAATTTCTCTAACTGAGCTTCGAGCCGAGCATCAAAAACCCCTTCTTGACACTCTAAGAAACAATCTCCTGAATTGAGTGACTCATCTATAATCCAAGGACAAGGAGGCTGTGTTCCTGCTGGGAGTTTTTCCAGCCAAAGAGCATCCTCAGAGGAGACGTGAAGCCTCCAGTCCGAGCGTTCTTGGGGTAAAAGTGCTAATGCTTGAATAATTCCCACCAATCGCTGAGGTTCAAAGGCCAAGCTTGAACGCACTAAGCGTTCGGCAATTTTTATGGCTAGATGAAGTAAATCCTCATCGACTTTAGAATATTCCTCTTGAACCGCCCTCTGAGCCAGCTGAAAAAGCTGCTGAGCATTTTCAGTTATGCGTCTTCCCTCTGCTTCTCCAACCTCATACCCTGCTTGATATCCTTCCGCCTGTGCTGTGGGATATACTTCAGCCCGCGTAGTCTCTCTAACCTCCTGACGCAAACTGTCTAGATCAGTCTGAGCCTGGGCAAGGATTTCTTGGGCACGAGCTTCTGCGTCAGCAAGGATCAGCTCAGCTTTCCGTTCCGCCTCTGCTTCAAGCTCAGAAGTGTCCAGCCAAGAAGGGTGAGCCGGATTTTGTTGCGCCTCCTCTTCGTCAACCGTAAGCACGGTCAAACATGGGCCCAACTCTTGAAATCCCTCATTCCATTCCACCATCCGGGGGGTGGATATCTCCACATCGTAGTTCTTGACGACTCGTCCCTTAATAAATGATTTCATCGCTACCCCCCCTAGAAATGACAACCGCGCCACTTTCTTCGAGTTTCCTTATCACCTTAACAATACGCTGTTGGGCCTCTTCGACATCACGCAACCGAACGGGACCCATAAACTCCATATCGTCTTTGAGCATCTGAGCAGCTCTTGACGACATATTGGCCTGAATTTTTTGCGCAACTTCGGGATTGGATCCCTTCAGGGCCAGTCCCAAATCCTTGGTTTCCACTTCGCGCAAGACCAATTGAATTCCACGGTCGTCCAGCATGACAATGTCCTCGAAGACAAACATCTGACGCTTGATCTGCTCTGCCAACTCAGGATCATCTATCTCCAAGGAATCCATAACCACTTTAAGTGTTCCTGGATCCGTCCGGTTGAGAACATCAACAATGCTTTGGATCCCACCCGAGGTTGTATAATCCGTCGGGGCCAAACTCGAAATTTTGCGTTCCAAGACTTTCTCTATCTCTTTGAGCACTTCCGGGCTCGTTCGCCCCATAGTCGCTATGCGCTTGGCCACATCTGCCTGTCGTTCTGGGGGGAGACTAGCTAGCAAAGTCGCTGCTTTATCCGCAGCAAGATGGGTCATTATAAGTGCAATCGTCTGTGGGTGTTCCCCTTGGATAAAGGAAAAGAGTTGTTTAGGATCCGTCCTGCGCACAAGATCAAACGGCCGCATTTTTAACGATGTCGATAAGCGACTGATGATGTCAAAGGCCCGAGTTTCTCCGAGAGCCCTTTCCAAGACTTCCCGGGCGTACTCAATGCCACCCTGAGAAATATAGTCATTAGCAATACACATCTGGTGAAATTCTTCCACGACATAATCCCGCTGTTCTGTCGAGACTTTACCGACATTGGCCATCTCTAAGGTCAACTGTTCGATTTCGGCATCGCTGAGGTGTTTAACCACTTGAGCGGAATTCTCCGTGCCCAGGGAAATCATGAGAATTGCAGCTTTCTGAATTCCGCTTAAAGTCTTCTCCATCTAACTCTCCTCCGATAGCCAAGTTTTCATCAGACGAGCGACTTCATCTGGATTATTGCGTGAATAGGTATCGACGGCTTCTTTCGTCTTTTGTTTCTGTAGTTGTTCGACTGTTTTCGTATTTTTTTGAGCGAGTTGAAATTTTGCCTCTTCTTCAGCCAACTGTTGCGCCATGAGAAGTTCAGCCGAAGCGAGGGTTACAGGCTGGGAACCGTTTAACCCCAGCATCTTTTCCGCACGTGCTTTCTTCGAACGCGAGCGAAGATACACGAGGAAAAACACGAGACCCAACAACACTGCAGCTCCAATTTCGGCGTAGGTGACAAGTTGTTGCCGTTTCTGCGCATTTTCCATCGCAAGTTTTTCTTGCTGTAGATCTGTTTTATTAAATGGAATTGCCGCAACTTGAATTTGATCCCCTCGAGTTTGATCCACACCTGCGGCAGAACCCACGATCGTCTTAATCTGATCAAGCTGAGCCTGGGTAACAGTATCCGCATCCGCCATTACAGACACCGAAAGATGTTTAACGGCGCCAGGGCTCACCACTTGTTCTTGTTGCGTTGTATCAACTTGATAGTTAGTGGTCGTACTGCCCTTCGTGGAGGAGGAAGTTACACCTGATGTCGCGGCAGGATACGTAGGTACCCCATTGGCAGTCACTCCCGGTGTTCCTCCGGTCGCCGAACCGTTTGTAGTCGTTTCATTGGATTTTTGTTCACTTACCACGGCTCCAGGTCCATTGGTTTGTTTCGTAATTTTTATTTGATCGAAGTCCAAGGCCGCATTAATTCTCACGACCGATTTCCCCGAGCCCAACACTTGATCTAACATACTCTGAACGGATTTTCGAGTGTTCTCTTCGACGGCTTGTTGCAGTTGATATTGGCTTCCCGTGAGATGTTGGAGGTCCTTGCTCTTGCCTATCACATCTGATAAAACATTTCCACTGGTATCCACAATCGTCACATTCTCCGGTTGCAGTCCTTCGACTGATCCTGCCATCAGATTAGCGATCGCCCGTACCTGATCGTCACCCAGTTTTGTTCCCGGAATGAGTTTCACGGTTACCGCCGCTGTCGCAGCTTTTTGGGCATCGACAAAGAGTGACGGTTCAGGCATCACAATATGAACGCGAGCATCTTGCACACCAGTTAATGTCTTTAAAGTATTTTCTAATTCATTCTGCAATCCGAGAACATAACGTAATTTGCGGTCAGCATCCGTTTCTCCCAAATGCATTGTATTGAGACTATCAAAACTGAATTTACTTTGTTGAGGAAGCCCAGCATTGGCAAGCTGTAAACGAATATCCGCAGCTGACTGTTGTGGGACCATAATGGTTGACCCGTTATCCGCCAACTGATAATCCGCTTTCAAATCTTTGAGTTTCGTCGTTATGGCCCCTGCCTCTGTGTCCCCGAGTTTCGTAAAGATCGCAACATATTGGGGGCGACCCGCCCAAGTGATCAGGTAAACCATCGCAATTGCCACCAAAAGAGGAGCAATTACCGTAATTATTTTCTGTGGGCTAGAAAGCTTGCTCCAAAAGGTCTTTACCGATTGTTGAATTCCCGCCCAAGAAAAATCCATCCTTCGCTCCTCCTTTCATTAAAAGTAAACCTTCCCCATAACTCATACCCCTCAAAAAGTGCAACTCCAAACGTATATGTATTTAACACCCTGACTCTTTACATTTGCATGCGCATGACTTGATTGTATGCATCTAACACTTTATCACGCACTGAAACGGTTAGGGACATCGACAAGCTTGCTTTCTCTAACGCAACCATCACGGTCGAAAGATCTTGTACCTGACCACTAGCCAATCCTAAGCTGGCAACATCCGCATTTTTTTGCAAAGCATTAACTTGACTTAAGGCATCCGATAAAAACTTAGCAAAATCCGTCCCCGCCTTATTAGCCCCATCGCCGGAAGTGACATTCGGCGTCGGACTCATTGGACCGAGGGGCATAATAGGCACTATAGGCTGAATACTCATTTAGTCATTACCCCTTTCCAATCTCTAAGGCTTTGGCTGCCATTGACTTACTAGCATTAAGAGCCGTCACATTCGCTTCATACGCACGAGATGCGGAAATCATATCCACCATTTCCGTCACAATACTCACATTCGGTTGCCGCACATACCCCACTGGTAAGCCCGGCTCAGCCACTTTGGCTGCATCCGGTGAATCCGGGTTATAGTCTAAGCGAAAGGGTGCTTGCGTGTCACGTTCAATACTCGCCACTTGTACCCCATTTCCAACATTTCGGTCCCCTAGGGTTTCCCCTAAAATACTGGAAAAGGGGGTTTCGGGGGGACGTGGAACGAACACAGCGACTTGCCTGCTGTAAGGTACAGGGTTCCCTCCCGGGGTCAGCTCTCCCGTGCGCGTTGTGTTAATGTTGGCAATGTTGTTGCCAATGAGATCCATGCGTAAACGCTGGGCCGTCAAACCAGAAGCGCTAGTATCAATCGCTCCAAAAAGACTCATTGAGTTTATCCCCTCCTCATTACACACTCCACAATCGAACTTCCAATTTCTCCGAGCGGTACAACTCTGTCAGCTAAACCAGCCTCCACCACGGACCTCGGCATCCCATAGACCACGCAGGTTTCCTCCGCCTCGGTGATCCCAAACCCTTCTACCCTCTTAATTTCCTTCATCCCACGCGTCCCATCGTTTCCCATTCCGGTCATAACCACCCCAAGGACCCCTTTGCCAATCTCCTTCGCCAAAGAAAGAAACATGACATCCACAGAAGGATGATAGAGCGTGGTGATAGGAGCTTCATCCCCAATCTGAAGGGCCAACTGCCCGGCTTTGCGCTGAACTTGAAGCTGTTTACCAGCAGGAGCTACATACACGGTTCCCGCCTTCAACACTTCACCGTGTATCCCTTCCCTAACATTTAGCGGACAGATCCCATTTAAGCGCTGGGCAAGCGGCCCTGTGAATCCAGGAGGCATATGTTGCGCGACAAGCACCGGAACGGGAAAATTATTAGGAAGAATCGGTAGCACTGCTTGTAACGCAGATGGCCCCCCTGTAGACGTACCGATGGCCACTATTTCAACCGCATGCTTAGGAGTTAAGCCCCCTTTGTTTGTGCCTGAGATACGCGAAGCTTGTCCTACTGAACCTACCGAAGAACCTACCGCCGAAGGTGCTCCAGACGATGCAACCACCTTTGTTCCACTCGTTTGAACACTAGTACTCAATGCTCCGGATGTATTGCGACTGAGGCGCTCTGGATTGACACCCGCTGCTGCCTTCACCTTCTCCACTAAATCGCGAGAAAGCACCTGCAGATCGGCACCCGGTCTTCCTGAGGGTTTTGCCACCACATCAAAAGCCCCTAGATCAAGAGCCTTTAAGGTGGCTTGTGCCCCTTCCGTCGTTACTGCACTTAAGATGATTACCGGGGTCGGCTGCCAACGCATAATCTCTTCCAACGCCTGAAGTCCGTCCATGACTGGCATTTCAACATCCATCGTCACAACTTGGGGACGATGGATGCGGAGTTTATGAATCCCTTCCCGCCCATCACGCGCGACATCTAAGACTTTAATGTCAGGGTCCTGAGAGAGGATTTTTTGCAGGGTTAAGCGCATAAAAGGGGAATCATCCACGATCAGAACTCCGATTGGGTTTTTAGGAGCTAAATTCATGGCTTATCTCTCCACCCATGATGTGAGTCAAATCCAAGAGAATCAGTAATCGTTCTCCTATTTTCCCTACTCCACGTATGAATTGGGAATCCATACCTAACGCAACCTGCGGTGGCGGCTCGATAGCTTCACTGTCTAAACGCAACACTTCTGTGACTGCATCGACACGAATCCCAAAGACTTTCGTTTGAACTTGTAAAACAATAATCCGGCTAAGATCAGTTTCGTCGACGCGAGTCATTCCAAAACGGCTACGCAAACTGATGACCGGAATCACATTGCCGCGCAAATTAATAACACCCTCAACATAGCTCGGGGCTTTAGGCACACGGGTAATTGGTGGAATACGGATGATCTCCTGAACCCGCATAATATCCACCCCAAATTCTTCAGTCCCTAGACTAAAGGTTACCAATTGTTCTTCTGCCATTGTTTATAAATCCTCCCTTTTGTCGAAGTTATAATTTTTCTTAAGTTTTTCGTACAGGACTAATCTTTTAGTTTTTGCGCATGACTAGAACGTCTTGAATTAGAGAGCCGATATCGAGAATTAAGGTGACTTTGCCATCCCCGAGAATCGTGGCGCCAGCAATGCCCGGGAGGTTATTGAGAAAATCGCCCAGCGATTTAATTACAACTTCTTGTTGGCCTCGCAGTTCATCCACGATAAGCCCTAGGGCTTTATCCCCAAAGCCAACCACAACCACGAAGACTTCGCTACTAGCCGTCTCCGGAGATGGAAGACCAAATTTTTCTTGTAATGAAATTAAAGGCAACGTGTTTCCGCGAAGTTGAACCATCGGCAACCCGCCCACTGTTTTAATGTCCGTCCGATTGACCAGAAGGGTCTCCAAGACAGAGGAGAGAGGTACCGCATAAATTTCTTCCCCAACTTCAACGAGAAGAGCCTGAATAATGGCTAAGGTCAAGGGCAAGCGGATCGTAAAGGTGGTCCCCTTACCTTTGTTGGTCGTGATATCAACCATACCCCCAAGATTATTGAGGGCCTTTTTCACAACATCCATTCCAACACCCCGACCAGAAATATCTGTTACCTGATCTGCCGTGCTAAACCCGGGCAGAAAGATGAGATTAGAGATATCACGTTCTGTGAGTTCCTCTCTCTCTCCCACCAAGCCCTTGGAAACCGCAATCTTCCGAATTTTATCGAGATCTAAACCTGCCCCGTCATCGGAGATCAGAATAGCAATATGATTACCTTCATGATAGGCATCCAGCGTAATCGTGCCATGTTCCGGTTTACCTGCCGCGCGGCGTTCTTCCGGAGATTCGATCCCGTGATCCACCGAATTCCGGATGAGGTGCATTAATGGATCCCCAATCACTTCAACAACCGTCTTGTCCAGTTCAGTGTCTTCACCCTTTTGGACAAGTTCTATCTCTTTCCCGGTCTTCTTGGCAAGATCACGAACCAAACGAGGGAACCTACTAAACACAGTCCCAATCGCTACCATGCGCAGGCGCATGACACTCTCTTGAAGATCATTCATTAAACGACCCAAATAAACATTGGCCTCGTTTAAATTATTAACCATATTATCCGTACTGTACTGGGTTTTAAGATCTAGCCCAATTTGCACTAAGCGGGTCCGAGTAATGACCATTTCTCCTACGAGGTTAATGAGATTATCCATCCGAGCCGTATCCACCCGGATCGTATGTACTTGAGTATTAGCTTCCCCACTAGAAACTTCAGCCGATGGAGCTGTAGAATTAACAGCTATCCCCTTTGGTTTATCTGATTTTTTGGGGTTGGACAAAGACATGGCAGGGGGTACGACAGTTTCCATATTCGGTATTAAATCAGGGATTAAAGCAGATGATTCAGTAACCACGGCCACATTCTCTGCCGTTTCTTCAGTTACCCCGTCGCTCTCCGGATAGGGGTGAATAACGACATCCATCAACTCAGAAATCTCTAATAATTCCCTCCGCATCTCTGCGATGGGTTCATCACAGAGTACGAGTAAATGAAAACCCTCTGCATTTCCGTCTTCAAGGTCTTCAACACTCGGACTAAGTTTGATGACTGTGCCCATTCCCTCAAGCCGCTGGGTCGCCATGACCGCACGAACCGCCTTCATAATCGTATTTGGCGCAAGTTTTACATCTACTTGATAGACACCGTACCCCATAATATGAGCATTGTTCACTTTTTCATATTCAGACTCTGATAGAGAAAAGTCTAAAGGGACAAAATCTTCCAGCGCTTCTTCTTCGTTTCCCTTTTCAGGCAGCGTGCTCACAAATGCAGCAGGTTTTTCCCCATTTAATAACCCTTTCATGGAAGAGACAACATCTTCGTAGTCAATGGTGATCTCCAGACGCTGCTCCACTTGAGCCAGCATTACTTTAACCTTGTCAGTTACTGCTAATAAAATGTCAATCATTTCTAGAGAAACTTCCATTTTACCCTGCCGCAAGCGATCCAATAAATCTTCTGCAGCATGGGTCAGAGCTACAATAGGTGTAAACCCCATTGTTCCCGAAGCTCCCTTCAAACTGTGAGCCGAACGGAAAAGATCGTTGATGAGTCCGATATTTCCTCCCTCTTTCTCCAGTTGTAAGAGTCCTGCCCCGAGCTTTTCTATCTGTTCTTGGGAATCCAACAGATAAAACTCCAAGAACTCCCCCAGATCGACCTCCTGATTTTTACCATCATCCTGGCTCATACCTTGCCACCCCTATCTTTTTCTTAAGACCTCTATTTGATATAGCTTTGTAAGTCATTGACTTAACGATACGCATACATAACTTGTCTCGCAAAAAGTACCCTTATGTAGCATTTTCTAAAAATCGACATATATATTGCCTCAAAGTAAAATTAATTCGCCATATATTTTAGAATTC
Source organism: Desulfosporosinus metallidurans (assembly GCF_001936615.1). Classification (GTDB taxonomy): domain Bacteria; phylum Bacillota; class Desulfitobacteriia; order Desulfitobacteriales; family Desulfitobacteriaceae; genus Desulfosporosinus; species Desulfosporosinus metallidurans. The sequence goes on from NZ_MLBF01000003.1 coordinate 218,812, forward strand.
CTCCAAAGAAAACCCCTAAACATCTATATTCACTTATTTTCTAATACTAGCATCAAGTTGTAACGTCGTATATAGTTGATTCTAAGAATTTCATAGGACCTTTGGGCAAAAAAATAACAGGATGCTTGGAGCAACCTGTTATTTTCTGACGAAGAAGGTTTATTTTTTTTATCTATGAAACGTGCTTCACGTGCATTTTCGGTTTGATAAGCGTGGTGAAGGCGATTTGCGCTTTGAAATCGATGAAGTTCTAGCTTTGTAGCTTCCAGTTCCATTTGCATAGTTTGACTTAGCCGATTATCGATCTCCTGAATCTCTTCTATAATTCTTTTGCTTTCACCAATCACTTCACTAAGTGCCTTCAATGAATCCTCAGAGATTTTGGTACTAAGGTTAATCAGTGTAAACTCACTTAACCCTAATGCTTGACACACAACCGCTCGTAAGTTAATACTCTCGGCTTCTTTTTGGTTTAAAGCGACAATACGCAGTTCCCGCTCTTTTACGAACTCCATTACATCCTCAACCTGAAAACCTTGCTTAATCCCTAGTTCAAAGGATTGGGTAGAATGGAGTAATTCACAATATCCTATTAATATGTCCTTATAATGTTCACAAACCTTTTGAACTCCAATATTATACATTATTTTGCACCTATACGAACCGTTCGAGCTGCTTCTGCCCACATATCACGATACAGCCGTAAAAACTCTAAAACGGGCTTCAAAAGCTCTGCATCTTTATTGATATTGGCCTTTATAACCTCATTGCGGTAAAAGTCATATAATTTATAAAGATTAGAGGCAATTTCGCCACCCTTTTCCATATCTAACGTCACCATCAGTTCAAACAGGATATCTTGAACTTTAACAAGATTTTTATGTGCTGATGAATAATCTTTCCTTTCAATTGCAATTTTTCCCTGATTCAGGAATCTAATCCCACCATCAAAAAGCATGAGCAAGAGTTTTTCTGGTGTAGCCGTTTCAACAGAAGCTTGTTTATAATTGGCATAAGCAGTTGCATTCGGTATTGAGTTTAACATTGGCACACTCCTCCCTATTTGGTGCTAGTTTGTGAAGTTAAAGAAGCAATCGCACTAGTAAGTGAAGCACCTTGGCTATTCAAGGCAGACAAAGCAGTTTCTAGATTTGCAAATTTCAATTTTTGTTGTGCCTGATAGGCTGTTGCACGTGTTTCGAAATCAGCAATTTGTGTTTTTAACTCCGTTAACTGAGTATCATAGCCTGTCTGTTGAGTTGCAAAGGTCCCGCCATACATCACCATGGGATGGAGGTAATTTTCCAAGATATTCGCCAGCCCTTGAGTGTTGGCGGTATCTGAAGAGGGGGCAACTCCTCCTGCAGCGGCTCCAAAAAGGTTCGCTACACTTTGAGGGTTAGCAGCCATAGCGGTTGCAAATTTGCTCGTATCAAAACTCAGGGTGGCATCTTTGCCATAGTTTTGAGCAGATGTACTAATCCCTATGGAACTTAGTGTTAAATAGGGTCCTGTAGGATTATTTAACGTGCCAGAAACCATGCCTCTTAAGCGTTCTTGAATCCCTTGCAACGTTTGGTCTCCGAACAGATCTCCCGCCACTTTGGTAGTGCTGTTATAACTAAGTTTTGTTGCTATAAAATCCATCGTGGAATTATATTGATCGACAAAGGCCTTAATCTTTGTTTGAGCGGTTGAATTGTCAGCAGTGACATTCAAGGTTATGGTTGATGCGCCATTATCCGCACCATTGATATTTAAGGTCACACCAGGAATAGCGGAAGTAACCGTATTTGTCGCACTCGTGATATTCTGAATCCCATTAATCGTAAGCAACGCATCTTTAGCTACTTGACTTACATTCAATGTATTGGACCCATTGAGAATCCCCAAGTCTGTCAAAACCGTGCCAGTGACATTCGCAAAACTTGCAGCATTCGCTGTACCGGTTTGCCTCGCCGTGATAGCTAGCTGATATCCCCCAGTCACCTGAACGACCGTCGCACTCACCCCAGCCTTGGCATTATTGATCGAATCAGCAATAGTTTGTAGGCTGTCTCCCGCCGCAACTGTTACCGTTTTGGCGACTCCACCTGTCGTTATGGTAAAACTTCCTGCTGCAAGCGTAGTTGCCGCAGTCGCACTGCTAACATTTTGAAGTGCACTTGTAACTGATTGCGCTTGCGCAGTATTTATGACCTTAATATTATAAACCCCTTGTACGGCATTAATCCCCGTAGTGGCACTTAGGAGATTCGTATTACTCGATGAGGCCTGTGTTGCCGTCCAAGTCGTAGAATCAGATAAACCTGTGAGGGTAGCTTCCAAAGCAGACATCCGCGTGTTGACGTCTCGCCATGCGTCCTTTTGTGTTTGAATCGTAGTTTGCTTAGTTACCATCTGGTTTTCCGGAAGTTTGTATGCTGCAACGAGACTATCCACAATTCCAGAAAAATCATACCCAGAGATCCCAGACAAAGCATTAGATACATTTGTTGAGGTTGATGAGCTGACGGACATAGTTTAGCCCCCTTTTAGACTCGTTTATCGACCATCAAGCCGACCATTTGACTGAATGAATTCATCATATCCAGAACCCTTTTCGGCGGTATTTCGTCCAGTACTTCTCCGGTTACTTGATCAATAATCTTAACCATAACACGATGAGATTTTTCATGGACACTAAACTCTAAACGCTTATCAATGATTCCCATCAGCCGATTGAGCTTTTCCGTGGCCTTTTCTACTTTTTCGCGTGGAATCTCTTCACGTGCAGAGGGAATTTCTTGCTTACGATCGACCACCGGACGAGGAGCTTCTTGAGAACGTTCCAGCTTTTGTCCAGGAAAAGCATCCAATGGGATCGTGGTGGACTGAGAATTTGGTTGAATTGGATTGAGCATGGCCTAGCCCTCCTACTTACATGCCACATCAAGCTAATAAGAATCGATACAAGAGAAGCCGACCGGCAGTGCGCCAGCCGGCTCCAAAGCCCTCTTAGATAAGCGATTATTGTAAGAGTTTGAGAATAGTTTGAGGAGCTTGGTTCGCTTGAGCCAACATAGCGACGCCTGCTTGAGCAAGAACTTGGTTCTTGGTGAACTTCGACATTTCCGCAGCCATGTCAACATCACGGATGTTGGATTCGGCTGAAGTGAGGTTTTCAGAAGAGGTACCAAGGTTTGCAATCGTATGCTCTAAACGGTTTTGCATCGCACCAAGCTTGGAACGTTCTTGGGAAACCGTGTTAATAGCTTGATCGATAGCTTTAATGGCAAGATTGGCATCTGTTTGCGTAGAAACGTTAATTCCCTTTTGGGTGATAGCATTACTTGAAACAGTTCCATCAGCCGACAGCTGAGCTGCAGTGGATGCCGTTGAGGTTTTAGTAATAGCATCGCTCTTTCCGCCAGCACTATCAAGTCCAGTAAAATTAAACGTAACTGAAGCAGTATGGTCTCCTTGACCGATAACCGCACTGGTCATGTTATTGTAAACGTTAACGATTCCTCCGATAGCTGTACCTGAACTGTTAGTTAACTGCAACTTTTTATACTCAGCTGTAACTTTGAAAGATTGTGTATCTCCTACCGCATTACCGCCACCCGTTGTATTTGTAGTAGCTGCAATTGCTAAATTCATTCCCGCGTAAGAAAAAGCACCAGAACCGGTGACAGCAACTTTTGTATAGCTATTACCGCCGTCAGTCGATACAGAAGCCGCCGATACTGTTTGCTTTAGATTTCCGGAGCCAACGCTACCAGTAGTAACAATCGAGTCAACTCTTACGGTCAAAGTTGCATCACTAGCACCGTTATAAGCTCCTGCAGTTGTTCCAGTTAAAGCTCCAGCAGAACCATTGCTTTTAGTAGCTGTTGTAGCTATAATACCACTTGATTTCGTAGCCGCAACTTCAGCCAGAGTAGAAATTTTATCGCCCGCTACCAAATCATGACCCGCTGCAGTGATGGCTGAAACACCTGTAGTAGCAGTGCCTAGACCGTATAAAACGGAGTCGCCAGCTACTCCGAGCGATTGAGCGTCCATAGCTCCAACACTTAACGTGATGTTTTGGTCTTTATTGGCACCGATTTGGAACGTGTTTTTTAATCCACCAGCTAAGAGGTTCTGGGTATTGAATTCTGTAGTGTTGGAGATACGCGTGATTTCCTTGCCTAGTTGATCTACTTCAGATTGGATTTTCTTACGATCATCTGCTGTATTGGTATCAGACGCTGACTGAACTGCGAGCTCACGCATACGTTGAAGAATACTTTGAGTTTCACTCAAGCCACCTTCACCAGTTTGAATCAAAGAGATTGCGCTTTGTGCATTGCTGGATGCTTGTTTCAAGCCACTGATTTGTCCCCGCATTTTTTCAGAAATCGCGAGACCAGCAGCATCGTCAGCTGCTTTGGTGATACGATAACCTGAGGAAAGTTTAGACAAAGAATTCTGAACTGCTTTTTGAGTGGCTGCAAGGTTGGATTGAGCATTAATGCTCCCCATATTAGTGTTGATACTCGACATAATATATTCCTCCATGTTTTTATTCGTCTCACATCCATGTGAAACGTTTTTTCGTTCAGTCCACCTGCCGGCAAGTGGAGAACTTCTTACACACTAGTTATCGAAGATTTAGCTATATATAAAAACCCCGTATTACCTTGTTTCTTTCTAAAACTCTAGATTTTTTGCCTATTTTCTAGTAAATAGATCCTCACACATCCTATTTTATAAAATATTTCTTATTTTTCCTTTGCTTTATTTTCATTTTATCCCTTTGCATAAGGAGGTACTCCGCAATAGAAAAATCAAGCATGGTATCTATATCAACTGAATTTTCCCTTGGCATTATGTAAGCAAAAGAGTTGTAATCATATATATTTTGTGATCGCAAAAAACACTCTGTTTTCACGACATAAACAGCTCCGTTAATCCTGTAGTATGTCGGCAATTCCTGTCTGTTTTTGTTTAAAGCTTCCTGACGCAGAAATCCATTGAGCGATTTACTTTCTGGCAATACATTGTACCACAAGGGAGAATGATCAGCCTCACTAACTGAAACAACAGCATCCGCATTCCTTAACATTAATGTTTCGACTGCTGCGACAATATCCTGAGATGTTCTTAGAGGCGACGTCGGTTGCAAAAGAACAAAGATATCAAATTTCTTGCCGATTGTATAATATTGGTCAAGTGCTTCCTTGACACAATCCCATGTCGAAGCTGTATCTGTAGCCAGCTTATCTGATCTTAAAAATGGAACATTTGCCCCATATTGCACTGCAATATTCGCATATTCTTGGGAATCTGTTGAAAGGAATATTTCATCGAAAATACCCGCCTCCTGGGCCTGAACTATACTATAAGCAATCAAAGGCTTCCCATTAAGAATGCGTATATTCTTGTCAGGTAAGCCCTTAGATCCGCTACGCGCAGGTATTATTGCAATTATTCGATGATCATTGAACATAGCATTATTCCCTCACATCGTAAAAGCTCTTTTTAAGGTTTATCTTGTCATTATCCAGAAAATCCTTAATGACAGCTACAATTTTTTTAGAAGTTTTCCCATCGCCATAGGGACTTATCTGATTAGCAATTTCTTGCAAAAACTGCTGCGACCTTGCCTTATCAATACTCTTGATTATAGCGTGCTTTTCCGGTTCACAAGATATGACAGATTTTGCACAAATCCTGCCTTTTTGCCTGTCTCCTATATTGATAGTAGGTTTTTTGAAACTTGGGGTTTCCATGATTCCGCTGGAAGAATTGCCAATGACCATTTCACAATATTTCATTGCAGAAAGGTATCGTAAAACGCCCATCGAAGTAAAAGCAATCGCATTTTCTTTTTCCTCGCAATAGGCGCCTATTTTGTTATTTATTGCCCGACCATTTGCATCAGCATTCACTTTTGTAAAAATGTAATTCAACCCGTTGGTCTCATCAAGAGCTGATAGAATCTCTTCAATTTGTTTTGTCGAAGTATCTTTTTCCAATGTTACCGGATGAAATGTCACAAGGGCATATGGCCGATTCAAATCAAAGCTTATGCTTCGTGCCAACTCATCTTTGGTCAAAAGAGGCATACTCAAAATATTTTCCACACCAATTGCTCCAACATTGAATACCCGATCCGGTGTTTCCCCCATATTTATAACACGCTGCCTATATTGCTCGGTCGAAGTAAAGTGCAAATAGCTCATTTTGCTTATTGAGTGACGAAAAAACTCATCAATCGCCCCCTCTGTTGTTTCTCCACCATAAAGATGAGCAATTGGTATACAAGCAACTGAAGCAGCAATAACTGCAGAAAATATTTCAAAACGGTCCCCTAACACGATTACCATATCAGGTTGGTTTCTATCAAAATACTCTGCAAACCCTATAACTCCAATCCCAATGGCCTTGGACATAGCCTTATTTGAATCATCATTTTGCAATACATCAATTTTAGCATCTATAAAAATGCCATCTGATTCTATCTCCTTATAAGTAAGACCAAAATCTTCAGATAAGTGCATACCCGTTGCCACTATTCTTACCTCAAAACTATTAGTAGCAATAACTTGCTTTATAATAGACCTTAATAGACCATACTCAGCTCGTGAGCCAGTCACTATACAAATTGTTTTTTTCATAACTCTATCAACTCATCCTCGCAAAAATCACGTTCTGCCTTCGTCCCTAGTACTTCAAACCATTTCATAGGAGAAATCCCATTCCCGGGACGCTTGACCGTTATATTATCTTCAGTAAAGATTTCATCTTTAACTATATTTCGTTTGGCGACAATGCTTTTGCGAGCTACTTCTTTATTCGGTATTTCGGATACTGATGGTCGTTTTATACCATCCCCTAAAGCAATTTCAATATTCCTGATAGCTGTCACCATAGCTTTGAGTTCCTGCGGATTAAGGCTCGCCTTATGATCTGGGCCCTCTAAACTTTTATCAAGCGTAAAGTGCTTTTCAATCACTGAAGCTCCTAGCGCTATAGCCGCAATGGGAGCTTCAATCCCTAATGTATGATCTGAATAACCAACTGCAACACCGAAACGTTCTTTCAAGGTTAGCATTGCCATGATGTTGGCATCCTCAAAAGGAGTAGGGTACTGTGTATTGCAGTGTAACAGCGTTATCAACCCTGCACCATTATCCCGAAGCACATCTAATGCCAACCCCACCTCATCTAAATCACTCATCCCCGTTGACATTATCACCGGCTTACCAGTGTTTGCAATTTTTATCAGGTACGGCAGGTTAGTTATCTCTCCTGATGGCACTTTGTATATAGGCATTTCAAGACTTTCTAAAAAATCTATGCTCTCGAAATCAAAGGGGGTCGAGAGAAATGATATCTCCTTTTCGTCACAATAATTTTTGAGTTCCCTGAAATCGCAAAAAGATAGCTCAAGTTTCTTGACCATTTCCAGCTGACTTTCGCCCGTCTCAGTAGCTTGCTTTTGATAATCAGCTTTTTGCGCCACTCTTGACACAAGACTCTCTGCTTTAAAAGTTTGAAATTTGACTGCATCTACACCTGCATTTTTTGCGGCATCTATCAATTTTTTAGCTAGTTTGATATCGCCATTATGGTTTACTCCAGCCTCGGCTATAATAAAAATGTCACTCAATAGTTCTCACCACTTTACACGGATTACCATAAGCAATGACCTTGCTTGTCACATCATGGACAACATTACTTCCAGCTCCTATTAAGCTGTTGTCTCCAATAGTTACACCTTGAATAACCGTTGCATTTGCGCCTACATGGGTACCAGCGCCTATTTTAACGTCACCGCAGATAACTGCGCCAGGCCCTATGTGTGTAAAATTATCAATACAACAACCATGTTCGATAATAGCACCAGTATTTATAATCGCCATATCTCCGATAGTACTCTTTGCATTAACTACCGTATTCTTTCCTACGTAAATACCCTCGCCAAGCCATACATTACTTCCGATCTTTGAAGAATTATCGATTATCGCAGGTAAGCAAAATCCTTTACTCTTAAGCATATAAAACAGTTTTTCTCTCAACGAAGTGTTGCCTATACTTCCAACTGTAACAAAAGCATACTCAACTCCGTTATCAAATACTGACGTTAATATGGCATCATTACCTATAACTTCATAGCCTAATACCTTCTCACCGACAACAGCGCCCGCGTCAGTTATTCCAACGATTTCGTATTTCCCATTTGATTGGATGCTATCTATGACACTGAGGGCATGTCCACCTGCACCTACGAGAACAATTTTATTCATAGACTCACACCCCCAATTCTTTCCTCATTACCTCCAACTCTTCCATCTGTCCCATATCGAGCCAGCATTTTTCGCTCACTGGGAAAACGCCTATCTTTTCGCCCAAAATTTTATGCTGCTCAATTATATCAGGGAAGCCTACTGCCTTATCATCCTCAAGCCTATCTACAACATCGGGTTCCACAACATAAAAGCCAGTATTGGTCAAAAAAGAGTATTCGGGTTTTTCTAACATTGTATCTATTTCACCGTTGCTGTCTAAATTTATTATTCCGTATGGAATCGTGAAATGTTTATATGCTGCAACAATCGTAATCATGTTTCCATTTTGTTTATGAAAGTCATAGATTTCCTTATAATTGGCTCTAATTAGTACATCACAATTAGTAAGAAAGAAGGTATTCCCCACCTTCCCCTTAAGTAGGCTAAGCCCTCCACCCGTGCCTAAAGGCATGCTCTCATCATGGAATTCTAGTTTATAATCTTTTTCCGTTTCGTTAAAGTAAGCCTTTATCATATTTTTTTTATGATTGACAATCAAATGAAACTCATTGCAATGATACTCCATAAAATGATTAATTATATGCTCCGTGATGGGGATTTCTCCAATGGGGATGAGTGGCTTCGGTAATATCTTTGTATAAGGATGAAGCCTCGTCCCTAATCCACCTGCCATTATTACGACAGGTGCAATGATAGAATGGTTACGCCCAATCTCGTAATCATGCACAAAAACAATGGATTGTATTTCGTGCTTTTCATTGACAATCGGCAACGATAATATTGACCATTTCTTCATTATTTCTCGATAATGATCCTTATCTTTTTCATATATAAACCGCGGATTATAATTGGCAATATCTTTTACTTTGTCCCCTAACTTTCCTCCGCGCAACAAATGCCTTCTAACGTCTCCGTCAGTAATAATTGCTTTCAATGTATTGTTTTCAGCAACCATCAGCATTTGCCTACCTGTTGCCTCTATCTGTTTCATCGCTTCCAGTACACTTCGCTCTTCAGCAATAAACAATGTCTCTATATCCAATAGCCCCACCCCCTCTTTTATGAAATAGCACTTATCTTTTCAATTACCTTATACACATCGTCAGCGGATAAATTGCTACTACAGGGAAGATTGACTACCCTGTTATAATAGTCAAATGCCCTCTCAATCTTATAAGTTTGGGCATGCATATATGGTTTTTGTTCATGAATAAGTCCCCATATAGGGCGGGTTTGTATATGATCGTTCGCCAAGCTTTCAATTATCTTCTTGCGGGAGTATTTTTCAGTATTTACTATATAGACGGAATAAAACCAATAATTTGGCCTTATATCGTCTCGGAAGCCCAACATCCTCAAACCGTTAATGTCATCATTTATCCTACTTTTGTATATACTATAGTTTTCTTTCTTTATAGAAATAAAGTGCTCAAGCTGTTCCAGTTGTGCGACCCCTAATGCTGCCTGCAGGTTGGTCATTCTATAATTATAGCCAACCTCATTATGTATAAAATCGACGGCATCGTCCTTGGCCTGTGTAGACAGATATTTGGCTCTTTTCATAATGCCTGTATCACTAGAGACCATCATTCCCCCGCCACCAGTAGTAATAATTTTATTGCCATTGAAGGAATACACTCCTATATCGGCAATTGTCCCAGCATATTTACCCTTATATCTACCATCTAGGTAGTAGGTTCCTAATGCCTCTGTAGCATCCTCAATGACTTTGAGGTTATATTCCTTAGCGATATCCATAACAGCTGGCATATCTACCATGTTGCCAAAAACATGCACAACAACCACTGCTTTTATATGTCTTCCAGATGAATTATTAATTAGTTTATTGTCTATTAAAGTACACTCTGTCTTACAAAACTCCTTCAATTTAGCCATATCCATGCACATAGAATCATCACAATCCATAAAAACAGGATAGGCGTTTAAATATTTCACTGGATTTACAGCAGCTATAAATGTTAGCGTTGGCACTATTACCTCATGATATTTTTCCACACCTGATAGAATTAATGCTAAATGTAAGCCCGCGGTTCCACTTTGACAGGCAACGGCCGTTCCTGCGTTTACATAATTAGCAAATTCTGCTTCATATCTGTCAATGTATGCCCCGCCAGTAGACACCCATTCGGTTTCTACTGCATCAGTTACATATTTCAGCTCGTTGCCCTTTAGGTTGGGAACTGATAAAGGTATGAACTTATCCAAAGGATCACTTCCTACATTTATTACAGGTTATAAATATCTGCTTTATATCGGCTTAAATTCTCCTTAAGAAACACAATAGTCTCGGCCAGCCCCTCTTTTAAACTGTACTCGGGCTCCCAGCCTGTAAGTTCTTTAATTTTTTCATTTGAGCCTAATAGCCTGTTTATCTCGCTTTTTTCCGGACGCAGTCTTTGCTCGTCACAAATTATCCTTGCTTGAGGGTTAATCTGATCAATTAATTCCTGTGCAAGTTGACCGATTGAGATCTCTTGCTGGGATGCTATATTAATCTCCTGCCCTATTGTTTTATCCGACCGGGCAATTTCAATAAAGCCCTGAGCGGTATCTTTTACATAATTAAAATCTCGAGTTGGAGTAAGCGAGCCCAGCTTTATTTCCGTCATTCCCGATAAAAGCTGAGTAATAACGGTTGGAATCACTGCCCGAGCGGATTGACGCGGTCCATAGGTGTTAAACGGACGTACAATGGTAATGGGCATTTCAAAGCTACGATAAAAGCTCTCTGCAAGTCTGTCAGCCCCTATTTTAGTCGCTGAATAAGGTGATTGCCCTTGGAACGGGTGCAACTCATCGATGGGAACATACTGTGCCGTGCCATAGACCTCTGAAGTAGAGGTTACGAGGACTCTATTTGTTCCCCAATCTCTTGCTGCCTGGAGCACATTCAGTGTACCTTTAATATTTGTATCAACATACGAATCAGGCGAGTGATAGCTAAATGGAATTGCTATTAAAGCCGCAAGATGGAAAACCTCATCTACCTCTTTCATTGCTGCTCTAACGCCGTTGGGATCACGGATATCCCCAGCAAATATTTCAATTTCATCCAACAACTCTTTTGGGAACGTATCAAGCCATCCCCAGCTATTAAATGAATTATAGTAAACAAAGGCCTTTACTTTTTTACCTTTTTTTATAAGTTGTTCTACTAGATGGCTACCTATAAAGCCATCGGCACCGGTGACCAATATTCTTTTAGACATATACTGACCTCCTTTGTTGTGATGATATCCCATAGGGGGAAGGATGGACAGGAAGGTAGTACTTTGTGAAAGGTTGAAACTCCAAGATCCAGTTGCTAATTCCCTTTTTACAACTTATTTGTCGTATTTAATTGCGTAGCAACATGTTTCCATGCCGCAACAACGACTTGTTCTAAATCTTTCTTGCATTCATAAATATAACTTCCCATAGCCTTTAAAACTTTTTCCCCTTTAATAATTTGTTCACGTTCAAAGCGAACATCTTGAATTGTTTTTATAGTTAAGTCATTTTGAACGCGATTCATTGGTAGTATAAACGTCTGATAAAACTTATTATTTCTAATTTTAGTAAATTCCCTATCAAATACAGGGAAAAACCTTTCTATGTTCTGTGTGTTTCTGTCCTTTATCAGAAGATCCAGCCTCCGCAAAGTATCTATCATAGATTCCATACACTTCATTAAGCTGTTTAACTCATTTTCCATAGTTAACATCCGACCATTTAAGTATTCTTGGTCATAATCGTTACTGGCTTTCGACCAGTCCTCTTTGACGATGTCCGGCATCATGTTCTCAAGAACTTCTTCGAGCAGTTTAAACGATGTGCCATTAATCTTTGCTCCACCCTTAGTGGTATTTACAAATTGGGTCCCAGGATACCGAGCAATAACGCCCTCGATACCTGTTCTCATGGATTCAAACAGCAGATTAGTCAAAATCTTATGTCCATAAACATCTTCGATCTCAACAGACTGCTGTGTCTGTTCCTCAGACATTACGCCGAGGTTATTATTTATCAGCGCACCTTCTGCATAGTATTTCTCGTTTTTAAAAGCAAGGTTCTGTCCAACAAAGATTATAGGATTAAACCCTAATTTACAAAGTAACTCCAATGTTACAACTGCAATTGAAGGTGCATCTTGAACACATTCCAAGGGACTATGATCCGCAAATCTTAAAAAGTATGATGCCATTGTATCTTGAGTAGTGATCATATGGATTTTGGGCCCTGGATAAGAAACAAGTGTTTCAAAACCTACACTGCTACCAAAAATCAGAGGAATTGTCGTTATACCCTCTTGCACTAGTTTTTCGAAAGTTTGACTATTTTTCTTTGTTGGGTCGTAAGTACATGCTAGATCAGGATATATCTCATGATTCAAAAGAACCTTAATAGCATTACCTACTGAAAAAACATAGGCTAAGCTTTTTTCTTTAATAAAACGGACTTCCTCGATATTTTCTTGAAGAGATGGGCCCGCCGCCACTAACACTGCTGGTTTATTATTAAACTTGTTCTTATCAAAATCATGTAGAATATTTGGCGTCTTAAGTACCTCTGGCAAATTAAGAAGGCTATTAACAATCCAGCGCTTTTCAAAGGAAACATTTGTGTTCATTTCTGATCTTAGATTCACAATTAACTTCAGGAAGAGTTCTGAAAAATGGTTGTATTTATCCTTAAACGCTGTCTTATAGCTCGGCAGAGTAATAAGCAAAACTCGTTGATTGACTACTTGTTTAAGGAAAAGGTTTAAATTTGTTTCCGTATCAACCTCAGAATACTCAAGAAAAATTTCTTTAAGTTGATTTATTGGCAAAGACGCTAGTGGTTTATTCGCCATAAACTGTGCGAAGATATCTTGATTAGGTTCATAAATTGAAAAAAGTAAGTTAGGATACCTTTGCATAAAAGTTTCGATATGGTAGCCCAAACCTACACCGTAAAACATAACATGACTATAATTCTCCACATCATTAAACTGTGAAACAAACCTTTCCGCTTCTTGGACTGGATCATACTTACTGTGGATATATAATGTTCTACCCTTTTCTTCAAAAGCTAAAGTGGGCATTCCGCTTTTAGTGTCAATTACCTTTGAAGCGCTTATTGGAGAAACATTGAGATTATCTATATGGCTCCAAGTCACCGGAAACTTGTCCCTTAAAAGGTTTATATTATCAATTAAGATCATTTCTTGTTACCTCTGCATCAATAGTCTTTTGAATAGTCTTTGTTAGAGTTTCGAATAAGGGAAGTATCTCGTAGTTTAACGCATCCGCGATCGAAACAGTATCCGAGTTTATAACACCTTCACTAAGACCTTGTATCAATTCTCTAAAATTAAACGACAGCGACAACATGTCATCCCAGCTCTGATAAAAAGTTACATTATTCTCTATTTCATGCACCAATTGAGCCAACCATTGTATCGCTTCCAAAAGATTATTTAATTCTAACCATGTTTCGCTCGAAGGCCCTCTATAAAAATCATCAATTAACACTTGAACCGCTGGAATATTACGGTTAAGGTAACTTATAGCTGTAATAAGCATCTCATCAAGCCACTGTTTCTTCGTCAGAACTACAACCTCTATTATATTAAGGCTAGCAATACGGTCATTTAGATAATCCTCATAATCATCTATAACTTCTTGTCCGTCTACCAAAAAATGACTTACTAAGCAATTATGGGTCTGTAGAATTTGATTAATAGTTTCCATAATAATTTTGACTGAGGTTATTTCATTTTTAAAAGTTACTACTTGATCGAGTATTATTAAGTTCATCTCTTACTCCTACTCCAATACGTATTCATTACACTTAGGTCTTTTGGGATTATCCGAACAAACACTTTCAACTAACCTGTTAGCCTTCTCTTCTCTGTTATAGCCGGAGTAATCCATAAAATCAGGCTCTTGGTCTACGTTAATCTTAACGATTTTTACAGAATCCTTAGTAAGAGGTCTGAATCAATGTGATTTTTCAGCTAGAACTACCTGAATTCCAGACAGCGTAAATTCAACATTATATTGTTCCATCCTGGCTTTTCATTGGTAATGCACACTTTCTACAAAGATCTAATTCGTAGAGCATTCCGTCCTTATGCAATTTTCTTATATTAGAATAAACTTCGTTATTCCAAATGTCTTTAATGGTATCCTTATGAATATTACCCATAACTAATTCCCTCTGGCTATCAACGCAACAAGGTATTACTTCACCATCCCAAGCGATAAACATTCTCTGCCAAAGTTGGCTACAAGCAAATCCCTGTTCATAAAGTTTCGTTTCATTAGTTTCGTTACCGACAGGTTCTCGATATTCAACGTAAGCAACTATGTCAACAATATTTCGGAAAATCTCTACATATTTATCATACTCCTCCTTATTGTTTTCCATTAGTACCATTGAAACTCTGGTCAATGGGTGAGCTTTCCCCATTTCAGTTCTAATTTTAGTAAATCTAATAATATTATTTAATGTATCTTCAAAGTTAGCTCCTATTCTTATCTGTTCATATTTTTCTTTTAGTGGTGAATCGAAAGAAAAAAAGATCTTATCTAATCCAGCCTCTATAAGCCTTCTAGAAATATCTTCAGTTAATAGCACTGCGTTGGTATTAAACATAACATCTATAATACCCTTTCCCTTGGCATAAGCTACCATGTCGACAATATTAGAGTGTACTAGTGGTTCTCCTAACCAGTTTAATTTAACAGAATAGACGCCAATATCGACAGCTTCATCGATTATCTTCTTAAAGGTATTCATATCCATACTTCCTATATGAAAGTCAGAGTTCTTGTTTTCATCATTCAGCAGTACTGTTCTAGGACACATCGGGCACTTCAAGTTGCATGCATTCGTCGGTTCTATGTCCAAATGCAAGGGCGCATCATCAACAATAAAGTTTTTTGGATTTACAGTCCATTTATTTCTATACTCTTTATACTTATCGCTTTGTTGTTTTTCCCATTCTCTAGCTCTTTCATTATTAACTTCATGATATGTTGAATTAACTGGAACTTCAATTTTCATAAATAACAACTCGCTTTCTTAAAAATAACAAATTGGTTGAATATACTAGCATTACGAGAGTATAACCCACGTTACAGATATAATAGCTTCGGCTACTTTCATCCATTTTACTTTTCTCTTCATACTTTGACATCAGAAAATCTCCAATTGCATGAATTAATACAGGAGAATTTTGTTTCATAACGATTTATCTTCCCACATCTCAAGTCACCATGAACTTTCCCCAGCGACAGTCAACACTTTGGCTATCGGCATTCATTTCGAATCGAAAAGTTCTATCTGACTGAAGTAATTACGAAGATATTTGGGGTCTGTGAACTGCCCAACCCTATTGATATAACAAGGAAGACCCTCAAACTACCTCAATAGATGCTGAAAACTAATACCAAAACGAGCGAAGTACAATCTGGTTTAGTTCGCTCATTATATATCCGAAATTGCCTATTTTTCCCTATCAATTCTCAACTCTTTCAAAAGCTGAAGTGACTGTCCAAGTTCGTCTCCCGTCACCGCTTCACGATTCTGCCTCTGGATTTCCTCATAGATTTCACTACGCAAAATCTTAAGATCACGCGGGGCATTAATCCCTAAGCGAACAGTATCGCCCGAAATGGCGACAATTGTAATTTCAATGTCATCGCCAAGTCTGATTTTCTCGTTGAGTTTACGCGAAAGAACAAGCATCTAGCCCACTGCCCCTTCCTTTTGAGGCTGTGCGTTTTCTGCAAATACTAGTTGCCTCGACAGATATTGATCGTCATTGAAGATCACTTGCACCCCAATCCCTGCGGCAGTGTTAAAGAGTATTGGAGCACGTAAATTTGCCGTAGTCTTGGCCATTTCTTGTCGATTCAGGGTCAGGATTACCCAGACATCTACCGGAATATTCTCATTGACGTTGAGAACCTTGATGCTTTCTTCATCAACATCCATATCCTTTAAATACTCTGGGAAATATACTTCGGGACGCATGAGAATAAATCCCACTTTATCTTCTTGAACCGAGATCAAATGAGCAAGCGGAGCTTCTTCTTCAGGAATGAATCGAAAGTCATGATGTGTTTCAAATCCAGGGAGGCCCTGAGGGAAGTGAAATATTCGTGATTCTATTGACATTATTTACAACTCCTTCTAAAAGGCTTTAACAAAACCGGCCTAGCTCTGAGTATTAATCACGGAACCCACGGCTTGGATTTGAACATATGGTTCTTGTTCTAGATAACTTTGAACCGTGCCATATTGTAAATTTGCTTGGACAGTGCCTTGAGTAAGGTCTGTACTTACTCCTAAAACCCGAATTTGCATATCTATGGGATTTACCTGAACCGTGATCTGGATCGGCGCAATACTCACAAGTTCCAAATGCTTATCTATTGGCACCATGCTCTGAGATACCACTTTAGCCACAGTAATCTTCTTTTCAATCGCGCCGAGTTCGTTTCCTTCTCGAACTCGGCGCTCAAGTCCAGCATTGAATGACGCCAAAGCGTCTTGATTAAATACGCGCTGTTGAGCAGCAATACCACAATACCCCAGCGACTCGCGCGCTGGGGTCATATTTATGTCTAAAGTAGCTGCAGGTTGCTTTAACGTTATCGCGGCCGGTTGCTGCTGAACCTGTAGCTCAGGTGGACGAATGGTTAAATCATATTGAAGTGGAGTGATCTTTAAACCAATACGTCCAAACTGCTGGTGGACTTGAAGATCAATCATACTCGATACCTCAATCTCTTAAACATCCCTAAATTACTATCTCGTCGACCCTTGCACGGATGTTTTGCAAAATATCCCTACTTCATAAAATCCACCAATGACGGCTGAATGATCTGCGCCCCAACAGCTAATGCAGCCTTGTACGTATTTTGCTGATTTGTAAAATCTGTAATCGTCTTCGCCATATCCGCATCTTGAATATCCGAAAGGTTCTGCTGCAAATTAGTTGATGTAGAATCCAATTGATCCCGTATTGCCGTTATTCGGTTAGTACGTGCACCCAACTCTGAGCGTATAGCTATGACATTATCGATATTTGTATCAATAGTACCTAGAGCGGTGTTAATATCCGTTGAATTATTTGCTCTCAGGGCTGTACTTAAGTTAGTCAAGGTGGCAATTATTCCAGTAGTATTATCTCCAAACAAAGTTTGTCCATTTACCGAAATGTCAACCGGTTTATTATTTCCTACTTGAAAATTAACAGGATTACCATTTGCCACGGATGTGCTCCCATCCGTGGGTATCAATTCCTTATCTGTTGCGGTACCTGAAAAAATGTATCTTGACCCGACTTGCGTATTAGCCATCATCTTTAGTTGATCCTTAATTTGATCAACTTCATCTGCGACGACACTTTTATCGGCTGTAGTTAAAGTCCCATTTGCCCCCTGTACTGCAAGTTCCTTCACTCGCTGTAACATCGAGGTCATATCCCCAAGGATACTGTCCGATGTATTCATATACTCCAACGCTGAGTCTGCATTGCTCTTCCACTGCTCGACACTTGAAATATTGCTCTTCAAGCGCATAGCATTTTCAATTCCAACGGGATCATCAGAGGGCTTGCTTATTCTAAGTCCAGTAGACAGCTGGTTTTGTAACTGGTCCATTTTCCCTTGGGCCGTTTCGAGATTGCGCAATAAGTTTTGGCTCAATATATTATTCGTTATCCGCATTACTTTTCACCCCTATTTTGTTACTCCCATGTTCAACAGAGTACTTAACATATCATCCATCATAGTTACCATCCGGGCAGCTGCCGAATAACTTTTCTGATACTTAATGAGATTGGTCATTTCTTCATCAAGCGAGACGCCGGAAGTAGACTCTCGTTGGTTGGTCAAATTTGTCACCAAAACATCTTCTCCAGCCTTCATTCGATTAGCTTGTTGAACATCTACGCCCAGTTGAGAAACCGTAGCTCCGTAAGAATCTCCCAACGAAGCCCCATAAGTCGCCTTCATGTTCGTTAAGTCCGTACCTGTAAGAGTTGACCACCCCGACGAAAAAGCGGAAATTGCAGAAGCTATGCTCCCATCGCCTGCAGTACCATCCCCAGTAACAATATTATTTATATCGCTTGAGATTAAGGGATCCAGCGAGATGGTACTTGCTGTTAGATTGGTAGCATCGAAAAAATTAGTATTTGTTGCTGCAGTTGCAGTTGCTGTTCCAGTTTTATGAATGTCGTTGACTGCAGTAACAATTCCCTTAACTAAACTATCATATTTTGCTAACAAGTTTGGCAAATATGTGTCACGAGTATCGATGGTTGCTTGAAGTGTACCTAAGTTCTGGCCCAAGTTAAGCGGGTCACCAGCACTATGAATACTATCTCCCACCCATTGAACAGATGTAATATCATTCCCTCCGATACCACTGGAGTTAGTAATACCTTGTAATTGGCTAGCTACTCCATCATTTACTAAGGTCTGAGGTGGATCTCCAATATCCAACTTATACGTATCGACCTTGGGGTACGTGGAATCTGGCGTTTGTGTCACATTGACTTTCACAATTTTCGATAACTCATCGACCAGATTGTCACGTTTATCAAGAAGATCATTCGGAGTGTCACCAGTTACCTCTGCCCGTTTAATCTGAACATTTAAGTCTTTAATCTCATTTGCATACCCATTGATTTGGTCGATTTGGTTCTTCACATTGGAGTCTAAGTTTATCTGCATATCACTAATTTGTGTGGCTATATTATGGAAACTATCTGTAAGTGTTATCGCTCTTTCTTGCACTACCGCGCGAGCTCCGGCATTTTCCGGACTCTTGGATAGATCACTCCACGCAACCCAAAATTTATTTAAATCATTACTTAAGCTATTATCACTTGGCTCGTTCATAATTCCTTCTAGCTTTGAAAGACTATCCTGTTTCCCTGTCCAATACTGTTGCTTCGAAGTCTCCGACCGCAACTGCCGATCAACGAACGCATCTCGAGCTCTTGTGATCTTATCCAGTGTCACCCCAGTGCCTAAACTCAGGGTTCTTCCCCTAGTTAGAATCGAATCAGGTGTTGTTGCCGTTAAATTCGCAATTTGTCTTGTGTACCCTTGCGTATTGGCATTGGCAATATTATGCCCGGTAATATTTAAAGCGACCTGCTGTGATTCCAGCGCTCTTCGCGATAATTCCAAGCCAAAAAAAGTGGAATTCATGGTTTAAATCCTCCAATCCATAAGATGCAGTTTACCGTTCCCCTCATTCTCTTTCCGGTTTGGATGCTTGTAGGTGTTTTTTTCTTGGTAAGTTAACATTCCTACTGTAAACTCAACGATTTTCATAGCCTGCTCCAGAAGTTGAGCGTTGATCTCATGGGTCTTTTGTAAACGACCAACAACCCGATCTAGATCATTACGTACCCCATCTAATACAGGGAAATATTCTGCCAACTCTGCCAAGGTTAGATCTTCTGGGGTTTTTCCAAGGTCACGTCCGATTTGTTCAGCCCATAGGAAGCGTTCTTTCTCTAGCCGGCTAACCTCGATCATGAGAAGTTCTTCCTGAGCCGTTATTGCCTCAATCTCTTGAAGATTGCTTTCAAGCAAGGCCTTTTGTTTGTCTCTTTCCAGGTTATTGAATTCCTCATAAAGTTTGACTTGTTGTTTTAAATTTTCATTCAAGTTGTAAAGTACTTCAGACATGGAATTCTCCCCTTCTGAAACGTATAGCGAAACTCTTAGAATTCAAGCAATAATTTGTCCGCAATTTTCTGTCCATCGACTTGAAACTCTCCACGTTCAATCTGTGCAGAAAGGGTTCGTACTTTTTCCTCCCGGACATCAGGAATTTCTTTAACCTTCTGAAGTAAGGCTTGATAAACTTGCGCTTTTTCGGAGACAGCCACCTTATCTGATTCGGAGATTGAAATTGGCTTCTTCTCAACTTGACTCAAACGATTGGCTGCTTGAACGCCCCCAATTGGGGACATGGATGTGACGTCTATTTTCATCTTATTCACTCCAAAATACATATTCGTACTTTATATATCGAAGATGACCCGGTAAAACTAAAGAGTATTTTATTTCTTTTGTCTTCCCCATCCTCAGATTTTCTCGATTATCCGACTTTATAAGTTACTTCTAAACATTTTTCAAGCGAATGCAAGAATTATAGCCCCCACTCGGCTTTTCCTGTATAATACGTATAGAATAAGGCGCTAAAGTTTAGAGTGCAATGTTACGATATTATAAGTACGTTTGCTAAATTATTTCTTTTTCTTTCAATCTTTAAAATTTAATCGAATTTCCCTAAAAAATGAAAAATAAGGGAGGTACGTCGCAACCCCTTATACTTTAAACTATAAAAGTATAAAGGACTCGGCAACAAAAACATGGATTTGTCAACTATTATCGGTATCATCGCAGGATTCGGCGCCCTGATCACCGGATACCTTCTAGAAGGTGGATCAGTAACTTCGCTCGGTCAACTTTCCGCAGCCATCATTGTCTTCGGGGGAACCATGGGGGCGGTTATAACCAGCTTTCCTCTGTCCGATCTCAAAAAATTCCCGCAATGGATCAAAACTGCGTTCACCTCTCAATCGTTTGGAACTACCGAAGCCTACGAGACACTGGTGCGATTTGCTGAAAAAGCACGGCGCGAAGGGTTACTCAGTCTCGAACAAGAACTCGAAACCGTTACAGATCGCTTTACTCGCCAAGGTATGCAACTCGTCATTGATGGAACAGATCCAGAAATTACCCGGGAGATACTTGAGTCAAATATTGCCGTCCTTGAGAAACGTCATAAAGTTGGGATCTCAGTCTTTGAAGCAGCAGGTGGTTATTCCCCAACCTTGGGAATTATCGGAACCGTTATGGGTCTTGTTATGGTGCTAGGCAATCTTTCAGATGCAGAGGCGCTCTCCCATTCTATCGCCGCAGCTTTTATTGCCACCCTCTATGGAGTCGCGTCCGCCAACCTTCTTTGGCTTCCTATTGCCACCAAGCTCAAAATGAAGGATAAAGCGGAAGTATCGGCCATGGAAATGATTCTGGACGGAATATTGTCGATTCAAGCTGGGGAAAATCCCTCTATTTTGAAGGAGAAATTAAAAACCCACGTTGGGTCAATGCTCCCCTCTGAGGCGAAATCCGAAGGCGCCGCTGCACCCAGTGGTACAGCAGCGAGTGAAAGCCTATGAGTAGAAAACGCGAACATGAGGCAGAAAAGGATAATGGCGAACGCTGGCTTCTTACCTATTCTGACCTAATTACTCTGCTCATGATTTTCTTTGTTGTGCTTTATTCCATGAGTAAAGTCGATGCCCAGAAATTTCAAGCCGTTGCCGAATCCTTAAACAAAGCCCTCGGCGGGGGTACCCCCTCGAAAATGGAGTTGGCGACCAGCCCAACCGGGCCATCTCTCTTTAAGACTGGAACTCCTTCTGCTAAAGCCACCGTCCCTGGGAAGGGAACAGATCCTAACAATACAACCTATACAGATCCAGCATCGAGTAACGCCAACAAAAACTCCGGTCAGGGGAATGTCGACGCAGAAAAGATGAGCATTGATGCGATTAAGGCCAAACTTGATAAATTTGCGGCTGACAATGGTATTCAGGCGACCTTGGTAACGTCCATCGAAGAACGTGGTCTAGTGGTTAGCATTCAAGAAACATTACTCTTTGAGAGCGGCTCAGCGGGTATAACCGACCGCGCTCGCGCCATTCTAGAAAAAGTATCCACTGTCCTTGTATCAGCGCCCAACCAAATCAAGGTTGAAGGGCATACTGATAATCTGCCGATTAATACCCATCAATATCCTAGTAATTGGGAACTTTCCGTGATTCGCGCAACCAATGTGGTACAGATCTTACAGCGTGACGGAATTACTCCCAATCGGCTCTCTGCCACGGGATATGGAGAATATCGACCGATTGCTTCTAATGATACCGACGCTGGCCGTAGCAAGAACCGCCGAATTGACCTCATTATTCTCCGATCTAAATATGATCTCACTGAACCCGGACAACAAGCTGCCGTATCTGCCCCACTAACCTCCACCCAAACAGTTAAGCCTTAGAAGGCTAGAAGGCGAACCGCTCGGTAGAGAATATCCGTGGCCAAGTTAATCTGCTCCGGCTTTAGCAGTGCCGTCGTATCGTCCGTGGTATGATTTTTATAGAGCCAGTCACGTGCCATGAAGGTTACCGCCGGAATATTAGCCGCCGCGAAGCTTACAGAGTCACTGTTATGCCCTGCTGGTGGGGTTAACAAAGCACTAGCACCCGCTTCTGCGGCTGCCTGTCGTATGGCCTTAACGGCCACGTTTACCCCGTCCGCCCAGAGCGCAAAGTCCCCAATCATCCCATTTCCTACCGTATCCGCATTCAGGACCGCTTGGATCTGGTGAAGAGGAAACGAAGAAGACCTGACAAACGCCTCTGACCCTACAAATCCCATCTCCTCGGCACTCCAGAAGGCAAGAACAATGGTGCGTTTGGGGGTTTTACCCTCACGAAGGATTCTCCTCATAACATCAAGTACGCACCCGACACCTGAAGCATTATCATTGGCCCCAGGATAGATACGACCTTCAAAAATGCCTAGGTGGTCGAAATGGGCAGAGAGAAGAATGACTTCCTGCTGGTTCTCACCCATCAACCCTCCTAAGAGGTTGACACTCGGTGTTCGTAAACTTCGATTTTCTCCCGGTCTAAAGGTCAGTCTGCCATTCACCCGAACTTCAATGACTGGTGGAATTGTAAACCCTTGGGCAAACCCTGTTTTTGGGTCCCCCATAGGCTTTAAGCCCAGCATACTTAATTGGGAGGCCAAGTACTCTGCCGCTTTGGCTTCTCCCACAGTCCCCGCTTTGCGGCCTTGCATTTCAGACCCCGATAACGTTAAAATATCATCCATTGCGCTACGACTTAGACTTTCCGCCTTATTCGCATTACTCAGTTTGGTCGTAGGTGGCATCACTAAATCAACCGGAGGATGTCCTAACCCATTTTTCAAGGCCTCTCCAACCCATGCCGGCAAAAGACTCCAAGGTAAGATGATGGCTCCTAGACCCAACAAGGTCTTTATAAATGCTCTACGAGTCTGCATTTTTAATCCTTTCTACGAGGAGAATGACTATGTCTATACGCATTGATGCTTCACATCAAACCCAAACTCCAAGTCTTGATTCTCAGGGCTCACTGGAACGAAGCAGCGATTTTAGTGGGGTCTTGTCCCAGACCCAAAAGATTCAGCGCATTGAACTCCAAACCTTTCTCGGTCGCCTTGAAACCCAAGGGAAGAAGTTAGCTCATTCCCTCTCAATTCGGGATTTGAAAGATTTCCGCGATATGGTGAAATCCTTCCTTCGTTCAACTTTTGGACAAAGCCGACAGATGCAGGAAGATTCATCTTGGGATTTTCAGGGACGACCCAAGGTCATGGCGCGAATCTCCAAAATAGATCAAGCGTTGGATGATCTCGGAAAACAACTCCTCGATCGGCAATCCAAACCCCTAGAGGTCTTAACCAAGATTGATGAAATTCGCGGCTTGATTGTGGACCTCTTCGCATAGGATTCACGTTTTAATCTATTCACTCAGCAACTATGTATGTCTTTTTTCTAATTCCAATGACATGTCTAGGTAAAATTCCGAGAAGAGAGGTGTAACCCTTTTGTCTTATGCATCCCTGCCAAATACATACGAAGAATTCATTAAGGCGTTCCACCCCAAAAGTGGACTTGATCTAAAATTTTATAAGCAGAACCAGATGCAACGGCGAATTCTCAGCTTTATGAATTCCCATGGGCACCCAACCTTTCCTGAATTCCTCAAAGCCCTTGACGCTAATCCCGTCTTATATGACGCCTTCTTTAAACATCTGACGATTAATGTTTCCCAATTCTTTCGGGATACCAAGCAATGGGAAACTTTGCGGGAAACGATTATCCCCCTACTCCTTCAGAGTAAAAATCCTCTAAAACTCTGGAGCGCTGGATGTTCAAGTGGCCAGGAGCCTTACTCCTTGGCTATGACACTGATGAATCATTCTTCGACTGCCAAGTTTACCGTCCTTGGAACAGATATCGATGTCAACGTGCTACAGCAAGCCAAAGACGGCCTTTATCGCCAAAATGATTTTGCGAGCACTCCCCCGGAATTCCTCCAGAAATATTTTACCCCATCTGACAAGGGGTATCAAATCAATGATCCAGTTAAAAGGCAAGTCACTTTCCAGCACCAAAACCTACTCACAGATCGCTTCCAATCGGGCTTCGACTTTATAGCCTGCCGTAATGTTGTGATTTACTTCACAGACGAAGCTAAAGAGATGCTCTATAAGAAGTTTACAGATGCCTTGCGTCCTGGTGGAATCCTCTTTACCGGAAGCACGGAACATCTCTTCGGCATGAACCACCTTGGCCTTAAAGCAGTATCCTCGTTCTTCTATCAAAAACAGTAAAAAATACATAGGTCTCACACTCCAATGAGTGAGAGACCTATAGTCTTTCTATCCAAACTTTACTTAAAAATTCGAGCCTAAGTGGTAGGGCAGATTCTTTCATATTGTTGAATAAATTCTTCCAAAGGATAAGTAACGCCTTTACCTTGAACCTCCAAAGATACTTGTTGAGCTTGTGGATTATAGCCGATGAACTTCATGCCAAGCAATTTAGCCATTTTGGATAATTCGATCCGTGCGCCTCTCCCTAGGTCTTTTAATTTCATCCAACACACGCCCCTTTTTTTGTGTTTTATGACTCCAAAAAGGATATTGAGTTAAGATTAGTATTATCATATCTTATTCCCTATACCCTTGCAACTTACTTTTGCGGAAAATTTTTAAGTCATTTAAACCAAGGCATTCTTGTCCACGATTACTCTATTTCTCCCAGCACGTTTAGCCTCATATAATGCTAAATCTGCCTTTTCAACGATTAAATTAATATCAGACACAGTATCCGGATAGATTGCTACTCCAATTGACACTGTAATGCTTATTACTTGGCCATTAAGCAAATAAAATTTATGTTCTTGCACCGCCAATCTGATCCGCTCTGCTACCTCTAGAAGTTTATCTCTCGGGCAATCCGTCATTAAGACCGAAAATTCATCTCCCCCATTTCGGGATACAATATCCGAATAGCTACATGAACTTAATAAAATTTTTCCTAGATCCTCAAGTATTTTATCCCCATTTTGATGTCCATAGGTATCATTAATCTTTTTAAAAAGGTCAATATCAATAAAGGCCAGAGCAATAATACTGTCATCACGCAAGCCTTTGATCATTTTATTGAGCTCATTATCAAATTGTCTAACATTATTCAAACCTGTACGAGGGTCTTTCGAAGAATAGATTTGATATTCTTTATATAGAAATCTTGATAAATCAAGGTATTTAACGTAATAGTAAACAAGTATTGAGACAATAGAGGTACCAATCCAATATATTGATAGTGTTTTAAACAAAAATAATTTGTTGTTAAGTATTATAACAAACGATATACTGGGTAGTATAAGGATGAAAATATTCATTAGTACCCATTTTTTAAATTTACTTGCAACAATTCTAGCAATATATCCACAACCAAGACCAATCATAATTGCAGTTAATGCCGCGATTATTGATGCAAAGGTTATTCCCGCATAAAACAATCGGAAAATCCCAATTAATAAGCCTGTAATTACGGCAGCTCCAAAACCACAGTAGCCTGCCGATAAAATTGTTGCGATATTTCCGAAATCTAACATCACGCCAGGTAACACTTGAACACCGTTAACCATTAACAAAATTCCTAATACGCCTGCCATAGAACTAAAGAATAATCTCAATTTTAAAGACGAAGACGGTGTTATTTCCTCTTTTATGAGAAGCTGGTTTCCCACGCTTATTACCGAAATAATTATTGTTACATTTAAAAAAAGATCTTTTAACATATAGATCCTCCAACTGATGTTGCAATATATTGTTTTTGACTAAATTGTTATACGCCACGGAGAACTTTCGACATTAATTTGTTAGTATCCTTCTGCATTAATAATTAATTTTAGGCTTTTAGGTATTATTTTACATAGCTACTAATATGACTAGAATTAAACTAAATTGCACCCTCTCCTACCTTGTAGTGCAAAAATTCAATAACACAGTTATGTTTCAAAAAGTAACGTTTAATAGGATAAGGAGTAACCGTTAGGTTACTCCTTATCCTATTAAACAAGGTTAACATATTGAATACTTGCATCAAGTTTCCAAATTTTGAAATCGTAAGGCGAAGTCAATCTATAAGCCGAGTTCTGTTCCTCCGTATGGAGGTGATGATCATCTGTCTCGAACTGCCGTTACCGACAGCCTCTAGCGACCTTACCCGGGAACAAAAACGGGCCGTTCATAGTTCCCCTATTCAGTCTTGCTCCAGGTGGGGTTTACATGGCCAGCCAGTCACCTGACTGCCGGTGAGCTCTTACCTCGCCTTTCCACCCTTACCCAACACTCAGCATGCTGAGTGCGAGGCGGTATCTCTCTGTTGCACTTTCCTTGGGGTCACCCCCACTGGGCGTTACCCAGCACCTTGCCCTATGGAGCTCGGACTTTCCTCAGAGGCGACCTTTCGGTCCCTACCTCCGCGATCATCTGATTAGCTTCGCCTAGTTATTCTACTAGAAAAGTCTGTTTTGGTCAAACGGATAATATTGTTAATTAGTCTTTTGCTTCTTTTCCGCCATTTCTTCCATTTCATCGTCAATGTCCATCAGCGCAGTTAACCATTTCACACGATTACCATTATCTTCTACTATGTTGGTTAAAACCTTTTCACGTTCAAGACGTAATATTTCAGTTCGGTTCATTGCCTCATCAATCTCCTTTCTTAAAAGATATCTCCATCCGCCTCTAGGATAGTAAATGTTCTAAATAGCAAATTAAATTCTTTTTATAAATTTAATTTTTTGACTATTCTTTGTAGATTAATAATACAATAATCGACAATTTATGTCAAGTGCAAATATTTACTTTCACAAACTATTTTCTGACTTTCTCCTTAGTTCTGGCTAAACTCGAACTCCTCCTTAAGAATGAACTACCACTACTAGTACTGCTACCAACAGTGGTAGTTCAGATAATTATCATATCCAAGGCGTGCGATTTATAGAACTCACAAGAATCTCAATTCCCTGAAGAGATTTCTCTGCGGATAGATATTGATACAATGCTTGAAGCATAGGGGCCTCACTGAGGAAATGCCCCAGATCACCGACAGCCATGCCTCCTTCAAGTGCGTCGAGGACGGCATGATGGTCAACATCTCCGGTAATAATCAAATCTGCACCTTTGAATAACGCCTTCGGTACAAATCGTCCTCCACTACCGTTTACGATTACCACTTTTCGCACTTCTTTCTCCAATTGTCCAGCTAAGCGAACACCTGCTAAATCATAGTGCTGAGCATAAATACCAGGCTGACTAAGTTGGCCCAAGAAGCGTTCCCACAATATACCTAACTTCTCAGGTTGAGGGAGGTATCCACTTACACCATATCCGCGAGGTTCATCAAGAGAGCGGCTGGGCATTTGATCATTTGTCCGCTCCAAGATTTCCATCTTTTCAAGACCCATAACCTCCCCTAAGCTTTGGCTCGAAGAAACTATGGATTGATCTAAATTCGTGTGGGCAGCATAGTATCCGATCTGATGATGCAGGAGTCGCAGTGGAACTTGAGCCGCTGAATTATCACTTCTTAGATTTTTAAGGGGTCGAAAAATAATGGGGTGATGCGCCACAATGAGCTGGGCCCCACATGCTTTTGCTTCTTCGACCACATCTAACGTCCCATCTAGAGTGATGAGGATGCGTTCTACTGTGGCCGATCCACTTCCGACAAGTAATCCGACGTTGTCCCAATCCTCGGCCCATGATTTCGGAGCAATTCTTTCAATAATCTGAGCCACTAACCCAACCGTTACTGCCATGTTCGTATTCCCTCCACTAAAGCCAATTCAGCGCAGACTTCTTTAAGTTTAGCCTCTATCTCTATGCTCTTAGATTTTTTCATTTGCTCCAAACGTCTTGACAGCATGCTCCTATATTCGTTCAAATAGCTGTTTAAGAGGTCTGAACGGTTTTCCAAGACGAGTGGCCCAAAATGCCATACAAGCATATGTACTAGGCTCGAAAATTCCGTATCTAAGATAAGTCCTTGCTCAAGAAGTGGCTGCAAGCGTTGATTCCACTCGTTTTCCTTTTTCAGCAATTCGGCTTCGTCCCATCCTGTCTCCTTCGAATAAGCCATGACGACATATAGGCGGTTTTCTTCTTCTACCAAGCGTTCTGCCTTAAGTCGCCACCCATTTTCCAGCAACGCCAAGCGTACGGCGCCCTCTGCGCCTTGCGGTTGCACGATAAGATCGGTCAAAGAATTTACCACGTCCGGCCGCGCAGACAGGATTTCCAGCATAGTTCTTCCACCCATCCCAGCGAGTGTTAAGACATCCACTTCCCCGGACATAAGCGGCTTCAATCCATCGCCTAAGCGCACCTCTATGAAATCTTCCAAGTACCGGCCTTTGACAGCGCTCAGGGCGGATTGATAGGGCCCTTCATGGACGTCAATTGCAACAGCCTTATATATCCTATGAGCTTCATAGAGAGCTATCGGCAAATAGGCATGATCTGTTCCTATATCTCCGAGTTTTGCACCCTCTGGAACGAAGGATGCAACTGTTTGCAGACGTGGACCTAGGATAACTGATATTGTCATAGTTCACCTCATTTTCAATGAATAAACTCTCTGAAAGCTACGATGCCCATAAAACCTAATATGGAACCTAGCCATCAGAAATAAATACACAAAATGGACTTTGGCTTTTTGCCAAAGTCCATTGTCTACATTATTGCTGGGCGATACTGGTCTCGAACGTATTCACCCTACCCTAAAACCCTTGCAAGAGTGGACTTTGAATTAATTTGACCGACTTTCTGACCGAATTTAATAAATTAGTTGGCTGACAATAGGTTAGCAATACTCTTACCTTTTCTCAAGGAATGATCATAAACCCCTGCTGTAGTCGCTGGTACTTGACCTAATGTACCTGATACAGCCGTTAGAGGTATTCCATTGTCAAGCAAAATTGAACCCATACCATGGCGTAAATCGTGAATACGAATATGGTGTAGTCCTGCTTTTTTC
Organism: Desulfosporosinus metallidurans; assembly: GCF_001936615.1. Classification (GTDB taxonomy): domain Bacteria; phylum Bacillota; class Desulfitobacteriia; order Desulfitobacteriales; family Desulfitobacteriaceae; genus Desulfosporosinus; species Desulfosporosinus metallidurans. The sequence goes on from NZ_MLBF01000003.1 coordinate 248,292, forward strand.
AAGACAGCTTCTTTTGTCTTCCAAATAGCAGTATATTTTTAGTTGGTTTGCCACCTTCACCTTGAAAGACAAAATCATTTGGCGACCACTTACCTACTGATTTCTTTTTTTGGAGTCTAAATTCCTGCATAGTCTCTTCATCTAATTCAAGTTCTCGAAGACTATTTACAGTTTTCGTTTCTTTACTTACTCGATCCTTTATGTCGGCAGATTGAGTAATTTTAATTTTATTCTGTTCAAAATCAACATTACCCCAGGTTAAACCAAGTACTTCGCTTATGCGCGTTCCTGTTAGAGCCAAAACTCTCATAGTCAAGAAATAGCCCTAGCTCATTGAGTTTAAGTACATCACGTTTTTTGCGTTCAAGCTTTGGAGGTTTAACACGTCTTTTTAAACCAAATTGAAAACCGAACCCCAATTTATAGCTGTTCGTAAAGTAGTGTAAAAATCTTTAATTGTCCTGATAGCAAGTTTTTCATTTTCTAATAACTGAAGCCTTTCCATCAATTGAAAGTTGGTTAACGTCTAAAGTTGCAAATCTCCTATGAATGGTCTCAACCTTTTGGTCTGATATTCGTAGGATTCATAGGTACGAATGTCGATCGTACTCTTAACAGAATTTAACCATTTATCAAATAAGTCTATAATTGTAAAGGTGATGGATTTCGAGGATCCCACCTTGCGTTTAAGTTCTTTTTCTATATCATTTGCATAAGCCTTGGCTTGGGGTTTCGTTCCATAAAACGTCTCATAGTGGGTTTGCTTTACCCCACCCTCCTTTCTAAGTAAATCCCAATTTGCCATACATTTACTTCCGCGATTTCTTATTTGTGCCATTCGGTTTACGCCCCCTTTTAGGGGGTTGGACAGGTATATTATACGATAAAGTATTACCGAATGCACCATTAATAAATTCATCTAGGGCATTCGAGGGAATCTGTAATGTCCCCGCTTGTCAAGACACGATTTTGGAAATTTAAGATAAACCTTCTTTCTTCACAATCGTTGTATTATATTCCCTTTTTGGTGAGAGCCTTCACTTCCTTTCCTTTGGGGGTCGACTTGACATGGGACCCTACGTCGGATGCTTCGATGTGGCGAGGGAAGAGGCTCATATGAGGTATTCCTTTTGGGTAAGCCCCATCCCTTGATTTAGGGTAGCATCCGCCACCCCCATGTTTATCCTGAATTCGGGATAAACACCGATTATAAAGCTATAGGACAAAGGATAAAAATCGCAAGGATCAAAAAAGATATCACTCAGGATCAGGTTGCGGAGATAACCGGCCTCTCCAACCCTCACGTCAGCAATGTGGAAACCGGCAGTACGAAGCCCAGCCTGCCCACCATCATTAAGATCGCCAATGCCTTGTCTGTTTCCGTGGATGAGCTTTTATGTGACAACATTAATTCACTCCAAAGCAGTCTTTGACAAAGAGCTGTCAGAGCTGCTGGAGGACTGCAGCGATAAGGAAACCCATGCCATTGTGGAAATTGCAAAGACAACAAAAGCCGTGTTCAGAAAAACACTGGAGCTGTAAAACTGTGGGGATGTCTCAAAATGATTGCTGAATCATTTAAGAGGCAGCCCAATTTTATGCATTTACGTCTGCACCGCCGCATGCTATCCGAAAGCCAACATAGGCAAGCACACCTTGTCATGCTTGGGAGAGTTTATAAAACGCAGGAGGACAATAGACATTACAACCTTGACGCTGTGGACTACTATATGGCTTCTCTGCTTCAAAAGGTCTACAATTTTAATGTTTATGACATCGGCAAGGATTCTCAGGATCAGGATGAACTCATTGCTAAATCAGACATCTTACTGCTCTACTGTGGTCTCTATGAGCTGTCTCTTACTCAAAGATTGCTTGCAGCCTTTGAGAGTATCACCTGCCTTATACTTTTAAGTTAAAAAGCTAACAATAAGATACTAAAAAGAGCCACAAAGTACAATCTAGTACTCTGCGACTCTTTTTATGTAGTTATTCTTTTAAATTTATGGGAAACAAAGGAAATTTTTTTGGTAAACTAAACCATTAAATACAACATTATTGTAATTTTGTTGCATTGCTATCTAGTACTATTTTATATTTTCACCACGAAAATGTCAATATATCGGTTATTATGTCATTACGACTAATTCAATAAATCCACACGAAAAACAGCTTTTATAGTTGAACAATAGAATACAGCTCGTCTTTTTGATCTTGATTAATACCAATATAGCGGAGTGTTATACTGGGTGAGCTGTGATTAAAGGTGTCCATAATAAGCCCTACGTTGTATTTAGATATTTTATAAGTCCAATAACCCCATGTTTTCCTTAAACTGTGAGTGCCAAAGTTTTCAATACCCATCACAGTTGCAGCTTCCTTCAGCACTCTGTAAATCTGGATTCTTCCTAAATAACCGCCTTTTTGACTTTGAAAAAGGTAGTCCTCTAAGGCAAGATGCTGAGTTTTAACATAATTATCAAGACACTTACGCAAGGTTTCATTTAATTTAATTTTCTTTTCTTTTGCTGTCTTCTTTTCGTTTAAAATGAGATACTCTCTAAATTGCCACTTCTCATTAAAAATATCATTCACCTTAATAGGGATGATATCGCTGATTCTCAAGCCGGTATTAATACCAAATTTAAAAATCAACGCATATTTAGGATCACTTCCATTCAAGTATTGATAAAGCTGCTTAATCTTGGCTTTTTCTCTAATCGGTTCAACAGTCATAATTATCATTGTCCTCCTAATGTATCTTTTGTACATTATATTATACAAAAAAGATACACTAGAATACACTTAAAAATTGTGGTAATTTAAAAAAATTAGATTAAACCATTTACACAAAGGGGTTTATTAAATATTTAAAATGCAACAAAATTACAATAATGTTGCATTACAATAGTTGAATAGTTCTAAATTAATGTTGATAAAGGCAAGCCTCCGAAAGTTGGGGACGCAAAGCCACGAGTTTAATGTTTTACGATGGCAGTCGGTTCTCATCCTTATAAGCTTTCATGTAAGCTTAGGCTGTAATATTACTTTAACCCGCGGCTGATAGAGCAAGTCAAGAGAAAGGAGTTGGGAAAATGTCTGAAACTATCGCCAAGAAAAACATCTATGACAAAAATGGGGTCTTGCTGCTGGCCAAAGACCAAAAAACGACGGATGCTGTTATAGCAAAGCTGAAAAAGCATGGAAGCTATGAGCAGGAAGCGCCGGTCAATTCTGATATCAGACAGAGCGTGGCAACTTTTTCGATTGCTCTGGCACTCGGAGAAAGAATGAATATTCGTAACGATCGTGTTCTAGAGTATTCAAACAAGGTATTAAGCACTGTCATATTTGAGTCTAAAACAAAGCACTGGTGGATGTTCGTCAACGCGTTGAGCAACTACGTGGACTGGCTATATACACATTCGATCGATGTTGCCATTATTTCGTTGATGATGGCTGTGGAACTGGGATACACCGATGAAGAACTGTGGAATATAGGATTGGGCGCTTTTCTGCATGACGTAGGCAAGTTGTTGATTCCTAAACCCATCATACAAAAACCCGGGCCTCTGAACGACATGGAAATGGTTTATATCCGGCAGCATTGCGAATTGGGCATGAGTTCTCTTGAACCATTTCATCTTCCAAAGGAATGCACGGATATCGTTTTGCAACATCATGAGCGACTCGACGGGAGCGGATATCCAAAAGGGCTAAAGGGAGATGAAATATGCCGCAACGCCAGAATCGTAATGATCGCCGATGTTGTTGATGCGATCACCTCCGGCCGACCTTATAAGCCGATTCAGGAAATGGATGCGGCGATAAAGATACTAAGAAGTGATGAAGGAAAATATTCCAAAGAATTCGTTTCTGTGTTGGAAAAAATATTGGAATAATGCTGACGGCATTATTCGCTCGCCACGTCCAGCATAAAATAAATCCTAAGATTGAAAATTTTGTGTAACGGAGCTGATACAAATAACAAACATTAAAAGTCGCATAAGCATGGAAGTTATGGATATTCACCCATTCCAATATCAGCAAATATCTCTGTTCGTCAATCTGAACAACCAAATCTTGTAGAGAAGATAGAAAGTATTTTACAAAATACAGGACTGGAAGGAAAATGGTTAGAACTCGAAATTACCGAAAGCGTCGTGGCGAGAGATATTGCTCATGTGGTTGAAAGGATACATTGACTAAAAAATATGGGGATCAGTGTTGCTATGGATGATTGGGAAACAGAATATGCTGTCGTAAAATTATTAAAAATTCTCTCACTGGGCTCTGTAAAAATAGAGCGTATCTTTGTGCATGATATTGAGAAGTGCGCAAATACAAAATTAATTGTAGAAGCCATGATCAGCTTACCCATAAATTAGAGCTTATTATAACCGCAGAGTGTGTGGAAACAGTGGAACAGCTTCGCTTCTTGCAAAGCCAAAATTGTGATAGGATACAGGGATTTTTAATTAGCAAACCGCTGCCTGCTCAGTGCATAGAGAATTTTATTATAAGAGGATATATAAGCGATCGGGTAGGAGGCCACCCATTATTTGAGTGGCCGACCTCCCACACCACTTATTCCGACTTCTGGTTTATTCCGACTTTTAGCTGATGTCATCAAAAATCTCAGGGAAGTATGTGTTTTTGAATATATGCAATGCTTAAAGTCGGAATAATTTTATTGCTATGCTAGACCATAAAGTCGTTTGATTAATGCCTCATCATTATGCCATGAAGGTCCTGACTGGCTTTTGGATAATGGGTTCAGGTTGTTGGTTGCCTTCTCTATAGCATCACGCTTCATCTGCGTATCTGCATAAGCGTAAATCATGGTGGTTTCTAACTGAGCGTGACCCAGCCATTCGGATAAAAGTGCCAGTGGCATTCCTCCACGGTAGAGATGCATCGCTCTTGAGTGTCTGAAACATATGGGGATGAAGCTCTTCCGGTACGCTACTACACCCCTTCCGGGCTTTGTTTCCATACTTTTTCATAAACTTTGCCACATTGTCCGATGACATTGCCTGCTTTTTACCTTTCTGCACAACATAAAATAGCAGATCATCTGTTACTTCTCCGTTATGGAACAGTCGGATATAGTTGGTATAGTGCTCCACAGTCTTATTCATGAGAGGAACGATTCTTGTCTTATTCCCTTTCCCTCTTATGACCACATGGTGATTTTGAAGGGAGGCATGTATATCACTTACCTTTAAATCCAGAACCTCCTGATTCCTTGCACCGCTGTCATACATAAGTATCATGTAAAACAGATCCCTTGTTCCTTTCAAGGTGCCTGTATCAGGTTGCTCCAGAATTGCCGTCAATGCTTCCTCACTGAAAAATTTCATAGGCTGTGATTTAGCTACCTTCTTCAGGGGGATTTTTTCGATCTCAATGGCATATGCGGTAACCGTCATATCCATGCTTCCGGCATATTTATAGAAAGCACGTATACAGCAGAGCCTGTGGTTCCTTGTTGAAACGCTGCAGTTCCGTCTACTTTCGAGCCAGTCAAGGTAACTCTCTATGGAGGTCCTGGATATCCGGTCGAAAGACATCTCGTTTAATGGAATGTTCTGCTCTTTCTTCATATATTCAAACAGCAGATTAAGTGAATCCCTATATGCCTTCACTGTATTCGGGCTGCTGGCTTTCTGCTTCGGAAGATAAACAGTAAGAAAGTCACGAATTAACTCAAAAAGTAGCTTGCTGTCTGTACTTACCATGGCTCTACCTCAGGTATCAGTGCTGAAAAGGAAGCCCAGTCAACCGCACTGGATTTGGTCAGATTTTCAGGGAGCAGATGAATGTAATAAGCAGTTGCTGTAAACTGTGCATGTCCCATATATGTGCTGAGATATGGGAGTTTTGCGTAGAGGTCGGCTCCTTCATCAAGCCACTGCATCATTACGGCTGTCGCAAAACGATGTCGAAAAAAATCCGAACGTTCGGATTTTTTCA
>NZ_MLBF01000004.1 GCF_001936615.1 Desulfosporosinus metallidurans
ACTCCTTTAATCCTAGTCAATCCTATTAATTGTAGCACTCTTATAAGTATTATCAACCAAAAATAGTTTACTGCAAACATTTATGCGAAATATCTTAGTGCGGATCTTCCCCAACAGAAAAACCTCCTGAACCTTTTAACGATTCCGGAGGTTTATTCTATGCACCTAACGCCAAGTAACTAAGGGAGCGTTTCGCTTAGGACGACGATAATACTTATACTGTGGGTAACCAAGCATAACCGCACCAAAACAGCGATGTCCTTCCGGCAGACCTAAAGCTTCACGCAGCGGCGGGTATACGTTAGCGGCTGATGTAAGATAGCCGGCCCAACACGTTCCCAACCCTTTAGAAGCGGCATAAAGTTCCAGATAGGTTAAGGATATCACGCAGTCGGCATGGGCAGATGGGATATCGCCTTGAGAATGAACCATAATCAAGTGAGGCGCCCCACGAAGTATTGCGTCTTCTCCCTTATCCCAAGCCAAGGCTAAGCTCTCCATACTCTTGGCTGTAGCCTGATCCGGAATTTTTGGAGCCATTAATCTTGCCCAGTCAATCACCAACGGCACAAGTCGTCTAACCTCTGCAGCGTTTTCAAAGACGGTCCAATGCACCTGTTGTTTATTGCTCCCAGTAGGTGCATAACGACCTAAGTCAATCAGCTCTTCTAAGAGTTCGTGACTCACGGCCTCCTTTTTATACCTGCGAATGGAACGCCTAGCTGTTAAGAATTGCTTAACTCCTTCAGAACTAGGCAACAAATCCTCTTGCACCAAGGGCCTTAACTATCTGACGTTGTCGTTCCAAACGATGAAGATATTTGACACGAGTAAAAACAGATCCATCTCATAGTCATGGCTAGCATCCGCCATGATGCCTGAGGCAACACAACCATTAGATTAGTTCTATGAACAGTATAACTCAAAGAATGGACAAAATTTTGAGAAGCTCTCATCACAAAAGCGCCCGGACCGATGCAAACCAATCTGGGCGTTTTTTGCTTTTCTAACTCAATAACTGCTTTTTTCATTAATCGTCCGTAATCCCATTCCTGATTTTTTCGTCTTGCATCTGCCGTGCTTTTTTCTCCCTAAGTTTTAACACATTGATCATGGGTATTTTTACAGGAGGCTGAATACCCGACTGAGATGTAACGCTCAACAAATAAGCTCTTGAAATGTGCAGCAAGGTAACTAACCCATTCATTTCAAGCATATTCATGAACTTCTCTTGGGAAATTTCCCTAGCGTCACCTGCAAATAGACCATCCATCTCAAGCTCAACTCTAAAAAGGATTTTATTCTTGATTTTCGCCTTTACCTGAATAATTAAACTCAGAGTTGCCAAGAATTTGTTTTCCTTCGTCTCAACTTCATTGACTTTATAATCAAAGTCAATTGTAACTTCAGCACGTCCTTTTTCCTCCTCAATCAGTCTGGTATCCAAAACCAGCTTACTAACCCTATTACCCAGAAACTGAAAGTCTGCCAATACGCTCTTTGAATTCATGATCCCACCGCCAAAAAATCCATCTCATAATCGGCTATATCATCCTGAATTTCCTCCCTAGAGAAAACTGAATACTCATTCTGTTTAATTTCTTCGAAGTCAATACTGAGCTTAAAATTAAGTTTCGTAGCAAGTTTCCAGAGTTGCTCGACGGTGTAATTGTAATCGCCGCTCTCCAGTTTGGCAACCATAGGTTGAGTTACTCCTAACTTCTCCGCCAGCTTTTTTTGGGACAGATCATACTTCAGTCGATAGTCGAAGATAGCGGTCGAAATTTTGTAATAGATATCATACAACTCGTCTTTCTCGCATGCTTCTTTTCCGCCAAGTCGTTCAACCATTTCCCAGGCGTCCGGTAAACTTGTGATGTTAATCATTATATAAAACCTCCTTAAGCCGCTTTTGTGCTATCGGGATCCTCGTACTATAGCAGTACTGACTCTTTTTCTTATTATCTTTCTCCTCAAAAGCACAAAGCAAAAGGGCATATTTAACTTTGTTATATTCTATGAAAGCAAAAAGGATGCGGATATTCTTTTGGGATTTATCAAATATCATCGAATATAAACCTTCCGCCTGCCGCAGCTCTTCAAACCAATCACTTTTCAAAACACATTTTTCTTTCCGTTCATCTAGGAAACGGAGTCTCTGCTTATATTTCCCCCAGAAATCAGCCTTCTGTCCGCTTCTTTCCAGCATATTTGTTAAGTCAACCTCAAACTCAAAATGTGTCCGGATATATTTTGAGTTGAAAACTTCAGGATAAAGTATGTTTCCCATGCGGTTCATCATTCTAACCTCACTAACATTATATTACCCATAGGTTATATTTTCAATACATATTATTGAAGTATTACTTTTAAGTTATTATTTTAGCAATCCTATCTGTTCAGAACTCATCTTGTTTGACATACTTCTGCGTGAATCACCATATTCCTGCTATTAAAGTAAAATTATGGTCATTTAGTGCACAGACATTTAAGATTGGAGCAATAGCGAAGAACTCTTTATATGCTTAACCATCGTAATGGCAAAAAGAAAAAGAGCCACTTCTGCTCGATTAATTTATAGATGAAATGTCATATTAGAACTCCAACGTATTTCCTGCCGAAGCCCAGGCGAACTCACCTGGGAATTCAGCCGCTAACTTACTCAACATGCCCAATCCAGTGCAGTGATTAGGAGCCAAACAACTTAAATCAAGCCCTCTAAGATACTCTATCGTTTGTTTCTGCTGATCTGGAGCGGCTGGCCCGAGATGGGTCCCGCCAATGATCGCTCGTACTCTGTCCTCACCGGTCACCCGTTTCGCATGTTCTACAATGTTTACCAGACCGGAGTGAGCACAACCGAGAAGTATGACTAAGCCTTGGTCTGTCACATAGAATAGGCTGAAATCATCAGGAATAGTGTCCGGAACGACTTTCCCCTCCTTAATCTCTACTAGTCTGTCATCCACTTGTTCAAAGGCCGATTCACGGGGAATTTCACCACTTAACCAAAGTCCAGGGCTCAACTCCACAGGGTCTCTGTGCCAGTGGAACTCAGCCCCAGCACTCTCAAGTTGCTCTGAACAAAACGGTACACCGTTATATTTGTCCCCTTGCCCATTAAATCCCCGTCCGTAGTGTCCGATAAACAAATCCGGATGAGCGTATACAGGAATTCTTCCCCTATATTGTAGGAACTTTAAAAGTCCTCCCGTATGATCATAATGTCCGTGGCTTAAGATCAATCGATCAACTTGCCGAAGATCGTGCCCCAAGATCTGGGCGTTACTCATGAGATTGCCCTGTTCTCCCGTGTCGAATAATATACGCTCATCCCCAAAATCTAAGAGCATTGACAAACCCCACTCTGACAAGAGCCCCAAGGGAACCCCTACCGTGTTTTCCACCAAGATTGTTACCTTCAGCTTTCTCATTGTCGAACTCCCTTCCACCACTGATTTTAATTAGCAATTCTCAGAAATGTTATGAATTTATTTGCTGTTGCTCAATTGCTCTTATTATAGAAGTCCAGTTTCTGTTCTTCCAAAGCCGCTATGAAGGAACCCATTAACCATCAACTGATCGTTCATAATCAGTCTTGAAGTTCTACCGTTGCCGTCAACAAAGGGATGTATCTTCACAAACTCCGCATGAGTCCATGCCGCAAGCTCTATAACGTTCATTTCAGCCTTGCACGGTAAATCAATATAGAAATTCTTAACCTGTTTGTATGCTTCATTCGGTGATGGCGGAGTATGTCTTGCCCCAGATATGTAAACATCGACATTGCGATATACACCGCCTATCTAGACCATAGGACCGTCCCCCTTTTGCCCTAACTTCCCTTTGTAAGATTATACCATGCTTTAAAAGACAGCAAAAGCCCTGCTTAGCAGAGCTTTTGACAGCGTTGTATGTATTAAAAATTAAAAGGCCTTAAATCCATTGATACTTTGATTCACAAACATATCGAGTATCGGACCAAGCACAAAGCTTAAGAATAGTCGGAACCCTTCAGCCAGTACTAAGGCCACCCCAAAACGGAGCAGAAGCCGTCCCCAGCGTGACGTCGTACGTCGCAAAATACCGTCGAAATCAAGGGCTCCGGCAGCACCCCAGCCGAGCACTAGACAAAGTATAAAAAATCCATAACTCATCCCAGTGGTTAGATCAAACACGGCCTTCACCCCCTTGCCACAACTTATGACGTGACTGCGGGTTTTATGTTTAAATTTCCATATGGCCGCTTGTTTCCTTCCAGAATTCCCAGCCCGAGACTTCGCTTTAGCGTTAGCGAATCCTTCAGCAAGTGGTTACCAAACTTTGTGAAAGCGCGACATGCATAGCGGGGCTGAGCACACGATGTGCGAAGCCGCCAACTGAGCCAAGGTCGCCTCCCGCCATCCTTGGCTCCGGCGACACTAGACCATCCATGGTCGTCGGATGGCGAATTTGGCGGGAACCCCGCTCACCCCATACTGCGCTTGAGCAATTAGTTTGGTCCACGAGCGCCCGGATGAGCGGTGCTAAAGCGAAGTCTCCCCTATTAGATCGCGCTTTTACCCATAAGGTATTTATCGACTTCCCTTGCGGCAAGCTTTCCTTCCTGGATAGCCCAGACAATTAGACTCTGTCCTCTTCTCATGTCGCCTGCGGTGAATACTTTCTCCACATTGGTCTCGAAAACCTCGTATTCCGCTTTCACATTACTCCTGGAATCTCTCTCAAGCTTAAGCTCATTCGGAATCATATCTTCCGGGCCTAAAAATCCCATGGCAAGAAGCACAAGGTCAGCTTTCCAAACTTTTTCGCTACCCGAAACTTCTTGAGGAACCATTCTTCCGGAGGAGTTTTTAACCCAGGTTATTTCCACAGTATGAACTTCTTTAACCTCACCGTTCTCATTTCCGACAATCTTTTTCGTGGAGATGAGGTAATTTCTCGGATCCTTTCCATAAAGGCTTATCGCTTCTTCCTGGCCGTAGTCCACTTTAAGCTTCATCGGCCATTCCGGCCATGGATTAGACTCTTCTATTCTCTTTTTAGGCGGTTCAGGCATAATTTCAAACTGGTAGACGCTCTGGCAACCATGCCGTATGGATGTGGCGACACAGTCAGTTCCTGTATCCCCTCCGCCAATGATAATGACATTCTTGCCCTTGGCGCTTATATAGTTGCCGTCCTTAAGATCGGAATCAAGGAGGCTTTTGGTATTAACCTTCAGGAAATCGACCGCAAAGTGAACACCCTTAAGTTCTTTTCCTTCAACCTCCAGACCACGTGCCTTAGTTGCACCTGCACACAGCACAACTGCATCAAACCTGTCAACCAGTTCCTGAGCACTGATGTCTTTGCCCACCTCTGTATTCAGCACGAATTGGATTCCAGATGCCTTCATGAGTTCAAGGCGCCTTTCCACGACTCGTTTTTCGAGCTTCATGTTGGGTATCCCGTACATCATCAGTCCGCCAGCTCTGTCGTTTCTTTCATACACCGTCACGTCATGCCCTACTGCATTTAAATAATAGGCCGCTGACATCCCAGAAGGGCCTGAACCAACAACCGCGATTTTCTTTCCGGTTGCTTTGGCTTTTTTCGGTGCTACCCAGCCTTCGGCAAATGCCTTCTCAATAATTTCATATTCAATACTGTTAATCGTAACAGACTCCATGATATAGCCTTCTGTGCATGCGCCTTCACACGGCGCAGGGCACACTCTTGACGTAAATTCCGGGAAAGGACTGGTTCTTGTCAGCCTTCTGTAAGCTTCCTCCCACTGTCCCTTATAAACCAGTTCATTCCACTCAGGAATAAGATTGTGCAGTGGACATCCCGATGCCATGCCGTTTAACAGAACCCCGCCATGGCAAAAAGGAACTCCGCAGTCCATACATCTCGCACCCTGAGTTTTTATGACCTCAGGATCCCGGGGGAGCCTTAGTTCATTCCAGTCTTTGATTCTTTCTTCTGGAGATCGTTTCTTTGGATTTATTCTTTCATACTCTAAAAATCCAGTAGCTTTTCCCATTATAAGTCCCACCTTAATTCCTAAAGTCCTTTAATTTTTAAAATGCTCTTCGAACGCGACCATCAAAGCTTCTTCACCGCTTAAACCCGCCTTGTGAGCCTTATCAATGTTTTCAAGCATGCTTTTGTAATCTTTAGGAATGACCTTACTGAATCTCAGCGAAAAGTCTTTCCAGTCATCAAGAACCTTCTTGCCCTGTGGACTGCCGGTATACTCAACATGTTTTTCAATCATTTTCTGAATTTCATTCAATTCCTCTTCAGATTCGATTTTTTCCAGTAACACCATGGACTTGTTGCAGTATATTTCGTCAAAGTCCAGAATATAGGCTACACCACCCGACATTCCCGCTGCAAAGTTTCTTCCTGTTTTACCCAGAACAACCACTTTGCCGCCTGTCATATACTCACAGCCATGGTCACCCACACCTTCAACAACCGCTTTAACTCCGCTATTCCTTACGCAGAATCTTTCCCCTGCGATCCCGTTGATATAGGCTTCTCCTGAAGTTGCCCCGTAAAAGGCGACATTTCCGATCAGGATATTTTTCTCTGGATCAAAGTCAGAAGTCTTCGGAGGATAAACCACAATTTTACCGCCGGAAAGCCCTTTTCCTAAATAATCGTTCGCATCTCCTTCAAGTTCCAGAGACATCCCTTTCGGAATAAACGCTCCAAAACTCTGTCCGGCTGAGCCTACAAAGGTGAGCTTGATTGTATCTTCTGGAAGTCCATTTTCACCGTATCTCTTGGAGATTTCGCTTCCAATGATTGTTCCGACAACCCTGTCTACATTATTGATCTTCAGTTTAGCCCTTACGGATTTTTGGTTCTCAAGCGCCGGCTTGCAAATCCTAAGGAGCTTTTTCATATCGAGTGATTTTTCCAGCATATGGTTCTGCGTCTGGGTGTTGAATCGACTGACATCGGCACCCGCATACGGTTGATACAAAATCTGAGACAGATCGATATTCAAGGCCTTCCAGTGCTTAATAGCCTCTTTGGTTTTAAGTTTATCTGTTCGACCAACCATTTCATTAATGGTCCTAAAGCCCAGTTTAGCCATAATTTCACGCATTTCCTGCGCGACAAATCGCATGAAGTTCTCAACATACTCCGGTTTCCCTGTAAAGTTTTTTCTTAATGTCTTATCTTGAGTGGCTATCCCTACCGGACAAGTGTTGAGGTTACAGACCCTCATCATGACACATCCCAGTGCAATAAGCGGTGTTGTTGCAAAGCCGTATTCTTCTGCTCCAAGCATTGCCGCAATGACAACATCTCTTCCAGAGAGTAACTTTCCATCGGTTTCCAAGACTACTCTGTCTCTCAGCTTGTTGAGAACCAAAGTCTGATGAGTCTCAGCAAGTCCAAGCTCCCACGGAAGTCCTGCGTTCCTAATACTCGTCCTTGGGGAAGCTCCGGTTCCTCCGTCGTAGCCGCTAATCAGGATTACGTCAGCTTTTCCTTTCGCTACCCCTGCAGCAATTGTTCCAACACCAACTTCAGAAACGAGTTTGACGTTAATCCGCGCATCCCTGTTAACATTTTTCAGGTCATGGATAAGCTCAGCTAGATCTTCAATCGAATAGATATCATGATGCGGCGGTGGTGAAATAAGATCTACGCCCGGTGTTGAATGCCTTACCTTGGCAATTGCCGGATAAACCTTACGTCCCGGAAGCTGGCCGCCTTCACCGGGTTTTGCTCCCTGAGCCATTTTTATCTGTATCTCTTTAGCATTCACCAGGTAGTTGCTGGTCACGCCGAAACGTCCTGAGGCAACCTGCTTAATGGCGCTGTTTTTGGTGTCTCCGTTTGCCATGACCTTGAATCGTTCGATGTCCTCTCCACCTTCACCGGTGTTGCTCTTTCCGCCCAATCTATTCATGGCGATAGCAAGACATTCGTGAGCTTCCTTGCTGATGGAGCCGTAGGACATTGCCCCGGTCTTAAACCTTCGGACGATGGAATCAACCGATTCCACTTCTTCAACAGGAATAGTATCCCCTGCATGGTACTTAAAATCAAGAAGATTCCTTAGGGTGTATAGTTCTTCTTCGTTTATCTTTTTGGAGAAATCTTTATAAAAAGAGTAATTTCCTTCCCGGCATGCTTTCTGAAGCAGATAAATGGTTTCGGGATTGTAACTATGGATTTCTCCGCTCTCTTTGCACTGGAAATATCCACCAACTTCCAGGGTGTCTGTATACGGCGAATTTTCAAGATAGGCGCTTTCATGCCGCATCTGATTTTCTAGAGCGATTTCTTCAAGACCTATCCCTTCCACTCTTGATGGGGTCATCGTGAAGTAGTTGTCGATAAGATCCTTTCTAAGACCAACTGCCTCAAAAATTTGGGATCCGTGGTAACTTCGCACGGTTGAAATACCCATTTTAGTGAGAACTTTAAGCATGCCTTTTACAGAAGCCTTTATGAAGTTCTTTTTACCCTCTTCATAAGTCAGTCCGTCCAACAACCCTTTTTCGGAAAGATCCTTAATGGTCTCGTATGCTATATACGGATCAATGGCTGTGACACCATACCCGATAAGGGTACAGAAATGGTGCACTTCCCTTGGTTCTCCCGATTCCAGTACGATTCCAAGGTTGGTCCTGATCTCTTTTCTGATCAAGTGCTGGTGAAGCCCTGAAGACGCTAAAAGTGCTGGGATGGGTGCATAGCTCTCATTGACGCCTCTGTCAGAGAGGATGATGATATTAGCCCCTTCGCTGATCGCTTTATCAGTTTCTTTAAAAATCCTATCCAATGCTTTTTCCATCGATTTTGCCCCTTCTGAGGCTTTATAAAGGATGGATAGGGTAGCTGTTTTAAACTTGTCATTATTGAGATGCTTAATCGTATTCAGCTGTTCATCGGTCAGTATCGGATGCTCCAAGAATAGACTGGCTGAATTTCTTTGATCGGGATCCAGCAGATTTCCAGTATCCCCAAGGAGTATGCTGCTTGAAGTGATGAGTTCTTCTCTTATTCCGTCGATAGGGGGATTGGTGACCTGTGCAAAAAGCTGTTTGAAGTAAAGGTATAGCATCTGGGGTTTCTCAGATAACACAGCGAGCGGCGAATCCATACCCATGGCTCCAACAGGATCAACGCCTTGTATCACCATAGGCTGAATTATTTTCGTTATATCCTCAAATGTATATCCAAAGGCTTTCTGCAGCTTAATCAGGTCCTCGGTTACTTTCTCTGCCTTCACGTTCTCAACCGGTATATCTTTAAGACGGACGATATGACGGTTATTCCATTCTGCATAGGGATGTAATATCGATACACTTTTCTTGATTTCGTCATCGGAGATGATTCTCTTCGCTTCGGTATCGATAAGCAACATTTTGCCCGGTTCCAGCCGACCTTTGTATTTGACATTTTCAGGTTTGATGTCAATGACTCCGACTTCCGAAGCCATGACAACCTTATCATCTTTAGTCACATAATATCGAGAAGGTCGAAGTCCGTTTCTGTCCAGCACTCCGCCGATGACCACACCGTCAGAGAAAGCCATGGCCGCAGGACCATCCCAAGGTTCCATTAAATAGTCATGGAATTGGTAGAAGTCCTTTTTTTCCTTAGACATCAGCTCATTCTTTTCCCAAGGCTCAGGGATCATCATCATCACAGCATGAGGAAGCGACCTTCCAGTAAGGTGAAGGAATTCTAGGCTATTGTCGAACATTGCAGAGTCACTGCCTGATTCGTCGACGATAGGGTAGACCTTTGAGAGATCATCAAAAAGCGGTGAATCGATACATTTCTGTCTCGCCTTCATCCAGTTAACATTCCCGCGAATGGTATTGATCTCGCCGTTGTGAACGAGATATCGATTGGGATGTGCCCTTTCCCAGCTTGGGAAGGTGTTGGTGCTGAACCTTGAATGAACCATAGCCAGCGCCGATGCAAAATCAAGATCTGCAAGGTCAAGATAGAAATTTCTTAGCTGTTCAGCTGTAAGCATGCCTTTATACACAATGGTCTTTGAGGAAAGGCTTGAGATATAGAATGTGCCCCCCTTGTCTTCACTCATCGGAACAATGACTTTCTCTGCCCGTTTTCTTATCATATAAAGCTTTCTTTCAAAATCCATGTCATCCGATATACCATCATCCTTGCCGATAAAGACCTGGATGAATCTGGGCATGACGGCTTTTGCACCTTCGCCGATAGTCGTCTTATCGATGGGAACTTCTCTCCAGCCCAGGATCTTTTGGCCTTCCTCCTGAACAATTTTTTCGAAGGTTTCCATCTGCGTTTTTCTGAAATCATCATACTTGTGGGCAAATACCATACCTACGCCGTAGCTTCCTTTTTCCGGCAAATCAAAACCCAGCCCATCGCATTCCCTTTTGAAGAAATCGTGAGGTATCTGGACCAGTATTCCGGCACCGTCGCCTGTATATTCATCTGCTCCGCTTGCCCCTCTGTGGCTTAAGTTTTCCAGTACAGTTAAGGCTTCATCAATAATATCATGAGACTTTTCCCCCTTGATATTAACAACAAATCCCATGCCGCACGCATCATGTTCAAATGCTGGATCGTAAAGACCCTGTTTCTTTGGTAAACCATAACTTTGCATTAATACACACCCTTTATTGGAGCTTTAGTTTTCTATGATAAAAATTGTAGCATAAATACTTCAATTGAAAACTAATTTTATCAAATTATAATGTATTCTTGTTGTTCTACTGCTTATCGAGTTTAATTTTAATTTTAACATATTTGCGAGTTTTAAATAACTGGAAGCCTTAATGTATTTTGTATTTTTAAGAGATTAATTGTATTACAAAATCACTTTTTAAGCTCCAGTCTTTGTCCAAGCCTTCCCGTATTCTCTACCGTAGCTATCACCTGAACAACGACATTAGCACTCGCAAACAATTCCCTCCAGTGCGATTTAATCTTTTTCCAGTCGTTCGGACTATAGCGATGTAACTTTTCGGAAAAGCCCAGACAATCCGCTTCATATCCCTGAAGCATTTCTATTGAATGCGTAACCATTTGTCCAATTTGTTCCGAAATTGTATGCTCGATTTGCCCTATTTCGCTAGGCGCCAGATCAACTCCATTATCCTCAATAATTCTACCCTTAACTTCAATTGTTACATTGATGTTTAGTTTGTCCTCAATTAATGTTGCTTTAATTTTAGGTTTTGATTTTTCAACTAGAAACGCAAACCATTTACCTTCCTTTTGTACCCGAATAGTGACAGCCCCTCTATTAATCTCATTCGTTATTAAATTATATCCAATAGCTTCTTCTTTATCTAACCAGCCAACCAATTTGGCATCTTTAAATATTCCTATCCCTTCAACTAATACAGCTTTTTTAGGCCCTGCTAATTCCTCACCCCTTTTTTCTTGGGGGTTAATCAACCTGACTTCTGGAGCAACCGGATCCCTGTCAGTACTCAGTAGATTTGAAGTAAAATCCATAAGCTTAACCCCTCCAGCAATCCCCGTGCTTTCTGCTGAGCCTTGAGCTAACTCTTTTAAATTTCTCGATACTGAGATAGATGCCTCAGGTTCTGTTTCAAATAGTGGACTTGCATCTCCTTTGGCAATCATAACATAAGAGCCCGGACGATACTCCCTGAGTCTATTCAAATAATCTATAATAGACAATAAATCTTCTTTTGCTGCTCTTTCCCCAATGATCACCGAATAGGTATCTGCAAAAAAGGGAAACCGGGGCGACCTTTTTGTGAAATCCCGAATTGCCTCTGAGATCGTTAACCCCTTACCCCTCCATACAATTTCCGGTTTAGCTTCCCTTCCCCCTGCCCCTGCCCCTCCTCCACCAACCTCCGCCTTACCAGCCTGCATCACAAAGGAAGATACTTGCCATTTGTCCACACCGTCCTCATCAGTAATCCTATCAAACCCTAAGACCGTAATGATGGCAAGGTTACTAACGTCTCTTTGATCCCAGCATCCAATACAGAGCATTTGCAGAAAAATGACAAGCATGCCAATCCTAATTAGTGACCTCACTTTTTTAATCCCCCCAAGGGCTTTTTCCTAAGTTTAACCATCAATAGAAGAAACACCGGGATAAACAACTCAAACGCAATTCTAAAAAAGGGCCAATAATCGGTCAGGATAATGTGTACCTGTGCAGTATTCCCTAGAATAAAGTCAGCAATATACACTACAAAAACAGCCTTAATACTTAAAACTGCTGTAGAATTTTTAAATCCGAAAACCTGTGTTAGCCCCAAGCATATTAGATAACATAGAAGTGCTTCTTTGATGATAATTCCAGTGATCCAAAAAACCAAAAGGAAACTTTCAAGCCTTTGAAAAACCTCACCAATTTCGATACCCCTTGCCATAGACCAAAAAGGAAGTGCAAACGCACTTGCTAAACTAGATCCAAGTACCCCTATAGTAACTGCCACATCAAAGCTTACAAACAGGGTTACAGCCACCAAGGCTATAATTCCCTTTCTCTTGAGCTCCATGGGCTTGTTAACAAACGGAAAAAGCATTGCCAGCAGACACATTTCTCCATACCAAGATGACGGTGCAATTGAGCCTCTTATTATTGGCAATAGCCCATCTTCCATAATGGGTAGTAATCTCCCTACCTTGAAATTAGTTAAAGCACCCAAGATTGCTACTGTAAAACCTAGCAAATAAATTCCCAATACGAACTGACTTGCCCGAGCGATAACCTCTATGCCTTTGTACGCGCCATAGGTTGCTAAGGCCACGAGACTAGTTAGGAGCCAAATTCTCGGCGTTAGAGGTAGGGTTGTAACTCCTAAAAAGTCAGAGAATTCTCTGGCTACCAAAATATCCATGCCTATCAGAAATAGTATGTAACCTATTCCTAAACCCTTTCCTATAAACTTACCCATAATAACTTCACAGTATTGGAAGATCGTAAGTTTGGGGAAAGATCTTCCTAACTTATAAACGACCCAAAGCGTTAGATATCCAAAGGCAAACGGAATAATTGAAGCCGCAAGCCAGGCGGATTCTTTAGCCTCTTTAGCCGTAAATCCCGGAACATATATTGTTATTGTAGAAGTAACAGAAATAAACAATAACATGGAAACCTGAGTTCCTGTGACTTTTGCCTTTTGCTCCATGTTAATCCGTTCCTTTGCTTGGCTTAGTAGGGCCTTGATTGGTATCCATCCTGGCAGGTTCTTTTGCCCCTGTTAAGCGTGGACGAGTTAGCATTGCCCACCAAGGGGCACGAATAAAGGTATCTTTCAAGTCCCCAGGACTTAAGGGGGCAATCGGAGATAAATAAGGTACCCCAAACGAGCGCAATCCACAGAGATAGAACAAAATAAACATCAGCCCCAGCATAACGCCAACCCCACCTAAAAAAGCTGCTAAAATAATGAGACCAAATCTTAAAATGCGAATTGCAGTTCCCGCCGCATAATTTGGTATAGCAAAAGATGCCACAGCTGTTAGGGCTACGACAATCACCGGTTCGAACCCAACAAAACCAGCATTTACCGTAGCTTGGCCTATAACTAAGCCGCCGACGATACTGACGGATTGTCCAATGGTTCTAGGTAACCTTACTCCTGCTTCTCTTAAAATCTCAAAAAACATCTCCATAAGTAGTACTTCTACATATATAGGAAAAGGTAATTCCTTCCTAGTGATTATTATTATACCCATGAGTTTGTCTGGGATAATTTCCTGATGGAAGGTCATTATTGCTACGGTTACAGCCGGCAGCATTAAGGCCATATTTAAGGCCATAAACCTTATGATCCGAATAAAAGAAGCAAAGATAAATTCGTTGTAATAATCCTCACTGGACTGCAATAGAGATATAAAGGTAGTGGGAACTATTAGTGTCATCGGAGTGTTATCCACAAGAATTGCAACCCTACCCTCCATTAATGAACCGGCGATCTTGTCAGGACGTTCCGAATACTGTACAAGCGGAAATAAACTAAACGGCTGGTCCGTTATCATTTCTTCTATAGTTCCACTACCAGGAACTGCATCGATTTTTATCCTGCTAATTCTAGTTTTGACCTCTTCGATTAGGCTATCTTGGGCAATACCCTTTATGTAACAAAGGGCTACGGTAGTTTTGCTAATTGCTCCAACTTCGATTAACTCAACTTTAAGCCTACTGGATTTTATCCTTCTACGTATTAAGGATAAATTAGTATGATAATCCTCGACAAAGCCGTCTCTTGGACCTCTGACGACAGGTTCAGTTATCGGCTCCTCAATTGCTCTTCCTTCAGGACTACCAACAGAACAAATAAGGGCACGGGGCGAGCCATCTATTATGATTGCAACTCCCCCTTTAAGGACAAAATCCACCAATTCGAGAAAGTCGCTGGTGTCTTTTGTGCTCATTACGGTCAACAATCGATCACTGAGAATCTGGATCGCGTTCGATTTTGTTATCTGTACATTGGAGGGTAAAGAGGTTGTCTCTTGCATGATGGCCTTTAGAATAGCTTCACTACCGATTTTTTCATCAATCATACTATCAGCAAATACAGCGATAGCATTTATAGGCGGTTCACAATTAAGTGTGAACTTTCTAAAGACAATGTCTGCGCATAAATCAAAGATTTTCTGTAATTCCATTAAGTTTTGCTCCAGAGAAGTGGACAGTGGGTGTTTTTCTGGGGGCACTTGATCTGGCTTTTTTAATCCTTTTTCTCCGGAAAAACCAAGGGCCTTTTTAATCAACGACTTAAGCTTTATTTGTGAGCCCCCCTTCCCTATGATAAGACTTGCTATTAATATGAACTTCTTTTGTTTTATTTATCAAAAGAGAAAGCTCGTTTTCTTTATCCCCCTAAATGTTTTTTTCTAACCTTGAAAATTCCTAGTAGAAACGTGGGTATGACCAATTCAAATACCATAGCAAAGGGGGGCCAATAACTACTTAAAATAACACTTACTTGCGAAGCATTACCTAGAAGAACCTCTGCAATAAATAGTTCAGAAATCGCACTGATTCCTAAAACCACTTTGAGTCTTTTCCATCCGAAAACTTGTGTTAGGCCCAAGCATATTAAATAACTCAGCAACGTTGCTTTGATGATAATTCCACTGATCCAAAAAACCAAAAGAAAACTTTCTAACCTTTGTACAACCTCACCAATTTCAATACTCCTTGTTACGACCCAAAAAGGTTGTGCCAATGCACTTGTTAAACCAGATCCGAGTACCCCTATGGTAACTGCCACGTCTACAGTTACAAATAAGGTTATTGCAAATAGTGCTATGAATCCCTTTCTCTTTAGCTCCACAGGTTTGTTGACAAAAGGAAATAGCATCGCAAGTAGACAAATCTCTCCATACCAAGACGACGGTGCCATTGAACCTCGGATTATTGGCAATAGACCCTCTTCCATAATGGGTAATAATCTACCTGCCTCAAAATTAGTTAAAGCAAACAGGACAGACAGCAGAAACCCTAGCAAATAAATACCCAATATAAACTGAACTGCCCGAACGATAACCTCTAATCCCTTATACGCGCCATAAGTTGCCACGGCCACAATACTGGCTAGGAGCCATATTCTCGGAGTCAAAGGTAGTGTTGTAATAACTAGGAAGTCCGAAAATTCCCTAAGAACTAAAACATCCATGACCAACAAGAATATTATGTAGATTATTCCAAAGCACTTGCCTAAAAATTCACCCATAATAACTTCACAATATTGGAAGATCGTAAGTTTAGGAAAATAGCTTCCTAGCTTATAAATTACCCAAAGTGTTATAAATCCGAAGGTAAACGGGAGTATTGAAGCCGCTAACCAAGCGGACTCTTTAGCCTCTTTTGCTGTAAAACCTGGAACATAAATTATTATTGTAGAACTAACAAAAACAAACATCAGCATGGAAACTTGAGTTCCGGAGATTTTCGCATTTTTTTCCATGTTACTCCTCTCCTATCCATTAAGAGCGAATAATTGCAAACCCGTAAGTATCTAATATGCCTCGATTCGAGATTTTTATGAGTGAAAAAGGGGCTGCAACGTAACCTGTTTACCAGTTTGTTGCAGCCCTTTAATATTCATAAATTCAAGCTAACTTTGCCTCATTTTCGGGGTGTCTCAATTTCACAGCATCCTATTAGTTGAAGCAGAGCATCGTTGATTTTAGAAACTTTATCCTCATTCGTCAGGACAATCAAGTAATCCCCCGGGCAAATCATCGTATCCCCTTTGGGTATTATCTCCTGTTCTCCACGTTTAACCGAAACTAGTAAGCAATCTGACGGCCATTTAATTTCTTTGATTTGTTTCCCATCCAGTATCGAGCCCATACACACTGCAAACTCTAAGATAGATTTTGTTTTCTCATTTCCGTTAGCTATCCCCTCACCTTGTTTTTGTAAAATTCTTTCCAGTAAGGACTCATAGATTGGTTTTGAACCTAGAAGATCCGCTACCATATAGGCTACGATTGATACAACTGCCAAAGAAAGCAAATGGTTGAAGGTGCCGGTCATTTCTGTAATTAGAATCGTCCCGGTGATTGGAGCTCTAACTACCGCTGTAAAGTAACCCGCCATAGCCAAGATGATAAAATTGTTAATAAAGCCATTATCAAAATGGAAAAGCTGAACAAGTACCACGCCATAGATATTCCCGATTACCGCGCCGATGGCAAGCAAAGGGAGAAAAATTCCTCCGGGTGCACCAGATCCAAAACTTACCATTGTAAACAAAAATTTACTGACCAGTATGACTAAGAGAATCGCAAGAGGGAAATTCCCAGTAGTAACTAGCGACGCTATCAGCTCATGCCCTCCACCTAAGACCTGAGGTAAACTAAATCCTAAGACTACGGAAATTAAGAGAGGGATAATTATCCAGAACCTTTTCGGGAGCCATTTTTGCCCTGTATATAAATCCTGCGTCCTTAAGAGCGTTTTATTAAAAACTACCCCTAGGACCCCAACGATCGCTCCCAATACTATAATTGAAGCATAAGATTTAAGAGGCAAAACAATCAAATTTGCAAAGTGAAACACCGGTTTCAGACCGAAAAATTGACTAGTCACGAAATCAGCCGATAAGGCTGCGGATAAAGCGGAAAGCAATACGAGAGGAGAAAAGTTTTTATGCACCTCCTCTAAAGCAAACATGACCCCTGCCAAAGGAGCATTAAAGGCTGCAGCAAGACCCGCACTTGCTCCACTGGTGATGAGATATTTTTCTTCGATCTTAATTCTCTTGAAGACTTTACTAAAACCTTGACCGACGGCCGCACCTAATTGAACAGAGGGTCCTTCGCGTCCCATAGAGAGACCTGCACCTATGGCCAAAACTCCTCCGATAAACTTTCCTATGATAACCTTCCACCATTGCATATTGAGTTTCCGTAACAAGACCCCTTCAACCTGAGGAATCCCACTACCACTAATCATAGGTTCATAGTTAACCATCAAACCGACAACATAGCCTATCCCAACCAAAGCCACCACCCAAATGGGAATTAACCAAGGTCTTTGGGACAAATCACGATATACTTCTGTGAGCATGACCCCCGCCCGTTCCAGAGCATAACGATATAGAACCACCACAAGGCCCGTCAAAATCCCCACACAGATTCCTTCAAGTACTAATTTTAAGCGAAAACTATGCCAATGAAATAACGAATTATAGGTATTATGTTTATTTTTCACTGTGTGAGATCCTCCTACAGTTAAGAAAAAATTCAAGCATTAGTTATTCTCCGTAGGATCGAGATAAATGCGAGGAACTCGCTTAGAGATCCCGCAGATTACTTCATAACTAATAGTCCCCAGCCAATCTGCCATTTCTGTCGCTGTGATTTGTTCATAGCCATCTTTACCCAAAATTGTGACGACGTCACCCACGTTCACTTTCTTAATCTTGGTCACTTCGAGCATGGTTTGGTCCATACAGACCCGCCCAATCATCATCGATCGTTTACCATGTATTAGCATTTCACCATGATTAGAAAGTGCCCTACGCAATCCATCCGCATATCCTACCGGGATTGTCGCAACACACGTAGGGTAGGCCGCTTGAAATGTGCGGCCATAACTTACGGTTTCTCCTGTCTTTATGCTTTTGACATTAGACACTTTTGCTTTCCAAGACATAACGGGTTCCAACCCAACATTACCGCCAACTTGAGCAGACGGGGAGAGGCCATAAAGGGCAATACCTGGGCGAACCAACTCAAAATGAGATTCCGGGAATTGAAGGATCGCCGCACTGTTTGCCGCATGGCGAATTGGAATTTTAAGTCCAGAACTCTTGAGTTTGGCATAAAGACCCTCAAAGCGTTTAAGTTGCTCTCTGGCAAACGACAAATCACTTTGATCGGACGTGGCAAAATGAGTGAAAATCCCTTCGATAAATAGATTGGGCAACGCTGAAATTTTAAGGATCTTTGCCAAATCTGCCTCGCGAAATCCGATTCGATTCATGCCTGTGTCAAGCTTTATATGTAATTTCGCCGTTTGGTTTTGTTTCACGGCCGCATCAGAGAGCGCTTGGGCCTGAGACAGTTGAAAAATTGAAGGAATGATCCCTTCCCTTACCAAGGTATCCGACTGTTCCAAATCGGTAGCCCCAATGACCATAACCGTGAGCTCTGGAAACACCTCTTTAATTTCCAACGCTTCTTCCAAGCGAGCAACCCCAAAACGCCGTGCCCCACACGCGATTAACGTTTTCACAACAGGAATTAAACCATGTCCATAAGCATCCGCCTTGACAATCGGCATCATTTCACTTTGGGTATACGCCTGAAGTTTGAAATAATTTTCTCTAAGTGTTTGTAAATTCACCTCAGCCCAGACCTGTCGCAATCTCATGATTTCATCCCCTCTTTCCGTCTAAAGGCTTCAATTCTAACCCGCGTCGCACTTTAGGGAGGTAATCTGCAACTTCTAATGCCGTGAATCCTGACCACCCATACTCTGACGCTAAGCTATCCGCCGATTTCCCATGTAAATAGACTCCCAAACAGGCTGCTTCAAGTGGCGGAACCCCTTGGGCCAACCATGCGAGTATGCTGCCTGTAAGCACATCCCCTGTGCCCCCGGTTCCAAGTCCTGGATTCCCAGTTGGATTGAAAAAGGCGCGACCGTCCGGGGAAGCAATAATGGTCACGGAGCCTTTCAAAACAACCACCGCCTCCCATTCGACGGCTTTGGCCACTGCTAAATCCAGACGATTATTCTCGACATCATCCACGCTGCATTGACAGAGCCGGGCCATTTCACCTGGATGGGGTGTAAGGATCAAAGGACCTCTGCCATTCCTCGAAGTTAGCAAACCTGCTTCTAACGCTACTAGATTAAGGGCATCCGCATCCAAGACAACCGGACAACTTATAGTTTTCAAGATTTCATCTAATACGGATATAAACCGAAGATTCTGCGCTAAGCCTGGACCAACAGCCAAAGCTTGGGCCTTCTCAGCTTGCTTCAAGATCACGGACCAAGCTTCTTCATTAAGGGAATCCTCTCCTGACGCCGACCAAACCGTCGCTTCCGTGATTCTAGCATCCACGTCTTGCGCAATCCCATGAGGAGTAACAATCTGCAACAGTCCTATGCCGCTGCGCAGAGCCCCCTGTCCAGCGAGAACAGCCGCTCCACTCATTCCTTTAGACCCAGCAACAAGAATTCCTTTGCCATGGGTTCCTTTGTGTCCCTTTAGCTTTCGAACGGGGAGCAGAGCGCGAACATCGTCATCGGTTAAAACAAACGTAGAAATCCCTTCATCTTGAAGATAGGAGTTAGGAATAGAAATTGGATCCACAACAACCCTGCCACAATAATCCGGACCTTCACCAAGAAAAAGACCCCACTTAGGGAGTCCAAATGAAACCGTGGTTTGGGCGCAAATCGCGGTACGGTAGACTTTACCCGTGTTGGCCTCCACTCCACTGGGAATGTCGATGGAGATCACCCATCCTGGCGCCCGATTCACTTCACTCACATACTCCTCAATTAAACTGGGCAACGCACCACGCATTCCAATTCCGAAAAGCGCATCCACAACAACATCCGCTTGCGCCAAGGCAAAACGTGTTAAACGGCGTTGTTTCTCCCCTTTGATTTCAAAGCATTTTCCTGTTGTTCCTTGAAAAAGGCGCAAATTTAAGGCAGCGTCTCCTTTGAATTCCTGAGGCTGTGCAAATAGAAAGACGGTAACATCCATGCCTTGGAACACTAACAATCGAGCAACTGCCAAGCCATCTCCGCCATTATTCCCCTTCCCAACTAAGATCACTGCTTTACGGCCGTTTAAATCTCCCTCCTCATCCTTGGGGAGACAACGCCGAATTTCATCGACCACAGCCCAGGCTGCATTTTCCATAAGAAGCAAACTTGGAATGCCATACTGATGAATGGCCCTTTCTTCGATCTGCCGCATCTGTTCCACGCTGACCACACGCACTTTCCCCACCCCGATTCTCTCTTTTTACCTCGACATAATTTTACTTTGCGTGTTCTCCAAATCAGAGAAACTTCCGTTCCTTCCTAGTCGTAACCCATACCAATGAATGAAATCATTCATCCCCTAGCTTAAAATTGCGAACCCCACTGCCTTCGTACGATCGTGGGATAAACTCACTCGCACTTGGCAACCGCCACGGGCCTTGACCAAATCAAGAGCTCTGGAACTGAGATAGACCAGAGGCTCTCCACTTACATCGCTCAAAATTTCGATATCATGCCAAGATAATCCCCGCAGACCCGTCCCCAATGTTTTAAGTACAGCCTCCTTACCAGCGAAACGGGCAGCATAACTCTGGACGCCTTTACCACTTAAGTTTTCCCGTTCTTGTGTTGTGAAAAGACGTTCATATAACTTAGGTTGCCGCTTAAACGCCTGCTCCACTCGTTCAATTTCAATAATATCAATACCCGGATACACTTCGCACACTCCAAATCACAGAATTAACTGCCGCAACTTAGTTTGACCCTCAGCTGAGCCTGCCGCTAGCAGGACATCTTCTCCACGGAGTACAAAGCCAGCCTCTGGTGAAAACTGTTCAAAACCGTCTCGAATCACCGCTACAACCGTTGTCCCCGTGCGCTCACGAATCTTTAATTCCCGCAACGTTTTCCCTATCGCTGAAGAGGTCTTACCTATTTCAATTTCTCCAACATCTAGCCAGCGGGACATGACACGATCCATATATCCCTGCAATTTGTTGAGATGACTTTCAATCTTTAAATCGTTTTCTCGCCTCTGATCCATTAGACCTTTTAAATCTTCTATAAAGGATTGAATTTCTCCTTTTTGATCAAACGATTTGAGAAATCGTTCTGCCATAGCTTTCGATGTTACGGTAATCCCCACGCCTTGATTCACCATAACCACGCCAACATTTTGCAATATGGCGATGGCTCGACGAATGGTTTCCGGCGAGACATTATACCTCCCTGCTAAAGTTGAACGGCCAAGAATTCTTTCCCCTTCGTGATATTCTCCCATCATGATGGCGTGAGCTATATCAATGGCAATTTCCTGATAGCGTGCCTGTTCCAAACCTTCCACCCCTATAAGTTTCATTTACACTATTATAGCATAGCCATCTTCAAGTGGCATCATCCTATTGACTTCCGACAACCCATATGATAGTATGAGGTTGTCAGTTAAACATGTAGAGTTTTTTCTGATCGTAATATAAGGAGGAATAAGTATGGCTGTTCAACTTGGCAATAAACCAGACACCTTTCGTCAATTTGCACTACGGCGAGCCGCTGAGCTTAAACAAAAGATTACCCCTTATATCGAGAAGTGTAAAACCATCCCAACTGGTTTATCGAGTATAGATTCCACCCATTCGACCCGAAAAAAAATTCTCAACTATTTCGACGCCACGCTTCAAGATTGGGAAAATTGGCACTGGCAAATGCAAAACAGAATCACAGACCCTCAAGTCCTAAAGGCTTTGTTTCCCAAATTCCCCTCTTCGGCTTGTGAAGATATTGAACGTGTCGGCAAAACCTTTCGTTGGGCCGTATCTCCCTATTATCTTAGTTTAATGGATCATAAAGATCCCCTTGACCCTATTCGGCTGCAGGGATTACCAAGTCACGCTGAACTTGACGATGAGTTTGGCGAAGAAGACCCGATGGGAGAAGCTATTACAAATCCTGCCCCTTGCATCACCCGACGTTACCCGGACCGTCTGATCATTAATGTCACGAACATGTGTGCAATGTACTGTCGACATTGCCAGCGTCGCCGTAATATTGGTGAAACGGACACCCACGCCGAGCGAACTCAGCTTATAGAAGCGCTCGACTATATTCGGGCAAATCCAGAGATACGAGATGTCCTTGTGACGGGCGGAGATGCTCTACTACTCAGTGATCTAACCCTTGATTGGCTTCTCGGGGAACTTCACGCCATTCCTCATGTGGAAATAAAGCGCCTCGGAACTCGAGTACCTGTGACCATGCCAATGCGCATCACGCAGGAATTATGTTCGATATTGGCTAAATATCCGCCCTTGTATATTAACACTCAATTTAACCATCCTAAGGAAGTAACCCCTGACGCCAAAAAAGCGGCTGACAAACTTGTTGCAGCCGGTGTGGTCTTGGGAAATCAGGCAGTTTTACTCAAAGGAATCAACCATCAACCCGAGGTTATGAAGAAACTCAACCAAGAATTACTCAAAATAAGAGTTCGACCCTACTATATTTTCCATGACAAAAACGTTAAAGGTACACGACATTTTGTTCCACGGATCCAAGACGGACTTGCCGTTATGGAACATTTACGCGGATATACTTCGGGCCTTGCGATACCAACTTATATCATAAACGCCCCCAAAGGCGGAGGCAAAACACCTATTTTACCTCAATACCTAGTATCCCTCGAAAAAAACAAAGCAACGCTACGTACGTGGGAAGGAAAGCTTATCCAATACGAAACCCCCTAAGGCAAAACAGAGGGACAGGTACGTTGTTTCAGAAGACTATCGAACTTAATTGAACTTATAAAGGAGTTGTGCTAAATGACAGAACGTCTCAATAACACCGAAATATCACAACGGATCATGGATGCTAATTCGGATTTGCAACGTTACTTGAACTTAGCGCCTAGCTTTAAACCAAATCCCGCTCACCCTAAAACTGTTAACGAATATCCCCAACCTCCGATTTCCACAGCCCGGTTTCTAAGGCCCAAACTTAAACCTTAGAATTAAAGTTTTGACCCCTCCTCTCCATTATTATAACTTGGCGGTCCTCGCGGACCGCTATTTTTTTGCTTTTTTCCCCTGCCAGGTATCCCGTCGTTCTAACTCCGCATCGATCGCATTGAGAACCTCCCATTTTTTGCGGCTCCAAAGGGGCCCAATAAGCTCCTCAGGTGGGCCATCCCCAGTTAAGCGATGAATCACCATCTCCGGAGGTAAAATTTCCAAACTATCGACGACCAGCGTTACATAGTCTTCTCTCGTCAAAAGAGCGAACGGTTCGCGCTGATAATTTACCCCCAAAGTCGTTCCCTTTAAGACATGAAGCAAATGAAGTTTGATCCCTTGCAACGGCAGCTTAGCAACCGCTTGGGCCGTAGCCATCATCTCAGCTTTCGTTTCTCCCGGTAAGCCAAGAATAACATGGGCACAAACCCGTATTCTTCTAGCACGCAGCTGATCAAGGCCCTTCAAGAATTGCGCATAGTCATGCCCCCTGCCGATCGATTCCATGGTACGGTCATGAATGCTTTGCAACCCCAGTTCGACCCACAGGTAGGTTCTCTGGTTCAGTTCCTCAAGATAATCCAGCACAGCCTCGGGTAAACAGTCCGGCCTCGTTGAAATAGATAACCCAACAACGTTCTCCTCTGCCAAAGCCTCTTCATACACCTCACGCAAGCGTTCTACCGAGGCATAGGTATTCGTATACGCCTGAAAATAGGCGATGTAGTTGGCATTAGGCCATTTCTTCTTCATCCGTTCTGTCACTTCAACAAACTGATCATGAATCGATAACCCTTGACCTCCGGCGAAATCCCCAGATCCCCGTGTGCTGCAGTAGACACACCCGCCCCTTCCCAGCGTCCCATCTCGGTTTGGGCATGTGAATCCAGCATCCAAGGAGACCTTAAAAGTTTTTCCTCCGAATCTTTCCCGCAAATGTTCGTTGAAGGTGTAATATCGCTTCTTTTGCATCATTGATTCCATTCTTGTATTAATTATCAACCGATCTCACTTTATCCAGACTATCTGTCGATTTTGGGCTTATGTCTTGATTTTTTGTGAGCCGCCCCCAAGTATTAATAACATTTCCTAATTCTTTAATTACCGCATCTTCGTATTCTGGCTCTCGATCAGTCTTCTTAATCCATAAGTGTATACGAGCCACAAAGGACTTCAAGTCTTGTTCATTCGGATTAATCGCAATTTCATTTCTCCCTAAGAGCACGAACACGGCTAAAACAGCAATCCCGGCATTATAATCCGGAAAGACTTGATTTTTTATAATTAACCACGCCATATGGGCGGCCTTATCGAAAAGATCGGGGAACCGTTCAGCGCCAAATATAGGGTATTGCTGATCTACGACCCCTTCCACTTTTTCCATCCAACCAAAAGGACAAGCACATCCCACATCCGCGGGACGTATCAGTCCGTAAAAATACTCGATATCCCACTTTGAAAGAAGCCACTTCTCATTCACTGTCTCTCCGTTATTGTTCTGAGCTTCTTTTGTTCCTTCATTTTTTTCCTCCGCAGGGATCGGACATCCCACCTGAACCCAAGCAAAGAAGTCGAAATAACGTTCTACCACTTCTTGTGCGCACAAGGCTGTCTCCTGTTGGAGCCCCATTGGAAATGGGACTTGCATTTTCAGCTTGAATTCCATAATGATTGACCCTTTCTTTCTGAACTAACCCTGATAAAGTTCGAGTTTTTCTCCGCTAGGGCCACGGAAAAAGAAATTATATCGTCCTTCTCCTATGTCCATAGGCTCTGAAGAGGGCACCTCCACCTGATGTTGTTTTA
The DNA here is from genome assembly GCF_001936615.1 of Desulfosporosinus metallidurans. Classification (GTDB taxonomy): domain Bacteria; phylum Bacillota; class Desulfitobacteriia; order Desulfitobacteriales; family Desulfitobacteriaceae; genus Desulfosporosinus; species Desulfosporosinus metallidurans. The sequence continues at coordinate 25,015 of NZ_MLBF01000004.1, forward strand.
AGTGCTCGATGGCTTTAAAAATATCCACTACCCGAAGAGCCAAATGATTGACAACCCCGTCTTCAAACCGACGACCATCGACGACCTCAACCAATTCCACGACAGTACCCCCTAATTCCAAAAACGCTAACTCTACCTCTCCCGGTTTAATCCGATGGGAAAACTTAAAACCGAGCACCTCTATATAAAACCGAATAGCCGTCTCCATGTCCAAGGCCTTGATTCCAATGTGTTCGACCCCCGTAAAAAGCGTTGTGGTTTCCAACTTCTCCATTTTTATTTACCCCTTCCCTATCTCTATAATAAGAACATAACCCATGATATTTGTTAAGCTTTATCACACGTTATATCCAAGATAGCCCCTTCCAACTCCAAAAGCCTTTGTTTAATCTCCAAACCTCCGGCATACCCAGTCAAACTTCCATTTTTCCCGATCACTCGATGACAGGGAACCACAATTCCGATGGGATTTCGATTGTTAGCCATACCCACTGCTCTCTGCCCTTTTGGATTGTCCACGCTCATAGCAAGATCACCATAACTGCGCGTCTCTCCGTACGGAATACGCCCAAGTTCTTCCCAAACCTTAAGCTGGAAAGGGGTCCCCATTTGATGAAGCGGAATGGTGAACTCCTTGCGTTTTCCGGCAAGATACTCTTGTAATTGTCCTACAGCTTTACGATTCGGGTCGCCCCTCCGCATTAAAAACCATTTTGGGAACCAGCGCGCCGCCCAAGTCCGCAAGGACTGTTCCTCCTCAACTGACGGACCAAGACTTAACCAGCACAACCCCGTCGAAGTAGAAGCAACCGTCAACTCAACCTCTAGGTCTTTAATCATCACCGTTTCCGTCCAAAAAACGATCGTTTGAGCTTGCCAAAGTTCTAGTACGCTATAGCTTGCTAGTTTCCCATCTTGATAGATTTCGAACGAATTTTGATCATTTTCGAGACGATGATTAAGATCAACTGTGACGCTCCATTTAGGCCCTTCGGCACGATAAAGGGCCAATTCATCGTGTGAAGTCCTCATAAGTGCATAAATTAGCGCCGCCAAACCTCGTGTCAAAGTTTCTGTAGACTCCAAAAAGGGCTTTATCCGTTCTTCCAAAGGGTCCACTAAATGTGGAGCAACTTGGGCCAATTGCGCTAGACCCCAGAGAGCGCCATCGCGTAAACTTTCATCTTCTAGCAACCCCGAAAGCATCCAATTAAAATGGCCGCACGTCTTCGGACAATGGGCAAGAATGCTTCCTATGGCCTCGGAAGCATTCCAAGCCGTCCCTCCTGATTCTTCATTGAGCATCCAAAAGTAACGTCGCACAAGTTCAATGGCATAGTTTCGCTCTTCCTGCTCAACGTGATGCACGAAAACCCCTAAAGCCTCTACCGCTCGCCAGAAGACAATCCCATCTTTAACATAAATCCGAGCCATCAATTGTCGATAGAGGTTCTTATTTTCTTCAGCCCAGTCACGCAGTTGCTTCCAATCCCGAATTTCCAGGACACGTTCAACATCTCTTTTCGTAGGCATTGGACTCCCTCTCTCCCGCAAATTCCTCTAGTTTATCCTGCCAGTCGCATACTGACTCATTTTAGGACAATCTTATCATAAGTTAATCTATAAGAAAACTTGTCTCAGGTTCAATTGCCAGGCTCAAGAAATGCACGAACCGTCCCCGAACTTGCATCGTGCACCACGAAGCGGCCTCCTAAAGGAGGCCGCTTCGTGGTGCAAACCCAGACTTAGTGAAATTATATCCAGATCGTGACTTGTGATGATTTTAGTTCCATTGGACCATTCTATTTGAATAAGCTCAAAACAACGACCGCAACCAGCAATAAAGTGATAACCATTCCAATTCTTGGCCATATATCTCTAAAATGTTTGGTACACACTTCTTGATTCTCCCCTCTTGATCGGGAACTTTCCCGCTGCCCTATGAACAGTATCTCGAACTCTGCCCAGAAAATTCAACGTACGAGGTACATTAAGAAACTATATTAAGTATGTCCTTCTGATTTACGAGTAAAACGTTGAATAGCAAACCCAATGATCCCAATAACCAACAAGGCGAAAAAGGCTGATATTATATAGCCAAGAGCTTGTTGCCAGAATGATTGATCAAACCCAGCGATGCCGTAGTCTTTAAATAAGATATGATTCCAAAAATCCCCTAATTTTTTCAGACCAGTAGGAACGAACCCCAGTTTAGCTTGTAAATCTTCTCCGCCCCATTCCCCCCAAGCGGTTCCGGAGGCCAATAAACCCAGCGGTGTCAGCAAGGCAATAACGATCAAGCCTGCAATGTAGCGACCATATTGGATGGGCGATGCAGATTTTTCAGAGTCCGCGCGCATTTGAAGCAGAACGGGGTTTGAACGTTGCAAATAGGCAATGACCAATCCCGTCACAACCCCCTCAACCGGTCCCGCAATGGTGATGTGTGCAAAGGCCATCGCAGGTATCGCAACACCAAGTCCATACGGGCTGTAGAGAGGGGTTCCATTAGCAGCATGAAAAAGCATAGGCTGTAGCCCAAATTCAATTCCAGCACAAAGTGCGGCCATATTGATTCCGATGTAACCAGCAATTCCCGCTCCTATCATGCGACGTTTAGAAAGTATGTCACTTTTCCCTGCGATGAGTTGATAGATTCCGTAACTGACAAAGGGCAATGCAACCCCCATATTGAAGATATTTGCACCCAAGGCCAGAATACCACCATCCCCGAAGAAAAGCGCTTGAATAATTAGTGCGATAGACACAGAGATCATGGCTGCCCAAGGACCTAAAATAACGGCTAGCAGCGACCCGCCTACGGCGTGAGCGGTCGTTCCATCTGGTATGGGAACATTGAACATCATGATAGTGAAGGAAAAGGCCGCACCGACTGAAAGCATCGGAATGTACTTAGCTCGAACCGTACTTGCTGTTTTTGAGGCGGCTACTGCTGCTGTAATTGCACTAGCTATGCCAAGGACCGCATCTGTTTGGGGACTAAGATATCCGTCAGGAATATGCATACTAAAACTCCTCCTCTTTCTCATAATTGAACGAGTGATTTGTTCAAAGACTAGGCAATTTCACTAAAGGCTTGAAACACCTTCCTTTCAAGCAAATAAAAAGACCACAAAGCAGACTCTAACGAGTCAAACCTCCATGGTCTTTGCAAACACCTTCATGGTCTTGCCCTGCAATATTATTATTTCAATTTATTCTACAACTGTTCAGAAATTCCTGCTAATGATGCAAAAAAGATTTCTGCAAAAACCCTCCTCACCTTGGGATCACGACAATTTGGTTTTGTACCCTTTCCACGCTAACCGGAACTCCATACGCCTGAGTGATATTTTCTGCCGTCATCACCTCCGGGCCGCCGGCCACGAAAACCTTCGTATCCTGTAGTAATACGAATTTGTCCGAGAAGCGCAAGGCTAGGTTAAGATCGTGCATGACGGCAATCACCGCAATAGCCTTCTCTTTAGCCGCGGTCTGGATGGTTTTCAACACTTCCATTTGATTTCTCAGATCCAAGTTGCTAGTAGGCTCATCCAATAACAGAACCTCAGGTTCCTGGGCCAAGGCCCTAGCGATGACGACTTTCTGCAGTTCTCCTCCGCTCAGTTCATCTAAGTAGCGAAGAGCAAACTTCTCCAGACCCGTTTTTGCTAAGATCCCGTGCACCAACGCCAAATCCGACGCTGTCGCCTCCCACTTGATGTAGGGTTTGCGGCCCAAGAGCACAGCGTCAAAGACGGTCTGGCGGTTGCTCTCGTAGCGTTGTGAGACATACGCCATTTTAAGGGCTATCGCCAAGCGACTAAGCTTAGACACTTCCTGCCCCTCCAATAAGACACTTCCCTTTTTCGGTAACAAAATCTTGTTCAAGGTCTTGAGCAGCGTCGATTTTCCAGCGCCATTGTTCCCTAAAATAGATAGGAACTCCCCCCTTTGTACAGTAAAGCCTACATTCTCTAATATTGTGCGAGAGCTGTATCTAAATTCTATCCCATTCACTGCTAAGATCATCGCAACTTCGACCCCCTCACCAGAAGATAGAGAAAGAGAGGAGCCCCTAGAAAGGAAGTGACTGCCCCAACAGGCAAAACCACGGGCGCAATAATCCTTCTGGACAGGGTATCTGCAGCCAGAAGGAGCAAGGCACCCATCACCCCAGACGCTGGAATAAGGAAGCGATTGTCCCCTCCGATCAAGCGCTTCACGAGGTGTGGAGCCACGAGACCAATGAAGGCGATGATTCCCAAAAAGGAAACGACTGTGGCTGTGATCAAAGAGGCAAAGAACATCCCCCACTGTCTCGTCTTTTCCACGTTGACACCGAGACCCTTGGCCGTTTCTGCCCCACTGTCAAGGGCATTGTAATTCCAACGGTTAAACAAGAAAAAGAGCAAGGATCCTAAGACTACAAAGGACATAATCCCCAACTCACCCCAAGAAGCCCGCCCGATGTCGCCGAACGTCCAAAAGACGACGGCAGCTACATTAACATCATTGGTGAAATACTGCAAAAGCATAGTGGCTGCGGAAAAGAGAGATCCCAACGCGACCCCAGCTAACACCATAGACTCCGGTGACACTCCCTTATATTGGGCCAGAAAGAGAATGATCATGGTCGTAAGCATGGCCGCTACGAAGGCTGAGATTGTGACAATATAGGGGCTGTTAATCAGCAGCGCTCCTCCGCCTGTACTTGGAGTACTACCTGCTCCCCAGCCGATGATGGCCAGCGCAGCCCCAAAGGCTGCGCCTTGAGCAATACCGAGGGTACTCGGAGAAGCTAAGGGATTTCTGAGAATAGTTTGCATGACCGCACCAGCAACCGCCAAACCCGTCCCAGCCACCATCGCTGCCAGCACTCGGGGCAAGCGGATGGACCAAATGATAATCTGAGAATTCCCCTCGGTTTGGCCGAGTAAAGTCAGTAACACTTGCATGGGAGAAAGCTCGGCTGAACCGGCACTGATGGCATATAAAGCAAGTACTGCTGTCATAACAACCAAACCTAACAGGATTAATTTCTTCTTCCACGTATATCTCAAGTAATGGGTGGTTATCCCGCCCTCTAGCACGCTTTCCTCGCCTACCAACTCTATCACCTTCCTAGCTCCAGCTTTTTGAAGCCCCCTAAATCCCGTTCCATTTCTGAATATAAAGGCTTACCTAGAAGGAACTGATAAATTTCATCACTCTTCTTGATCGGATCGATGTCTTGGAACTGTTGAGGAAAGATAATCTTTCCTGCGTAATAAGAGTCAGCAAATGCCGTCTCTATATTGGTGGAATAGTTATTATAAGGAATCTGGTTATAAACTTGGCCCTTCTTCACAGCACTCAAAGACTGGTACAATGCCGGGTTTTTCTTATAGTCCTCCGTAACTAGCGCATACCCTCCTGCATCAAGAAACAAAATATCCGGATCCCAGCTAATGAGTTTTTCTTTATCGATCATAAAGCTTCCGCTTTTTCCCGTTTCATCCACGACATTTTTTGCTCCAATGAACATAAATGGCGGGTATTTGGCCTGAGTGCTTTCAATCCCGTGCACTCCTTTCATGCCCACAGCCCCTACATAAACTTTTGCTTTATTCCCCTCAGGAACTCCCTTCGTCCGTTCCCCCAGGTCCTTTTCACTTTGTTTGAGATAAGCAACAACATCTTGGGCCCTCTTCTCCTTACCTATGATCACGCCGATCATACTTATGGAATTGTAAAGATTCTCGTCAAACGTCGCCGCATTGCCATAGCTCAGAACGACTACCGGAATGCCCGTCTTGGCTTGAAGTTGATTCGCCTTCTCTTTATCTACGAGAGTGCTAACAAAAATCACATCTGGTTTGACCCCAACCAAGCTCTCCTCATTAGGGGCTGTATCCGGTCCTCCCTGTCCAATACTCGGGAGCTTTTTCAAGTCTGGATAAGCCAGCATATAGGATCTTCCTGGCGAAGGTTTTTTCTCAATTTCTTCAATCCCCACCACCATGGACGCTCCTTCGTCGTAGGTCACCAACCGTAATGCACCGGGTCCAATCGCCACGACCCTTTTGACAGGAACCGCTAGTTCTACCTCTCTCCCAGCCAGATCCGTAATTTTATGTTTCTGAACCTTAGCCACTGTTGGAACTGTCCCAGCTTCCTTCGTACCTGCAGTCCCTCCGCATCCCGCTAAAAGCAACATCGGCATAAGCAGAGCCAATAATAACGCCATCACTTTTCTCATTTTACCCATCCTCTCAACACAGCATCCACACCACAAGCATCATTCTGCATAATGCTGACTATCCCACTTTTCGGATTGTACGGCTCCCCCTCTAAGGCTCGGAGCACCTTCAATCCGATCCGAGCCGCTTGGAAGCCAATCGCCGAACCAGGGCAAATATGCTCGTGAAATTCCACACAACGCTCCCAATCTTTCTTAACTAGTTCGTCCATATTTCCTTCACTCCTTAATTTTGATTTTTCTTTGAATAAAAAAGACCATGAAGCTGACCTTATTAAAAGGCCAGACCTCCATGGTCTATTTTTCATGATTCAGTCTCATCTTCTCATTAATTGTTAATAATTGATAATTGTGTATTCTACATTAACTTCGAAATCCCTGCTTTAGTATGGAAAAATATTACGCCCTCCTGCCGCAAGTCGGTGGGAGGGCTTCGTACTTTGGTAACTTCTTTGGCTTTCTCGGCTAGTACTTTATGAAGCGATTTTGGCACTCGGATGTTGAACTTGCCGGAAAAATCACTGCTCTTTGATACTCACAATAAATCAGATTACAACAGTTTGGTTTTGCATTCTTCCAACTAACCGGAACCCCATACACCTGAGTGATATTTTCTGCCGTCGGCATCTTCGGGAGACAGATCTACAGCACTCCCCCAATCAAAGTCTTTGGTAATATTAAGGGTTGGAAAAGAACCAGGAAATTTAATCTTGACTATTGAAAATCATAAAAAACTATAAACCGTAGAAGGGATTAGCACATTTGTGTAGAATACTATCTGCATAGACAAATATTCATTATGAAAACGAGACCATGGAGGTCTTGACTTGACATTAAGTCTGGTCATTATTTCCATGGTCTTTTTCTATTTACAAGGAGGTGATTATAGGCATATGAGCCCATGCCGGATGTCTTTCCATAGTTTGTAATGTAATGAATTCCACGTTCCAAAACCTTCAAAATCTTGCTGCATCTTACGTGCGAAAATGTCAACTCATAATCCTAAGGAAAGTTTGGATCCTTACGGTATACTATCAACTTCAGACCTAATGATAGCCTGATCTGACCGTCACGATATCATTGGGTCTGACCCTAACTAAAATGAGCCTTTCCCAGGCAACCACAAATGGACTTGTTCTGGTAAAGCTTTTATAATTCTAAAAGAAGGAGCTAAACGAAATGTGTGAATCAAATGCCTATCTCAAAGATGGAGATAACGAAGTCATGCTCATGGAGTCGGTTGATACCATTGAGCCCTACGAAAATGGCCTTAAACTAATGGATAGCTTCGGCAAACAAATGTTTATCAAAGCTAAAATTAAAAACATGACCCTTCTCAATCACCGTATTATTTTAGAAAAGTTACCCCTAGATAACCTCTAGGAGAGCCCTTTATGTGAAAGGAGATCAATTTGTATGTGCAGAGAAAAAACAACGTGGGAAAAATCAGTAGAATTTCATGGGCATGAATGCCCAGGCCTTGCGATCGGCTATAAAGCCTGTGAGGCCGCGATTAAAAAAATGGGTATCCGATTTTCTTCCGATGAAGAAATCATATGTGTAACCGAAAACGATGCCTGCGGAGTCGATGCAGTTCAAGTAATCACGGGCTGTACCTTTGGGAAAGGGAATCTTTTGTATAAAGGCACGGGCAAAATGGCCTTCAGCTTTTATAACAGGTCCAATGGTGAAAGTCTGAGAATGATAATAAAGCCCCTCAAAGGAGAAATGGACCGCCAGCAGCGTCAGGAATACATACTGAACTCGCCTGTAGATCAACTCTTTAATTTCTCAAAGCCGCCGTTTGAGCTGCCCGAAAAGGCACGACTATTTACCACAGTAGAATGTGACTTATGCGGGGAAGGTGCTCCGGAGCATAAGATTCGAATCAATGACGGGAAAAAAGTATGCCTTGACTGCTTCAAAGACTATTCGAGAGGATGGCAATAGCATGGATATAGACTATTTTACCCGTCTCTGGAGCGAGGGAAAGCCTGCCGAACCATCCGGTAAGTCGTTTTGGGACAACAGGGCGGATGAGTTTAACAAGTTGGTTAGTCAAGGCAGTCCTGATCAGCGCATTCGCAAAATCGTTCAATTTTTGTCACAAAAAGGCATTTTCACCCAGAATAGTAGCGTCCTGGACATAGGCTGCGGTCCAGGACGGTTTGCGGTTGAATTTGCCAAGCAATCAACAGATGTTACAGGCATAGACATATCGGATAAAATGTTAGACTACGCGGTGAAGAATGCCGAAGCCGCGAACCTCACCAATGTCTCATTTAAAAAGTTGAACTGGGATGAGGTCAACCTTGACGAATACGGCTGGAGAAAAAGGTTTGACTTGGTGACCGCCATCAACAGCCCCGGGATCCATGATCAAATCACGCTTGAGAAGATGATCGATGCAAGCAAGGGATACTGCTTTTTGTCCAATTTTGTTGATCGTACAGACTCTGTTCAGGACATTATTCGCACGGAAATTCTTAAACTTAAAGGGATCAAATTTTACAGTAATACAATTTACAGCATTTTTAACATCCTTTGGCTAACTGGATATTATCCCAGTATTACCTATGTCGATACGGATCGAGAACATGTCCGAACGGTGGAAGAAGCTTGTGTTTATTATGGTACGCTCTTTGCAACGGAGAATAACTCAGGCGACGAGAAAGACCATTTAATAAATAGCTACCTTGAAGAGATCTCTATCAATGGATTTGTGACGGAGAAAGTTCAGACGAAAACTGCCTGGATTTATTGGAAGGTCTAGAAAGCCATGAAGCTGATTCTACTGAGTCAGTTTCATGGCTTTTCCTCTGCAAAATCTTAGTGACCAGCCTTCACCAATACCTCTTTCCCCCGAAAGACGATGCCCAGCTTGATGATTTTATGGATTCCCCGCTCGAACAGTTCCTGCTGGTATTCCTTCGCTTCGATCTGCTGCAAAGCTAGCTGAGCGATCTGTTCTAGGTCCTTTACTTCCTCCGGATCGACACTCCTAAACTCGATAATTAGGCCTGCCTTGCTCGTATCCCGGGGGATGACCATGACATCATAGCGTCCATACCCGCCCTCGCGGTTGGACTTGATTTCATAATCAGGACGCAACCCTACCAGGAGACCCAACACAAAGGCATGGTAGATCTTTTCCGGTACTAAACTATCATACGTTACTTCCCAGGTATTATGTTTGAGATCCTTAAAGGTCAGATAGATAACAGGGTATTGCCCCTGTTTGTCCATGCAGTCCGAATGCTGACTGATCGCCAGGTTCTCGAAAAGGGAGCTATTATCTGTCGCTGATTTTTCCAAAAAGTAATTCAACATAGACATGTTTAGGGTTTTGCCAAAACGCCGTGGGCGGGGAAGCAGGATTACTTTGGAGCCATCTTCCAGGATATCTTTTATAAATAAGGTCTTATCGACATAGTAGTAAGCTCCTGTTAGCATTTCTCGAAAATCACTGACACCTATGGCAATTCTTTTCTTCATTATTTAGCACCACCTATCTAAGATCGAACATCGGATCTCCGGTGCTATCACGAAGACCGCACGGAATCGTTCTTAGATTTATACTAATATAATTACCTAAAATTTACAAGTAATTGTTGGGGTCTGGCACCGCAGTTTGCATGACCGCACCCGCCACCGCAAAACCCGTCCCAGCGACCATCGCTGCCAATGTCTATACTTTTCTCCCCGACAAGAGATAACGCTGAGGCATATCTTCAAGGGTAATATTCTCGAAACCTGCTTCAGAAAAAATTGCGTACATAACCTTCTCTTCCGGTATCAAACAGTTCCTCACCGCACCTCCAAGAGACACATGCAGATCATTAATATACACTCTGCTATGCGGATGAAAAACAGAAACTCTTCCCCCACTTCTCAGCACTCTAGCCATTTCATTGGCAGCCCTCTTAAGATCATCAAAGTGCGGAAAGGCCGAGTTACACACAACTTCATCGACTGCCTGATCTGCCAAGGGAATATCCTCAGCATCTCCCTCCAAGAACTCTAAATTAGGCCACTGATACTTTTTCTTAGCTTCTGCCAGCATCTGGGGAGCAAAATCTATTGCCACCACGACTCCGGATGGACCCACGGCCTCGATCAACATCGGAACGAGCACTCCCGTTCCCGTACCTAGGTCAAGAACCTTACTGCCTCGGGACAAAGCAAGTTCTCTTACCATATCTTGCAAGCGGTTTATTACCTCATCATGGATAAGAGTATCCCACTTCGCAGCCTTCTCGTCAAAATAGTCTTTCTTATGCACATCCTGCCACCTCACTTTCTACATTAGGTCCACAGATTCACTTTCGTCCTTAGAATACACCTCCATATCCCTTACGGTTGAGTTAAATCAAGTTTCTTAAATCCGCCATAATCCTTAACCATTTGTTCGTAAACAGGTTTACCTAAGAGAAAACTGTAGATTTCCTCACACTTTTTGACGGGATCGATATCTTGAAATTTTTCCGGAAAAATTACTTTCCCGGCATAATAAGCGTCCGCTAAGGCCGTATCGATATTCGTGGTATAAAAATTATAGGGAATCTGACCGTAAACCTGCCCGTTCTTTACTGCACGCAGAGACTGATAAAATGCCGGGTTCTTCTGAGCGTCGGCAAGCACTTTACTGTAGCCTCCTTCATCGATAAAGAGAATGTCTGGATCCCAGCTCACAAGCTTCTCACGTTCGATCATCAAACTGCCACTTTTTCCGGTCTCATCGGCGACATTCCGAGCCCCGATGTTCACAAACGGCGGATACTTAGCCTGAGTGCTTTCAATGCCCTGGGTTCCTTTCACCCCTAATGCTCCCACATAGACTTTCGGCTTCGCTAAATCTGCAATACCCTTTGTGCGCTCTGCCAAATCCACCTGACTCTTCTTAACATAGTTAATGACTTCTTCTGCCCTCTGTTGTGTTCCAATAACCCTGCCGACCAGATCCAAGGAACGATAGACATCATCATTGAACGTTGCCAATTGCCCATAACTCAAGACAACGACAGGAATCCCCGTCTTGTCCTGCAGCTTATCTGCCTTCGCCTTGTCAACCAAGTAGGAGACAAAAATGACATCGGGTTTGACACTCAGCAACGCTTCTTCATCTGGCACGGAATCTATTCCGCCCTGCCCAATCGTCGGAAGAGCCTTAAGTTCCGGATAAGCAAACATATAGGGCCTTCCCGTCGGCACTTTCTTTTCCATATCCTCAATCCCAACGATCCGGTCGGTTCCCTTGGCGTAAGCAACCAGTCTCAATGCGCCCGGCCCGATGGCCACAATCCGTTGAGCGGGAATTTTCACTTTCACCTCGCGTCCAACGAGATCAGTCACTATTTTCACTTCCGGATTTACTTTTCCTGACGCACTTACGGCAACCTGACCTGTCTCCGACTTATTACCTTCCTTTCCAGTTTGAACAGCCGAACAACCCGTCAAAGCCAGTCCTACGATCAGCAAACTAAGAACCCAAGCGCTGCCCTTCATGATCCTTCTACGCATTTCCATAGCCCCTTTCCTCTTCCCATTATTTATCTATCTGAAATTTAACCCGCCCAATCATCATCTCTCGATGACCTTAAACCCATAAAATATAATAAAAAGACCACGAAGTTGACTCTTATGAGTCAAACCTCCATGGTCTTTGCAAACACCTTCATGGTCTTGCTCTGCAATATCATTTATTTCAATACTATATCAGCTATTCTACGATCACTTGCGAATTCCTGCCAAATAGTTCCTTGTTGGAAAATAATTTTCACCTGGGGATCACGACACATTAGTTTTGTACCCTTTCAACAAATAACCCGGACTCCCTTAGGAAAATCCAATCTCCAAAACAATACAATTCGCTCCTTCAGTAAGAAATCATGAAACCGATTCGATAGAATCAGCTTCATGATTTCTTACTCTTGTGATAGTTTCTGTAACACTATAGACTAGGAGCAAAGCCACTACCTTTTCTCAATTTGTTCATCGAATAGCTGAAATATAGGAGGCAATTTAATGAGACATCAATATCCGCTGGGGATATTTTCGTGGTTTGGTTTTGTACTTCCTTTTCAAGAACGACTCAGACTAATCAAAGAGGCTGGGTTTACTACGACCTCTATCTGGTGGGAAGACGAAGACACTCCATGGCCGGTCAAGAAAGAGAGTATGCCTCAATTAGTCAGAGACATGGGTCTAGTCTTAGAGAATTTACATGTCCCATATAATAACTCTAGTGAGTTATGGTCAGAGCGCGACTCCGTGAGGTCCGAATTTATCCAAAGACATATCCGGTGGCTTAATGATTGTGCAACCCATCGTATACCGATGATGGTCATGCATTTGACAGAAGGCGTCGACCCTCCAGCGCCAAATGGTGATGGTACGAAAAGTTTCAGAGAACTCGTGAAGGTTGCCGAGGAGCTTGGGATAATGATCGCTATCGAAAACACCCGTAGAAGTGATAATGTTCCCTATTTACTCTCCAAAATTCAATCGAACTATTTGGGTTTTTGTTATGACAGTTCTCATCACTTTCTATCGGACAAACAGGACTTCAACCTACTTGAAAATTTTGGAGAGCGGCTTGTAGCGACTCATTTGTCGGATAATGACGGACTCGAAGACCGGCATTGGTTACCTGGGCATGGCATTATTGATTGGGTTATGGTAGCCCAACACTTTCCAACCGGTTATCGAAGGTGCTTGACGCTAGAAGCTTATCCGACGACTGAGGAACGCGAGGAGTCTCCTGAGATCTATCTTAAAAGAGCCATTCAAAAAGTTAAAAACCTGCGCGATCAATTAGGTATAGAAGGCTTAAGCGGATAGTGTGGATGCCAAGCCAGTGCTCACTCCATCAAACCAAATTTAACGTTTATCCTGTCTAGCTTTTTTAGCCAAGGCTTTGCCAATACAAAAACGAAGATCAGGGTTGACACTGCGTTAGAAAAATCAAACCAAAAACTTGATATGTAAGCTGCTACTATAGCTTGCCAGGTGATAGGATTGATAAATCCGATGATAAACCAGAGATTCATGACCCATCCAAAGGCGAACCCTGCTACTAATCCATAGATTGATAAGCTTAATCTCCCTTTGAGAAAACCTGCATTTCTCAATATCCCTGCGACAAAACCGATCATCCCCCAGCAGAACATTTGCCACGGGGTCCATGGACCTTGTCCGAAAAATAAATTCGAGGCTACCGCAGCTGTAGCCCCTGTCAAAAATCCCGCCTCCGGTCCGAACGCCATAGCGCTGATTATTATAATGGCTGAAGTCGGCTTAAAATTGGGAATTGGGGCAAAAGCAACCCGTCCTAAGGCCGCAAGCGCGGCCATGACGGCAATAACTACCAATTCTCTGGCTTCCGGCCTACGTTTTTCAAACTTTAAGAAGAAGGGAACCATCGCCACAATCATAAATATTACACTTAATAAACCGTAGTTCTTATCCCCGCTTAACGTCGATAGCACCAACAACAACGGTAATAAAATGATGAACATAATTCTTACCACTTTTGTGTATTTGCTTATCCGCTTATCTTGCATAGTGCAATCACGTCCTCACAAGTCACTGCCTTGGGAAATATTCCTCTGGCCATTCGGTTGGCAGCGGTCGTATAAAAATTATTTCCTGCAAAAAACTCCTTCGCTTTTCCTTCTGATACAATATTCCCGTCAAACATCATGGCACATTGATCAGCATACTCCGCCGCAAATTCGATATCATGAGTTACAATAACGATCGCAACATCTTGGCTACCTAATTTTTTTAAGATTTCACCTAATTCTTCCTTAGACTCTGCATCAAGCCCCTTTGTCGGCTCATCTAATAACACTATTTTGGGATCTAATAGTAATAACTTGGCGAGTGCCACTTTTTGCTGCTCTCCACCACTTAAATCATACGGATGCCGTTCAAAAAATTTAGTGATTCTCAATTCTATGGCAATCCTGTCAATTTCAGTGCTTAGAGTCTCCTTATCCAGTCTAAGCATCGTTGCCGCCTCTTCCAGATCCCCTAAGACGGTATCGCAAACAAATAAAGCCGTTGGATTTTGAGGTAAGAGAGCAAGATTGTTTCGATAAAGTTCTTTAGCTTGGAAAGCCTCTATTTTTTTACCATTAATGACAACCTTTCCTCTATACTGTTTTAGTAATCCTGAAATCACGCCTAACATTGTCGTTTTACCGGTTCCGTTGCCACCTAACACACAGAGTATTTCCCCCGAGTAGGCCTTAAGCGAAAATCCCCGCAAAATGTCATTCCCTGCCTTTGAATACTTAAACCATATTTCTTCGGCTGCAATGACAGGCTTTTGCTTTTGCTTTTGAGCTCGATCATTCACTTGATCATCAAAGACTTTCTCAACCGGAATCATATATTCAGCGAGCCATTTTCTCCCGTCCCGCACGCTTAAAGGACAATGATTGCCCAACCTTATCTCGCTATAAATCCGAATTGCAGACGGCAATCCTTTAAACATACTCTGTTTATGATGACTATTGGCTAATAGTTTGGCTGTTTGCTCTGGTGTATCAAAGCAAACGATTGCTCCTTTTTCCATGACTACAATTCTATCGGCCATAAGGAATACTTCTTCAAGTCTATGTTCTGTTAAAATGACGGTAACTGCTAATTCTCTATTTATTTTGGCGATCGTTGCTAGAAAATCTTGAGCCGCAATGGGATCGAGCTGAGCCGTTGGTTCGTCCAAGATTAGCAGCTTTGGTTGCATGGCCATCACCGAGGCTAAATTCAAGAGTTGTTTTTGTCCGCCGGACAATTCATCAACCGATTTTCTAAACCATCCATCTATGCCAAAGAAGCTCGCCATTTCTGCCACCTTACGACGAATTTCAGAAGTACTTAGCCCTGAATTTTCAAGACCAAACGCCAATTCATGCCAAACGGTATCTGTCACCAGCTGAGTTTCGGGATTCTGCATCACAAATCCAATTTCAGAGGCCGCCATTCTTTGATCTAATTTCTCAATTTCTACCCCTCTATAATATACCGTACCTACCTTACTACCATGCGGTGTAATCTCACGCTTGATATGCCGTAAAAGTGTGCTCTTGCCACAGCCTGACACGCCACATACTAAAACAAACTCGCCTTCCTTAATCTCTAAATTTACACTTTCCAGTGCTCTTTCCTGAGTATTAGGATAGGAAAAGCTCAAGTTTTCTATTTGTAAGCACGCCATTTGCAGCTCTCCCTTACTTCGATAATAATCGGTAAAAGTGCTAATACAGCAAATGCTATATATAGGACAATAGCTTGGGGAGATAAATTCAAAGGCCTGATTGACGGGTAAAATTGCATTGTTCCATATCCTGAAAAATACCCCGCAAAGCATATGCCCGCTAGTACGCTAATCAACCCTAATACCAAGCCATCCCGCGTATCAAATTTAAAGAGTGAAAAGGTCGTTCTGTTTTTCAGTCCATACCCTCTAGCCTTCATTGAATCTGCCGTTTCAATCGCATCCTCCATTGACCAGCTCAGCAGTATGGATATGACTCTCATTCCCTTTTTTACTCTCTCACTTAGACTTCCTGTCCTTTGATCCAACCCTATCGTATGTTGAGCATTGGATATTGTTTTCAGTTGATATTTTAACTTGGAAATCATTCTAATGGTCATTGTAATCAGCAGGGCTACCGCCGGAGTCAGCTTGGCAAACAAATATAGAAATTTATCCGATGTAATAACTTTACTGTAACAAGAGAACCAAGCCAGAATGGCGATCAGAGACGCCGCCGAACATATTCCATACAGTATAGCTTCTAAGGTAATGGGATTGTCCATGAAGAAAAACAACGTTGTTCTTCCTCGATGATTAAATAAAGGATTGCTAACTGCGATTAATAAGAACATGGGGAGGTAAACTAAGAAACTTAACTTCACGCCCCTCCTCCCATTCAAAATGAAAGAGAAAATAAGGGCTGAAATTAAGGTTACTCCCAAAAAAACCGGCTGCATAAAAAGCATCGTAAATACTATCATTACTGCAAAAAATACAAAGCTTACTGCTGGATGCAACGATGAGAATGCTCTGTTCAAAGGCTGCTCTCTCCCTTACTTCCGTAGCCACTTTCTCCCGGTCACTTCTGTCCCAAATCTTTGCCCATATTACAGGTGTAATTCCATTCAATGGTGTCACCATTTTTAAGCTTAGTTTGGTTACACCCATAGTTCGCATACACTTTGTTGACACAATACATCCATCCGCTTAAAGGTCCGCCGTCAAGCTCATAAAGATTATTAATCGCTTTAATATAGGCTGTTCCACTGGAACCTTCATACTGCATCTGAATATTATTTTCGCGAACGACAATCTTCAATACATCAAACACAGTTTCTCCCTCTTTAAACTCTACTTTTGTGGGGGGCAAAATAACTCCATTAGCAGGAACGACATCTTTAAAGTTTTCCTGCTTATCGAGACCTTTAGCAACTGCAGTCTGACAGTTGATGGCAATAGTTACTGCTGGCGTGTCTGTTTTTTCAGGTTGTATAGGAATCAGCACTTGAATGGTCGGCGTTTGCGCAGAAGGAGTAGCTTCAATAGTTGTCGTGGGTGCCGATATGATTTTGGGAGCATTTTCTTGATTTTGGGCGCTATCTATTGTTTTAGGTAGATCTGCTTTAATTGGTTGTTCAACTTGGGATTTACTGCTATCCGATGAATTATTTTTGTTTACTGACCCAAGAGAAGTATTGCTTGATACCTTATTCACACTGTCCTTAGTCAACCCTGATGCAGCTTTCTTATCTACGCCACACCCCGTCAAAAGAAGGGCAACTATTAACAAAAACATGGAAAGAAACGATGCTAGCTTTTTCAAATTATAATCCTTCCCTCACACATCTTCTTATATATGAGGGTCCATATGGATCATGATCATAGCTTATCTAATCGTTAACGGACCCTCATATATTACGCACTCTATTACTCCTGTCCTATATCTTTACCCATATCACAGTAGGTTCAACTGCCGAAAACTGGAATAACGCTCAGGGACGCGGAAGCATCCGCCCAAGCTCCTGGCGTTAGAGTAAGCATGGTTCTAGTTTCCAGCATTAACCGACGAAGTCGGAACCGTCAGGGTTTCTCGGAGCGAAAATCATACAAGGAATTCTTTCCATCTTTTAATCTGACATAAGAGGCTAAGGCCAGCAGGGCTTGCTCGGAAGCAGTGTTATCCGAGTTCCCCGTTAATAGATGTTTAAAACCACCGTCCGCGGATCTAAATTGAAGCAAGGCACTCAATAGTGTGTTGTTATTTTTAATGAACATCGAGTTAGTATCAAGATCGATCCCTAACGACGATAAAGCAATCATTGTTTGGCTAACACTCTCACTACTGTCTGTGCCCCCGGATTTGAATCCTCCCTCCGAATCCTGGAGTGTGCTTAAACAAGCTAACGCCTTATTCACAACAGCCTGCACTTCCGGATGGCTGTCTGAATGGTAAGGGGCTAAAGCCTGAAGAGCCATCGCAGTAATATCCGGATCACTATCACCCGTTCCGTCCAGAGAGAATCCTCCATCAGGCAATTGCTTGTTCAGAATGATTTTTAATAATTTTTCTGTCGTCCATTGAGCAGCCGAAGGTAAATTATAATCACCGCTGTTCAACGCAAGTAGTGCAAAAATCGGCCCATTGATGCCCTGAGCTTCAATATCAGGATAATTGGCGATCTCAGCAATCAAGTCCTTGCCACCGAAATTGCGGGGATCTCCTTTGGCCGCTCCTACAGCCAAGCTTATTCTGGCCAGGTCAGTCACTTTCCGTGTGACGGAGTTCCAATCTTGGCCAATGTACTTCTCGTTTTTCGCCAGATAAGAGGACAAGCCATCGTTGAGGTCCAGCCGACCCAGTCCGACAGTGGGCCAATTATAGACCGTAGGATCAATAATTTCACCTGAAGCAGCCTGCTTAAAGGCCGCTTGGATATAAGCCTTTTCCCAGACTGCTAAACCACTGATAGTTTCATCCACCTGCTGGCGGGTTGTAGCTCCTTCCTTAGGCTGAACTAAATTAGGAACTAGCGTACGTAGTTTGGTTTCTTGATCTGCGCTGATAATCCCTGTCCCTCCCACAATAACCAGCTCGGTGGTTGTTCCTTTGTGGGCGGTTAGGAAACTTGAAGCGGCTTCTGGTATGGTATCATCAACCATAATAACCGGAGAGAAAGAATGCGCAGCCAAATTCCCCGCGGTTAAGGCATCGGCAAAATTTAAACCGGTCACTACATAAACCCTGTCCGTATTAAGGTTTAACCCCTGGGCTATAGCTGTTGCAGTCGCATAACGGTCACTTCCAGCGTAGCGTACCACTCCCGGCAAACGCTGAGTGATATCCTCCGGTATGACGTAACTGCCGCCCACCACAATGGTGGAACTAACTTTTTGCGCAGTCAGTGCTTGAACTGTGGGATCTGGGAGAACCGTTCGTTCCGTGAAAAGAATCGGGATTCCCTTGTAGGCAGCATAACTGGATACAGCGAGAGCATCCGCATAACTAT
The DNA here is from genome assembly GCF_001936615.1 of Desulfosporosinus metallidurans. Lineage (GTDB taxonomy): Bacteria > Bacillota > Desulfitobacteriia > Desulfitobacteriales > Desulfitobacteriaceae > Desulfosporosinus > Desulfosporosinus metallidurans. The sequence continues at coordinate 43,808 of NZ_MLBF01000004.1, forward strand.
TTTCACCACCATTAGCTATGATGGCCTTCCCGGTTGTACCCAAGGCAGTGGCAATCAGAGCTGCCGTGCTATAACGGTCCGACCCACCATAGCGCAACACATTGTCCGCTCCGTAGACTTTTTCCAGTTCAGCTTGGATAGCCTGGGAAATGACGGCTGTCCCTCCGATTAAAGTAATCTTTTTCGGCGTCATTTTCTGTATTTCTTCCAGTGTTGACGGAGTAAGAGTATTTGTCTCTGTTAACAGGATAGGAGCGTTGAGCTTAAAGGCTAAGGGAACGGCAGCTAGGGCATCGGAAAACGCATAGGCATTAACCAGAACCACATTGTCTGCTCCGGCTTTCCAGCCCTGTGTAGCTACCACATTGGCTGTTTGGAACCGGTCAAGGCCGGCCAAACGCTTAGGCACACTAGAAACATCTGCCATGACAGCATACGTGGAGAAGTGATAAGTAGGCACGGATAGGGTCTTGGTAATCGGGTCAAAAACGCCGCCCAACTTAACCCAATCGTTTTTGGTCGTATTCCACCAATAGATGGCCAGTTGTTGGGTCGTGATCCCGCTGGGAAGATCTCCTGACGCGACAGGGAAACTAATTTCAACGGGCGCATTAAACTGAACAGGCTCTTCCTGGACAGCACCTTTGGAACTTTCAAGGCCAAACTGACGCTGGTATTTAAGAGGATTGAGTACTGTGGCACCTGTGTCGGCCTTAGGTGGAGTCGTCACCTTACCTATCTCGACGGTAAATTTAACCGGAGTGCTCTGATTATTTAACGCTCCTGGCGGCACAGTCAGCTGAACTCCGTCTGCCGCCTGCAGGACCACCCGCTCGGTAGCCGTCGAACTTACAGAGGGAGTATTTTCTGGGAGTCTAGCTCCGGCCTGTTGCTGGGCCGTGACATTAGTTAAGACTGCCAATGCGTCCTGATTAGTTTGGCTGTTTGATCCAGTTGAGCCAACCGGATTAGTGACTGTTGGCTGGGCTGGAATTGAGCTAGCGCTGGTAGCCGTTCCTGCACCGCTGTTATCCGGAGCACCTATGTCTTTGCCCATATTGGTTGTATACCGCCAAACTACTACATCGCCGTTTTTTAAAGTAATTGCCGCTGCACCTACACTTGGATAAACACCATTTACGGAATACATCCAACCGCTTGAAGGACCATCAGTACCTGCGTTGATCCCATTAATCCCGCTGACATAAGAACCTGACCCAGTAACAGCCGCCTGGCCGAGCTTCCTTATCAGAACGGAATAAGCCGTATCACCACTTTCCAAGGGCACGGTTGTCGACGGGAGAATAGTTTGTCCATTCTTTCCGACAACCGTCAAAGTAATATTACTTTGGACAGGCGGCTGCGTAATACTTCCGCTACCTGTCGGCGTGGAATCGGAAACCGTTATCTGTAAAGTCTGAGGATTGCCGACACTGAAGAGAAAATTTAGAGTTGTTGTTCCTGTCGCCTGTTGGGCTAGGTAGCCTTTAGCAATAGTTACAGTACTGCCAGCGGCTGATACCGTATAGTCGCTCCCAGCCGTCAGCGTAGTCCCGCCATTGGTTATACTGGTTAAAATATGTCCGTTAAGCGTCATTGTTATTGGCACATCGGCTTGATTAGCAGTATTCTTGTCAAAAACAGCCGTCACAGGGGTTATAACACTATTATTGTTTCCCTGGGGACTGCTTTCTTGCAGTCTCTGCCAGACCGATTTATGGGCATTTAGATCCCCCAATGCAATCAAGGACTGATAGGTTGCCATAGCATCAGTTTTTCCTGGATTATAAGGAGAGTAAAACGATCCGTCGTCTAACTGAAAACTGAGCAAATCATCCAACATGGTTTTCCCGTTCTTTTTCCAGCCATCCGCCAAGGGATCTTCACCGACAGCCACCAAACCTGAAATTACTGTAGCTACACTGTTTGGATTATCTGTTCCCCAGGAAGCAAATCCTCCTGTATCCTGTTGTATCCCCTTAAGGTAAGCCTTGGCTTTAACCATAGAGTCGGTAACACCAGCTACCGTTTGATGGTTAGCCAGAACCAGCAAGGCCATCCCTGTTTGATCAGGATCACTAGTGTTGTAACCAGTTGAGTAAAAAAATGCTCCGTCCGAATTTTGATATGCCAATAAATTTGATATTGCTTTTTCTTGGTCATACTGTGTTTTCGCAGCATCTAGAGCGAGCATGGCCCAGATTTGGTCGCTCGAAGTTGGACCATAGGAACCTGGGAATGCACCTGTACTGCTGTCCTGTGTCCCCTTCAGTTCTGACAAGAGGTTACGTCCGTTTAAAGTATTGCTTGGATCCTCTCCCTTGGCCAGTGTTCCCAGAATATTTCCGGCAAGACTAGTTTCTTTGCTGCTGTCCCAAGTAGTTCCTATACTTTCCCCTGCACCCCACAGTCCTACAGTTTCCCACCAGGAAGTGGCTTTACTAGAATTGCTTTGATAGTAGTTAAGTACTTTCGTTAAACTAGTTGAATAAGCCGGCGTGGAATCGGAAACCGTTATCTGCAAAGCCTGAGGATTGCCGGCACTGAAGATAAAATTTAAAGTTGTTGTTCCTGACGGCTGTTGGGCTAGGTAGCCTTTACCAATGGAAATACTACTGGCGGTCGTTACCGTATAGTCGCTCCCTGCCGTCAGCGTAGTCCCGCCATTAGTTATACTGGTTAAGGTGTCGTTTCCGTAAACAGCCATGGTTACAGATATATCGGCCTGCTTAGATAGGTTCTTGTCAAAAACAGCCGTCACAGGCGTTATGGTACTGTTCGTATCTGTTGCCGCGTAAGCTGGTTTAGCCAAAGGAATTTGCATAACCAGCGTGGAAATCATCATTACAGCTATCAACAGCCATGAATATAATTTTCGAAACTCTCTTTTCATTTCTATTCTTCCCCTCCTACATACCTCTAACTAAACTATCCCCTCGGTTACTTTGAACATCAAAAAAACCTCTCAACCGATTGGTCAAGAGGCTAAAAATACTGATAATCATCAATTGATGCCAGCACTTTTAACACCTCCCTCTATCGCTCGTAGAGTAGTTGGTGTAAATACAGGTAGGTCTTCTGACTCTGGATCATCAATGTTTCGCACCTTCCCAGACTATGCCAGTGGCCTTCACGAAACATTTCCCCATCACAGCGGCGGGACCGTGCAGGAATTGCACCTGCTTCCTTTTTAACCGAAGCACTCATGCTCCGATACCTGAATTTTTCATAAATTAAAATTTACGTTATCTCCTATGAGCTAGTCCATTGGTTTTCCGTCGGGATAATTCTTCGAGTTCGTCTTCAATATCTATGAACTTCACAAGCCACTGAATCCTCTGCTCCTTTTCCGAATTATACTTCCCAAAGATTTCTCCTCGCGCATCAAGCAACGCTTGCCTGTGCTCTTCCATCTCCTGATTCTTCTCTCGATATCTCACCAGTCAGGCCTCCTTCAAGAGAAACAAAAAAAAGCCTCTACAGAATACCTGTAAAGGGATATAGTGACTCCGCTAGCCGGATAATATACGCTGACTTCCCGACATAAACGACACCTCCCCTATCTTCCGTAGGTTCCTGTGTTGATCTGCAATGAGCAGGTTTCCTGGCTTTAGTTCATCATTACCCCACGTCTTCCCAGATAAAATCCAGTGACATTTTGTGAGGCAACTCCCTATTACAGTGGCGAGACCGCGTCAGATTTTAACTGACTTCCCTTTTAAATTCTTTTCCTTAGAAAAAAATCACTCATTACCTAATATTTAATTGTTTTCATTATAACCTTAACTATAAATTCTTGTAAACCCTGTCAGTGCAAAAATTTACAATTATTAGCACTGATTGTCAAACTAATTGTTGCATTCACTGGGTCTTTCTCTCCCCTATCTGACATAGTCATATCAAGGATGGGGGTGGGCAAATGCAGTTCAATGTCTACCAATTATTTGTTTCAACGTTTGTAATTCATATAATCGATACGTTTGCTTACTCTGTACGGCTTAATTCTGTTAAAAGTCGGCAATTCGCCTTATCCAATACACTCTTTAACGGCTCATCCAAAACAAAGCTGCAAGAATAGGGAAAATCTTTTAATCGAATTATGGTGCTTTCTATTTTTGCAAGCAGATTCTCCGCAGCAATCTCAGCAAAAAAGCTTTCCAGAGATATAGCTGTGGCATAGTATAATCACCTCTCACTTATTATGCTGTTATTATGACATAATAATGTGCAACCGCAATATTGACTATCACGTCAAATTACTTAACCGACTTCCAAACCCTCGAAAAGAGAAAGACAAATTCTTTTTAGACCACTGAGTCAATCTCTTCAGATCCTGCTTGTTGCTAGATACTTTTTTAAGTTCCGTACTTCTGCAGCTCTGAACTACATAATTTGAAGCAATTTCAAAATCCAACATAATTTTCGGTATATCCTCCGCTTCCAGTTCAGGACATAGTGTTGTCCTGAACTCATAGGCCAGCCCGCAGCTTTTTATGATTTCCACGCTTTCTAAAACGGAGGCTAATTCCAAACAGCTTGTCCCTGTAACCTGCTCATATTTCCTGAGCGGAGCCTTTAAGTCCATGGCGATAAAATCCAGTAGCTTATCCTCCATCAACGCTCTCAAACTATCCGGATTTGTTCCGTTGGTGTCAAGCTTTACGAGCAAACTCATGGCCTTCAATTCTTTGATAAAAACGTTTAGATCCTTTTGCAACGTCGGTTCTCCGCCAGTTACAACCACTGCATCGATCATTCCTTTTCTTTTCGCAAGGAATTCGAAAATCTCCTCAGGCAGAATACCCGTTGAACCATCATTTTCATCGATAAGCCTGAAATTGTGACAATAACCACATCTTAAGTTACAGCCCTGCGTGAAAACCACGGACGCTATCTTACCCGGATAATCCACAAATGACGTCTTCACAAATCCTCCAATATTCATGCTAACACCTCTGGCATCACGAATTTTTTCCTCTGAGCGTACTCTTCTTTCTTCCCAAGATTATAGTTCTTGACCGGTCTGAGGTAGCCTGTCACTCTGGACCATACTTCGGCTTCGGCACCACATTCAGGACAATCGAAATGTTCTCCGCTGATATATCCGTGAGAGTCGCAGATACTGAAGGTTGGAGTAATGGAGATATAGGGGATTTTGTGTTTGTTAAATATTTTTTGAATAAGCCGCTTACAAACACTAATATCCTCAATCGCTTCTCCAAGATAGAGGTGCTGAACCGTTCCTCCTGTGTAAAGAGACTGCAATTCGTCCTGTAGCTCCAAAACCTCAAAAATATCCTCCGTATACCCTACCGGAAGTTGGGTTGAGTTTGAATAATAAGGAACTTCATCGCCAGCCGTAATAATTGAGTCATATCTTTTAGTATCCAACATAGCCAGACGGTAAGAGGTTCCCTCTGCTGGCGTCGCCTCTAAATTGTAGACGTTTCCGGTCTCCTGTTGAAATTTAACCAATAGCTCTCTCAAATAGTTCATAACACTCACGGAAAACTCCCGTCCTTCTTCCGTTTCAATGCCTTTTCCCATGAAATTTAGTAACGCCTCATTCATCCCGACGATACCGATCGTACTGAAATGATTGTGCCAATAATGCCCCGTCCGCTCCTTTGAATGTCTCAAATAATAGCAAGAATAGGGATACAGACCCCTTTCTGACTGCTGCTCAATCATTTTCCGCTTAATTTCCAAGGCCGTGCGCCCGATTTCCGCCATATGTTTCAGACGTTCCATAAATTCTTGTTTTGTCTTGGCTAGGTAAGCTAATCTGGGCAGGTTAATGGTAACAACACCGATGGATCCTGTGAGAGGATTGCTTCCGAACAACCCCCCACCTCGTTTTCTCAGTTCACCGGTATCAAGCCTTAACCGGCAGCACATAGATACTGCATCTTCAGGAGACAGATCTGAGTTGACATAATTCGCAAAATAAGGGATGCCATACTTACACGTAATTCTCATAAAGGCATCCGTGACAGGACTCTCCCAATCAAAATCTTGGGTAATATTAAGGGTAGGAATTGGGAACGTAAACACTCTGCCCTTGGAATCTCCTTCCAGCATAACGTCACAGAACGCCAAGTTGAACATATCCAACTCTTCCTGAAACTCTCCATATTTAGCCTCAGTATAGGTTCCGCCGATAATTACTTGCTCCTCTCTCAACGTGGAAGGCACCTTGATGTCAAACGTAAGGTTGGAAAAGGGGCACTGAAATCCAACTCGTGTGGGAACATTGATGTTAAAAATAAATTCTTGCAAGCACTGTTTGACTTGGGTAAAGGTCAATTGGTCATACCGGATAAACGGTGCACAGAAGGTGTCAAAACTAGACCAAGCCTGAGCTCCGGCCGTTTCCCCTTGTGTCGTAAAGGTAGAATTTACGATTTGCCCAAGGAACGATCGCAAATGTTTGGCTGGACCGCTTTCCACCTTGCCAGGTACTCCTCCGAATCCGTCAAGCAGGAGCTGTCTCAAATCCCAACCTGCACAATAGGGTCCGAAAAAGCCCAGGTCATGGATGTGGCAGTCTCCACTTTCATGTGCCTCTCGAATTTCCTGAGGATAGATTTCATAAAGCCAATACTTTTTGGTGAAGACTTCTCGAATGTAATTGTTTAAACCATTAATACTTTTTTGGGTGTTCGCATTCTCACTAATTTGCCAGTCCTTATCTCCTAAGTAGTCGGAAAACATTCCAATCGTCGCCCCAATAAGAGCATCCATCTCACGGGTGCTTTTCCTTTTTTGACGATAAAGGATGAAGGCTTTGGCGGTTTTAGCATGTCCGTTTTCTATGAGGACTTTTTCGACGATATCTTGGATTGATTCTACATCCGGTTGCTTGTCCCTGAATTTTTTCTGTATTACATCGATAACCTGTCGGCCTATTTCTTCAGCCCGCTCATAGTCCGATCCTCCACACGCAGTGGCGGCTTTGAAAATGGCATGTACTATTTTCTCTTGATTAAACGTCTCAAGTCTTCCATTTCTTTTAATAATTTCTGTTATCATCGGTTAAACACCCTCCAATTTTTCAAATTAAAAAGCCCCTTGACGATGAGCGCCAAGAGGCTGTGTATATCCCTGAATACAACACTAACTTATGGAACCCCCCTATCGCTCGTAGAGTTATTGGTTCATTAATAAAGGCAGGTCTTCTGACTTTGGTTCATGAATGCTTCACGCCTTCCCGGTATGAGCCAGTGGCCTCTAGTATGAAACATCTCCCCATTACAGTGGCGGGACCGTGCAGGACTTTTACCTGCTTCCCTTTTAAGCTGTACTCTTAGTACTTGCACCTTTATTTTCCAATATTCAATTGCTATCATGTTATCGTATATCCACCTAATGTGTCAACCAGGAAATTCAATCTTGAAATTATTAATTGCTGCCCCAATTTTTTATTTATACGCCAAACTAGTACTTAACATCTTCTCAATCTCTTTAAGCTCTTTATTGTTACGCTTTGCGTAATCATCCACTTGATCCTTATCAATTCTGTGGATATCAAAATAGTTTGCCTCTTCAGAGGCAAAGTACAGCCCGCACACACTAGCAACAGGATCCATCATATAATGTTCTGTCAAAGTTATACCCGTATTACGTTCTCCCTCTAAAAGCTGAAAAAGCTTTGTTTTTTCAGCATGATCCCGAAGACTAGGATATCCAAAGGCAGGTCTTATTCCCCTAAATGACCCCTTTAATAAAGATCTAAGTTCTAGCTTTTCATCTGGAGAGTACCCCCAATAATCCTTTCTTACCTGAAAATGTAATAACTCTGCAAAGGCTTCTGCCAGTCTATCAGCAAGAAGTTTTACCATAATTGCTCCGTAGTCATTGCCTTGTTCTTTAAGTTTCTCGGCATACTCCTTAGCGCCTATTCCTGCAGTCACAATAAATCCACCTAAATAATCAGTTTTTCCACTATCCTTAGGGGCTATATAATCTGCAAGGCATCTATAGACATTATCCTTGGAAACCGCTTGTTGCCTTAACATATTGAAGGTGGTAACACTTCCATTATGGTACATTTCAAGGTCATCTCCTAGAGAGTTAGCAGGAAAAATACCCAAAACAGCATTTGCTGTAAGTATGTCTTCCCTCTCCAGTAAATCTAACATTTCATTGGCATCATCAAAAAGCTTTTTAGCCTCTTCGCTAAATTTAGGATCTTCCATAATTTTGGGATACACCATGCCCATATCCCAAGCTACAAAGAAATAAGACCAATCAATATAGTTTCTAAGCTCGCTGATGGGGAAATTTTTTAAATGTTTGGTTCCAATTAAGTTTGGAACGTTAATACTTTCCTTATCCCAATCTATTTGAAGTTTCTTTTCTCTAGCTTCTTCGATCGGCACAAGCTTTCTTTCAATTTTCCCGTAGCTTTCGCTTATAGTTTGGTATTCCTCCTCAATTTGAGCTAAATACCTCTCTCTTCCATTCTTATCGACCAGCTTTTTGGCAGCTTCTACGGCTTTAGAAGCATCAACACTATACACGACTCCCTTTGAATAGTTAGGTGCAATCTTTAAGGCTGTGTGAGTCTTAGAGGTTGTTGCTCCACCAATCATCAAGGGGATGTTAAACCCTTGCCGTTCCATTTCTTCCGCTACATTAGACATCTCATCTAAAGAGGGAGTAATCAGTCCACTCAGAGCTATGATATCAGCATTTTCTTTTTTTGCTGTTTGCAGGATTACTTCGCAAGATGCCATTACTCCAAGATCAATAACTTCAAAATTATTGCAAGACAGAATAACGGAAACGATGTTTTTGCCGATATCATGGACATCCCCCTTAACCGTGGCAACGACCACTTTTCCTGCACTGCTACTTTCACTGCTCTTCTTCTCTGCCTCAATGTAGGGTAATAAAACACCCACTGCCTTTTTCATAACTCTGGCGCTTTTTACAACCTGGGGGAGAAACATTTTTCCTTCGCCAAATAATTCTCCAACCACCTTCATTCCATCCATTAAGGGACCTTCGATAACCTCTTCTGCTCTGTCATATTGTCTTCTGACTTCTTCAACGTCTTCTTCTATAAATTCTGCTATGCCTTTGACTAAGGCATGAATTAATCGTTCCTTAGAATCTTGCTCTCGCCAGGCAAGTTTATTCTCAACTTGATCCCCGCCAGACGCTTTGTATTTTTCCGCAAACTCTAAGAGTTTTTCAGCAGAATCAGGTGTCTTATTTAGTACTACATCTTCAACCTTTTCCAGCAGCTCCTTATCTATTTCATCGTAAATTTGAATCATACTTGGGTTTACAATAGCCATATCCATTCCTGCAGCAATAGCGTGATACAAAAACACAGAGTGCATAGCCTCTCTAATGGCATTGTTTCCTCTAAAGGAGAAGGATAAATTACTTACCCCACCACTGACCTTGGCATGAGGAAGATTTTCCTTGATCCATTTTACGGTGTTAATAAAATCGACCGCGTAATTATTGTGCTCTTCAATCCCTGTGGCAATGGCTAAAATATTAGGGTCAAAAATAATATCCGTTGGTGGAAACTTCACCTTATTTACTAATAAATCATACGCTCTTTTGCAAACTGTTATTCGCTTTTCAAAAGTATCTGCCTGGCCTTGTTCATCAAAAGCCATTACCACAACGCCCGCGCCATATCGTTTAATTAACGTTGCTTGCCGAATAAACTCCTCTTCCCCTACTTTTAGGCTTATGGAATTTACGACAGCTTTGCCTTGGATTGCCTTTAAGCCTGCTTCCAGAACCTCAAATTTTGAGGAATCAATCATTACCGGTACTCTGGAAATCTCCGGCTCACTAGCAAGCAGCTTAAGAAATAGATCCATTTCACTTAAGGCATCAAGCAGCCCATCATCAAAGTTTATATCTATAATTTGGGCTCCATTTTCCACCTGTTCTTTGGCCACAAATAAGGCTTCTTCATAGTTTTTCTCTCTGATTAATCTTGCAAACTTAGCTGATCCAGAAACATTCGTTCGTTCCCCAATATTGACAAAATTATTTTCTTTCTTTATGACAATGGCTTCAAGACCACAGTAAACCGTCTCTTTCTCGATCAGAGGGATTTTCCTTGGTTTGATACCCTTAATCGCTGCACTGATCGCTTTAATATGCGCTGGGGTTGAACCGCAGCATGCCCCGACAATATTTAAATGACCTTCCTCTGCCAATTCCTTGACCAAAGCCGCAGTTTCTTCCGGACGTTCCTCATACTCCCCAAGGGAGTTTGGCAGACCTGCATTTGGATGAAAAGTTACATAACGATCTTGTGTTTTGGAAAGATTTTTAATGAAAGGAATTAAATCCTTGGCTCCAAAGGAACAATTTAATCCTATGCCAAGAATTTCATCACCCTTCATAGTGTGGGCAAAGGCTTCCAGCGTTTGCCCGGATAAAATTCTGCCGCTTTTATCAGCAATAGTCCCTGAGATGAAGATAGGCAGGGTTAAATCTCTTTCCTCAAAGACAGTTTCGGCTGCAAATATAGCTGCTCTGGCATTTAAAGCATCAAAGATTGTTTCAATCATTATAATATCGACGCCGCCATCTACAAGCCCCTGTATCTGCTCCCCATAAGCAAGTACGAGTTCATCAAAGCTTATATTTCTTATTCCTGGGTTTTCAACATCTGGTGAAAGTGATGCTGTTCTATTGGTAGGCCCAATTGAACCTGCTACAAAACGCGGTTTACTGGGATCAACGTTCGTAAAAAGATCTGCTTCTTCTCTTGCCAGCCTTGCTCCATGGAAGTTAAGCTCATAGACCTTATCCTCCATGCCATAATCCTTTTGAGATATTCTAGTTGCATTAAAGGTATTTGTTTCAATGATATCCGCCCCAGCTTCTAGATAACGTTTATGAATCCCTTTAATAATCTCTGGATGAGTAATATTTAGAAGGTCATTATTCCCCTTTTGCCCTCTATGGCAATTACAACGTCCTGCAAACTCTTGCTCATTTAAGTTATATCCCTGAATACAAGTCCCCATTGCGCCATCTAGGACAAGAATTCTTTCCTTTAAATATTCCTCGATATTGTATCTCATCAGTTAGCCCCCTTAATTTTGAGAAAGTACATTAGATAGATTTGAACCTAATACATTCACTATAGCATGATAAAATAGATATAGGTTAACTCCAAAAAACTATAGCCTGCTATAGCATAAAACTATAACAGGCTAATTTTTAGAGTTCTGCCAGTGATTATCTATAGATGTTTAGTTACTTCTTCCAATTCTTGCACATAAGCTGTCGCAAGCCTGCTAAGCGTTACACTTTTATGTGAAATCCATCCAACAGTGATCGTTTCGTTAATATCCAAGGGTACTGGGATGATGTTATTGCCGTTAAGGTCAGCACTTAAAACGCCTGTTGAAATGGTGTAGCCATTTAATCCGATCAAAAGATTAAACAGAGTTGCCCTATCACTCACACGGATACTCTTTTTATGAGATAAGGTACTCAATATTTCCTCTGAAAAATGGAAAGAATTGTACTCTCCTTGCTCAAAGGACAAGCAGGGATACGAATCTAAATCCTCCAACGTGACTCTCTCTTGCTTTGCCAGGGGATTTTTAGCACTGATGAAAACATGAGGTGCAGCTTTAAATAATACTGTGAACTCCAAATTATTTTCTTTCATAAGCTTATTGATTACCTTTGAATTGAATTCATTGAGATACAAAATACCGATTTCGCTGCGAAGGTTTTTTACATCCTCCAAAATTTCATAGGTTTTTGTTTCTCTTATGGTAAACTCATATTCCTCCAAGGCATATTTTTTTAGGAGATTTACAAAGGCATTGACAGAAAAAGCATAGTGCTGGGTTGAAACAGAAAAATGCTGGGGGGATGGCTTTGCATCTAGGTAACGGTTTTCCAACAATTCTGTTTGCTCCAATACTTGCCGTGCATAGCCGAGAAATTCCGCCCCCTCAACTGAAATACTAATTCCCTTGTTGGTGCGCTCAAAAATCGTGATATTAAGCTCTGCTTCCAATTCTTTTATTGCGTTGGAAAGGCTGGGCTGAGCTATGAATAAACGCTTTGCAGCCTCATTAATGGAGCCCCAGGTTGCGATTTCAATTGCATACTTAAGCTGTTGAAGTGTCATTTTTCTCACCTGCCTGTTCTTTTGACAGTTTCCTAACCAAGAAGCTGCTCTGTTTTTCCATCCCGCAGACCGGACAGTTTTGAAGCGCTAGCGGCACCTCAAGCCCGCACTCATCCATTAATTCAGTATTTACGAGAATTTCCGTGGTAATTCCATCGGCTGCGATTTCCCCATTTTTGATCACAATAGTTCGTTCACAAATCTCAAAGATCATATCCAAATCATGACTCGTGATAATTTTTGTATGTTTAAAGCTATGAAGCAGCTCCATGACCCTTCGTCTGGATTTCGGATCAAGAGCAGCCGTGGGCTCATCCATCACCAAAATGTCAGGCTGCATAGAAAGTACAGAGGCAATAGCCGCAGCACGCTTTTCTCCTCCTGACAACTTGAAGGGTGCACGATCTTTCAAATGAAGTATTCCCACCATCTCCAAAGCTTGAAGGACACGCTTTTCAACTTCTTTTTCGTCAAGTTTATAATTGCGAGGGCCAAAGGCCACATCATCATAGACTGTTGTCATGAATAACTGATCGTCCGGGTCTTGGAAAACCATACCAAGTCTTTGACGAATCATGGGGAGTGTTTTTTTCGTAACATGAACGTCCCCCACACAAACTTCTCCCTGGCTTGGAAAAAGAACCCCCATGAGCAGCATAAGCAACGTGGATTTTCCTGCTCCATTGGCTCCAATGATTCCCACCGACTCTCCATGGCGGATACGAAAGGACATTCCTTTGACCGCTTTATGTTCATCTGGATAACTATAATGCAAATCCTTGACCTCAAGTTTATGATGACTCATCGTATCACTCCCGTTATCAATGAACCTATTAACAAAGGAATATTGTAAATCCTTGCCACCGCAAAGAATAAGACCCATCCCGCCAAATAAGCCAAATCCCAGACTTTAATTCCCTTAAAGCCTCCTGTATGGTACTCCCCAGTAAAACCTCTTAAACACATCGCTTCATAAATACGCTGCGCTCTGTCAAACGTCCGGAGAATAAGCTGTCCTGCCAATGACCCCCAAGCGCTCCGGTGAACCCCCTTCTGCTCCGGAGCCCGCAGTGAATACGCCCTTAATGTCCGAGCAACCTCCTCCATCAGTACCGAGATATAGCGATAGGTTAAGAGCAGCTGCAGCACAAATATGCGAGGGATTTTCAGCATCCTTAAGGCCCCCGCCAGCCTATCCATCCCTGTCGTGGCAATGAGGAGGAGAGCCGCGGTGACGGTTAATCCGCTCTTGACTAAAAGTGAAAGGAAGGTGACCCACCCTCTTGACAGTTCTATTCCGCCCAACAAAACGATTTGATGATCGAAAAAAGGGTTTAGGATACCGATTCCAATAATGAAGGGCGAAACAAGCAAGATCCTCGCAACTATAGGTTTTACTGGCAGTTCTGCTAGAGCAAAGACCATCGAAGGATAAATAAGAAGCGGCAGCAGGCCGCTAACATCGTATTTCCCAAAGGATACGACCACAGTTAGATAACTAACTGTGGTCAACAATTTCACGAGAGGATGTATTTGGTGTATGGCGGTTTCTTTCCGGGCCAGGTCATCGAGAATCCGCATATTATATAATGAATTCATGATGTTCGACATATCAACAATCCAATCCTAATTTCCAAATTAAAGACAGGGTTATCCTCCCCACCTCAGAACTATTCAAGCCTGGGTTCCCTTTTTCCTTCTTTTAGCCAAACTGATGCCTGACCCCACAAGGCCCGCCAAAACAAGCGTCATCCCACCACCTACCAATCCGGCGGTACTCGTTCCTCCACTTACAGCAGGCCAAGATGCTTCGCTTTCTCCAGCACTTTGTTCCGTTCCTTTTTCTGGTGCCTTAAAGTCATAACCAGGCAAAAATGCCGTTTTATTCTGTATTTCAGACAGGCTTTGATGAATGCCATCTTGCGCCTCCAGCTCCGCCTTACCCGCCGTCTTAAACATGGACCATTCCAAACCATCAGGATTTGAAGAGGCAAACCAGGATAACACTACCCCTGAAAGCACTGCAACAGCAGCAAGTCCTGCCACAACCTTCTTTATCGAAATATTCCCAATAGCCTCTCCTGAGCCGGCCTTTTCAATAATTTCTGGGCGCGACTTCCAAATATAAGTTACAATAGCGGTTGTGACAAGGCCCTCTACCACACCGATTGCAAGATGAATGGGCTGCATTAATAAGACAAACGTCCCAAACGGTAATTCGGTCTTTCCGGAAAAGAACGTTTCCAATACGACCCCGAAAGCACCCATTTGAAGGCCTATAATAGCTGTAAGCATCGATGCACCAAATATTCGCTTTGTAGAATACCCTTTTCGCATGAGCATTTTATAAATCAAGGGGTAGGCAATAAAACATGGAAAAAAACCGAGATTAAAGACATTACTACCTAAGGCCAGCAAACCCCCATCTGCAAAAAACAAAGCTTGTATCGTGAGAACTGACGCCATAGTAAGGAAGCCCGCATAGGGACCCAGTAAAATTGCAAGAATTAACCCTCCTCCCAGATGTCCACTGGAGCCTGTTCCTGGTATTGAGAAATTAATCATCTGGGACGCAAATATAAAAGCTCCCATCACTCCCATCAAAGGAATTTTCTTTTCATCCATCTCATTTTGCACTTTCTTAATCGAGTAAGCCGCAACACCCGCTGTTGCAACCCACATGGTTCCACCAACTAAAGGTGAAATCAAGGCATCTGCCATATGCATAACTATCTCTCCTTTTTTCTCTTTTTCGAACGGATGATTCATTTGAATGCGGCATTTTTGTTTAGTATTTAACCCCCTTCTTTTTAAATAAAATAAAAAGGCCAAGGAAATAGACTTTAAAAAGTCAAACCTCCATGGCCTTTGCAAACACCTTCATGGTCCTGCATCTTCAATATTTGGTTAATATTTCTTTTATTCTACATCCGCTTTCTAAATCCCTGCTAAGTTTATGACTAACTAAAAAAATTTTGAAGAAAACAGGAAAAGATCATTATTTAATTAAAGGTGCGTTTATATCCATGCTTTCTCTAGGTAGTCTTATTGGCGGACAAAAGCGTGAACTCACTCCCCTCAAAAATATAAATTAAGTTCAAAAGGAATTTACATATTCATGTAGAATATCTTTAGCATAGACAACAATCCAATATGAAAAAAAGAGACCATGGAGGTCTTGACTCGACATTAAGTCTGGTCATTTTTTCCATGGTCTTTTTCATACAGGATATCCCTTCTGGGCTGTCGAATATAATAGTTATAACTTGAATTATGATGTTAATCTATGGCCTTTATTAATTTTCAAAAAGAAGGAGCAAAATGTAATGTGTGAAGCAAATGCCTATCTTAAGGATGGAGAAAACGATATTTTATTCATGGAGTCGGTTGATACCATAGAACCCTACGAAAACGGTCTCAAACTCGTGGATATCTTTGGAAAACAAAAGTTTATTCAAGCCAAAATCAAAGATATGGCTCTTCTCAACCACCGTATTATTTTAGAAAAGACGGAACTTTAATAACGAGAGGAGGAAACCTTCCTTTATGCCTATTCCTGACGGATACTTAAATCCTCAGACCGATGCTGTGTTAGACCTCGTCACTGCGTTCTTCCTTCAAGGTGACTTCCAGAAGGGAGATGAGCGGAATGGATCTTCCTCTTTGGCTGCAAACTAATAGTCCGCCTGCACCCTCTCCTTCGACTAAAGTAAAGCAGTCCAATTTTATTCAAAAAACTCTTCAAGGAATTATTCATTTTGTACGGGAATCCGTCTATTCTGAGGAGATCGCACTTCGCCCTGGATTCCTGCAAGCCCTGGATCCCAGGATGAAGCTCTTGGCCATTTTTTCCCTTCTCATAACCGTCAACCTCCTGCGCCATTTACCCTTGCTTTGGGGGATCTATCTGGGGATTCTAATCCTCGCTATGTTATCCAAGGTACCCAGTCGCTTCCTTATCCAGCGGGTTTGGTTCGTTATTCCCTTATTTACAGGGATCATGGTTTTGCCTTCCATCTTTAATTGGGTGCGACCCGGTGACCCCCTCTGGATGCTTTGGACGTTCTCGACCCCGCACCATTTAGGGCCGATTCATTTTCCACCTGAATTAACCATCACTCGCCAAGGCTTTTGGGGAGCAATTCTCCTGATCAGTCGAGTGGGAATTTCAGTCACTCTCGCAGTTCTCCTCACCCTGACGACACGTTGGAACAACCTGTTGCGTGCGTTGCGAACTTTTTTTGTTCCTAAGATTTTCATTGTTACGCTGGAAATGACCTACCGTTATATTTTTGTGCTTATTACACTGCTCGAAGACATGTTCTTAGCGCGCAAAGCACGTGATGCAGGGCGTTCCTCTGGAAGTGAACAACGGCGTTTCGTGGGTTCATCCATTGCCCACCTTTTCGGTAAATCACTACAAATGAGCGAAGAGGTCTATACCTCAATGGTCGCGCGAGGCTATACCGGTGAAATTTTTACTCTTCAGCGTTTTCAGCTACGCTGGGTGGACATCTTTAGCGCGGGAGTCAGCCTCATGGCGTGCTTAACACTTTATGCTGCCGACAAAGTCTTAGGAGGATAATACATTGTCACAACAAACCGCTCCCCTTTTCGAATTAACGGACCTTTCCTATGCTTATATTCCCGAGCAGCCCGTCCTATCTGATATTCATCTTCAGGTCTATCCCGGACAAAGCCTTGTTATTCTTGGAGCCAACGGAAGCGGAAAGTCCACACTCCTTAAAATTCTTGCCGGACTCGTTCATCCTACATCTGGTCAAATCTTGGCCTTTGGACAGAACCTTACTGAAAAAAAACTGCAAGATCCTTCCTTCTTATCTGAGTTCCGCCAACGTGTCGGCTTCATTTTCCAAAATTCTGATGCCCAACTCTTCTCCGCCACCGTTCGGGATGAGTTATCCTTTGCGCCACTCCAGGTTGGCCTCTCTGCCGAACAGGTTGAACAACGGATCGTTGAAACTGCTGACCTACTAGGAATCACACCCCTATTAGACCGCCCTCCCTATAAATTGAGTGGTGGGGAGAAGAAAAAAGTCGCTTTAGCCTGTGTTCTAACTGCCAACCCCGAAGTTTTATTTCTCGATGAACCCACGAATGGGCTCGACCCACGCACCCAGTTTTGGCTCGTAGAATTTATTTCAGCCCTCCAGAGCGCAGGAAAAACGATTATTACTGCCACACATGACCTTTCCATTGTGGAAGAAATCGCTCAGCGTGTGATCGTTCTGCGCGAAAACCACACGATTGCAGCAGACAGCACAGCGTACGAAATTCTCAGTAACCGCGACCTTCTTCTCGATGTTAACCTCATTCATAAGCGCTCTCATTTTCACATCGGTGGAGCTAAAGAGCATGGATAAGGCCACAGATTAATCGTTAAGAAAATGGTTAAAAAGAAAGGAGATTTTTATGTCCATCACACTTCAATCGATAGGCACAATCCATACCCCTTATTTTGCCTTTAATACCCCTCATCAGCCGCTTCCTGACGCACCCGGCGATTTCTGGATCACGCTCAATCCCGAGTATGCAAGTGCTCTGAAATCTTTGGATAATTTCAACTATATTTATGTCCTCTATCATCTCGATCAAGTAACCCCTCCCGTCGAACTACTGACCCACTCCCCTTGGGCTCCCGAACTTGAAATCGGACTGTTTGCGAGCCGTTCCCCTAAAAGGCCCAACCCTATCGGGCTAAGTATTGTGCAATTAAAAGAAATCCAAGGCAACGAACTCATCATTTCGGGAATCGACGCCTATAACGGAACACCTTTACTAGACATCAAGCCCTATATTCACTTCCGAGACAGCATAAAGAGTGCTAATAACGGCTGGTTTGATACCCTCCCCGACAAAGACCATACGATAGCGCATGCCCTTGGACTTGCCCACGAACATGAGCATGAACATGAACATCCCCATCCACATGTCCACCACAATGATCACGATCATAGTCATAATCACCTTAAACATCGTCATGAACCTAACGATTAAGAGCTAACGGCGAACGGAGCAATACATGTTTAATGCGATTCTTTTATTTATTTTAGCTGGTTTAGCAGAAATTGGGGGAGGTTATTTGATTTGGCTTTCCCTTAGAGAAGCAAAGCCATTTTGGTATGGAATAATTGGGGGACTAATTCTCATCGTTTACGGCATCATACCCACATTACAGAAGTTCCCGAACTTTGGTAGAGTTTATTCCGCTTACGGGGGTGTCTTTATTATTCTCGCAATCCTATGGGGTTGGGGAATCGATAAAAAAGTGCCTGATGTATATGACTGGATTGGATGTGCCATTTGTCTTGTCGGAGTCTCTATCATGTTATGGGCTCCACGTCATTAACTTTTGGCAAGAACTCAAGACATGACCGGGAAAAAGGGTGGTGGCTAGATTATACAAATCTAGCCACCACCCTTTTTTCTGCTGCTTATACTACGTCTGTATCCAAGTTCGCTCCCGCGAACTGACTATAATAAAGATCGGCATAGAAGCCCTTCTGAGCAAGAAGTCCATGATGGTTACCCATTTCAATAATATTTCCTTTGTTCATCACGAGGATCAAATCTGCATCTCTGATCGTCGAAAGTCTATGAGCAATGACAAAGCTTGTTCTTCCACTCATCAGTTCCGTCATGGCGCGTTGAATATAAATTTCCGTTCTTGAGTCAACACTACTGGTCGCTTCATCCAGAATCAAGATTGCAGGATCAGCAAGTATGGCTCGCGCAATCGTGAGGAGTTGCTTTTGACCCTGCGAAATATTGGAGGCTTCCTCATTTAAGATGGTGTTGTATCCCTCTGGAAGAGTTTTAATAAAGTGATTAGCATGGGCAGCTCTTGCCGCCTTTATAACCTCTTCTTCAGTTGCACCTTCCCGACCGTAAGCGATATTCTCCATGATCGTGCCATTAAAGAGCCATGTATCTTGGAGCACCATACCGAAAATATTACGCAAATCTCCACGTTTGATATCCCTGATATCCACGCCATCAACCGTAATCTTGCCAGCCTTGATTTCATAGAAACGCATCAATAAGTTGACCAGAGTCGTTTTACCAGCACCCGTTGGCCCCACTATAGCAATCGTGTTTCCCTGCTTGACATCAATATTCATGCCCTTGATAAGGGTTTCATTCTCTTTATAGCTAAAATCGACATTTTTGAAGCTGACGTCTCCCTTAGGGAAAGCGATAACCTTAGCATCTGCACGATCCGGCAATTCTTCCACTTCATCTAAGAGCTCAAAGACACGTTCGGCCGAGGCTACGGTTGATTGAATAATGTTTGCTATATTGGCAGTTTGAACGATGGGCATGGTAAATTGTCTTGAATACTGAATAAAGGCCTGGATATCTCCAATCGTTATTCTCCCATTCGTGACAAAAATGCCGCCAACAACACTGACAATAACATACCCCAGATTGCTGACAAATCTCATGAGGGGCATGATAATACCTGAGATAAACTGGGCTTTCCACCCTGCATCGTAGAGTCGGTTATTGATTTCATTGAAGGTCTCGATGGATTTCCCCTCATGTCCAAAGGCCTTAACAATAACATGACCGGTGTACATTTCTTCGACATGCCCATTCAGTTCACCCAGAGATTTTTGCTGAGCTGCAAAGTGTTTTTGAGAGTGTTTGGCAATACCGGTGGTTACTAAGACATAAAGAGGGAGCGTTAAAATAACAATCAAGGTTAGAAGCGGGCTGATGGTTAGCATCATGACGATAACCCCAATAATCGTTACGATCGACGTGATCAATTGGGTAAGACTTTGCTGTAAAGTATTGGCAATATTATCCACATCATTGGTGACTCGACTCAAGATTTCGCCATGTGTCCTAGCATCAAAAAATCTAAGCGGCAACCTCGATAGCTTGTCATCCACGTCTTTGCGCAGATCATAAACTGTTTTTTGAGCCACTCCAGCCATAATATATTGTTGAACATAACTAAATAAGGCACTCACAAGATATAACCCTATTAGAATCAGAACGATTCTGAGGATATAGTCAAAATCAATTTTCCCGCCATTCAAGGCCATAATTTTGGCAATCCCAGCTTTAACCTGAGCCAACCCTCCCACTACCTCTGGGGTCGCTGTTTTCGGATTAGCCGCCAATTTGCTTAGCATATCTTGCTGGGGTACCAGCTTGGCCAACGTCATTTTGCCCATGATGCCTTCAAACAATTTCGTTGTGGCATTACCCATAATCTTCGGTCCCAAAATACTGAACACGGTGCTGAGAATGGCGAAAATGACGACGATACTTAACTGAATTCGGCGTGGTCTTAAATACCGAAGTAGCCTTAATAAAGTACCTTTGAAATTCTTGGCCTTTTCCACAGGTCTGCCAATGGTTCCACCAGGTCCTCCCTGTCTTCCTCCCATGACTCCCTGTTGTGGTTTATTAACGTTACCTTCACTCATGCTATTTCTCCCTCTGAAAGCTGTGAAGCTACAATCTCACGATACACCTCACAGGAATTTAACAGTTCCTTGTGCGTCCCAATTCCAGCGATCAGTCCATCATCTAAAACGATGATTCTATCGGCATCCATTACAGTTGTAACCCTTTGCGCGATAATAAACACCGTCGCGTCAGCAATTTCAGGCTTAAGAGCCGCTCTTAACTTAGCATCTGTTTTAAAATCAAGGGCTGAGAAGCTATCGTCGAAAATATAGATTTCAGGTCTGCGAATTAAAGCACGGGCGATGGAGAGGCGTTGCTTCTGTCCACCCGAAACATTCGTTCCACCCTGGGCAATCGTATGATCAAAGCCTGCTTCCATTTCTGTTACAAAATCAGTGGCTTGTGCTACCTGAACGGCATGCTTAATCTCGTCTAAGGTGGCATCTTCCCGGCCATATTTGATATTATCCGCAATAGTACCCGAAAACAGAACTGTTTTTTGAGGAACAAAGCCTATTTTGGCTCTCAAGCTTTCTTGGCTCATTTCTCGAACATCCACCCCATCAACCAAAACACTTCCACTTTCAACATCATAAAAACGTGTAATTAGATTGACCATCGTCGATTTGCCCGAGCCAGTCCCTCCGATTATTGCCGTAATCTCTCCTGGTCTTGCGCTAAAGTTTATCTTGCTGATCGCAGGTTGTTCTGCACCAGGGTAGCTGAAGGATACATCCTTAAACTCGACGAACCCTCGTTGTATACTCGTGGAATTGCCCTTAGAGGGATCCTTGATTTCCGGTTCAGTATCCAGGACTTCATTGATTCTCACAGCCGAAGCCTGAGCGCGCGGGACCATGATAAATAACATAGTGAGCATGAGCAAGGAGAAAAGAATTTGCGTCGCATATTGGATAAAGGCCATAAGAGATCCAACCTGCATATCTCCATTGTTGATTCGAATACCCCCAAACCAAATAATGGCGATCGTCGTAAAGTTCATAATCAACATCATCATGGGCATTAAGATGGCCATAATTTTGTTTACCTTAACCGCGTTATTCATAAGGTCCGAGTTAGCATCATCAAATCTCTTCTTTTCTTGATCAATACGATTGAAAGCCCGTACCACTCTAATACCTGTAAGATTCTCACGTAAAACAAGATTCAATTTATCGATTTTTAGCTGCATCAGTCTAAAAAGAGGTATGCCTCTGGTGAGCACAATACCAATAATGGCAAAGAGGACAGGCACCGAGACCAAAAGTACCCAGGTCAGACCCCGATCTTCTTGGATGGCCATGATGATACCACCGATACATGTTAACGGTGCGCTGATCATCATACTTAGGATCAAAACTGAAACCTGCTGAACTTGAGTTACATCATTTGTCGTTCTGGTAATTAAAGTTGCAGTGCCAATCTTGTCGAACTCATGCAAAGAAAAGCTTTCAACTTTTGTGAAGATCTTTTCGCGCAATATCCTCCCAAAACCCACAGCGGTTTTGGAAGAAAGGAAGGTTGCAATAATGGCACATAAGGTGCCCCCTGCTGCGACAAGCAACATGAAACCACCAACTCTTAGAATATAATTGACATCTTTGTTCACGATCCCGTGGTCAACAATATTCGCCATCAAGGTTGGTAAATAGAGATCTGAAAGGACTTGTAAGAAGAGCAGTACGATAACAACCGCGATATAAGCAGTATAAGGTTTTAAAAATCGATACAATTTAAACACAACATCAATCTCCATTCTCTTTAATCTCTAGCCCTGAGGATGAAATTCAGTTCACTTTTCTTGACTTTTCAGAAGCCTTTTCAGCACCTCTAAACCTTCGAGTATTTTATTGAGTTCTTCCGGGGTACTTTTGTTTATTGTTAGAGCAATGTTTTCTTCAAAACGTTCATGAAAGGTTTTATGCATCTCCACAAAATTTGGAGATATACTGACATAAACCACTCTTCTGTCTCGTTCACTTCTTGTTCTCTCTACCATTCCTAACTTTTCCATCTTGTCTACAATACCGGATACAGTACTATTAGATAAACTAAGCTTGCCACTTAATTCCGTGATTTTGAGCGTTTTTTCCTTACTTATAATTCCCATGATCATCATTTGAAGGGTTGTAATACCTGTATCCTCCACTACTTTAGTCATCTTATGCCTGAAAAGGAGCATGACTTCCTGAAGAAGCTTGGCAATCTTCATATTTTCATTTTCCATTTGTTAACCGCCTTTATCCTAGTATTTCGAAGTTAGAATATTTACCCTGATAATATTACGTTTATAAATATTCCGTACTCGAAATATATTACTCCTTAAGTATATAACTGTCAACCACAATTCCATCGTGTCTCGAAATGACAAAAAAACGGACATTAACTGCCCGTTTTTTGCACTGTACATTATTCATTTAGCTTACAATTTCGCTTTTCTTAATGTGGTTTAGCCTGAGGTTGAGGTTGGGAATATTGAGGATTATTGCGCGTATGGTCATTATAGCCTGGCGCAACTTCCTTCCCACCGGCTGGTTGTGGATCTTTTCCATACTGGGCTGGCCCGCCATACTTCTCGTTCGGGTTCTCCTCATAGGAAAACTCGTTACCTTGATTCCATGGACCTCGACTATCTCCCTGACCTGTTGACATATTCATGTATTTCTTGGAGAAATCCGAATCCCGGAAGTCTTTGTTAACACCAGTTCCTTTCAAGGTGTCAATCGCTTGCATAAAGGAGAAGTTATGAGATTCTTCGCGACTCAAGAGAAAACGAATCATATCTTTAACCCCGGCATCATCTGTTTGTTGGAGAAGCCGCTCATAGATAAGTTTAGCCCTCAGTTCTGCTCCGGCATTTGACGAAAGGTCAGTATAGATATCTCCCATTGAGTTGACGAAGGTCGAGCTCCAAGGAACACCTGCAGAGTTAACCAGAAGTGGTCCACCTCCAAGCAGGGCCATATGATTCGCTGAGAAATCTTTAGGAATGCTATCGACGGGACCAATCAACATGCCAAGACACTCACCCACCATTTCTAAATGGCTCAACTCTTCAGCCGCAATATCTTGCAGTAAGTCCCGTATTTTTGGATCATTACATCCTAAACTCTGAGAAAAATACTGCATGGCTGCTTTAAGTTCACCATTGCCGCCCCCAAATTGCTCCAGTAACAAGACAGCAAAACGGGGATCTGGTCGATCGACATGTACCGTGTATTCCATATCTTTAACATGCTTAAACACTTGAAAAGACCTCCCTTAGTTTTTTTTTTGCAATATAAGGCGAAATTTGCTCACTTCAAAGTATAGTATCTATCGATAGCAGATTTTTATTCTTGGAATTGTTTCCCTCACATGAAATATCGTTATACCTGTTTGACGAATTCTAACGTTTCTTGTTATACTAATTACGAGCTTCATCTTGATTCTTGATTCTTGATTCTTGATATTAAATTATAGTCTTAAAATGTGATTTATGGTCAATTTAATAATTAGTAGGTTCGGTTGGGGTAAACTTCGCGAAAGTGAAGGACGCTAAAGTCATGGGTCTAAGGCCTAATTTTGAAAGCACGTCGAATAGACTTTTGAAATTAAGCGAGGATCGCCAGACTACAAGAATCAACTTCTCTGGGGAGAGTAGTCTTTTAGACTACTCTCTTTTTTTACCACTAGTGGCTTTCGCCACAAAGATCAACAATTTTGGAGGTGTATTAATGCAAATTGGAATCGCCATCAGTATCTTTATCTTTAGCTATTTCTTTATCATCACCGAGAAAGTTCCTCGCGCCGTGACCGCCGTTTTCGGTGCCTCACTACTGATTATCTTAGGCGTTCTCACACAAGATAAGGCGATTCATCACATCGATTGGAATACCCTAGGACTCTTGATTGGTATGATGATCATCGTTGATTTAACCCGACGATCGGGGGTCTTTGCCTTTCTTGCCATTTGGGTAAGCAAAAAAGTAAAAGGAGACCCCCTCCTACTTATGCTCTCCTTATCCTTACTCACGGCGTTCATATCCGCACTCTTGGATAACGTCACGACCGTCTTATTAATTGTCCCGATAGCCCTCTCCATTGCTGAACAACTGGAGGTCGATCCAACTCCCTTTCTCTTCAGTCAAATCATCATGAGTAATATCGGCGGTACAGCCACTCTGATCGGAGATCCACCCAATATCATGATCGCCGGACAAACAGGTCTCAGTTTTATGGATTTTATTCTTAATCTTGCTCCTGTTGTGCTCGTCATTATGGCGGTTACTTTATATATCTTTTATCTAATCTATCGCCGCAAATTGGTGACCAAAGAAGAATTAAAAGCCAAACTCAGGATTCAAAATGAATGGGATCACATTAAGGACTTTGCCTTGCTCAAGAAAAGCCTTTTAGTCTTGAGCATCGTCATTCTGGGATTTTCTTTGCATTCTGTCCTTCACCTGGAAACAGCCACCATCGCGCTTGGTGGGGCCATGCTCCTAATGATCTTGGCCCATGAAGAACCCGAAGATGTTTTCTTATCCATTGAATGGCCCACACTCTTTTTCTTTGCTGGTTTGTTCGTCCTGGTCGGAGGGCTTATTGAGGTGGGAGTCCTTGACCGTCTGGCAGAGTGGAGCATGGGCTTGACTCAAGGGGACCCTCTCCTTATGGTTCTGTTAATTCTGGTTATATCTGCTCTACTGTCTTCGTTCCTTGATAATATTCCATACGTCGCAACCATGATTCCCCTAATTCAGAAACTAGCTCTACTCAGTCAGCTCACCCCAGCACAAACTCAGCCCCTCTGGTGGGCTTTGGCTTTAGGCTCCTGTCTCGGCGGAAACGGAACCTTAGTCGGTGCCTCCGCCAATCTCATCGTAGCAGGAATCGCTGAGAAAAACGGTACCAAAATACGCTATATTCAATTCCTTAAAGTAGGCTTTCCTCTAATGATTCTCTCCGTTGTAATTTCAGCAGTGTACCTCGTCATACGTTATTATTAACTTAAGCATCCAGCGACTCACCATCCATAAAAACAGAAACGCTGGGTGAGTTTAAACTCACCCAGCGTTTCCATTTTCAATTTAGCTATTTACTCATGTTTAGCACTCGACTGGTTAGCTTGTTGCTTAACTTTCCGTATGTGGTACCAGGTAGATGCGAATAACACTAACGTAAAAAAAGCAACACTAGTACCTTGATCTGTCATTAAGTCCAAGCCCGAGTCCCCCTTTATATCTCTCATTATCTCCACCTTAACATTTCTAGCTTAAAATTGGCTTAAAAACAAAAAAGCCATCGTCTCCCCCGTGGGAAAACGCTGGCCTTCTCAATTATCGACTAACTGTTAAATTTATCGATGGATTGCTGTAATTCTTTAGCTAATTGTGATAATCCCCCGCTGGCATTAGCGATCTCGATCATTGAAGCTGTTTGCTCTTCTGAAGCAGCGGAGACTTGCTGCGTACTAGCCGCATTTTCTTCTGCAATACGAGCTAAGGTTTTCAAAATCTCCGTGATTTGGTCTTTTTTCTTTTCCATTTCTTGCCCTGAACTATTTAACTTGTTAACAATTGTTTTTGTCTCTTCAATAGCCGAAGCTATGCCCTTGAATCGTTCATCTGTAACTGTGACACTATCTTCTTGTTCTTTGGTAATGACAGAGCTTTTATCAATGATATCAACTGCATTCTGAGAATTGATTTGTAATTCTTTAACGATCTCAGCGATATCTCTGGTTGAATGACTGGATTGTTCTGCTAACTTCCTGATTTCTTCGGCTACAACGGCAAAGCCTCTTCCTGCTTCACCTGCTCGTGCTGCCTCTATGGCCGCATTCAAAGCCAATAAATTGGTTTGATCCGCTACAGCTTGAATCATTTGACTAGCAGAATTGATTTTTTCCGCGCTTTGATTTGTTTTAATGATTCCCTCTTGTATTCGTTCCATATAACGTTCTCTTTCTGCAGTTCTTTCCTTTAGTTCGTTAATGGAGACAGTGCCTTCATTTTTCATTGTTTCTACGGTTTCCGCAGAATGGTTTAACTCAACTAAATACAGTTGATCTTGTTCAATTAAATTTCCTAGCTCGATAATTTGCCTAACGCCGTTCTCCGTATCGCCCGCCTGTTCTGTGGCGGTTCCTGCAATTTGCTCGATCGTTTTTGCGATCTCTTCAACGGCTTTGGCCGACTCTCGAGATATTAAGGTCAGTTCTTGTGATGTGTTAGTAACTTCACTTGCCGTTTCCAAGAGACGGCTCGTTAATTCCTTCTGATTGATATTGGCTGCCTTGATGACTTGTCCAAGTATTCCAAGCTCATCATTTCTTTCCGTCAAAGCTTCTTTGATCTTATCAAGATCGTGTCCCTTATATTTATTTTCATATAAAACAACATCCGTTTGGATTTCTTTGATTTCTTTTAATTCAATATCTACCCCAATTGCCCCCATAAACTTGCCATTAATGATGATCGGCCGCATTATACTCGTCATTAAAATTTTACTGCCATTCAGATCATAAATATAGGGTTCAATAATTGAAACCTTGCGACTTTCCTTAGGGATGGTGTACCATGCTTCAGAATAAACATTCTTAAGAGCTACCACTTCGATAGTTTCGTTTTCCCAATAGACATAAGCAGTAAATTTCCCATTATCATAGTAGTCCGAACTCCTAAAGTTCTCATCTTTGCCATCAAAGGCATTGGGCTCCCAGAAGGTGCTTAGGGAAAGGAGTCCTTTATTCTCCTTTAATAGCTTTTTTTGTAGTTCCAGGAGGGCTGTCCTATCTGTATTACCCGCCTTTTTTAGCGTTATTAACTCATCAAGGAGTTTTTTAGAAACATCGACTCCTCTTTCCAAAACTATGTAATCCCCCATAGATCCCCTCTTTAAGAATTCTATGGCAAAGGCTAATAATTTCAAAGTTAGGCTTGTACGAAATAATATAATAGCCAAGAAACCTACAATGCTTAAAGAGAAAAACATTAACGTAAAATTTGAATTTCTAAACACCAACTCTAATAAAACCATTATTCCGGCATAGGCTAAAGGCAACTTGTTTTGAGAAAAAATTGATTTCAAGAAATTACCCCCTCAAACTCACTAACTAAGCCCCTTCTACTCAGAAAAACATCAATATCTTTTGCCGACATGGCCAGTCTAACGTGCAAATCTGATTAATCTTATAATTTCGACAGGATAAAATAAATTCCTCCTATTTCATAAGAAAATTTCCAATTTCGCCTGATCACGGTACTTTGTCCACCTCAGTCCCGAAAAATTCCACTTCCCTGCTTGGTTATTCCCGCGACATCAGTTATACTGATACTAGTCTTGCCATAGCATAGATGGCACAGAAATTGCATGAAAATCTCAAGGAGGTCGATCCCATGAATAAACAAATCGTAAATACTCAAAACGCACCTGCGGCCATTGGCCCTTATTCCCAAGGAGTTAAGGTAGGAAATCTAATTTTTACATCTGGACAACTTCCTCTAAATCCGCAAAGTGGAGAATTGGTGGCTGATATTGAGGGCGCAACCAAGCAATCCTTAGATAATGTCAAAGCGATTCTAGAATCCGAAGGCGCCAGCATGGATAAAATCGTTAAAACTGTCGTTTTCCTGCGGGACATGAATGACTTTGCTGCGATGAATGCTGTTTACGCCACCTACTTCCCCAGTAACCCACCAGCCCGTTCTGCTGTACAAGTCGCGCGTTTGCCAAAGGACGCTATTGTGGAAATTGAGGCAATTGCTCTTGCCGAATAGTGAATTGGAACATAAAAAGAGCAAGGGGTCCCGTAATGGAACCCCTTGCTCTTTTATATAGTGCTATTTAGCTTTGATTTCTAACCCTTTTGGCAGATTTACAAATCTATATATTTTTTCCTCAATTAGAACATTAATCCAATTATTGCATACCGTGTAGTATGAATCAGATGATTCTACATTTTATATAAGGGGGCTTGCCCATGACATCGTTAAAAGGGCAGCGGAGTTATTATTACCCAACACAACCGAACAGGGTTTCCCCGATTCAGCGCCAAGGAGCTAACCCTGTTCAACCACCAATTCCTTCCCCAGCTTCCCAACCCATGACTCAAACGATGACCCAGCCCATAGTTCAACCCATAACTCCGCCTATAACAAAATCACCGGTCCAATCTGTTACTCCTATTCAGAAGCCCATTCCATCTTCTCCTCAGAATCTTCCCTCTTCCGTTACGACCGGGTCTTCTAACCTCTGGCAACAGCAAGCCGGAGTTCTTATAAAACAATATGGTCCCTCGCTCATCAAACAATTTGGCCCTCACTTGGCCCGTAATGTGGGCTATCCCCTTGCTCAGCGTTTTGGACCTCCTCTAGCACGTAAAGTGGGGATTCCCCTCGCTCAACGTATTGGCGCTCCCCTGGCACGCAAACTAGTTCTTCCTCTCGTTAAACGAGCAGGATTTGCACTTATTCGGCGCCTGGGACTTCCATTCTAAAGTTATTCCCAATTGAAAACTGCTACTTTACTAAAAAAAGCTGTTGACCCATTAAACGTCAACAGCTTTTGCGTTAGTATAGATTAGTAGTGTAAGCTCTCCTCTATTTTACGATCAGAACAGGACACTCTGCTCGTTGGAGGACGCGCTGACTGACACTACCTAGCACAGATCCAGCAATTGGTCCGTAGCCATGACTTCCCATGATGACCAAGTCAATATTTTCTTTTACAGTTTCTTCTAAAATCATGCTTGCAGGGTGTCCTTGCATTTTTTTCTTCTTCAAAGGGACATCAGTTACATCCATTCCCTCAAGTGAAGCTTCTAATGCAAGCTCCCCTCCTTGTTCGATTTGTTCTGGAGGGACTACAAAACTAGAAGCTGCAGCATAACCCCAATACGCCTCCGGGATATACGTAACGAAGAGAAGCTCCACTTCCGCGTGAAATGTCCGGGCCAGTTCCAAAGCAGTTTTTAACGCACGACGCGAATACTCCGACGCATCTGTTGGCACCAATATTTTTTTAAACATAAAAACCCTCCTAAACCATTTTAAGAATCCCAGATTCCTTCCTAAGACACACTAATACATTCTACGCGTAATATTTTAATCCTCCTTGGGAAAGTATTCTTTTCCCATTTTCATTCAAGTTTTAACTTCTATGATAATTATTATAATTATTTTCCCGTAGTTATTTTTTCAGAAGGAACTTCTTAAATGATGTAGAATACATAGTTAGACACTCAAATGCTCATCCTAAAAAAAAGAAGGTGGATTTAAAATGCAAAACGAGAAAATGATTCAAGCTGTCAATGATCAAGTAAATAAAGAACTCTTCTCAGCCTATTTTTATCTTGCCATGCAAGCGTATTTCTCATCCCTCAACCTAGATGGGTTTGCCAATTATTTTCGAGTTCAGGTTCAAGAGGAACGGGATCACGCCTTAGGCTTCTTTAATTATCTCAATAAAATCGGCGGTAAGGTAACTTTTGCCGAAATCCAAAAACCCCAAAGCGAATTTTCCAGTCCGCAGGAAGTCTTCGAACTAGCTTTAAAACACGAGCAATTTGTTACCCAGTCCATTTATTCTCTCATGAACATTGCCCGGGAAATCCAAGATCATACAACCGAGATTTTTCTTCAATGGTATATTACGGAACAGGCGGAAGAAGAGGAAAACATGGGTCGTGTTCTGAACAAACTTAAACTTATAAAAGGAGACGGGGCAGGCCTCTTTATGATCGATAGCGAGCTCGCCCAACGAATCTACACTCCTGCGGTAATTCCCGGGGTAATCATTTAATTCGCATCCCCTTCTACGCAAGTATTTCTTCCTTTCATAGAAAACTTAGCAAAAGGCTGTTGACAAGTTTAAATGTCAACAGCCTTTTCAGCGCGTTCAGTAAAGTTCTTTATTTTACAATAAAAACAGGACACTCCGCTCGTTGGAGGACGCGCTGACTGATACTGCCCAATATAGAGCCTGCAATCGGCCCGTGCCCATGGCTCCCCATTACGACTAAATCTATGTTCTCTTTTTTAACTTCTTCAATAATTATGGTCGCCGGGTGTCCCGATAGTTTCTTCTTCATCAAGAGGACATCCCCCACATCGATCCCTTCAAGTGTGGCCTCTAACGCAAGCTCTCCTCCTCGTTCAATTTCTTGCGTCGGAACTACAAAGCTACGAGCTACATAAGGGTCCCAATATGCTTCCGGGGGGGACATAACAAACAGAAGTTCAATTTCTGCGTGAAATACCCGTGCTAGTTCCAAAGCAGTTTTCAACGCCCGACATGAATACTCCGAGGCATCCGTTGGCACCAATATCTTTTTAAACATAGCTCAACCTCCTAAAATCATTTTAGTTCATTGGACCCCTATGTATACTAGTCTGCTACTCTGTGAGTTTTTTGCCAAAACTGATTATAACTCCTCACAACTGAAGATTAACACTGTGTCCATAATAAGTCAATATGGATACATTAACTTTTTCTATTCCTATTTCGCTAAATATTGAGCTTATATGTCGTATTTACGAGTATTTTGATACCCGTGTGCTTAGCACCTTATTTGGTATAATAAAGTATAAAAACATATATACTCTTTACATAGAACATAAGTT
The DNA here is from genome assembly GCF_001936615.1 of Desulfosporosinus metallidurans. GTDB lineage: Bacteria > Bacillota > Desulfitobacteriia > Desulfitobacteriales > Desulfitobacteriaceae > Desulfosporosinus > Desulfosporosinus metallidurans. The sequence continues at coordinate 74,996 of NZ_MLBF01000004.1, forward strand.
CTGATAAAGTAGTCTTCTAGAGGTCATATGTGCCATACTGGAGGAACCGTTGCAGATGAGGAATATCTGATGAGTGCTCTTGTCCAGTCTGCTTTGAGGAGGATACTTGAATGAAAGTGCTTATGAAACCCATTGAAATGGTCGCCCGTTTTTCTCAAGATGGTACTCCACGTCCTGTCAAATATATGGTTACTTTCGAAGGGGAATCTGTTGTCATTCGAATTGATAAAATCCTTTTTAAAACAGAGGAAAAACTAGCTGGAAATAGAATGATTCTATTCCGCTGCCAAAGCGAGATTAACGGAATACTCAAACTGTTCGAGCTGAAGTATGAATTGAATACATGTCGTTGGTTCCTGTTTAAAATTTAACGAGCTCGTGCTATTTTAAAGGAACTTCAACAGTTGCAGACATTCCAGCCTTTCCTCGTATCATAATGAGGGAACTACTGTGTTACTTCATATAGCTGCAAATCTCGTTTTGACCTAATTAAAATTCTCAAGTAATGATTGGCTTCTCTTAATACATGGTCTGCCAACAGTGGAATAATTATAGATTTTATTTTACATGTTAGTAACCCTTCTGTGCCTGCTGCTTTAAAGTCCCTGAGGGATCGGGTTACCGTGATAGCTTCCCGTGTTAACTGGCCAATATTTGTATTATTTTGTACTCCTTCCGGTACTTTTTGCTCAAGTTTATCAAATCGTCTGGCAAAATCATTGGCCTTAACAATTAGACCGGATTCCGTAGGATCCAGTAGATGGCTAATAAACTGAGCGTGCTCCGCCATTTGCCTATTCCAAAACCTTTCCTCTTCAATAGCTTCGCTTACGAAATCAATAACCAAATGCCTTTGCAAACGTTCTAAATGTTTCATGTAAAAAACCGCTTCTCTCCGGATATGAATTAATAAAAGAGGAAAATTAAACGTGAACAATCTACATTGGAGCATTCCTTCCAGTATGTTGGTCTTAAAGTGAATTATAGCATTGGTCAGACCAATAGCTTTTTGATTTAAGACACTGACTTGGGCCTCCAGTTGTATCTGATTTACTCCCGCATCAGGGGTCAGTCTATTTACTTCCGTAGTCATAACCGATTCGATAGGAATACCGGAAAGTTCTTGAGTAATTTGTTCTGCCCGAAGAGTCTTATCCGTTATCCATTCTCCCGAATTAAATGCTTCTCTACTCACAACGCCGTTAGCCAGGATTATAGCCTCTTTTAATACTTCGGTAAATTGGGATTTAAACAGATCTGCTTGCTGAGCATACGATGCATCCTTGCCGACAAACCCAGCCTCTAGAAATATCGAATGTTCTTTCATAATCCGCCCAAAGAAGAGGTGTAATTCCAGTGACTCCCGTACGAAATCGCCTGGTAGCAAAACTCCGTTCAAGCATATCCCTCCCCATTTGTTCTCTGCAATATTTAATTATTGTATGAAGATAATTTATTCCACATATCTTTTAAAAAGACCCCCAGTCGCAAACGCTTGTTAGGTATTGACTCATAGCTTGAGTCAAAGAAAAGCATTTTCTACTGCGATCGGAGTAGTTCTTCCTAATGCTTTACATATATGTAACATCGTTTTTGATACCTGTTGTCACAGAATAGATTGTTATTAGTTGCAGAAAAGCCCCGGCACGCCGAGGCTTTTTACATTGCTCTAAATTCGGTAAATCAATTCAGTAAATCATTATTTCTCCTTTGCTGCTAATTCATTTAATTCTTGGGTTAAATCCCCATTCAATTTTCCAAGAGTTTGTTTGTCCAGAGGGCTTACCTTCGAGCCTGCAATCGTTGGATCAAGAGATTCTTCAATCTTTTTATAAAGATCGGGGTATTTCTGTTTTGCGTCATCCTCAAAGGGTTTCCAAGCATCTTCTAACTGAGGCCCAGTTACCTTAACTTTCGCTTCATCCCCCGCGTCAATAGCCGTTTTCAAATCTGCTGTGATGCTAAGCATCTTTGTCACGCCTGTTTTGATGGCTGAAGGTGTTTGAGTAGATATCCCTTGTTTGGATGTGTCTTGGGATGTTGTTTGACCCGTCTTGGTTGCGCCGCATCCGGCGATAACCACTAAGCTGATTACGAGAGTTGAAGCAAGAATTATACGAGATAATTTCATTGAACTAGCCTCCTAAATATTAACTTTAATCTTCTTAACGTATTTCATACGATTCTTTTGGCAAGTATTATTTGGCATTTATCCGTTTCCAAAGAATGACGGATAGCGCACTAATCACTAAAACAATCTGGGGAAGAGCGCTCTGCCATGATGGATAAAGAGCTAGAAAATCGATATTGGGTATACTCGAAGCAGTTGTGGATGGTAGTGTACCAGCCAATTGCAAACCATGAATCCCCATTCCGGTAAACTTAATACATAAGTAAAAGACGATCACACTAGAAACCATGAAAAAGGGACGGATGGGAAGTTTCAATCCTAAGCGAATCATTAAATAAGCCAGCGCGCCAAGTAAGCCAAATCCGACGATTAAGCCAAGCACAAGTGCTTGCATACTAATTTGATTGACCATACCGATAAAGAACAAGACTGTTTCCGTTCCTTCCCTGAAGACAGCTAGAAAAGAGAGAACCCCCAAAGAAACCATCCGCCCGGTATCCAAAGCAGATTCACTTTTACTGCGGATATACTTTTGCCAATCAGCAACATTGGATTGACTATGCAGCCAATAACTCATGTATAAGAGCATAACAGCTGCAAATATACCGGTCCATCCATTGATCAGGGCATTGTTATTACCGAATGCGCCGGAAGAGAATACATACTTTACAATGATCGCGACAATAACGCTGAGAAGCAGACCTCCTACAACCCCTAGCCAAATCCATCCATTGCCTTTGGTTCGACCGGACTTCTTGACAAAGGCCAGTAAAGCAGCAATCACTAAGAGTGCTTCAAGGCCTTCACGTATTAGGATCATAGCGGCATCCCAAAACGTATACCCAGATTTACTCGCCAGTGGGCTCAAGTAATTAATCATCTGATCCAGCAATTGAATCGCGCCTTGATAATTGGGTGGATTCGCAGAAAGCATCGCATTTACAGTGACCATGTCTCTTTCTGAATTGCTATAAACGGCTGCAGATTGAGCAACTACAACTCCTTCCACGCTTAACCAGGATTCCCGTACTTTTGAAATCTCGCCCAGCGCTGGTTGCTGTTGATGATCTTGGGCTTTGATCTTAGCTTGTTGCAATAGAATGATGAAATCACTCAGTGAAATAGTTTCTTGTTTGAACTGTTGACCCTTGGGAAACTCTCCTCGAATAAATTTCTGATTCACGTTTTTAAGCCCTTGTAAAGCCTGGGTTATGTTCTCTTGTTTAGTTTGGATAAAAGCATAATCCACTTGACCCAAATTGGATTCAATATCTTTATACGCATCTCTAGATTCCTGTTTTACGCCATCTTCAATTTCTCCCCACTTATCGCGAAATTTTTGATAGTTTTGTTTTGCTTCTGATAAATGTCCTTGATTGGTCTCCGTTAAGGCTTGATCGATATAGAGTTCCGCCTTGGCCATGTTATCTGATGCCTGAGTTGAGGCCCACACTTTAACAGGACTAAACGTGATTACCAGTATCGTTAAAATAAGTAATGTGGTTTTAAATCCTCGCATCATTTTCACCTCCTTGAAATCTAATGATTATGATAACTATTCTCATTTAGATTCTATGCTTTAATTCATATTACGTCAATGGTTTTTGTTGGTAATAAGCGAAAGAGTTATTACCTCCTTGGTCAAAGGCCTACCAGCGGGTCCTACATTTTTCCACAATAAAAAGGGTAAAAAAATCCGAGGATATCCCCCGGATTTTCTATATACAAGTATTTCTTGTTACTTGAATTACCCTACCAACCTAATTATTAGGCTTATGATTTAGTCTTGAGTTGGGATCTGCTTGGCCGCTGCGACTGCTTTGGCGAGTGGGCACTCATCGCTGTGTTTGTCCCCACAGTGAAAACACATATCAGCTAAAGCCTCAATTGCTTTTTGTTTTTTCTCTGCATTAAACATTTATAAACCTCCTTGCATTCCTGTATTTTGGTTGACACCTCTTAGACGCAGAAAAGGGCCAATAGGATAGTATAATGGACTTAATTTTTTTAAATGTGAAAAAGTCCCGCCACACTGAAACTTACAGTAGGCGGGACGTTTAAATTTACGCTTTTAGTTCCTTTTCTAGGATCTCAATCATGCGCACCTTATTCGGCACTTTCCCAACCAGCTTAACCACCCCGTTAATCACGAGTGCAGGCGTACTCATGACCCCGTAAGACATAATCTTTTGCATGTCTTCGACCTTTTCAACTTGGGCTTCAATCCCCAGCTGAGCAATACCCTCTTTAGTTACTTTTTCTAATTTCGCACAATTTGAACACCCGGAACCTAAAATTTTAATTTCCAACAGTCTCAACCCCTTTTTCTTGCTACCATCCTAACGTTCAGCAAGATGCCTCATCATAGCTTCCCCTTCTCTAAATTGCTGAGCAAGAATCTTCTGGACATTCTCTAGGATGGTTAATACTTCTGGGTATTTGATACGGTACATTACCCTTAAGCCCACTTTAGTCGATGTAATAATTTGTTGTTTGCGCAAAATACTCAAGTGTTGAGATAAATTTGACTGTTCAACTCCCAAATCCTCGATTAGCTCACAAACGCACACTTCCTCGTTATTCTTCGCTAATCGTTCAAGAATACGTACCCGAGTAGGATGAGCTAAAGCTTTAAAAAAGTCACTCTTCATGGATATGATCTGTTCTTCCATATAAATCCCTCAAATTCTATTTTTATTATACTCTGCCCATGAAGCATTCAATTAATAATATTATAATATATTATTTTGCTTAATTCAAATCCACACTTTCCTTCAAAACGACTTGGGCATTCGTTTAATCCAAAATCCACCTTTGAAGTTTTTCGGTTCAAACGAAATTACAAACGCCTTGGGACAGAACTTATCGAGAATCTCTATCAACTTACGTTCATTACTTCTCTTCGCCAAAACCTGCATCATCAACCGATGCCCATCCTTACCATCGGCTAACCAGGAAGTGACACCGTATCCACATTCCCGTAACTTTGAGGGCAATTCTATTTCCACACAATCTACAGTCACTTGAACCGTCACATATCCTAAAGCTATATACTCCTCAATTCGGCTGCCGATATACACTCCTAATCCAAAACCGATACAGTAAGCTGCTAAATTCCAGGGATTGTCCAAGTTTTTCAGAACCAGCCCTAACCCTGTCATGTAAACAAAAATTTCACCCATAGAAAGAAGCGCTGCCAAAACTCTCTGGCCTTTAATGACAAAAATCATGCGTAGGGTATACAAGGATACATAGACCACGTTAATTCCGATAATGGTAAGTATAATTCCCATAATCTCCTCCATTTTCAACAACCTAGTTCTTTCTTATCTTAGCCTTTATTCTACCTCTTTAAGCTGGACATTGTCACCGCATAAATTAGGATTTCTTTTATTCTACCTATACCATGCGGACACGATGATACTCTACGATCTTCAGGAGAAGCTGGGAAAAGAAAAGAAATGAATAGAACTCCCTAGCGTGCAAACTACCCCCCGATTTACATCGAGGGGTAGTAACGCTTATATTATTCAGTTCGCTCCAAATTATCTGTTAATCCTTCTTTTTCCTCTTCTAAAAAGGCCCGTAACAAATGTGCCATGCCTTGATAGAAATCAGTATCCGCTTTCATCTCTAATACATTCACGAACTCAAAAATCCACGAATTGAGATGAGCCTGAAAAAACTCTACTTGCCATTCTTGCAGCCGTTTCTTATCCTCAACCTCTTGTGCTAGACTGGTACGGCGACAAAGCTCGGCCATAAAGAAGAGCTCGAGGGCGATATGATCCGGAATGAGATCCCAGCCCTCGGCAAAGACAATCTCCCATTCCTTTAAAATACGATGCATATCCTGAGCTGGTTCTTGCCACAGCCGCCCATACGTGCCATCAATATTGCGATGGGTATAGCATGACTCATAGGGAAACGTGAGCTTTGATCCCGGCACATTTAACAACGCATCATAGTCAAGTTGAAGTTCTTCAAAGTATCCGGGATCCGTTTCTGCTCTTTTTAAGGCTTTTAAGAGTTGATCCTTGCCTGAAACGTCGGGTAGCCCCATTTGAAGTTTCTCACGAAAACTTGGATTTAACCACGAATCATCGACTTTGCGAGCTAAGGCTCCTGCAAATAAATTGTATAGCACTGCACGTGTTGCCGACTCGTTCAGAAAATCCGTCGTCTGAGCCATTGATTCACCTTCTTAGACTTTTTCAACTTTCACACGGGAGTCATAAAAAGAACAGCTTCCACCAATCTTATCTTCGAGGCAGACATTTCCGATCGAATCGTCAACTCGCATAGCATAGTTAATGTTTACCCCTTTGCCGCGCTTCGAATCTCCTGGAACATTTTTACCGTCAATGACAGCATCAGCCGCGCCATAGTTCCAGTGGCCATAGCCAACGCTAGCGATTACTACCCCTGGTCGCACACCCGGGCGCAAGCGGACTTTCCCTTTAACTCCATCTTTATTACTAGGTCCACTCACTTTAACTAAGTCGCCATCGTTTAGCCCGAGTTTTTGCCCATCTTCATTATTCATCTCCACAAAGTTCTCAGGTTGAATCTCCGTTAGCCAGGGTGCTGAAATGGTTCTACTATGCGTTTGGAACGCTTGTTTGTAAGTGGTGGCAATAAAGGGGTACCCGTCATCCTTAATTTCTTGGTCCTTAGCATCCCTCACCGGATAGTATGCGGGAATGCCATCGAAGGTTTTACCCGTCATGGAATCTTTGGTCGTCGCTACTTTTTCGGCGTAAATAGTACATAGGCTAGCTACTTTACTTTTCATCATGAGTCCCTCATAGGCCCCACCTGCATCAAAAACTCCGCCCCGATCAAGGATATATTTAACTTGAGATTCTTCAGTAACACCTGGTATTTTTCCATATTGGCTCGCAAAGTTAGCTACCAATTTCAAATACCAATCTTCTTCCTTATTGAGCGGCATCCCCGCCCCAAAACCATTATCTCCAAACCCGGAAAGGTTCATTCTCTTAGCTAGGTCAATGCAGATGTTTTCCAGTGACTTTGTTTGGGGCAAAACATGCGTCATGGGTTGACGAACGTCAGCCACTAACCCCAAAATCGTCGGTGGGGCCCCTAAAGCATTCCATTGTTCCATATAAGTGACCTCGGGCAGGATATAATCAGCATACATAGAAGTATCTCCAATGACAATATCCGTTGAAATGAAGAGTGGTATTTTCTTGGTATCCTTAAAACCGGCAATTACTCGGTCTTTCATCCCAGGTATAGCATAAGCGGGTGTTCCCATGTGCAACCAAAGTATCTTCGCGGGATAAGGATACCCATCGATCACTCCTGCCACAACCTCTTGGTAAACATCCTTGGTTAAGGGAAACCAAGGGCGTTTGGCAGGATAGCCATTTTTCTTGAATTCGGTGGAATCTTCATAGTTTGCCTGTTCCCGCGAAATCCGAATTCCCTTTGGCTTAATCGCACCCGCATGAAGTTTAGCCACTTGGTATTTTCCGTTCTTATCTCCCATATAACTCAGGGTGGTTCCACCCGCTTGATACCCGCCACGATGGTCAACATTACCTACTAAGAGGTTCAAGATACACACAGCTCGACCTGCTTGAAATCCGTTCGTGTGCTGTACTGGGCCTCGATAAAAATCTGCCACAGCAAGCTTCCCGTAAGATGAGAATTGATCGGCAACCCGAACAATTTGTTCTTTGGGGACCCCACAAATCTTTGCATAGTCGTCAAGACTTTTTTCCTTGGCACCTTCCGTTAAAAGCTGGAAGGACGTTTTACAGGCTATTCCATTAATCGTCGCTTCTCCGAGCAAGTCTCCGGCATCGGCTTTCCCTGCTAACGTCGCGACTCCGGCGACTAAAACGACGTAGTCATCTTTAGTTCCTCCAAGCCCCGCTTCATCTCCACGCAAATATTTTCCATTATCCTTGCGCACCAAATAGGTGGCGTCCGACCAGCTCGATTCTCCTTTTTTTGCAGCGGCATCTTTAGAAGGCGCTTCTAAGAACGATTGATCATAGCGTTTGTTATCGATAATCCATTGGATTATTCCTAGGGCTAGAGCAGCATCCGTTCCGGGTAGGACAGGAACCCATTCATCGGATTTAGAGGCACTCACGGAAAAACGCGGGTCCACCGTAATCAACTTACCCTTATTTAGTTTGAAATTAGCTAATTTACGGCTTAACCCGTTCATCGGGAAATTTGCTTCCCCATAGTTGGCTCCGAAATTGAGTATGAGCTTGGAGTTTTCAAAATCAGGCTTCAGATGCCCCTTGCCCGCAAAGGTAAAGGAAGTAGCAATATGATGGCTCTGTTCACAAACCGTCGTGTGTTCGAACCAGTTAATCGAGCCGAAAGAATTATTCACAAAACGTTTTACAAGCTCAGAACGACTATTCTCAATCCGTCCTGCTAAGAAGACAAATTGATTCGCTTTGGGACCCAGCTCCGGAGCTTCCGGATCGATCGGGGTATTTAAATCGTTAACGGCTTTAAGTCCCTCGACATTCCCTTCTCCAAAAAGGTTCCCGCCTTCAATAATTTCCTTATACGCTTGATCCCAACTAATCGCCTGCCACTTATTCTCTCCCCGTTTGCCTGCTCGTTTTAAAGGTTGTTGAACCCTTAGTGGATCATAAAGTAGTTGCAAACCGGCTTGCCCACGAGGGCAAAGTCTCCCTGCTGACTTGCGGGCTTCTTTCGGATCAGTATCATATTTAAGAGGAGTATCCGTTGACATCTGGCTATAGGGATTGCCATCTAACTTAATAACCACGCCGTCTTTAATTTTGCCTCTTAAACTACAGTCGCTGCGACATCCTAAGCAGGTCGAATAGACAAAGCTTACGCTGGGGTCAGTATCGAGTGCATCTTCGGCCGGAGAACCATTTTTCCAGCTTGGAATCCCTTTGGGCATAGTATCCGCGAACACCATAGGTGCAACAGCCATCGTTACGCCAAAAGCAGCAGCACCCTGGAGAAACTTTCTACGTGTTGTTTCCATCTTATTGTGCAACCCCCTTCGTGGTTGGAGTGGATTTGATTTCCTGTGCGCCAGGGCGATTCATGGGCAGAACCGTATAGAAGAACGTCAATACCGCCGTAGCCGCCACTGCTATACCTATCACAATTCCAATATCTCGCCCAGAAGCAACATACTCGACAATTTTGCTTCCCGTAAGTGGTAATTTTTGACCACCGATCACGAGGTTTATCCGCATGGCCAGCACTCCGATAATCGTGAGAAGAGAAGCAGTCACCACCGCCGGGAGACTTTGGCGGGCTTTTTTAGAGAGTAGAATTAAGAAAGGAACAAGCATCCCGAGAACGTTTTCTAGGCCTAAGAAACTCCATCCTTCGCTATGCAAGAGGAAATACCCGGCAGCATACCCAGATTCGGAGGAATACCAGAGAACAATAAAGTAAATAATCATGAGGCTACCATCAACCAAAATGAACCATTTCATGAGATTGGCAATGTCCGCAATTAAAGATTTTATATCATCGTTTAAACGGCCAAATTTAAACTTCTCCACAAGCATCACAACAATGATAAACAATCCTGTGCCTGAAACCATGGCCGACATCAGGAAAATAATCGGCATGAGCGGCGTATGCCAAATGGCGCGAGCTTGCACATTGCCTAAAATAAATCCCGTATACCCGTGAACTGCCAAAGCAAGTGGAACCCCAAGAGTTCCGAAAAACTTAGCTTGTTTTTTGTCATTTTCTTTAGACGCTTCGGACATATCCGTTTTACCAAAGAGCAAAAAGCGGTAGAGGGATGCTTTAAAGCCGCCTTGGTTTAAACCCTTCACGAAGTCCTGACGGAAAAGAAACCAAGCATAAATCATGAGGCAAACCGGATAAAGAATGAGAAGATAAACTCCCCAAGACATCGCCGACGTGAGATGAACATGTGTGAAAAGATTGATGAACCTCCCCGGCTGAGATAGGTCAAAGAGAAGGTGCAGGGGAGCAAAGAGCAGCAAGACAATCGCCATGATAACCCCAACTTTGGACACCTTTTTATACTTTTCAATCCCGAAAACCGTCCCCAAACTTGTTAATATGAAAGAGCCTGCGCTCATCCCAGTGTAGTAGAAATACAAAGCAATGAGTAATCCCCAGTAGATTTCATGGGGCACGTCAAAGAAATGAACAGTCAGCATCAATTCTCACCCCCGACGATTTTTAGCAGATTTGGACGCAATGACTTTTCATCCGCTCCAATGTAGTAGGTTTGCGGACGATTATTCGTTTCTGGCTTGCTCACCGTCACAGCCTGTGTGGCGAGTAATTTAGACACTTCACTATTAGGATCATTTAAGTCCCCAAAGAAACGAGCGCCCCCAATGCACGTGTTAACACAAGCCGGCAGAAGGCCCACCTCTACTCGCTCATGACAGTAGGTACATTTTTCAGCCGTTTTACGCTCTGGATTAATAAACCGAGCATCATATGGGCACGCCGCAATACAATACCCACACCCGATACAACGATCATAATCGACAAGCACTGTTCCGTCTTCAAGTTGGTAGGTGGCCTTAACGGGACAAACATTGAGGCAGGATGGATTCTCGCAGTGATTGCAAAGGCGAGGCAACCGATGGCGGGAAACATTCGGAAATTTCCCCGTCTCTAACTCCTCGACCCAAGACCTATTGACACCCAGCGGCACATTGTTCTCACTTTTGCAGGCCACTGTGCACGCGTGACAGCCTACACACTTGCGCAGGTCAATCACCATGGCATACCGTTTTCCCATGGTCTCATCTCCTTATTGTTATAAGTGCTTGCCACCTTCGCCAAATACGGGCAGGCGCCTGATTTGTTCTTCGGCACCCTATCGGTCTTAACAGCCTTACTTACAGCCTGGGCTCTCAAGACTCGGAGGCAGGTGAATTCTTCACCTGCCTCCATCTTATAGCAGGATTAATCCTGCATATAGCGGGATTATTCCTAAACCTACTTCTCTTTATCCCTATATAAAATCAAGTCCCTGTCAGGATTCTCCTGACATTTCAAACGGAGGAAAACGGGGGACAGGGAGAAACGGGGGGACAGGTACGTTGTTTTCAGATAATGAAAACAACGTACCTGTCCCCCCGTTTCCGTTTGCCTGTCCCTCCGTTTTTCCCACAGCTAACGTTCCCACTAAAGTAAAAACTTATAGTCTCTTTTTCCGCTAATAATACGCCGGATTTCTACCATCTCATTATTCAGCAAAACGTAAAACACCAAGTAGCTATCGACTATCAAAATACGATAACCTTGCCGTGTTAGTCTTCGATTTTTTGGCGTTGTGCCGGTCAGTGGGAAATCCTCAAGCATTAAAATGCCCTGTTCAATATTTTCAGCCAATTTAAGTGCGACAGCAGGATTGTCGCTTGCTATATAATCAACAATTTCGGCCAGATCCTGTTCTGCAGCCTCTGTGATACTAATTAGATGCTTTGGCATGGATGCGGCACCTTATGTCTACCATAACATCGCGGAACGGGCGGCGTTTTCCGGCACGGCTTTGTTCTTCGGCCTCGTCCAGCTTTTCATAAAGGTCTAATAGGGCTTGCTGTTCCTCAAAGAGCTGCTGACTCATGATGACTAAATGTCCGTTGCCGTTCTTGGTGATAAAAACAGGTATTTGCTCATTTATACAAATTTCTTCGATCTCAGGGGTCTTGTTCCTCAAATCTGAAACAGGACGGATTACTGGCATATCGCTCACCTCACCCTTAATAATATATCATTATTATATCACTATTTTGACAAAATAAATACCTTTTGTTCTTTGTTTGCTGCTATTGTGCTAACAATTTCCTCCTAGCACCCTCCAATACTCTCCGTGACCTCTCCACTTCCTAAGCTTTTCCATTGCTCCATTCCGCCCACGAGAACCTTCAAGTGTTGCGGGTCATATCCTTTACCTACCAGAGTTTGCCAAGCAGAAAAGGCTCGCACTCCCGTGAGGCAAATGAGAATAACATCTCTATCTTTGTCTATTTTAGTTATTTGAGTTTCTACCGACCCCAACGGAATATTGATAGCCTGAGGAACATGCCCCGTCGCAAACTCACTGCGTTCACGTACATCGACAATCTGCCAGTTTTTTTTCGTTTTAATCCCTTCATCCAATTGACTGGCCGAAATCATAGATTCCGCGGTTAACGTCTTAGGAGGAGAGGCTTCCGAACCAGTGGTCGAATTCTCAGAAGTATTAAGTGTCAGGTTTCCCGACTTTCCTGAAGACACTTCTTGTTTTCCCGCAGTTCCTGCCGAAGATGTGCCCGAGGGCGAATTTGTAGTTCTAGGAGTTCCGCATCCCGCGATAAACACTGCTATAAGTAAACCAAAACTTAACGCTCGCATTATTCGGGTAACGTTACTTAACAATCTCGAACCCTCCCTGTCGTAAACTCCATTAACTAACTTCCCAGACTCCGACTTCTAGCGAGTCTATCCATAAAAAGTTTCTCGATTAAAACATACCCTTTCTTGTCCTCTTTGCCAATTAGGAAAAAACCTGACACGTGTCAGGTTTAACCGTTAATAATCCCATTTTCCATGGCGTACCGTACAAGTTCAGCACGTTTTCGCAAATCAAGCTTCTCCATCACTCGGGTTTTATACGTTTCCACTGTTTTTACACTAATATGAAGGAATTCGGCAATTTCTTGGTTCGTATGCCCAAGTGCCAAGTACTTAAGAACTTCTCGTTCTCTCTCGCTCAGTCCTTTTTCCTTCTTATCTTTGTTGCCTGATGTTTGCGGACCGACCATCTGATAAAGCAAGGTCGCAGCCATAGGGGGATAAATATAAAGTTCTCCCCGAGAAACCGTTCGGATGGCTGAGAGCAATTCCACATCCGCAGCCTTTTTCAGAACATATCCTTTCCCTCCTGCTCGGATGACAGCTTTCATATATTCTTCATCATCATGCATTGTCAAAACCAAAATCTTCGTCGTCGGATACTTCTCTAAGATACGTTCAATACACTCTAAACCACTGAGCTTGGGCATGGTTAGATCAAGCAACACTAAATCAGGCTGAGTCTTCTCCACCATCTCAACCACTTCTTCCCCGTCGGCTGCCTCACCCACAACCTCAATATCATTTTCAAGATTCAATAAAACTCGTAGCCCCGCTCTCAGTACGGCATGATCGTCCCCGAGTAGAATTCTCAGTTTCTTTTCAGACATGAAACTCCTTCTTTCTTTGCCCTTAATTCATATAAGTCCAACTATACTTCAGAGGGAGTAATTTCTCTGAATGAGTTTCCTTTATCTGGTATCTTAATGAAAACGGTTGTTCCTTTTCCCTTTTGAGACTCGATCTTAAAGGTCCCCCCTAGTAAAGCAGCCCGCTCTTGCATCCCAAAAAGTCCAAGTCCCCGTCCGGGTTGCACGACCGTTTGATGAGGGTCAAACCCTTGTCCGTTGTCTTCAACAATAGCAGAAACCAAATCTTCCCGCCAATCCAGCAACACGGAAATCATACTGGCCTCAGCATATTTAGCGACATTGGTTAAGGCCTCTTGAACTATACGGTAAAGCGCCACCTCAATTACAGCGGAAACACGCTGCTCTTGAAACCCCGTGACATTAAAATCAACTTCCGTCCCAAATTTAGTTTCATATTCCCGGATGTAACGTTCTAAAGCTGGCACCAACCCCATGTCATCTAGGACACTGGGCCGAAGTTCCCGTGCTAAGTGATGCACTTCTTCCAACGTCTGCGCAACGGTCTGGCGCATTTCTTGCAATCGATCCCCCACAGCACAAAAAGAGGCTTCAGACTCTAGAACCTTTAATCCTACCATTAAGGAAGTTAACGCCTGACTTGTTTCGTCATGAAGCTCTCGCGAAATGCGCTTTCGTTCTTCTTCTTGGGCTGTCATAACTTTTTCCAAGAGTTGAAGACGCATCTCCTCTTTTTCCCTGAGTTCAACCATCAAATCCTCACGTTCACGATGATTCTGACTCAAGGATTCCGTCATTTGATTGAACGCTTCTGTCAAAACCCCAATTTCATCTTGAGAATGAACCATCCCCTGAACATCCAGTTCCCCTTGCGTTACTCGTTGGGTTAAGGATACTAACTCACGGATCGGCTGGGTTAGAACACGAGTTAGCAAGACTGCAGCGATAATCCCCAGAGCGGACACAAAAAGCGCAATCAGTAGAAGGTTCCAGGTCATCAGGAGCACCGCTTTTTGTAACCCATTTTCATCCATTCCGATCCGTGCTACCCCTAATTTCCCGTTCAAGATAGGCACAGCAACATCACGAACGACCCCTACTTCTGTACGGAAAACCGTCAAATGATACTTATCGGCTCCAGCCACAGCATTCGCTTTCAGTAGTTCTTTAGGAAACGCCTCGCCAAACGTATGCGCCAAGACATTCCCTTGCGGATCCACAATAAACAGATACAAGACATCCTCATTGTTCTTGAGCGTGTTTTGCAGTAATTCATAGACAGAATAAGCATTATTGATTAAGAGCTCATTGGTAGCTCTTGCCGCGACATCACTCCCGATCGAAACTGCCCTCTTGTCGAGTTGATCTCGCAAATTGTTCGTTAAGATATTTCCCATCTGCCAAACAATCATGCTACTCAAAAGAAGCACAACCCCAACGACTAGGCCTAGGATTTTATACTGCACTCGGACATGTCTGAGTTGCTCCTTGATATAATTGACAAAGGGATTTCTCATGCTTTTTTCACTTATACGTTTAATTCTTGACTTCAATGTCATAAGAATCCTCTTTCTCGCTAACTTTAATGACTAACTGCCAATTGGAAAATTCTTAGAGTGTGTCTCCTAAAATCACTTCTTATCCTTTAGAGCAGCATTCGCCTTCACCATCGTTTGAATAGGCTCATAGGCTGCATTATTAGGCAACACAAAACGATCATATAAGAGAGCCTGCAAGGCCTTCTTACCGATAGGGTCATTATCCATTTGTAACAATGCTTCCAACAAAGCCGCTTTGAGATGAGAATCAATACTTTTGTTAACCACAACTGGAGGGCTTCCAACCTCCGGAGACTGTGCAATAATGCGTACTTTTGCCGCTAGTGAAGGGTCCTTAGCCACTGAATATTGATAAACCAAAGAATCCACTCCTGCTGCCGATACCACATTGTCCAAAACGGCTTTAATCGAGTTATCGTGACTGTACGTATAAACAATTCGTTTGAAAAACTCAGTGGGTTGGCTGTTCAAAAGTGTAACCATATAGGTTGGTGCAATCGTGCCAGAAAAAGAAATAGGATCAGTGAAGCCAAACACCTGGCCCTTAAGATCTTGAAACGACTGAAACTTACTATTCGAACTCACGATAACATAGGACTGATAGGTTGATTTTCCATTCACTTCTGGAACGGCCAATAACTCAAGGTTTTCTTGTTCCCTCGTGACATAAGCCCCAGAACAAATAAAGGCCACGTCAACCCCTTGGTCACGAACGAGATCATTAATTTCCTGATAACTTTGACGCTGGATCAATTGTACTGGTCTACCAATTTTCCTTTGGAGATAATCGGCCAAGTCCTGATAATTATCTAAGGTCTCACGAGGAGATAACACCGAAGAAATCCCCACCCGCAAGACATTCTGATTCTCCATAGGCTTTGGATTGGTAAGCGAATGATCTGTTGGTTTAACGCTAACCATGGGTAAGCGGTCAGCACTTTGGCAGCCCACAAGCACCAGCACGATGAATAGGATGGTTAAAGTCAAACCAAATTGCCGACCCAGTTCTTTAGCTCTCCAAAAGCGCATACCTTTCTCCCCTTTGAGTATTTCTATACTAGAATATGATTTCGTTTTTATTCTATTATTTCCTGCATCTTCAATCTTATTTCTGTAATTCCTTGAGACATCGTGTCACTTATGCGAAATGCGATCGTTCATGTGATACCAGCTCGATATTGAGATGTAATTCCTTCAAATATTTGGTATAATATGATAACTGGAGGGAGTCATATGCCATTATCAAAAGAAGCAAAAAAATATACATATGCTGATTATCTGGAATTTCCAGACGATGAACGATGGGAAATCATTGACGGAGTACCCCATATGCAATCAGCGCCAACTTGGCAGCACCAAACCATACTTTTGGAATTAGCCACACAGCTAAGAAACTATCTATCCGACAAAGAATGCCGAGCATTTATTTCTCCCTTTGACCTAAGATTACCTAAGATTGACGAAGATGATGAGCACGCTACTATAGTAATTCAACCTGATATACTAGTAATCTGCGATAAATCGAAACTTAAAGGGACTGGGTATTGCGGTACACCAGAATTGGTCATTGAAATATTATCCCCTCCAACAGAAAGGATCGATAGGCTCACTAAATTTTGGGCCTATGAAAAGGCTGGCGTGAAGGAATATTGGATCGTGGCGCCAGACACAAAGATCGTAAGTATATTCACTTTACAGGATAACAACAGATATGGAAGACCTGAGTTATATACTGATGCAGATAGTGTCGAGGTATCAATTTTTCCCGATCTTGCCATAGATTTAAGCACAGTTTTTAATTATTAGTAATCAAGTCCTCCCACATTTACTCTATTCACTGATTCATTGAGTCTATGTGAACTACCACTACCCTAAAAGGATAGTGACTTTACGCCCGTTTATATAAAGAAACTTGGCTAACGCCAAGCCTTGGCGAAGGCGGTCGCCTTAGTTGCACTGATGCGCTGGCCGAGGCTGGCGAGAAGGGACCCACCTGAAATTTTTACTTTCTGATTGGTATAAATTAAGATGAGAAGAAGGAACCTCTGTTCCTTCTTCTCATCATTCTATTTAACACCTACTACCCTCTTATGGACAATCCCTTTTTGTCAAAATACTTCTTCCCCAAGAACAAACTAACATTAACTAAGCCGATCATGACAGGCACTTCTATGAGCGGACCGATGACTGCGGCGAACGCTGCTCCTGAGCTAATTCCAAACACCGCGACAGCAACAGCAATAGCCAGTTCAAAGTTATTGCTCGCTGCCGTAAACGCTAAGGTGACCGTTTGACTATAGGGAAGTCCTTGTCGCCAAGCCATGTAAAATGAAATAAAATACATAATTGTAAAGTAACACAACAGCGGTATCGCGATTCTGACAACATCCAAAGGTACGGAAACAATCGTCTGGCCTTTGAGCGAGAACATGATAATAATTGTAAAGAGCAAGGCGATTAGCGCAAGAGTGCTAATCTTGGGAATGAATTTTTTCTCGTACCACTCTTTTCCTTTCATAGGCAATAAGATGAAGCGCGTAAGCATCCCCGCAAAAAAAGGAATTCCCAAATAAATAAGCACACTCTGGGCGATCTGCCAAATACTGATGTTAACGTTAATACTCAAGCCAATACCAAGCCATCTTGGTAGGACGGTAAGAAAGATGTAAGCATAGATTGAATAGAAAATCACCTGAAAAACGGAATTCAGAGCAACCAATGCTGCTGCATACTCTGAGTCTCCTTTAGCTAGACTGTTCCAAAGAATAACCATGGCAATACAACGGGCTAAGCCAATCATAATAAGTCCGGCCATATATTCTGGGTAGTTATGCAGAAAAAGCACGGCGAGAGCAAACATTACAATCGGTCCCACAATCCAGTTTTGAACTAACGATAAGGTCATGACCTTACCATTTCTAAAGACACGTCCGATTTCCTCATATTTCACTTTTGCTAGAGGTGGATACATCATCACTATTAATCCAATAGCAATAAGAATATTGGTCGTCCCCACTTGAAATTGGTTAATCCAACCAGCCGTACCCGGAAAAACAAACCCAATACCCACACCGACTGCCATCGCCAAAAAGATCCACAAGGTGAGATAACGATCCAACGTTGAAAGCTTACTGCGAAGGGGTAGCGCATTATTCATTGTTTTAGCCTCCTCTAATCCTAAATTCATTAATATTTTCCCGTCCGAATTATTTGGGCAAACTCATTCGGTAACTCAGAGACCTCAATTGCCGTGGCCGTTGCCTCATAATCATAAGGTACTTTTCGAAAATCAACCGTTACGTCTCGTGCAAAAGATATAAGTGCATATATAGCTTGAGGGTCCCCGTGTTTTGGTTTTCCGACGCTGCCTACGTTAATAAGCAATTTATCCTTCAATACCATGGTAAAAGGAAGATGGGTATGACCACAGATGAGAATGTCTGTGCCAGCAAGAGCAATAAGTTCACTAGCATAATCTTCAGAAATTTCTTCCGTAACGTATTCATTTAGGCGATTAGGACTGCCATGGACTAAAAGCAATCTTTTACCTGCGATATTAACCCTTATTTCTTTGGGGAGATTTCTCAAAAACTCTTTATTTTCTTCAAAAGTATGCCTCTTAGTCCACGTTATTGATTCATGCCCTAAAGCCTCGGCTTCAGCGTCCTTATAGTCACAACCACAAATAAATCGCTGATAACCAATTCCATCGTCATAGTTACCCATGACTGTCGGAATGTTCTTCTCTTTGATTAAATCAATCACTTCATTGGGAAACGGGGCATATCCTACTAAATCGCCAGTACAATAAACACTGTCAACTTGTTGTTCTTCAATATCTTTTAGTACGGCCTTTAGCGCAATGACATTGGCGTGAATGTCGGATATTATTGCAACTTTCACAGCAAATTCCCCCTATTGTTATAAACTAACTAAACCCTTGAGCCTTAACTGGTTTTAAGTAGGGCATCCTTTGGCATGCATAAGCCGTTCTTCGTCTTCCTCGATCTTGGGAAACGTCGGCATAAGCAAATCAAGCAGAGGATTTTCCATATTCAGCGAATAATAAATCCATTGTCCTCCCCGACGTTCATGCACAAATCCCGCTTGGCGAAGCCGCCTCATATGTTGGGACACCCCAGGCTGGCTTATCCCTAAGACTTCTGTCAAATCACAGACACATAACTCCCGACCCTGCAGTAACGCTAAAATTCTCAACCGCGTTTTATCCCCCAGGACCTTAAATTCTTCTGCCATCTCCTCTATGCGCGGTTCAGAGCCCAAACCCTTACCTCCTTCCTCATATCACACATTGCTTATATAAGTATATTATTATACGTTTTCTAGAATTGCAACCATCAATTCACTATTTGCGTGCTCTCGAAATTTTTTCAATTCCTTTCTTGCATTTTGAGGATTAAGTGCTAGAATGATTATATTACAAGTTTATAATATAATCATCTCGTAAATAAAAGGAGGCAATACCATGTCAACTGTACAGCTCATCCAAGATCAAGATGCATCTCCGGAAGTAAAACAACTCTTCGCCAACCTCGAGAAAGAAAAAGGAATGGTCCCTCCTACGTTTCGCGCCTTAGCGAACTTTCCTGATTACATGAAAGCCACCCTCATGAAAATGAAAACTGTAATGGCTCCTGGAAAACTCGACGCTAAAACAAAAATGTGGATTGCCTTGACCACATCCATCAACAACGGCTCAGACATGTGCATCGCCAGTCATACCAAAGCGCTAAGAAACATGGGGGTCACGGATGAAGAACTGTTAGAAGTGATCGCGGTCATTGACGGTTCAACTGGGATGAACCGAGTGAATACTGGGCTTCGCATTTTCCCTCAAGAGTAACCCCTTCTAACCCGAAATAACCCCGGAATGACCGCGGCCATTCCGGGTGCATAAAAATTAAAGCGCATACTCCGTGGTCATGAAGTTAATACTTCATAAGAATCTAATATTATAAAGAGGTGTCAATTAAATGTCAGAAAACAATGTAGGTTGCTCCTGTCAAAGTGGAGCCCCGATCCAACTCAACGACTTAGTGAAAGAACCAACGAACACGAACATCTCAGCCCCCTCTACCTCACCTAAGGCCGAAGGGGATAAGGAAACAAATTGGTATCTTCCTTATATGAATGCCATCACAGAGGGGAAAGAAGTCGAGGAGAAAAAAAGTCCAGTTGCCCTATTTTACTGTGCTGGAGCCTCAAATGTCGGACAATCCACTGTGACAGGCTGTGTGGAAACAGCAGGCATCTTAGGCTATAACCGTGTCGCCCTCCTTTGCTTGGCCAGTATTTCTGCTGGTTTAAAAAATATGTTTAACGGTGCTAAAAACGCCCGAGGGATCGTTGCTGTCGATGGATGTCCGATGTCTTGTGCCAAGAGAACCCTAGAAAAGGCCGAGCTCAAAGTCGATCAGCATCTTATTGTCAGTAAAGATTTAGACGTTCCTAAAAATTTTCGTATCAGTGATGCTGGCGCTATCAAACAAGTAACGAATGCTTTGGTTCAAGCAGTCCTCAGCATTGATTAAGGAGGTCATACTATGGCTACAATATCACCCCTCCCCGTAACTAAGCCAAAACGATCGTATATTTTAGCAAGTGTGGCCACAGGAGCCTTTCTCTCCACGTTTGACGGTGGAGTCGTTAACGTCGGACTGCCACGTATGGCAGTAGAATTCAAGGTCAGTCTTTCCATGATCCAGTGGGTGCCTTCTGTTTACCTGCTGACCATGTCTGCCTTACTCCTTATCTTTGGCACGTTAGCCGATATGTTTGGGCGAAAAAAAATTTATAATGGTGGGTTTGCTTTAGTGGCCATTTTTTCACTCCTCTGTATTATGACCAATAATGTCTACCTCTTGATCCTGACACGAGTCTTGCAAGGGGTCGGAGGAGCTATGATCATGGCTAACGGTTTAGCCATTGCCACAGAAAACTATCCCCCCGAACAACGCGGGAAAAACATTGGTTTCCTTGGCTCAGTAGCCGCTATTGGCAGCTTGGCGGGACCTTCAATCGGGGGGATTGTAATTGGACTCTGGGGATGGCGCATGATTTTTTTTCTGATTACGCTTGTGGCAACCACCGGTTTCCTTGCTTCGTACTTTATCATTCCAGCCGATCATGGCAAAGCCCGACCCAGTAAGAAATTTGATACCTGGGGAGCGATTTACGTCATCATAGGGATGGTTAGCTTCATCTACAGCGTCTCCAATCTCAATGATTTTGGCTGGTTCTCCCCAACAATTCTTGTCACTGGCTCAATTTTCCTCATCAGCCTTATTGCCATCGCTATTCGCGAAAGAAAAGCGTTGAACCCCATTCTAGACTTCGAACTCTTTAAAATGCGAATTTTCTGGACCTCCATTGTGGCTGCACTCATTTCCTTCATCACCATGTATTCCAGCACCGTACTCCTCCCCTTTTACTATCAAAAAGTCTTAGGATATACGCCCCAACTGGCTGGACTGTTTATGATGGCCTTTCCCCTTGGCATGGCTATAATGGCAACCTTCGCCGGACGGCTTTCGGACAAAATCGGCTATACCTTCTTAACGAGCAGTGGTATGATCCTCAATGCGCTCGCTTTAATTCTCTTAGCTAACGTCGGCAAAAACACCCCAGTTATGCAAGTAATCCTTGCCGTCTTCGGCATGGGAGCTTCCTTGGGCCTCTTCCAAGCACCCAACAATTCCTGCATTATGGGTACAGTTCCTAAAAATAAATTAGGCGCAGCCTCTGGAATAAGCCAACTGGTTAAAAACTTGGGTATGGTCTTAGGTATTACCCTTTCCGTCGCTATTTTCCAGCATAGCATGGACTCCAAGGTTTCCCTCCCCTATGTGACCGCTTTTTTGCATAGCACGGGGATCGTCTACTATTTAGCTGCTGGTTTAAGTATCATAGGAGCCCTATTTTCTCTCAATCGTGGAGGCAACAAAGTTATTCCAAAAGGTTAATAATAGGCTTACACCGATATGTTGCTAAACTTGACAGTGACCTTCAATGGCTCATACAGTTAAGTAAGAGCCATTTTGTTTTTTTACCACACCACATATATTTCATGGGAGGAAATTTTATGATTCAAGTGGTCATTCCAGGCCGAGGAACCCTGAACCTTGAAGTATTAGTCCTCGATTACAACGGAACATTAGCCTTAGACGGGCAAATGCTCAAATCTGTTCGGGATCATATCCGTCGTTTATCTCCCCTTCTAGAAATTCATATTCTAACATCGGACACCAATGGTACCGTGGTACAGCAATGTGAAGGCTTGCCCGTGCAGGTAAAATTATTGGAGAGCACTGACCATACCCAAGAAAAAGCAGATTATTTGTTGCAGTTCGGTTCCCGGGAAGTTGTCGCAATCGGAAACGGCGCAAACGATCAATTAATGCTCGAAAAGGCGCATTTAAGTATTGCTGTCATTGGGTTTGAGGGAGCCTCTCTGCAAGCTCTCCAGTCCGCTGATTTGGTGGTCAATAGAATAGAAGATGGTTTTGGTTTGCTCTTAGAAACTCAGCGTCTCAAGGCTACTTTAAGACGTTAGGATCTAAAATAACTACATTTTTCCTGTCTGCACCCGTGAGGATGCCGTTCTACGTCAGTGCACACGATTGGATCTGAAGGCTGGGTTAAAGAAATGTTCAGTAGTTCCTTAACTAAAGCGATGGCTTCAGTCAAAGCGTGCCGAACAAAGTTTTTACAACAACATGGCCCCGTTTCTTGGGCGATCACGTTGACAATTTTGGCGACAACCGTCATGGTCGTGACGGTTTCTCGATCTTTAGGACAAGCAGCCCCTAAAATAACGCTGAAACAGGCCCCAATTCCCGGCGCAATCCCACAAACCCCTGTCAATCCGCAATATCCGCCGATGGCCTGCCGATGCGTTCGATTTAGAACCTCGAGAATTTGGGCCTCGGTTATCTTCAGTGTACCTTCATTTTTAAGAGCAGCCATTAAAGCCCCCGCAGCGATCCATGCATTTTCGCAGCCTAACATGGGCACTTGATCTTTAAAATTCATCAAGGCTTCAGCGATTTCCAAGGGGTCCTGGGACTCACTCGCCAGCACATGTTCCTTAACCAGGTCAAAAATGCCTCGGCCATGGCACTCATCACAGATATAATGGCCGTTGGCACAACAAATATTTGCTGTCTCCTGTTTGCCGCAGTTCTCACAAGTAAGCTCACGACCGTTATCGAAGTATTCTAATGGACTTCCACAAATCTTGCAATTTTCCGTGTTACCTTCTAAATGCTGACCAGCACTTGAGTCAGACCCTCAGCAGTTTGTAGAGCTATTAGTTTGTGAACTATTCAGCAATTCAATCACAGAAAGGCTCCTTCCTTTGGTCTTTTTTGAATAAACTCTTGGCAGTTCTCAATGATCTTCCAGATCATTTCATCGGTTATTCAGTAGAAGTTAAAACTTGCTCGGTTTTCAACGCGGGCTATTCCGGCGTTCTTCAATACTTTCAGATGATGAGACGTTAAGGGTTGGGAAAGCCCCGCTGCCTCCGCAATCTCATTCACACTTTTACACTCTTTAGCCAAAACTTTTACAATATGCAACCTATTTTCGTCGGCTAAAGCTTTTAGGAATTGCTGAATATCTTGATATCCTTCCATTTCATCACTCCCCTACGGATACATATGAGGATTGTATCATAAATTGTTATTTATATCAAAGATCGTTTATATCTCTTAAACTTTGCCCCAGAAACCGAGTCAGCATGAACTCATAGACTTCTTTGTCACTATCTGCGCTTAAAAGAACCGTTGGTTCTACATATACAAAAGAATCAAGGTCCAACGTCGTAGTACGTTGGACCTTGATTCACTGACTCTAGACAAAGCTTCACTAAATTAACCCTCGTCAATATGCTCTAATCCCTGACGATAGAGCTCTGAGACATGAGCGTCGTGCATAGAATAGTAGACCATCTTTCCCTCCCGCCGGTATTTGACAAGATCACTATTCCGAAGCACCCGCAGTTGGTGAGAGGTGGCAGATTGGCTTAATCCTAATAATTCTGCCAGATCACAAACGCAGAACTCCGAATTTGCCAGGGCATCCATAATTCTGATTCTCGTCGGGTCACCCAGTGTCTTAAATAATTCCGCCAGCTTA
Source organism: Desulfosporosinus metallidurans (assembly GCF_001936615.1). GTDB lineage: Bacteria > Bacillota > Desulfitobacteriia > Desulfitobacteriales > Desulfitobacteriaceae > Desulfosporosinus > Desulfosporosinus metallidurans. Next base: position 99,055 of record NZ_MLBF01000004.1, read on the forward strand.
TTTGCTCTGTCAAGAGTAATGAGTTGATCCGAATACTTATCGATCACCTCATGATGCACGCATAAGATATCACACACGGCGTCCTCTATAGTTTCGTGCTTATCAACAGCAACGTCAGCCTCTGCCTTTTTCACAATCATACTTTCACCCCGAACTTAAAATGAATGAACCTTGTACCTTCATTCTAACACAGAGTGCTAGCGTGCCGCTACTTTAACTGCCCGCGATGCTGGAACGGTGAACCTGTCCCCTTGTTTATGCCCCTGTTTATGATACCACCTGACACGCATGGCGTTCATAATGGCCAGCAAGGCAACCCCTTCGTCGGCGAAAATAGCCATCCACATATTGACCATCCCAAAGATTGCTAATAAAATAACCAGCAGCTTCACGCCCAAAGCAAAACCAATATTTTGCCAGATAATCGTCTTTGTATATCGAGCGATCTGGATAGCCTCCACAAGCTTGCTCGGCTGATCGTCCATAATCACGACATCCGCGGCTTCGATCGCTGCATCTGACCCTAAACCACCCATAGCGATCCCCACATCCGCTCGTGTCAAAACGGGAGCATCGTTGAGTCCATCGCCTATAAAGGCTATTTTCCCCTGTCGTTTTGCTTGACTAAGCGTCTCAAGCCAAGAAACCTTATCTTCTGGCATTAAATCAGAGTGATATTCGCTTACAGCCAATTCTTCAGCCACTGCTTTAGCTACGGCTTGGTTATCCCCAGTAAGCATGACCGTCCTCATGCCCATTTGGTTTAAGCGAGCAATTGCTGCAGGGGAATCTGCCTTCACTCGGTCAGAGATCGTCAATTGCCCAACATAACCTCCGTCTACGGAGATGTAAACCACTGTCCCTGGCCCCTTGTCAACCATAAGTCTTGGAATTGAGATCCCAACCTGTTCCAATAATTCAGCTTTACCCACGAGCACAGTCTGTCCATTATAGCTGGCTCTAATCCCTTGACCCCTTACTTCTTCATAACTCAGCAAGCCTGCCAAAGCACTGTCTTGAACGTCTTTGCCATACTTCTCGCGAATTGATTTAGCAATGGGATGAGGGGAGTGAGCTTCCGCACTGGCGGCAATTTCCAGGAGTTCCCTTTCGGTATACCCTTTTGCCGGGCTGATTTCTACAACTTGGAAGACCCCTTCCGTCAGAGTTCCCGTCTTATCAAACACCACGGTGCGAAGATCTGTCAACGCTTCTAAATAGTTCGCTCCTTTGATCAAGATCCCGTGGCGTGAAGCGCCCCCGATCCCGCCGAAGTAGCCCAAGGGAACAGAAATCACTAGGGCGCAAGGGCAGGATATGACCAATATTGTCAGTGCCCTATAGAGCCAAGCCTGAAAATTTCCGTCACTCAAAAGTGGAGGCACTAAGGCAATTCCTAACGCTGCAACAACAACAGCAGGGGTATAAAAGCGCGCAAAGGTCGTAATAAACTTCTCCGTGGTTGCTTTGTGGGTACTGGCATTTTCGACCAAGTCTAAAATCTTTTGTACTGAGGACTCAGCAAATACCTTCGTAACACGTACCGTCAAAACCCCAGTCGTGTTGATCATTCCAGCCGAAATGGGGTTCCCCACTTGGACTTTTCTCGGCACCGACTCCCCTGTCAGAGCGGATGTATCGACAAACGAATTACCGTTCACAATTTCACCGTCTAAAGGGACCTTTTCTCCTGGGCGAACCAAAATTTGCTGTCCGACCTGCACTTCTTCGGGATCAACTTTGATCACATCCAACTGATGAACTAGATTGGCATACTCCGGACGGAAATTTAGCAAGGCCTGAATTGAATTCCGTGAACGGTTTACCGCCCGCTCCTCTAAGTATTCACCCACTGAGTAGAACAACATGACTGCAACCGCTTCAGGCAAGGCATGAATAGCAATCGCCCCGACGGTAGCCAAAGACATCAGAAAGTTCTCATCAAAGAGTTGTCCCCTGAATATATTGCGGACAGCCTTAGCTAGGACTTTGTAGCCTACTATAAAATAAGCCGTTAAATAGACCAAATACTCCATAACTTCCCAAGAACTATTTTTCCAACGCGACTCAAACACCAAACCTACTGCAAACAGAGCACACGCAATCATAATCCTCGTAATTCTCCACTGATTCTCCTTATTCACCGCAGCAGTATTGTCTGGACTCTCCACCTTTTGCTTCAAATGGATCGGAACAAGTTTTACTCCCGCCTCAATTTTTTCCATAATTTCCTGAGCCTGCACTACTCGTGAAGGAGGCAAAACAACAGTTTTAGTCGCATAGTTGATCGTCGTCTCTCCTATTCCTTCCGTTGCACTCAGCATTCTCTCCATTTTGGCCGAACAATTGGCACAAAATTCCCCTTCAATACGATATTTCACTCGTTCTTCTAGCTCAGATATTAGTTCAGACATTTGTTCCCCTCCTAAACACACATCTATGTTCATATGACTATATATTCATATGAAAGATAACACAATTACTCTCCTATTGCAATACAAAAATGCACGTTAAAATTTATAATCCAGCGTGCATCACTCTGTAGAAACCTTTCTGCTCCGATAGTCATGGCTAAACCTTCCGAACCTCATCATAGATTCTGCTGTGGCTGATTCCGCCGTAAAAACGAACAACCCCGTTAACCGCTACTAGAGGTAAGGCAAAGCCGTTCTTAAACATAGTATGTGCGGTATCGCAGCCCTTTAAATCATCCTCAAAAACATCAATAAACTGCAACTGCACATCAGTCGCTAGATCACTTTCCCTGCAAAACTGGACCAAATCCTCATACATTTCCCCCATAGTTTTTTCCTTCTCTGAACCACAGGCCCCACCGCAACTGCACGTACCGGCCGGAGCCTCTTCGCGAATCCCGAACACATCCACTTGAACCATATCGTTTCCTCCCCACGTTAATAATTAACTTTATATCCACTTATTGTAATTTAAGAACACCCTTGAAGAACTTAACAGGCTCTATTCAAGTATGGCCTTAACAGCTGTTAGAACCTGTTCTAACTCCTCATCCGTATAGTCGATTTTGTTTTCCCGTTCGATACCAAGACTAGTCACCAAAAAATGCTTATCCGCCTCGATCCTTGCACCGTCGAGAACCTTCTTGCCGCATCCTTTAATGCATCCCTCGATGAGCACCCACTGTTTCGCATACTTTGCCGCATCAGCCAACCTCTTAAGATCCTTCTCCTTAAATTGTTCTCCCCCCAACCGCACGAATTTTCCGTATCCCTCCTTTTCCAATAAGGTTGCAGCTTTATATGCCATTAACGATACATTGGAACCGCCAGGACAAGTGACTAAACACAGAACGCTATTATTGTTTTCAAGCATACCTATTTCCTCCTTCATAGTTGTTGACCGCCGCAATTCTTTGACATAACATCTCCCTTCTACAGTATATATCTACAAATTTACATAAAACGAAAAAAGTTCAGTAATATTATTATAATATAATAATATTACTGAACTTTATAGATGTAAAAACTATTTTTTTCATTGTCGACTTCGAATGTCGCTTTGCTTTGTTATATAAGGTCACAGGGTAAGCAACTTATCCCCTTTGATTTCATCCGCGCTCCAAGCGATGACGGCAAAGTTCCCTTCCGAATGCTTATCAACCTTGTTGATCCACTCAATCTCATTGCTTGCCTTGGCACTCAGCAGTTGATTCGTTGTACCCGTGTGATACAGTGAAGAATTGATAACCCACCATTTCGTCGCAATCCCTGCACGTTTCAAATCTTCTTCGAGGCGCATTGCTTCATACACGGGTGTGGCTTCGGCAAGCGTAACAATGATGACCTCAGTTTCGTTAGCATTGCGGAGCCGTGGCAACAGATTTTTCACCGATTCAGGAATGTCGCCTTGTGAACGCTGGATTTCTTTGTGATAGCTCTGCGTGGAGTCAAGCAGCAGAAGCGTATGACCGGTCGGAGCCGTGTCGATGACAACGACTTGATCTTCTGCCTTTTCCACAATCTGTGCAAAAGCTCTGAACACTGCAATTTCCTGGGTACAGGGGGAGCGCAAATCTTCCTCAATATAAGCTATATCCTCCTCGGACATGGTTTCTCTGGCCTTGGCAAGCACTTCGTCTTGATATTTTTTCAGTTCAGCCTGCTCGTCAATATGACTCATTGTGATGTCACTGGTCTCATCGATCACGAATTTGAGATGTGCCGCAGGATCAGTGGTGGTAAGGTGTACCTTTTTACCTCTTGCGGATAATCCCATAGCAATCGCCGCCGCAATGGTCGTCTTTCCCACACCCCCTTTGCCCATGGTAAAGACGACCTTTTTATGGGTATTATACAGATCCTCAATGACATCCTTAAGCTGAGGAATTGCCTGAGCCTGTATCGTTTCATCACGGACGATATAATTATCCTTAGTCAGCAAGGCTCTTACATTGTCCATACCTGTAATGTTATAGGCTCTGAGCGGCACAGTGTATGTGATAAGGGTTTGTAAACCCTGTGGCATTTCAGCCAGCGCTTTCTGCTGTTTTTGATAGAGACTCTCAGAAATACTGTCATCATACGAGGTCAGTACACCGTTAATGACCATTACCTGATTGTTTACACCAATGTCCGCAAGCTCTTCAGACGCTCTTTCAGCTTCTTTAAGAGGTGCTGCTTCGGGACGTGAAACGAGAATGAGGGTTGTTAATTTGCCGTCGGCTAAGGTTTCCACAGCCTTTTTATAAATCTCTTTTTTACTTTCCAATCCGGATAGTTGTCCCAAGCAAGAGGCACCATGGGTGCTTTCACTAATGAAGTTGCTCCATGCAGATGGTAGTTGTAGCATTCTCAGGGTGTGACCTGTTGGAGCAGTATCAAAAATAACATGATCGTATTCTATTTGCGTTTTTTCGTCGGTTATAAAGTTGGAAAACTCATTGAAGGCAGCAATTTCAACAGTACAGGAACCGGAAAGCTGTTCTTCCATATTGTTAAGCACGGCATCGGGCAGTTTGCCACGGTAGGGAGAGATAACACTTTCTCTGTATTCCGCTGCCGCCTGGATGGGATCAAGGTTGGCGACAACTAGATTCGGCACTTCTTTGATGGGAATACCCTTATTCGTCAGCTCAGTGTTAAAAACGTCCTGCAAGTTTGAAGCGGGATCAGTGCTGATGAGAAGCACCTTTTTGCCACTGTCCGCAAGGGTGACCGCAGTAGCACAAGCTGTTGAGGTTTTACCGACACCGCCTTTGCCAGTATAAAACAAATATTTTGTAAGCTTAATTTTCTGTGGATTAAAAATCTCCATCCTTAATTACCCCCGTTTGTTATTATCGAATAATCCAGGATTAGCAATTCTCATCGGAACAACCACATCCTCCTGAACTTTGAGGAATGATTTTAAATCCCTTTTCTTGCTCACCCAAGAAGCTAATCGGGATATTGAGGAGCTTCGCAAATTCCTCATTGCTAGGATATCTACCTGTTATCAAAATTTCACCCTCTAAAACAGTAATAGGCAGTTCATCAACCCCTTTAGTATTGATAAAGTCATTTACCGCCTTATTGTTGACAAATTCCATCGGTGCATTGGTAAGATTGAAACGGTCGACCTCAATACCGTTTTTCTTGAGTGAATTAAGAACGGTAGAAATCCGAAGCAATTCAGTGTCAACACCTATACCACATAGACCTGTGGGACAGCACATAGCGGTTTCAAATATCTGCATTCTTTTCATAAATAATCGCACCTCAATTTTATTTTATAAAGACAACTGGCTTCAGGTGGAGTCTTCAACCCCTTCTGAAGATGAGTTGAACTTAACCTCAACAGCCATGTCTAAGATCTCTCTCGTTGCTATTATGCCTTATCATTGTTATTTCATTAAGCAAGTTTTTTGCTGCGTCACAGCCCTCTTTGCTCAAGGAATAGTACATCCATTTTCCATGACGGTGGCTACCAACAAGTCCCGAATCACATAACATCTTCATGTGGTGTGATAAGGTGGATTGCGAAATATTCAGATCTTCTAGGATTTCGCAGGCGCACCTCTCTCTGCTTTGTAACATTTCAAGGACCATCAACCGATTGGGATCGCTAAGTGCTTTAAATACTTTTGCGTTGGTTTCATATTTGATTTTCATATTTATCACCTCATATCGATTTTCGTAGATATGTATATTATATATGTCATATCGAATAATGTCAATACGATTGAGATTGAGAATGGAATTTGTATAGTGCATATGAAATGGCATGAGGGATTGATACAATCCAACATGCCATTTTTGTTACTTACGACAGGGCTGGTGATACAGCAGCCACATACGAGTCACCCTTTACCTCCTAAGTAGGCCCGTTCTAATCCGGCAAGATTCTCACTTACTTCCGCGCTTTCCCTAATTAGCACCTACGATCATAGTGTGTCAGAATCTATTTTACAATTAATACAGGACAGTTAGCCCTTTTTGCTACCTTATGACTAACGCCTCCCAGAACAAACTCCTGTAAGCCGTTTAAACCCCGACTTCCTATGACAATGACGTCAAATTTACCATCATTAGCATATTTTACGATCGAAGGCCCTGGCTCACCGTGAATAAACTTCACTTTAAAATCGACCGTTGCCTGTTTCAACTTCTCTTGTATTGGGACCAATTTTTGATGTCTTTTTAAGGTTATAGCGTCTGTATCCAAATCACGTAATACGTCTGATTTAGACGCCTCACTGTTGACTACATAGACGATCTCGATGTTCGCATCGGGGTTATTCCGCATTAAAAAGATAGCTTTTTCAGCGGCTCTTAAGGAATGTTCCGAGCCATCGGCCGCCAAAAGGATTTTCTTAAACATAAGTTCAACCCTCCAATTTTATAGTTACCGTTGTCTCTTGCTCAGTGTTTAGGTGGCCCAGAGTCCAAATCAGTATGCGTTGCCAATTTATCAATCAATAGGGAACTCTGTTCGTTTAGTCCACTTAAAGTAACCTTGATGTCATATTGCCTGTATTTGAAGACGATTTTATCAATCGCAGCAACGGCTGAATTATCCCAAAGAGTTGCATTGCTAAAGTTTATATCCACTTCTTTAATATCATCATGGTTATCGGTCCTGAAATCAAATAAATTAATTAATTCTGTTACAGAGACGAAAAATAACTGCCCACTAATCCGGTATGTTTTCATCATACCGCTATTTTCTATTCGTTTTTTTACATGCACCTTCGATATTTTAGAGGCGAAAAAGACAGCACTTAGAAGAATTCCCACTATAACGCCCATCGCTAAATTATGAGTTGTTAGAACCATCAAAACGGTAATAATCATCACGAATGCATCACTTTTAGGCGTAATTCGTAAGGTTTTAAGAGATTGCCAGTCAAATGTCCCAATTGCCACCATAATCATAACGGCAACTAAGGCTGCCATAGGAATTTGCACGACATAATCTCGAAGACCCATAATTAGAACGATCAAGAACGTTCCTGCAATAAACGTTGATAATCGACCTCTTCCACCGGATTTCACATTAATTACGGACTGACCAATCATGGCGCACCCGGCCATCCCTCCGAAAAAACCGACCACAATATTTGAAAGGCCCTGCCCCTGACTTTCTCTGTTTTTATTACTTCCTGTATCTGTCATGTCATCCACAATGGTGGCACTCAGCAAGGATTCAGTCAGCCCTACCAGCGCTAGTGCAAAGGAATACGGCACTATAATCATTAAGGTCTCAAAGGTTATAGGCAGAGTGGGGAGAGAAAAGCTGGGGAAGTAACGTGTAATGATTCCCATGTCCCCGATTACGGGGACCTTAACGCCAAGCAGCATGGCAATTCCAGTAATGACCACGATCGCCACCAGCGTCGAAGGAATTGACTTTATCAGCAATGGTAATCCGTAGATGATCGCTAAGGCCCCCATGGTCATAGCGTACGCTTGCCATGTTTGTCCAAAAAGATAAGGTAATTGAGACGTAAAAATCATAATAGCTAAAGCATTAACAAAACCAACCATAACTGAGCGAGGTATAAATTTCATATACCTTGCCAGTTTGAGTGTCCCAAATAAGATCTGAAATAGTCCTGTTAAAATTGTGGCGGCAAACAGGTACTCTATACCATGGTCTTTTACTAAGGTGATAAATAATAGAGCCATTGACCCTGTCGCCCCAGAAATCATGCCTGGCCTTCCACCGACAAAAGCAATTAGAATCGGAATCATAAAAGATGAATACAGCCCCACCATGGGGTCAACCCCTGCAATAATTGAGAAGGCGATCGCCTCAGGAATTAAAGCCAGTGCAACGACAAGCCCTGCCAATACGTCATTTTTAATATTGCCAAACCATGACTCCCTGAATGATAGTGTTTCCATTACTAACCTCACTTTTTTAAGATAAATTACTATTCAATAGTGTTACCCCTCTGAGCAAAAAGAAAATACTCGTTACGGACTAACTCATTGAAACATCAATTTTCGAGGGGCGCCCGTCGTACGTTATCACAAATGAACATAAACGTCAATTTGTGTAAACATTCTATATTTGGTTAAAGTTTGCCTTCTTTAAGCTCATATTGTACAATATAGTTATCAGTTCTTATCAATAGTAATCACAAGTAGTGTAGCAAAGGATTAAGGAGTGAGTCCATATGGCCGAAGATAAAGAAATAATGACCATACGCCAGGTGGCTGAATACCTACAAATCAGCGAGGTTACCACCTATCGTTTGGTTCAGGACGATAAAATTCCCGCCTTTAAAATTGGTCATAGTTGGCGGGTGAAAAAAGAAGATCTTAACGAGTTTATTGAAAAGCAAAAACGCGGGGAAAGGTTCTAATAATTGGAACTATTACCCACTTATAACAATGAGCAAGAGGTGTTAAGGATGAGCTTAAAAAAATCCACACTTTCTAGGGTTAGTCCACCGTGATAAGTCAATTATCACAGATTAAATATTAAGAGGCGGATAATGCTAAGAGCGTGCTATTAATTAATAATGTTATAAATCTAGTGGAAAAGGTTCTTGGATTGAATCGTATGCTATGAATTGGCCAATCGGCATGGGTCCAGATTTTAAAGGGATTTATGATCGCCACACGGGGCAAGTTGAGCGTTTTATGGCAGGAAGTAGTAGATCAAGTTCCAGGCCACCTGTATCCGGAGCTCTCAGCGACCCAAACGTACGAGAGGGAATTAGACATGACCTTCTTAAGCAGCTAAATGAGGAAATTGAGCTCTTGGATATGGCCGGAAATACCTTCTCTCAGGAACGAGTTGACCGGGGAGAAGTGACGCTGGTGTTTTTCGGGAGCGCACTCAATAACTTCGGCGTGCCAAACTTTTTACGTAGCTTCCTTGATTTAGCACCGTCCCCTCAGCCCAGAAGCACGAATCAGGGCGAGCTAGCTCCAGAAACGCCCAGCTTTTCCGGCTATATTTTTAAGATCCAGGCAAACATGAATGCACAGCACCGGGACCGCATCGCGTTTATCCGGATTTGTTCCGGCCGCTATGAGCGAGGTATGAACGCGATTCATACACGTTCTCACAGACGACTTCGGCTCGCTCAGCCTCAACAGTTGTTTGCTCAGGAACGAACCATTCGGCTGTTATAAAGAAGGTGCCAAAAGCATATTAAAACCCCTACTAGTGATATTTTTATCATATTTCGTTATCAAATTAGCCGTTAAACACGGAACCAGCGAAGCAACTAAAAAACAATCACAAACTATTGAACAAATCAGAGATCTTGTCCTGGCAAAAACAAAAGATAAGTAAAACTTCATCACTTCTTATTACAGATTGAACTCTACTTACAAACTGAAACAAAATCTTATCCAAGAATACTTCATTATCCAGGTAGTAAATGGAGTATGACGGATTGGATTATAAGTAATATGCCAGATCACAAAACCTATCTTGAACCGTTTTTTGGCTCTGGTGCATTCCTTTTTAATAAAGGAAGATCGAAAAACGAAACAGTTAATGATATTGATGGTAATGTAGTAAATTTATTTCGAGTAATTAGAGAACGTCGTAATGAATTGCTGAATTAATAAGCTGGACGCCATATTCACGAGAAGAATATTATTTATCTTACGAAGATGTGGAAGATGAACTTGAAAAGGCAAGAAGATTCTTGGTTCGAATGTGGCAAGCAATCGGAGGCAAGACCAGTGATCGTACTGGTTGGAGAAGCGCAATTGATTCTAATGGTGCTCATAAGACAAAAGAATGGTCCGTCGTTCCTGAAAAGATTCTAGCTGTTGCTGAGCGCTTGAAAGCTGTTCAGATTGATCAAACCTGCTACGAAACTAATTGAACGTTATAATCGTCCTGATGTATTGATTTATGCTGATCCACCTTACATACTAGCTACTAGAAGCAAGAGGATGTATAAGCATGAAATGGCTGAAGCTGATCACCTCCAACTATTAGATGTTTTAGACGCTCATTCCGGACCGGTACTCCTTCCAGGCTACGATCATCCAATTTACGATGAACGATTAAAACATTGTAAACGTGAAACTAAATCTGTCAAAGCTGAGGCCGATAGAGATCGTCAAGAAATTCTATGGATTAATCCTCTTGCTGCATCTAATTACCAAGAAAGGCAGCTTAGTCTGTTTGGGTGAAAATGCAATGAATATTCTCAACCTACCAGAATACAACATCCTAAATATCCTCGAATCAGACGATGCTTACCGTATAGGGGTGGAGACAGCTAAACCACCTCTTTGTTGTACTCACTGGGTGTAAGGCTAACCTCTACAAGCACACTAAGCGTGTTCAACTTATTATGGATTTGCCCATGCACGGTAAACGAGTGGGTATTGAAGTTCACCAGTTGCGTTATAAGTGTCGGGAGTGTGGACAGACCTTTTACGAACCATTACCCAGCACGGATGATAAACGAGGCTGCACTAAACGTCTCATAGAGTACATAGAAAAACAATCGTTGAAGCGTACTTTCGTCAGTCTATCCAACGAAATAGGGCTTAACGAAAAGACGATCCGGAATATCTTTCGTGACTACATGAATCGGCTGGAGAAAAGCGTGCGTTTTCAAACACCACAGTGGTTAGGTATTGACGAGATTTACATCATCAGACCCAGATGCGTAATAACTAATATCCAAGATAACACCATTATTGACATTTTACCTGACCGTAACAAGCCAACCGTGATCACCTACTTGCAAAGTTTACCTGACCGTCAACGGATCAGTTACGTGGCCATGGATATGTGGAGGCCATACCGTGATGCTGTGAGCCTTGTATTACCCCAGGCTCAGGTTGTAGTTGATAAGTTTCATGTCGTTAAAATGGCCAACCATGCACTAGAAACCGTGCGTAAGTCTGTACGAGAAGGGCTAACGCCCAAGGAACGCCGAACCCTGATGCACGATAGGCACATCTTGCTCAAACGGCAAGCAAACTTAGATATCAGGGAACAATTAATACTTAGCTCATGGACAGGCACTCTAAAGGACTTAGGGTTGGCTTATGAGCTTAAGGAAGAGTTTTATAGGATATGGGAGATACAAAGCCAACAGGAAGCATTATACCGCCTAAAACAATGGCGTGAGCGTATTCCTGATCATCTGATCTTTGCGTTTAAAGATTTGCTCTCAGCCCTTAAAAACTGGCAAGATGAGATATTCGCCTATTTTGATCACCCGATTACTAATGCCTATACAGAATGCTTAAACGGCCTTATACGTGTTATGAACCGTATGGGTCGAGGGTATTCATTTGACGCTCTACGAGCTAAGATTCTCTTTACTGAAGGAACCCAGAAGGTCAAAAAGCTTAACTATAAACAGCAAGACTTCTCAAAATTAACAGACTCGGACTTAACATATTCGTTTGTAACAATTGTTCGAGAAAGTCCAGGAGAAACAAACCTTGGTGTGGACATTTCCACACTTATCCGTTTATTGGAAGAAGGTAAGATTTAAAGTTTTTCCACCACATAATCCGGATAGCCAAAATTAATTGCACAGGCTTTATAACTTGCATAGAATATTGTATGAGAGTCAATTACTCAATGCAGCCAAGGAGAACATGAATTAAAGGATGAGTGGTATTTAAGTGGACATATGTATTGAAAGCATCTGGGCGGAATTTAGTACACCGCTAAAGAGCTTTATTAAAAAGCGGGTCAAAAATGAACAGGATGTCGATGATATTCTGCACCGTATCCCCATCCGCCCAACATGTTATGGCCCCAACCCAACATATGAATTCCCCCTTCAAAATAATTTTCATTCCTTTAGAATGTCCTTATCCGTTGATAAGCTCATGACCGTTTTCGGTATCGATTACAAGTTTAATCCGAGTATGGGAGGATAAGATGCGCAAAAAACTATTTCTCTCCACGCTAGTCATCGTTCTAATCACCCTAACCTTTAGCATGCTTTCCGTCCATCTCGTCTTCCAAGAACAATTTACTGATTATCTTACTAAAACAAACGAAACGATCTTGGAAGCGTTACCTTCTCGTCTAAGCGCCCTTTATCTGAGTAAGGGCACTTGGGATCCCGCCTCTCTAGATCAAGTAAGCCAATCCCTCCCGGTCGGCACAATTGTCACACTGACCGATCCGAACGGTAAGTTCATTGCCACGTTAAACAGCTCTAGGGGCAGCATGATGCACGGTCGTGCCTGAATGGGGATGGGCGGCTACGGACACTGGGGTGGATACGTACCTAGCACAGTTCCCGCTCCTGCCACGAGCAGCAACTAACCCACATTTCTAACCGGGGCCAACCTTTTTACTTAATTTCTGAATATCTCATTATTTTATCCCTTGAGTCTTTCTCAAGGGATACTAATTATTCGCCATCACTTCGTCACCATGTTATGTGAGAAAAGAAAAAAAAACCAATGTTAAAATACATTTACAAATTTATCCTAAAAGGTCTTGCTTTTTTATAAGCAAAAAGGGGTGCCTCTCCTAAAAATTACTTTTTTAGGGAGAGGTACCCCTTAAATTATTCTTCTCTGACTCAAATAACAGAACCCGGCTTGGCCCTTCATTAGTCAATTGGACATGCCTATTTTTCCATTGGCATATTTGGATCAGCTGACCACTCATAAATAGATGCTTCGTAGTTTCTAACTTTATCAAAGCCAACGGCTCTGAGGACCGTGCTAAGATAGCCCGATCTTATACCCATAGTTCAGTAAACTACAAAATCGTCTTGAGGAGTAACTCCCAAATCAGCCATCCTCTTTATGATTTCTTCAGGTCGTTTTGGAGTTCCATTTTCATTGAGCACTGATGACCATACTAGGTTCTTCGTCCCCTTAATATGTCCTCCTCTGGCTTCTCCGGCATCTTGACTCCCTTTATATTCCTTTTCCGTTCTTGCATCTATGCTTACCGTTTTGCCAAGATTTGTATAGACATAATTCTTGTCTGCTGAATAGCTTTTATCAAACTCTTTAAGAATCAACCCCGTAACTAGGGCAGGCTTTGGAGAGGCTTCTTTGGTCATTTCATAGCCCAGTTCTTTCCAATAAGGATTCCCTCCGTATAAAAGTTTAACATTGTCAAGCCCCGCCATTCTAAGTTGCCAAACGTTTCTTCCGTCAGAACCCGGTCCAGGCAGTACATTGGACGTGAATACCACAAGCGTGCTGTTAGTTACTCCATAAGACTCCAGCTTTTTTGTCAGCGCCTCTTTGTCCAGAGTCGTACCCCATAATGGATCCCCTGGTTTTCCAACTATCTGTGAAAGTCCATGCCAACCAATTCCAATGGCTCCTGGGATATGTCCCTTTTCATAGACATCTGGCTTGCTAGTATCAACTAAGATTGCTGTCTGATCTCCCAGCCTTTTTTTGAGTTCCTGGGGGGTTATAAATAAATCGCCTTTTGGGTAGATGGAAAGGTCAGCTGCTTGTTTAGTTTGGCCTGAGTCTACAGAATTCAAAGGTTTCTGTGGCCATGTTGCACAGGCACCTAATAATATCATTAAACTCAATAAAAGCGCCCCAATGCTAAAAAACCTCTTCTTAAACACTTTTTCCTACCTCCTTTTTCTTATCGTTCCTAACTTGCTTGATGAGCACCGTAAGTGCACTAACGGCAAACAACATTAACAACCCTGTTACAAACGTCTTGGTAGTTCCGGTTAGCATACCTCCAATATAGGAGTAGACAATGGTTGCTGGTAGTTGTCCAATGCCTGTGGCAATAAAAAATGTCCAGAATCTCATAGATGTTAAACCTGCTCCGTAACTCACAATGTCAAAGGATATAAATGGAAGTAAGCGGGCAATTACGATAGCGTATTTCCCATATTGTTTGAAAAAATGATCGACCTTCTCTAAAGCCGTCCGTGAGGTTAGTTTCTCTACCGCTGCTCTTCCTAAGAACCTAGCAATATAGAAACATAATGCTGCCCCTACCATAGCACTCGACCACGAAAGAATCGCGCCGTATACCCAACCAAACAAACTAGCGTTAGCAAAGGTGATGATAAAGGCGGGCAGAGGTGCTACTACAGACTGGAAAATCATCAGAAGAAAAGAGATTATCGGAGCCCAAATGCCAAATCCCAAGATATAACCCCTGACTAAATCGACATCCATATTGCTGAGAATGAAAAAAACTTGCTTGATATTTATTTTTATTACAGGGACAAAATTGTATAACGCTAGCACTGCCAACAATGCCAATAGTTTCCCTCTGTACCCACTTAAAATGTTTTTTACCACACTCACCCTTCCAATTATTTTAGATAAATTCGTTTATAATGTTTAGCTTCTGGTTTTCCTTAATGTCCCGTGAAAAACTTGCGAACTTTATTTCGCTAATAGCTTGGCATAGGGCCAACCAGCCTGGCCATTTTCCAGAATCATGAGTCTGGATTCTGAGATTCCTTGATCGGTTAAATATTGAACCGTATTTTTAGCTCCACCGGCACCTTTAGGGCAAACGACTACAATCGGATCCTGTGAAGCCTTCAATTCTGGTAAAACCTTAGCTACCTTGGCTTTTTCCTCATCCGTTTTAACTGGATAAGCGTAGGTTGGGATAACCCCTTGAATATGATGGGCATTATATTCTTTTTCCACCTGAATATCCACGATTTTCAGAGGACTTTTCTTCTCAATAGCTTGCTTAAGCTGATCGGCGGTATAATATTTAAAGTCTGTGATCGCCTTGCCAGGCAAGGCTGACGTGCTATTCGCAGCCGTATTGCTT
Source organism: Desulfosporosinus metallidurans (assembly GCF_001936615.1). Taxonomy (GTDB): domain Bacteria; phylum Bacillota; class Desulfitobacteriia; order Desulfitobacteriales; family Desulfitobacteriaceae; genus Desulfosporosinus; species Desulfosporosinus metallidurans. The sequence goes on from NZ_MLBF01000004.1 coordinate 114,259, forward strand.
GCGGGTGTACCATTCGTCGTAGTTGGTGTGGTTTGCCCGGTGGTGCTACTGGAACCGCAACCGGACAATACCAAAGTTAATGTTACAGTCAAAGCTAAAACTAAAGTTTTACCAACGATCATATTCTTTTTCACGAAAATTTCCTCCTTTAAATCTTGACATTCAGGCCACTTGCACGGCACCATCAGAAGTTGAATAGCATAGCCAGTTTAATCAGGCTCTTTTAAACACAATTTCGTACTTTCACCTCTTTCCCAGTACTGCCGGGGATGGTCCCTCGGCAACCTTCCAATGAGCTTCCCTCAGGATTGTTTGACAACCCTCCACAGAATAACCCCGGTTGGTTTGTTTCTGGACATCCCTTGGGTTTGAACCTTCCTCCGCCCACAAAATACTAGCCCCCGCCAGAACCCCCATGCCGTTGGGTTCATGCGTACAATTTAGGGGAACATCATACCCTATTCCCAGGCGAACGACTGCCAGGATCAGTGCCATTTCTGCTTCGGTCACGATTCCCTCACGGGCGAGTATAGTACCCGGGATAGGGATACGTCGGGCGGCGCCGCTAAAGATGGGAGCCATATCCCGAGTGAGCAACGTCATTTCCGTTAACTCCTCAACGCTGTGTTCCCCACCTACGGGTTCCACGCACGTTGCAATCGACAAGCCCGCCTCCTGGGCTGCGCGGATGGTTCGCAAACGAGTTTCTGGCTTAATGAGCGTTACCTTGCCTTCCCTCAAGCGGACCGCATGATAGATTCCCTGAAAGCCGGCTTGGCGCAAGGCCTCGGCACCCTCTCGTCCGAAATCCCCTGTATTAGCAAGCAAGACTGCTTCTGGACCCAGAGCAGCCCGCACCTCACGCCCAATCTCCAGAAACTCGACAAAACTAAAATTGGCCGTCGTCATCAGGTAAATTGCATTGGCTCCTGCCTGTTGAAACTGATCGCACCGTTCAATAATTTCCTCCAACCCTAGCACCGTAGCCGTCTTGAAAATCCCGTGACAGGAGGCAAAGGAGCAAAAGGCACAATTACGGGGACAGGGTCCAGCATTAATACCCACCTGAGCATGCACCTCAGCCAATCCCTGAGCTGCTTCCGTACTCATAGATCGGGCTGCAGATAGAATCATAAAGTACTCTTCAGAGAGCACTGGAACACTAAACAACGCTTGGATTTCAGGTTTACTAAGTTCACCACCAGCTACCGCCTTGCTTATGCACTCGTTAATCCACGAATTCAAGTCACCATCTCGCTTTCTCTCCTGTTTTCAATCAATCACCTAACCTCTGCGCGCTTCAATAAATAATTGGCATAACGCCAAGCCAGAGTCGACTTTCCTCTACTGTCCCCTGTCCGACCTGCCCATGCCTTGAGATCCTGCCAGCGGTCAATATCTTGCATCTTCGACAATAACGCCGTCTGCAGCCGTAGTCGGCGGGCGGCTTGCAAGGTTTGCTCCAGCACCTGTCCACTCCCCCAATCGATGTCGCGAAAAAGCAAGGGATTAACACTCTTCAAACCGATTAAATAATACCCACCATCAAGGGCGGGCCCTAACACGAGATCATGCTGCCTCAGTTCCGCGCAGGCCTGTTCCAAAAGGTTCCGGTCAATACCAGGGATATCCGAACCGATTAGAATCACTTGCTGAAATTCCGTCAGACTCTCCTGCACAGCGCAAAGCATCCGTTCTCCTAGATCCCCGCCATGTTGCCGGTAGAAAGCAAAATCCGACCAGTCCAGTTCCACCAAACAGGTAAATTCCTCCGGCATCGCCTGAGGAAAAGAGGAGCGAAACTCCTCGTTGGAGCCCCCCGCAATATATATCCTAGCGGGCATTCCCCAATTCCGCAGCACTGCCTGCAAGTCATAAAGACAGGCCCGGTGAAACAAAGCCGCTTCCTGCGCACCAGCTTTTTCCTGTAAACGGCTCTTAGATCTGCCCGGCAGGGGAATTTTGCTCATGACTATGACTCCCGTTGACATTCTTTTTCTCTCCCACCCGCTTGGTAAAAGCGCTCAATATATGACAAGGGAAATCCTAATGTGAAAAGCACTTTTACCCCCTGCATTTTCCAGAAGGTACGCCAAAGGCCATGCCTCCTGAAGCGCCGGGTACTGGCAATAATCTGGTCCTTTAAAACACAGGCATTGACCCTGCGCCGCGCGCGTCGCGAAAACTCTAAATCCTCTAAGAAGGCCCAGTCTGGGAATCCTCCTACACTGTTAAAAAAGGCCCGCGTACAGTAAATCCCTTGATCACCGTAGCACATTGCCAAATAACGGGCGCGCCAGTCGGATGCTTTGGCCAGCATTCGGAAAAACCAGGAGTCTTCATCAAACCTCAGCCTGCAACACCCCCACTGAGTTCCCTTGCTTACGGACTGTCTGATCTGGGCTACGGCCGATCTTTGCAGCCGGGAATCAGCATGTAAAAAAAATAAAATATCCCCTGAGGCAACCTGTACTCCCACATTCAATTGAACACCTCTGCCCGGCTTACTTGACACAGCAACGGCCCCGCTTTGCTTGATCAGCTCAGCAGTACCGTCCCGACTCCCTCCATCACTAACAATTATTTCTAGTTCAGGAATCCCTTTCAGAGATTTAATTAACCTGCCGATCGTTGCAGATTCATTGAGCGTGGGTATGATCACGGAGATTTTGGTCAGCATTATTCCGGACATCTGCCCATACCTCCTCCAGCATCCCGGCAGTTTTGGCTGTCAGTGCAATACACCCTTGCCTGCTAATTTTCTCCCATAAAGACCTTTGCTTACAAATCACACGACAACAGGTAGAGCCGAATTTCGTTCGAAAACGAGACGTTAAATCCGCTGCCAGCTTGTCATTCAAAGAATGTCCATAACGGTTTTTTAGAATACCAGAGATCATGACCATACCCACTAAAGCACCACAGGTACAACCGCTGTCCATGCCTTCTTTAAACAACGAGGTAACCGCTATGGCCTCAGGGGCTAATTCCAAATTCCAAACTTTATTGGCTGCCCGTACTACCGCTTCACAGCAATTGTCTCCTTGCTTCATGAATTCTTCAGCACAATTGGATAGTTCACTCCCATAGCCCATCCTCTCTTCCTCCCTCGTTTTTTACCACCTTAATGATCTCTAAGGTAAAAAAATCCGCCCAGCAAACTAACAAACATCACCACCAGAAAAAAGGTCAAAGAAACAGCCAATGCTACTGGGGCTTCTACTCCCCAAGGAGTAAAGAGAACCACATAACTCCATTCTCGTAGTCCCAAGCCGTTAATACTTATGGGAACCATGGCCAGAGCAGAGATCAAAGGAATCAGACTTAAACACAAAGACCAACTGATGGTCACACCCATCCCCTGGAAAAGCATATAATTCATGACCACGATGATCCCCTGAAAAACTACAGACCAGACAAAAACCTTGCTCAGCATCCCTGGGCGTGATCTATAACGGCCTAAAACATTGAGGAACCCAGTCAGTCCCCCAGCCACCTTGGGATACCGAGTTAAGTAAAGAAGCAAAAACCGCCCCCAACCAGGGAATAAGAGGAGCACTGTCAAGCTCAGGACCACTGCCGCCAAGACCGGAATAACCGCCGCTACCCGACCCATGGCTTGCTGAAAACTAAAAAATCCGATGAAGCATAAAACGATAAGCCCCAAAGCCGCCCAAAGCCGCTCCGTAATGACCGATGCCGTAGCTACCGCTGTTCCAGTCTTACGACTCGTCAACGTGATTCGTACGATATCTCCTCCCATGCCTGAAGGAAGAAAATTATTGAAGAATAAACCAATAAAATAAGTACGCAGCAAAAAACCTAACTCGGGCGTTTCTATCCCCGGTTCCGTAAGAATCAACTGCCATTTATAAGCACTAACCACTATGGCCAAAACCGTGAGCAAAACTGCTTCTAACCAAGCCTCGGGGGAAAGTTGCTGCCAAACTGGCCAGACCCTCTCCCACGGGACTTTGACAAAGAGCCAAACCAACAAAAGCATTGTTCCGCCGAAACGAATTCCCTGCCGCAGCACGCCACGGCCAGACCTTATCTCTCCAGCCTTTGACATATTCGACACCCTCAAAGCTATTTAAGCATTTTTTATGGAATATTTTCCCGCCATTCATAAAGCGAGGCATCGTAATTGCGATCCTTAGTGTATTATTTATTTCTGTTCACAAAACCATGGGATTTCCGCAAAGACCCGATCCAACGCACACTTTCCTCCATGACCCAAGATAAAATCGGAAAAAGCCTGAGCAGGTCGGCGCGTATTTTGAGTGGAACGAATAACATACAGTCGACGTTTCATACTTAGATCTTTTAAGCGCCTCACCGCCAGTGTTTTCCAAGTTAAGGGACGGACAACAGCCCAAATTGAGACAATGGACAGACCCAAACCCGCTTCAACCGCTGCCACTACCGCACCCGTGCTGCCCAGTTCTAAATTCCCCCTTTTTTCCCCCAGCTCAACTCCGGCTTGAGCCAACCAACCCTCAACCGTCTTCCTCGTCCCTGAGCCAATCTCACGCCACACCATTTTTTCTCCGCAGAGATCTGCAGCACTAATCTCCTCTACTTGCGCTAGCGGATGATTCAAGGGTAGGATCAAGACCAGTTCATCCTCCGCGCAGGGATAACATTCCAACTGCCGCTCCTTCACCGGATTTCCAACCAATCCGAGATCCACTTTGTTTTCTAATACTAGACGAGTAATCTGTCCAGTGTCCCCCATCTCCACTACTATGTCTACTTCTGGATAATTTTGGATGAATTCCCCTAAGGCGAGCGGCAGTATATACTGCCCAGGAATCGAACTCGCTCCTATACGCAAGGATCCTTGAACGGTTTTGCTCATTTTAGACAACGCCGTTTCCGCTTCATCCATCAAACGAAGCGCTTCTAACGCATAACGATAAAGGAGACGACCTTCTTCCGTAAGCACGGTTTCCCGAGCGGAACGATCAATTAAGGTTTTCCCATAGTATTCCTCCAGGCTTTGGATGTGCTTGGTTACGGCTGGCTGGGTGAGGTTAAGCTCTCGCGCGGCTTTACTAATACTTCCGCTTCGAGCCACCATAACCAAGGTCTGCAAACGTATCAGATTCACATTATCAACACCCTTTCGATCAAAACATGTTATTCTCCATATATTATAATATTCCTTCATAACGAGTATTCTATTTTGGAATACTCGTTATGAAGCTGCATTCCTACAGGTTGTTCTAGAATCAAGAACAGTCTATCGGACGAAGACCTAGATCTGTAATTGCTCTATGTCGCCATAACCCAAGCGCGACATCGCTTATTCAGAATGAGTTTAATTGCTTGCCAAGTGCCCCTGTAAACCATCTTTTCGGATTAAAATAACTTGGCTGGCGCCAAGCGCTGGCCATGGATGGCCGAGTGTGTAGCCAAGACTCGAACAGGACGTTCGAGATTAGATGCCGCCAAGGAAGGCAAGGCGCCGTGATGGCGAAAAGGGACCCTTATCGAAGGCGACTGCCTAGTTGCACTTATGCCACCTGAAACTTATACTTTCTGATTGGTACTAGAAATAACCTTGCTTTCATTGACATGACTACACCCCTTTCACAAATTTGTGATTAGAAATTATTAAAGCCCTCCACACTTTTATGTGTGAAAGGCTCTTGTGTCTTAAGTTATCATGCTCTGTTAATTCCAACTCACGGACACACCGTTATTCCTCGTGCCCAAAGACAATCTCCGCAAGAGGGAGCATTCCCCAAACAATCCATGTCTGTGCGAGCAACTATGTCGCACCCATTGACAAACTCACAATCCGTACAGGAAGGATATCCACCGGTTATCACTTTGTAGCGATAATTCATAAACTCAGGCGAGGTCCAGATTCCTAACAGTGATTGCTCTCTGAGTGAACCAAAACTGTGGGCCTCAATCTGCTTGCGTCTTCCAAACACATATTCTGGATAAGAATGCAAAAACCGATAACAGGGAGAAACCTGTCCATCCCAGCGTACAACTGCACTTTGAGTTTCCACGAATCTGCAATGCCGATCTGTTCTTAATTGACTTTGGGGTAAAATAACATCCATCCCTTTGGCTAAGCCCAGCAAAAAACCCTCTTGAAACGTTTTCTCGGTCTCTGGACTTAACGCAGGGTGATAAAGAGTTTCCGCCATCATCTCTTGGCGCATCGGTAAAATATGGGAAACAAAGATCCGATTGACCCCTAGTTGCGTAGCCTGGCGCACAGTTTCCTTCAAAAAGGGAAGAGTACTCTTCATAGCCACAAATTCCCATACGATCTCTGGTTTCCCCATCACCCGCCGCTCTGCTATATGACGCGTGCTCTCTAAAAGCCCTTGTACATTTTGATGCCGGATTGCAGCGAAGGCCTGAACATCGGTCGAATCAACGGACAGGACGATTCGAGCCACACCACGAGAAATTAAAAATTCAATCAACCGATCATCTAAAGTAGTCCCGTTTGTCGTCACAGTCACTTCATATCTTGGTGCGAATAGTTCCACGGCTTGACGGAAATTATCCGCAATCGTTGGTTCCCCAATCCCCCCCAGAATCACTTCCTTAAGGTCAGGAAACCCCGCTAACTCATTTGCAATAGAACTTAGAACCTCAGTCGACATATCCCCCAAAGGTTCTTGCCAGTTCTGGCGGTAACACATTTCGCAAGACAAATTGCAACGGTTGGTCAACTCCAAATAAAGGCGTTCCATCGATGGGGAAGGATGATAGACTATCTCAACTACATCTTTCATTCTGAATCTCCTCAATATATTATTCCAACACCACTATGCCGTGTAAATCACCTCATACCCCTGTTCAATCACCTTCTTGAACTCCGGAGAAATAGCATTCCAATCCAGTATATCCACCCGGAAAGGAAGATCAGACTCTTGAAAGGCTTCTTGGATATTTTCCATCAAAGTCCAATCCAATTTGTCTTCTCCCTCAATCGATAAATCCAAGTCGGAGTATACTTTGGCAGTCCATTTATAACGTGATCCGAAAGCCCTGACTTCACAATGAGGAACAAATTCCCTAATAATATCCAATATAATTTTTAACTGTCCTTCCGAAACGCTAATCATTTCGTACCTCTAAAGCCTTCAAAAACCCTTTTGCGTCCTCTAGGAAAAATCTCGCCTTTTTAAAGATTACATCTGCTACATCACTGTCGTAGGTATGTGACGTTCTATTCCTCAAATCATGGTATACAACCCATGCCTCAAAGTCAGTAATTAAAAGGTTTTCTGCCGCATACCTAAAAAGTTGCTTTCTTGTAACCCCCTCCATCATCCCCGGCGTTAAATTCACTTCCAACCATCGTTTCATAAACTTCCAACAAAGCTCGTAGGAAAACTCAAAATTCTGTATGATAGCAGCCTTATAAACCTCAATTTCGTCCTGCTCAATGTTCCCCTCAGAAAGCTTTCTATTTGTGAAATTCCAAGCCCTTTCTAAAGAGGCTACTGCCTTTTCCAAACTGCTTAATTCCAAAGACATACGATTTTCCTCCTAATTTTTTGAATAAGTGGATTATATCTCCGTCAAATAGTAGCCGAAGCTTTCTATATCATATTATTGGTTTATTTGTATGAGGTCAACATCAAAAATTACATAAATTTCTAAATGAGCGATGTATCGAGAAAAGAGACGCGCCACCTTCGACACGTCTCCAATAGTATTTATTATATTCTCAACAACCGCAACCACGGCCCCCAGAGGGTCCTGTCATGGCCAGACCTTTAGCCACTAGATCTCTTTGAGCAGCCCTCAATACCTCGTCAAACTTAACCGTTACCTCGCTGACCACCTTATCAACCATGGCTTTGTGTTCATCCGTCAGGTTTCTGGTGGACAAAGCTCCTGCTTCGGCAACGTCCTTTCCGATAAAATCCGAAACATCGATTGCAGCACTCACCTTACCACTATATTTCTCAGTAGCCCGTTTGGCGCATGCTTTAGAACATCCATCCACGGAAATTGTCGGAAATTTTTCAGCAAATCCCCGTTCTTCCACTCCACCCGCTAGAAATAGTGGCAAACATATCGTCACTGTCGCACCCGGACGAACTTCATCCAGCATTTTTCGGGTTGCTAGTCTTGAGATTGTACCTCCCAAACAGTCTTCGCCGCTACAGGATACAACCCCAATTTTAACCATATTTATAGACATTATTAACCCTCCCTGCTCAATAGTTTAACCTTTTCGGAAATTTCACCGGCAATTTCATCCGCAATCAGCCAGCCTTCCTCCGTGAGTTCCGTGGCGGTTCCGGGTTGGGCCCCTTTGTGTTTCCGAAAGGAATCGATGACCCTCACCTTTTCTGCGACGATGCCACCGGCCAGCTCCGCATTTTTAGCCGCGCACATGGCAGGGCATCCATCAAGGGTAATACACTTTTGTCCTTCAATTAATTCCTTGGCCTCTTGATCCCCTGTCACGATATAAGCGAGACAGACCGTGCTGGCTTCATTCGGGCACAACTCCTGAACAACCTTCAAGGCACTTTCCCTCGCCACTAGGCCATAGACCTTGCCCATCCCACTGCAGGGAATTACTTTGATCCTCTTAGACATGGAATTCATCTACCTTTCTCTTTAAAATCGTGAAATATCCCTCAAACTCAAGCAGCAGTTCTTTATCGCTTTCCCAATCGGATAACTTTATTTCAGCGATCCAGCCTTTTTCATAAGGATTCTGATTAATAAGTTCTGGGGCAGCCGAAAGTTCTTCATTGACAGCGGTTATCTTACCCGACACAGGGGATACCACTTCAAAGACAGCTTTACCCGATTCAATCTCGCCTAGCTCACCAAACTGCTCCACTTCGTTTCCGACGACGGGTGGAGTAAAAAACATGATATCAGATAAGCTTTGCTGGACATAATCCGTGACTCCTATGCGAGCTTTATTACCTGCTATATACACCCAACTGTCGTTTTCATTGAATAAGAAGCCTTCTTTAGGCACTCGGAAAATAAATTTGTCCTTTTTGTACACTTCATAATCATACGTTTCAGGGTAGACCGTTTCGCTTGTTGATAAAGCTTCACTTCCTTGTGCCGTTTCCATTTCCTTCTCCCGGAGTAGTTTATCGGCAACCATTTCAGCCAGTTTCAATTCCTTTTCTCCAAGCCTTAAGGAATCTCCCAACTCAAGCCCCCTGTTTTTAGCTTCTTCAGTTACCGTAAGTTTCGTGGTAACTTTTAAGCCCTTTTCCGAGGCAAGCTTGCTGGCGCACCGCGTCTGGCAGCCATCAATCACAAGTAACGGCTTCCCTTGTGCGATTTTAGTATATCTGGCATCCGCCACTCGATATAAGACAGGGCAAATCATGTCACTCTCTGAATTTTCGACAAGGTTTAACGCTATTTCCCGGGCGATACAGCCTGCGCCTTTGTCCAGCCCATTGCAAGGTAAGACAGCAAAGCTTTTACTCATTGCCTGCCATCCCCTTTCGAGTTTCCTTGATCTTCTTGGTTGTCTCTCCCTTATCCGGGAAGGTTATGGCATCCACGCCACAGGTTTTTCCGCACGCACGGCAGAAGACGACGCAGTTGTCCGGATTTTTCACAATCAGCTTTTTCTCCTCAGTTTCCCTAACTTCATACACTTGGTGCGGGCAAAATTTGACACACTCCATGCAATAGTTGCATTTGTCATAGTCAAGAATTGGGCTCCAGTCGATGGTGTTTCTTGGAACTCCCATAAACGTGTCTTCACTCATGCTTATCCCTCCGCTTCGATTTGTTCTACCAATTCTTCCACCTTTTTGAACGCCGCTTCATTGGTCATATCCCGAATATCGAGCATATAGGCATCCTTTTCGATGTCCAGTCCTGCATCTTTGAAAGCCTGTTTAAACATCTTTCTTTGCATATTCGGAGCACATGCACCAATGATGACCTTTCGGTGAGCTTTCAAATAATCTGCCAGGAATCGGTCCCCATCTTCTTCACATAACTGAGGGTGAATAAATCCGTATTCTACCGGCAGCTCGACCCTGACCTGATTGATGAAATCCCAGATATCCATACTTTGAAAACCTGGGCATTTCCCTGTGCAGACGCACATAATAAATCCGGGTAATTCTTTTTCTGACATTTTCATTCCTCCAATTTTAAAATTAGTAGGATTCCTATGGGACCCTCAAAATCAATTTAGGATTCGTTGGTTTCAGGCTAAGGCCTATTATTTATGAATGGCCCTGCCAATTGCATCCCCACACGCTTCCATCACAGCTTCTGCTAAGGCCGGGTGGGGATGGATCATATCCGCCAAGACATCGGCTTTGACCCCAAGACTAACTGCCAAGGTGATTTCCGAGAGCAATTCTGAGGCATGAGGTCCTAAAATTCGGGCTCCTAAAATAACCCCCGTGCTCTCCTCAGTTATAACCTTAACAAAACCTTCCCGCTCTCCATGGCATAAGGCCCTGCCGTTGTTTCGAAAATCAAAGCGTCCCACTTTGACAGCAATACCTTGTTCTTCGGCTTGACTTTCACTCAAGCCCACTGAAGCCACTTCTGGATTAGTATAAACGCAGGCGGGCACAGCCCTATAATTCAGCCTGCTATTCATCCCCATGGCATTTTCGGCCGCCACTCGCCCTTCGGCAAAGGCCAAATGAGCCAGAAGACTGCCCCCGATCACATCACCAGCTGCATAAACCCCATTCACGTTGGTTTCCATACGGTCATTGACCAGAATAGAACCTTTCATCACCTCAACGCCAAGAGCACTAATGTCAGGAGATAGTCCAGCCAACTTTCTCCCCACGGCAACTAAAACCTTTTCCGTGAGCAGCACCATTTCTTTGCCATCTTCACTAATCACTATAGTTTCGAGTCCATTTACAGACTTGGAAATCTCTTGAACCTTTGAGCTGAGTGCAAATTTAATTCCTTGCCTCTTCATGATTTTAAAGAGTTCCGCGGTTATTTCCTTATCCTCATTGGGTACGACCGTCTCTTGAGCTTCGACCACGGTCACCTTAGAACCCATCGAGTGATACAACGTGGCAAATTCCATACCAATGGCCCCTGCCCCTATGATGGTGATACTTTCAGGAATCTCAGTGAGTTCCAGCGCCTCATCGCTCGTGATAACACCTTCCAGCATAATACCTGGTATATCAGGGATTAAGGGCTCAGAGCCTGTAGTAATAATTAAGCGATCACAATTAACCATCGTTTCTCCATCCTCGGTTTTAACGATCACCCTTTGAGAGGATTCAATCCACCCCCTTCCCCGCAGAACTAAAATCCCATTCTTGGCCAGCAGATGCTCTACACCCATTCTAAGACTTTTTACCACTCGATCTTTTCTAGCCTTGCCAACGCTGGCATCAATGGATGAAACTGTTGCAGTTATACCCACTTCTTTAGCCTTATTAAGCATAGCTAAGATTTCCGATGTTTTAAGTAAGGCTTTAGTTGGAATACATCCCCTATTGAGACAGGTTCCTCCTACATCTCTATCCTCAATAAGTGTCACTTTTGCACCGAGCTGGGCCGCACGTATGGCTGCTACATATCCGGCAGGACCCCCGCCAAGAATGCAAATATCTTTGGATAGTTCCCTGCTATTGATCACCGAAACACCTCCTTATTATTATGAAATTATCATATGCTAATATTATACTACCGTTTTATTTAATTTGCACTATTACTTACATGATTATTTTTTCGTAGTTGTCTCGATGAGATATAAATTTCTTTTCCTATTTAAATAGCACAGATGCTCTAAAACAGAAAACAAGAGAGGCATCTGTACTTTCTGTACAAATGCCTCTCTTGTTTCTTAATCCTGATCGAGTCCGTCCTTTGTCTCAATCTCCTGCATGAGCCGATGATTGAAGTTTAACTCATTACTGATAAGATCTTGGGCTTTCTGTAACACTGCCAGAATCTCCTGGTGTTTAATTTGATACATCACCTGCAGTCCCTGTTTTCTCGACTCGATGAGATTTTCCCGACGCAGTACCGCCAAATGCTGGGATACATTCGACTGCTCAAGCCCAAGCTCAGAAATGATATCACAGACACACTGCTCACCAAAACTCAAATACTCTAGAATTTGCACCCTCGCCGGATGAGCAATGGCTTTGAAAAGATTACTTTTCTTATATAACATCACAGTCTTCATAATAAGCTCCTATCGAAATCTCCTAAATTAAAAAATTGATACTTTCCTCTGCTACCTTTTTTACCGCCTTCAGAGCCCGCTCAATCTCTTCCTCACTCGTGAAATGGGAAGGACTAAAGCGAACAACCCCCTGTTTTACAGTTCCTAGCATTCTGTGGGCATGGGCAGCACAATGTAATCCGGCCCGGGCAATAATTCCCGCTTTCTCTTCTAACATATAGCTAGCTTCTACAGAATCGAGTTCTCCAATGTTAAAGGCCACAATGGGAGATCGACGCTCCACCATGTCATTTCCGTATAGCTGAACCCCGGGAATCTCTCGTAAACCGTTCCATAATTTTCGACAAAGTGACTGTTCCCTGACCCTTATTTTATCCACACCTTCACTGAGTATGTATCGTACTCCCGCTCCTAATCCGGCAATCCCTGCGCCATTCAACGTGCCGCTTTCCAACGCATCCGGCAAAAAGTCTGGCTGACGATCCTCTTCCGAAAGACTTCCCGTCCCACCGTAAATCAAAGGCTCCAACTGAATCTCTGGTTTAATAATGAGTCCTCCCGTCCCCTGAGGTCCCAAAAGACCTTTATGTCCGGGAAAGGCAAGTAAATCCACGGCTAGGCGTCTCAAATCAATAGGAAAAACCCCTGCGGTTTGAGCAGCATCTAATAAATAGTAAGCACCATGCTCATGGGCAATTTGCCCAATTTCCCGGACTGGTAACAGGGTGCCTGTCACATTCGAGGCATGTAAGGTCACCACTAACTTAGTGTTAGGTCGAAAAGCCTTGTCGTAGGCTTCCAAATCAAACTCTTTACCTGGTAGGCCCGGAACTTCGCTAACCTCCACCCCTCGCTGTTTCAAGGCCCAAAGCGGACGGGCCACCGCATTATGTTCGATGGAGGACGTGATGACATGATCACCCCGCTGCAGAAGTCCAAATAACGCTTGATTCAAGGCATGAGTGGCATTCTGGGTAAAGATAACCCTAGTCGGATCATCTGTGCCGAACAAACTACACAAGTCTTCCCTTGTCTGATGAATGAGCCTAGCCATCTGCATCGCTGCGCCATGCCCTCCTCGACCGGCATTTCCTCCCTTGTGAACAAGGGCCTCTTCAATGGCGTCCACAACTTGTTGAGGTTTCGGCCAAGTCGTCGCTGCATTATCCAAATAAATCATGAGACTACAGCTCCTTTCTAAACGACGCAGAGTTTCTCCCCTTACTCTTAATGCATCGTCACCATACTAATGAGAAAAATCCATCCTCACGTGCTTCATACATCCCTGTAAGCACAACTCCGTCATCAATTAGATCATCAACGAGCGCTTTTCGATCCAACGGAAAGCACAACGAGGTATTGCAACCGGACCGCAAACTTCGCGGCGTAGGAATACTGGCATAAGGGCACTCGTAACGGGTGAGGACCTTCTCTGCGCCTAAAGCTTCCGTTAACGATGGGAATGTGATTAGAGCCCTATACTCTTTCAGCTTCCCATATAACATTTGATAGCCCCCCCCCTCCTGTTGTTTCTTTTCGAATAGTTCAGCTTATTTTGAGCCAGCAGCTTGATCATGGATATACTGCTTCTCTTTTTCGTTCAATAACCTCTCTGTGATATAGGCAATCAGCATAATCCCTGGTATATCAATCACAAACCGGGTCATCATGAACTTCCACCCCATGGAAGAAGCCTCAAATAAGAGCATCGGTATTTTAGTGGTTGACCAGGCACCAATAAAAATTAAGACATTAGAAAACTTGCTTCCCTTCTGCAGGAGCACCCCTGCTATGGGAAACGCTGCGTATAACGGCCCGGCTGCTGCCGAACCTAAGAAAAATGCTATCAGAATCCCCAGAATTCCAGATTTCTCGCCCATCAACTTGATCATTGTTTCTCGTTGTACCCATACATCTAAGAGTCCCAATAAAATAAAGATGGGTGGTATAACCGAAAGCATTTCCACAGTATTGCTCCAAGTAATGTCTATTGACTTTTGACCCACGGATGGATACAAACTATAGACTACGATATTAACGACAAGCAGGGCTAAGAAATACTTATATCGTTTAAACAGCATTTTCATTTCAACACCACCCCGATGGCTATTGCTACTATAAACGAAAATACGAAGGCTAAGCTATTCCTGAGTATGGCAGCCTTTTTGCCGAAATACTTGATTTCCAGAGGGACTGTCACAATCCCGACCATCATTAAGGTTGAGATAAATACAGCGATTTGCATAAAACCAGCCCCACTTTTCAACAAAGCCGACGCTAGTGGAAACGCTACAAAACCTGGTATTAAGGTGATTGATCCAACCAGAGAAGCCATTAACATTCCCCACCACCCAGATTTCTCCCCAATTAATCCAGAAATCACTTCAGGACTCAATACTGCCAACATGATTCCAATAATCACTAAAATAGACAGGAACTGTGGTAGGATATTTTCAAAGGACTTCCAGGCCTTCTTTAAGGCTAGGAAAGTCTTCTTCTTATCCTTTATAAAGGAAAGGACAAGAAAGCCGAAAGCCACAATGTACATTAGAATCGTAAACATATTAGCACTCCTTCTCAGTATTAATATTACTATCTTATAATATACTTAATATGATACTCTCATCTGCTTCTTTGTCAATATCTCAAACCCGCCTTTACAAACATTCAAGCAACTATTATAATGTCTATAGAATTCCTTATGGAAAACTTGGCTTAGTTGCTTCTGCTGCGCTTTAGCCAAGGATGCTAGGACCGTATTTAGAAAGGAGGAATCCGTATGAACCGTCCAGGTCATGATCATCTATGCCCAACCGATTGCCGTTCTCCTCAACGTATAAGTGAATTAACTCATTCTGTAGCAGAGATCGAAGGGGTTACCCCTATTTTTAAAGCGCTCGCTGATGAAACACGGGTTAAGATTATTTATGCCTTGCTCCTTGAACCCGATCTTTGCGTCTGTGATATTGCTCAGATTACAGAGATAACGGTCTCCGGAGCTTCCCACCATTTGCGTCTCCTTAAAGCCATGGGTCTTGCCCGATCCCGCAAAGAGGGCAAGCTCGTTCGCTATAGTATCCACGACGAACACGTTAAGATTATCTTAGAAAAGGCACTCGACCATAGCAACCACCTCCCAAAATAATCAGTTTCGGGTAATAATTTTTTTAGTTAAACATTCAAACGTATGTTTTAATGTAAATATTATAAAATTAATCTATAATCATAAACAAGGAGGAGATTACCCATGTCAAAACCTAATGAATCATCCGTTGAATCCATAAAGCAGGAACAGGAACAGGAACACAAACACGATCATGATCACCAACACGAGGCAACCCATGTTCACAATCAACCGGGGGCAAGTCACACAGATGATCATGCCGGACACAACCACGGTGCCCTCGGGGGGCACGTGCATGCCACAGGAACCAAGTTAAAGTGGGCCTTTTTGGCTACCTTCTTCATCTTGGCTGTGGAAGTCGTTGGAGGCAGTTTAGCGAATAGCTTAGCCCTTCTCAGTGATGCCGGACACGTACTGACCGATGTTGCTGCCTTAGGCCTTGCTTGGTTTGCAGCCGTTCAAGCGCAGAAATCTCCCACCCTTGATAAAACGTTTGGCTATCATCGCACAGGAATATTAGCCGCTTTAGCTAATTCCCTGACCTTAATTATTATTGCCTTCGTGATTTTTTATGAAGCCTTCCACCGGTTTCAAAATCCCCAGCCCGTGGAAAGCACAATTATGTATTTGAGTGCAGGGGTTGGCGTGATTGTTAATCTGGCAATCGCTTTTGGCTTCCGAGGCGGAGAAGATAACCTCAATGTCCGTTCCGCCCTTCTCCATGTTTTGGGAGATGCAGCAGCCTCAGCAGGAGTTATCCTTGGCGCCATCATCATGCAATTTACCCACTGGTATGTGATTGACCCGATTATCTCCGTTTTAATCGCCCTGATGATCGCTTGGAACGCTTGGAAAATTGTCAAAGAAACCCTTCATATTTTGATGGAAGGGGCCCCAGACAATTTCGAGTATGACCACTTACTAGCGTTTGTTCGGACATTACCAGGTGCCAAGGATCTTCACGATCTTCACGTTTGGAGTGTGACTCCGGAACGTGTTGCCCTCAGTTGCCATCTTGTTGTTGATCCCGAAGGTTCACTTGAACGGAGCACAGAAATCATCAAACAGCTTAAGCACTATATCCTGAAAGAATTTGGGATCTCTCACACGACGATCGAACTAGAAGTAGACCAGTGCAAGTGCACAGAGCTTCTTTGCCCCGAGACTCTCTGGGAAAGTGGAAAAGGCGCGCATTAAGCCAGTGGAGGAGAAAATGAGTAACATTTTAAAATTGGACTCGATGTTGGTTCCACAACGGTCAAACTTGTTGTGTTGGATCCGGAGCAAACAATTGTCTATAAGAACTATCTTAGGCATTTCTCCAATATTCGAACGACGGTCGTCTCCATGCTCGAAGAGGCCAAAACCATCCTGCATGGGCATGTATTGACCCTCATGGTGACTGGGTCTGGAGGCTTTAATATTTCTAAGACCTTAGATGTCCCTTTTATTCAAGAAGTGATGGCTTGCTCACAGGCCATTAAAATCCTTATTCCCAAGACCGATGCCGCTATAGAACTTGGCGGTGAGGATGCTAAGGTCACTTATTTCGGAGACTCTCTGGAGCAACGTATGAATGGGACGTGCGCCGGAGGGACTGGGGCCTTTATTGACCAGATGGCTTCTTTATTACAAACGGATGTTCAAGGCTTAAACACACACCCTGCCAAATTAAAGAGCCCCCTGCGATAGAAAACAAGAAGAGTAATCTATCTAGACATGCTGGCAGCCTAACAGGAGGTTTTTTTGATTAAAACTCTGTTTCACTAAACCATAGAACAACATCTTTAATAATCATCGCTTGATTTTCAGTTTGACTGTCCACCTTTGATAACCGCTTAATCATCCTGTCTTTCCTAAAAGAGCATCCTTCAAGGCCTTTCCCGATATCTCTGATTAGTCCCTCTTCAAGTGCATCCGAAAAAACCTGCACAGCATCTACGTATCCATCTTTGAAGCAAAACCCGAATTCCACCTCTCCCCAACCAAAACGACGGCTAATAGAAACGTCAAATTTTGGTGTTTTGCCAAATCGCCATTCCCAAGAGGAATACTTCTGAACTAGGGACTCGATGTTGAGGTTATCGCAGTCCACCGCCATTTTTTCAACATTCCCCCCGTAAACTTCACAGAAACTCTCTTCCATACTTTTGACCACATCCGCTAAGGTGATCGCTTTACAAACTTCCGTTAGATTGACCACTCTAGACTGAACAGAATCGATCCCTTTGGAAATGATCTTTTCACGAGATACCTGCAAGTAACGACTAAGCTTGGTTAGGTCGCTATTGATCAGGATGGTGCCATGGTGCAAAGCACTATCTTTATTAAAAAAATAAGCGTTACCGGAAAACTTCTTTTCCTCAATCACTAAATCATTACGCCCAGAAAATTCAGCCTTTATCCCAAGCTTTGTTACCGCCTGCAAAATGACAGTGAGCTGCTTTGAGAGATCATAATGCTTTTTATTCATAATGAAGGTGAAGTTTAAATTACCCAAATCATGGAATACTGCCCCCCCTCCAGATAATCGGCGGGCTAGTTTCCCGCCGTCTCGTTCCAAATCCAGATGCCGACATTCTTTCCAGGCATTCTGATTTCTGCCGATGACCACCGTGTTATCATTCTGCCATAAATAAAGTATTACCTCATCCTCGGTTATTTGTTCTAATAAGTATTCTTCAATGGCCAAGTTCACCCACGGATCGTACGATAACGATTTGATGATGCGAGTTTGAATCTGAGAGATCATAATCCACATTCTTTCTTAAATTTTTATTAATCTCCAATCATTTCCTTGGATTCAATTAAGCGTTATTATAATTTT
Source organism: Desulfosporosinus metallidurans (assembly GCF_001936615.1). GTDB lineage: Bacteria > Bacillota > Desulfitobacteriia > Desulfitobacteriales > Desulfitobacteriaceae > Desulfosporosinus > Desulfosporosinus metallidurans. Next base: position 132,373 of record NZ_MLBF01000004.1, read on the forward strand.
ATAATATAATAAACATAATACTCCTTTTCTACATTGTCAACACCGATTCCAAAAATGAAAACGATCCAACGTCGTAATGACGTTGGACCACCGAATTAAACCTCGTCAATATGCCCCAATCCCTGAAAACGACGTGCCTGTCCCCCTGTTTAAGCCCATTGACAGGCTATACTAAAACGATTATCCTTAAATTAAATATGTTAATATACCAGAAAAAGGAGATCAAGATGGGGACTAATGCGTTTCATTCCCAACAGAAATGGAACCTCGGATTTATCGTATTTCTTTCGTTGTTACTTGTTCTTCTTGCTCAAATAAGTATTCATCTCACTCTGATTTTTGCTCTAGGAATTAGTTTGGGTTTTGTCTTGCAAAAGTCCCGTTTTTGTCTTGTGTCTGCTTTGCGTGATCCTATCTTAATCGGCATGACTCAGCTCACCCGAGCCTTTCTTTTGCTTCTGGGGATTAGTATCCTTGGCTTTGCGCTGGTTTCCTGGGGAGCATCCCAGAGAAATATCCCGTTGATCCTCAATGTTTTTCCCTTGGGCGTACATACCGTTGTCGGTGGACTATTGTTCGGGATCGGGATGGTGTTGGCCGGCGGCTGTTCTACGGGAATTCTAATGCGTATTGGGGAAGGATTTGCCATGCAAGGGGTGGCGTTTTTCGGCTTGGTTGTGGGCGCTGTTTTGGGAGAGAGGTCGTTAATATACTGGAGAAATCTCTTTGGTGAATGGCCGGGGATTTTCTTACCAGATCTTTTAGGTTGGGTTCCAACCCTTATTCTGGAAATAGCCATGTTGGTGGCCTTATGGCAGTTGGCTAAATGGTGGCAAAATAAACAACTGGGGGAGTAGGTGAACGACTGTGGCTCGTTTTGAAATTGAGATATGGGGAGAAATGTGTCCGATTCCCCTAATCAAAGCAAAAAAAAAATTATTGTCCATGGAATGCGGTGATATCTTAGTCTTAGAGACTGAGCACAGTTGTACCTCAAGGGGGATTGTTGTTTGGGCCAAAGCCAATCGGTATCTTATTGAAGAGGAAGAAGTGGCGAATGGCATATGGCATCTTGAACTGACGAAAACGCATGATTAGAGAGAGTGTGAAACCATGAAAAGGACTTGCCAGACAATCATCCATGGCCCTTGGGCTTATTGGGTAGGGGCCACTATTTTGGGTGTGCTCAACCTACTTGTGCTAATCGTGAGACATCAACCTTGGGGGGTCACTCAGAATATCGAACATTGGGCGGAATGGATTGGTACTAACCTGGGAGTGCTCGATGACCAAGGATTTACGTTTATGGGCTTAATGACTTCCTCTGGGACCTATTTGAACCTCGGGCTGCTGCTGGGTGCCTTTTGGGCAACGCTAGTCGCTTCTCAGGCTCGATTCCGGCCAATCAGAAATAAGAAGTTCTTTTTTTCCGCCTTAATCGGTGGAATGCTCATGGGCTACGGAGCACGGATTGCTTATGGTTGCAATGTCGGTGCCCTGTTGAACGGAATTGCTTCGAGTTCTCTTACCGGCTGGATTTTTGCGATTGCGGTCTTTTTAGGGACTTGGATAGGGTCAAAACTCCTCGTGAAATATTTACTCTAAAGGAGCTGTAACAAAACTTGTTTTCAAGTTGGGTACAGCTCCTTTACGATTATTTTTGTAGTTTCAACACAGACAGCTTTCTTCAGGATTCGTAAGGAATTTAATGAATAGCTTTGTTTTCGTGGAAAGGGAACGATTGTTAGGATAAACAATATTGAAAACTAGAGGCATTTCCATGCCGGTAATCGTAAGTACTTTAAGTGTTCCCGTGTAAGCTTCTTTGCGCACGGCAAGTCGTGGCACAACCGATCCGCCTAATCCAGCCTCTACGGCAGATTTAATAGCAAAAATTGTCGTCATCTCGGTAATCACGTTCAGCTCGTTCACAGAATAGCCATGGCGGGCTAGCGCTGTGGCGAGAATTTTTTTTGTGCCTGATCCGTCTTCGCGCAGAATTAGCGGATGCTTAAGAAAGTCTTGCAGGGAAATAACCCCTCCTTCAGCGGGATGGTTGGGAGGGACAATAAGAACTAATTCATCCGAGGTGACAGGAAAGGCTTTAAGGGAAGAGGACTCTGTATCTCCTTCTACAACGCCGATATCGACTTCATCAGCCATAACCATGCGAAGAACCTCTTCAGCATTGGCAATATTTAGGCAAAGCTCGACTTCAGGGTATTCTTCTTTAAATAAATAGATGGAGCAAGGAAGGGAGACATTTCCGATCGTGGTACTTGCCCCAATCACAACTTGATTGTTTTCACGTTGGAAGACAGTTTCGATTTGCTGTTCCATCTCGTCATGAAGGTCAAGGATCTTTTGCGCGTAGGTATAAAAGACTTCTCCGGCCTTGGTCAGTTTCACGCCCTGCGAAGTTCGGTCAAACAATGGTCCTTGGAAATAATCTTCTAAATTCTTAACATGTGTGCTAACGGCCGGTTGGCTCATATGCAACATTTTCCCTGCTTTTGAGAAACTTTGCTGGCTCGTTACCATGCAAAAGATCTTGAGTTGGTTACTGTCCAAAACAATTTCACCATCCTAGGTTCTTAGATTATTAACATCTAAGAGTATTGTATAGCCCAGCACTTTAGAATTCAATGAACCAAACAATGGCGTTATTTAGTTTGTTGATTTGAGACAAGGCGCGTTGACAGCGGACGATAGGGATTCTTAAGTAGAGCCTATAACTTGTGCTTATATGCACATAAGGATGTAAAATATGCTTTATAAAGGTAATAAGAGTCATATTGTCGAATTGAACTTGTGTAAACATTCTCAAAGCAATTTATCTCATAGGAGTTCAAACTTGAATAGGAGGGAAACGCCGTGAAACGGAGACAGTTTTTAAAAGGTGCGCTTTACGGGACTGGCGGAGCCATGGTTGCCTTTGGTGGCTTTGGAACGCTAACAAGACTCGATCCTAGAAATGCTGAGGCAGCAGCCAACGATTCTGAGAAAACTGTGTATTCGGCCTGTGAAATGTGCCGAAATCAATGCCCTATCGCAGTGCACGTTAAAAATGGAAAAGTGGTAAAAGTGGATGGTCACCCCGATGATCCGGCGATGGGTGGGTCACTCTGTGGCAGAGGACAAGCCGGTCCGTCACTTCTCTATGATCCTCAGCGTATTAAAAAGCCGATGATTCGGACAGGAGCCCGCGGAGAAGGAAAGTTTAAAGAAGTGAGCTGGAATGAAGCATATCAGTATATCTCAGATCAACTGAAAAAAGTGATTGATAAGAGCGGAGCGGAATCCGTTGCGCTGGCCAGTCGCAAAGGACCGCATGACTTATTCTTCAGAACGATTGGTCAAGGAATCGGTACCCCCAATATGTTTTCTCATGAAGCCACTTGCCCTATGACCCGTTCTGTGGCACTAGACACGACGTTTGGCACCGAGGGGATTTCTGCAGATTATGGAAATACGAAGTACTTGATCTCCTTAAGTCGCAACTGGTTTGAAGGGATTCACGTTCCTCAAGCTAAAGCAGTAATGAAGGCCCTGAATAACGGAGCCAAAATGGTGATCCTTGATCCACGCTTCAGTGTCAGCGCTTCAAAGGGGGAATGGATGCCCATTAAAGCCACGACAGAGCTGGCCTTTGTCATGGCGATGGCCAACATCATGATCAATGAGAACCTTTATGATAAAGACTTTGTTGCGCAATACGTTGAAGGATTTGATCAATGGGCTGAAGCGGTTAAAGATAAAACGCCGGAATGGGCTGCCCAAGAGACCGGTCTGGCGAGAGAAGATATTGTTCGCGTGACACGCGAATTTGCTGCTGCCAAGCCGCATGCCATCCTTGACTTTGGCTGGCGGACCGCTTTAACAACGAATGATTTCCAGTTGCGCCGAGCGATTATGATGGTCAACATGATGATTGGAAATTTCGAAGTGGCTGGTGGCTACTATCAAAATAAGGTAGCAAGTGTTCTGAAGAGCTTCCCCGAGCAAGCCGGGTATGCCTTGCCCCTGGGTGGGTTGAAACGTCCTGCTTTCCCTAAACCTGCAAAACCTCGGATTGATAACACGGGAGTCAAGGGAACACCCGGCCAAATTATCCCAGCGTACGATGGCGGTGTGGGTCAGATTCCAATCAGTATTTTGACTGGTAAGCCCTATCCTATTCAAGCTTGGTTAGTCCATCGTTTTAATCCAATTATTACGCTTGGGAATAGTGAGCAAACCATCGAAGCCATTAAAAAACTCGACTTTATCCTGACGTGTGATGTCTACATGACAGACACTGCGTACTACTCGGATGTCGTGTTACCAGAGAATACCTATTTGGAGCGTTTTGAGCAAGTCTACGATATGTCCGGCTTGACGCCCAAATATGTCTTGCGTCAACCCGCTGTTTCCTCGGTTTACGCGGATACTAAGCCCCATTGGCAAATTTACAAAGAACTGGGCGAAAAAATGGGACTCAGCAAGTTTTTCCCCTATCAAACTATTGAAGAGGTCTTGAACCAACAGCTAACTCCGGCAGGGCTCACCTTAGACCAAATGAAAGAAAAAGGGTTCTGGATTCCGTCGGGTATGAAACCGTTCTATGTGAGATCAACTGACCCTAAAGCCGCCCTCCCGTTAATCGCCACTAAGAGTAAAAAAATCGAGTTCTTCTCCGAAGAAGTCGAAGAGGCTACTAAAGAGGGAATTCCCGTTTATGTTAAGCATCCTCAACCAGAGGAAGGAACGTTCCGTTTTGTTCAAGGTAAAGTTGCGGTGCACACCAATGCAGGAACGGCGAATGTCCCCGTACTCAATGAATTAATGTCCACGAATTCACTGTGGATCAACACAGTGAGTGCGAATAAGTTGGGCATCAAGGATGGAGACGACATTATCATCTCGTCTGGAAAATTTGAGCACAAAGGAAAAGCAAAGGTGACAGAAGGAATTCGTCCAGACACCGTATTTGCATATCACGGCTTTGGTCGTATTTCTCCAGAACTGAAAAGGGCCTATGGTAAAGGGATTAATGTTAATAAGTTGGTAACAGGTCAACTTGGTACCGTTGCAAACTCGGTGACCTCCATGGATTTCGTGACCCTTAAGAAAGCTTAGTGCGTCCTTCGCGAAGTTCTACATTATGCCCAAACTAAAACATGTAGTCAAAAGGATTGAAGGTTTGTGGGGGAGGAGAATGAACCTTGAACGAGAACACAGTCGCAGAACTTTATTTATCCTTTGCCAGTTTGTTTTATCGGCCTTGCCAAGATATTTCTGAGCACTTGGAAGAGTTAATCGATGTTTGGCGAGAAGAGCTTATTATCCCAGATGCAAAAATCGCTGAATTATCAAGGTTCTGCATCGGCCATCCTGCAGGAACTGCTCGCCTCGATGCCTTGTGGGAGCACTATATCCCGCTCTTCGAAACAGGGGCAGTGGAAGCACCTCCTTATGCTTCGGTCTATTTTAGCGAGGACGGTCTCGTGATGGGGCCCGAGGCGTTTGCCGTCCGACATGTTTATGAAACAGCAGGGTATGGAATGGGAGAAAAGGCAGAAAACCTTCCCGACCACTTGGCCGTTGAGTTAGAATTCGCGGCACTCCTGGCGCGCGACGGCGAAGAAGAGCGCTTGGAGGAATTTCGGCAAAAACATTTGCTTCCTTTTTTAAGCAAAATATTACCACTAATCCGGGAGACTCGGCGCCCCGTATATGCACACGCCGCTGAAATCTTAGAGAACTGGCAACTGAATCTAAAGAAAGAGGGTGACTCCGTTGGCTAAACATTATGCAATGATTGTACAAGTCGCTAAATGCATCGGCTGCCAGGCTTGTACCGTTGCTTGTAAATTCCAAAACAATGTTCCCGAAGGACAGTATAGGACTAAGACGCCTTCCCTTGGCATCAAAGGGATGTATCCAAAGGTCAAAATGACGTTCGAAAAAGAAGCTTGTCAAATGTGTCAGGATGCTCCGTGTGTCGCTGTGTGCCCCACCAAGGCATCTCATTATAATGCCGATAACCTTGTCCTAGTCGATAGTGATAAGTGTGTGGGGTGTAAGTATTGCATGACTGCTTGCCCCTATGACGCGCGTTTTATTAGTAAAGAGACTGGGGCAGCGGATAAATGTACGTTCTGCTATGAAACGAGAGTTTCAAAAGGACAGAAACCTGCGTGTGTCTCGACGTGTGTGGGTGGAGCATTATCCTTTGGCGATATTAATGATCCTGCGAGCGATGCCGCAAAATTGTTGGTTAAATTTAAGAGTAGTGTACAGGTTCGCAAGCCAGAGTTGGGTACGAAGCCCAGCGTGTACTATATCTATGAGGGGGTGAAGTAAATGGATGTAACTTGGGGTGCAAGTGTTGGAAGTGAGATAGCCTGGGGAGGGGTTATTGCAATTTATCTTTTCCTGGCAGGGATTGCAGGAGGCGCCTTTCTAACATCAGCGTTAACTGATTTACTCAGTAAAAAACGGCCAGAAAAAGTGATCCGTTCAGGTGCCTATATTGCTCCAGTTGCCATCGTCATTGGTTTGGTCATGTTGATCGTTGACTTGGGGCGCCCGTTAACGTTTTGGGAGCTCTTGATTAATGTTAACTTCCATTCCGTCATGTCGTTGGGTGTATTTATAGTTTCCATCTTCACCGCCTTTTCCTTTGCCTACGCTTTCTTGGTATGGACGGCAGCAGCTGCCCAAAAACAGGTTTTGGTTACCAGTGCGGGGATGGAAATGGCTGCAACGAGTTCCTTTCAAGGGCTGCAAGTTCTGCGTAAACCAGTTGCTTTGGTTGGTTCTCTAGTAGCGCTGGGCACTGCAACCTATACCGGATTTTTGCTCTCGGCAGTCACTACGAATAGTTTATGGCATGTGTCCTTTCTCGGAATTCAAAGCATTCCGTTTTTACCGATTTTGTTCTTGGTATCAGCTCTTTCTGCAGGCTTAGCCGCAACCTTGATCGGAGCAAATGGCAACGATCTTACCCTTTATAAGAAAACAGATATCGTACTCCTTGCTTTGGAAATGATTCTTTTAGCCATTCTCTACGTTTCCGTGGGCTCCATGTATTTCAGTGGGAGTATGGCCTTGCTGTTTTGGCTTGGGGTCGTGGTCATTGGACTGTTATTGCCCCTTATCCTCTCCATCTATGGGGTGAGTGCCCATAAAAATCTTGTTCTTCCCGTGAGTAGTATGGTTGTTATTGGCGGTTTGTGCCTACGGTGGTTTGTGATTTATTCAGGTCAATTGTTTAAATAAAGACTTCGGCGCATCCTCCATTGATATTCACTTTAAAGAATGAGGTGTGGAAACACGATAAACCCGAGGAACTGGTGTCACAGTTCCTCGGGTTTATTAGGCAATGTCAATCTTACATCCGCAGACCATTATTAATGCTAATTTTCATTTTTCGCTTTCCTAATTCTTGCTCTACTAAAAGAAGGTGTTGTATGGGAGGCAGGGGTTCGCCATCCTCTATAATTCTTTCGATGAAATATAGGCAGTCGGTTTTCTCCTCTTGTGAATTGCTCAACGTTTTGTACTTAAAACAGCTTATAAGGTCGTTGTTATCCTCAATACCCAAACCGCAGTTACGACATGTTTCCATGTTCACAAATTCCCAATTTCTTCCTTGGATTCATCGGGTTCCACGACATGATCCCGTATCATGACAAAGCTCAAAAGCAGTGTGATGATAAGGGCAATACCATTAATCAAGAAAAGGTTATTGAGCCCCACGGCTGAAATCACCCTTCCGCCAATTGCAGTACCGATACCGCCTCCACCCATGAAAAAGAATGCTACCAGTGACATCGCTGCACCTCTGGCCTTCTGGGCAAACTCTGTAGCTCTTGTGAGAAGCGTAGAATGAGTAAAGATGAAACCAAGTCCCAACAAGGCAATACCTAGGATCAACATCCCCAATACATCCCCATAAAGATAGATAATGATATCCGCCACGGCTGCTGACACAAGTCCCAAGCTCAATACTTTGCGCGCACCCATTTTAGCCGCTAACTTACCACTCATTCTCCCGCCAATAACTGACATGATTCCGAAGGCTGTCATAATTAACCCAATATATAAATAGTTGAATCCATACGTTTTAGCAATGTAAGCTCCTGCGTAAGAAAAGCTTCCGATGATGAAAATACCTTCCAGTAAAACGATGATATACGTAAACAAACTCCTGCTCGTTCCCAGCAGCTTAGCATATGGCGCAAATAGTTTGCTGTCAGGGTGCTTTTCTGAAGGGAGCGACTTGTAATTCTTTATGATCAGTAACGTTGGAATTATGGCCAGTATCGCATATACGCCAAAAACTCCTCTCCAATTAAGGAAGTAAGCAATTGTGCCTCCTATGGCCATACTGAGTCCTTGCCCCAGAAACGATATGCCCATAAACGTTCCTATGGCACCCTGTCTTTCCTGAATCGGGAACATATCTCCGATCAAAGCTAAGGAAATTGGCATAACCGATGCGGCAAACACTCCCGTGAGCGCTCTGAAAATTGCCAAGCTGGTTAGGCTCGAACCTAACGCACAAAGCCCTGTCGCGATCGTAAACATGATCATCGCAAAGGTGATGACCTGCTTTTTGCCATATCGATCTGCCAAAGGCCCAAAAATGATCTGAAAGATCCCAAAGGGAATCATATAGGCGGTAATTAAAAGTCCTGCCCTCGAAATATCAATCGTCAAATTCTGAGAAATAGCCGGCAGTATGGGAGAGACCACCCAGTTGTCTGCCATAACGATAAAACCCGCTAAACCGAGCAACGTGATAATCCTTTTTCCATTCTTATTTGTATTCATACAACAATCACCCTTCGATCCTTAAAATAGTCTCGCTTGTTCTACTTTGCTTTGAGGTAGTTAGTGATATTGCAAATCTTGTCATTGTTCATGGCATCCTCCACATCCACCCCTTTACACTAAATAATGTTTTTATAATATACTAATCTCATTATACTTCAATTTCAGAATTCTTCAAGAGCTATTTTTTACCCATTTACTCATTGTACTTAGAAATTATTAAAGCCTTCCAGAAGTGCTTGTACATTTTGATGCCGGATTGCGGCGAAAGCCTGCACATCGGTCGCTTTTACCCGGAAACGATTCATGCCCGAAGGAATCCCTAAAAATAAAAACTACGGCTAACCAAGTAGCTAGCCGTAGACCGTACTATCCAGCCTATTCAATGAATTACGACGAGAAGGTCACCCGCGGAAACATTTTGACCGACACTGACTCTGATATCCGATACCTTCCCGGCCCTCCCGGCGGAAATTCTATTCTCCATTTTCATAGCTTCTAACGTCACAACAGTTTGATCTGCTTTAACAATATCTCCGATCTTTATGTGGGCTTGAGTAATTACCCCAGGCATAGGTGCCAAAACCTTCCCACTTCCACTGCGCGTTACTTGATGTTTCGCAGGACTTTGTGAGACCGGAGCTTTCTTTGCTTCCTTCTGGATTATCTCTTCAACTTCCACTTCAAATTCTTGATCATTTACCTTTATCAGGAATTTTTTCATTGTAACCCACCTCCACATAAACCAACCATACGCCAGGATGAACGCATCTTACCCGTAGGTTGAATGTTAATAATTCGATAGCGTTCATTTTCTGAGTTTTCATAAGTTTCAATTGCTGCGCTAAGCACCGCGGCTAAAAGGGTATCTCTTGCTTCATCGTCTTGATCAAGGTGGGTCGGGTATTCTTGGCTGCTCTGAACATCTGAATCAAGTTTCTGCTGAATAAAGTCTGTTGTAAATTCCCCTCTTTGAAAGTCCTGGTCTGCTAAGATTCGTTGGTGAAAAGGGATCGTCGTCTTTACCCCGCGAATACTAAATTCAGCGAGGGCACGCTGCATTCGGGTTAGAACGTCTACTCGTGTTTGACCATAAACGACGAGTTTGCTGATCAGGGAATCATAATAAGGGGAAACAGTATATCCAGAGTAGGCCGCACTATCGACTCGGACTCCAAACCCTCCTGGCGGACGGTAATACTCAATCTTGCCGGGTGACGGCATGAACGTAACAGGATCTTCGGCATTAATGCGGCATTCCATGGCCCAACCTGTAAGCCGAATATCTGATTGGTCATACCCTAACGGTTCTCCTGCTGCAATCCTAATCTGCTCCTTAATCAGATCGAGACCACACACTAATTCGGTCACAGTGTGTTCAACCTGAATACGAGTGTTCATCTCCATAAAGTAGAAATTATAGTCTTGATCTAAGAGGAACTCCAGGGTACCAACTCCTCGATATCGTACAGCTTCAGCCGCGTCATGGGATACCTCGCTCATTCGAGCCCTCAACTCGGGTGTCAGAGCGGGAGATGGTGACTCTTCAATCAGTTTTTGGTGCCGCCGTTGGATAGAACAGTCCCGTTCCCCTAGGGTAACGACTTGTCCGTAGTTGTCCGCTAGAATTTGCATTTCCACATGTCTGCATCCCACGAGGTATTTTTCTAAATAAACATCCTGGTTACCGAAACAGGAGTTTGCCTCGGAGCGGGCGCTCTCCAAACTTTGAAGAAGTTGATCCTCTTGAAGGGCGAGGCGCATGCCACGGCCTCCCCCTCCGGCAACGGCCTTGATAAGGACTGGGTAACCCAGTTTCCGGGCCATTTGGAGTGTTTCCTCATCACTCGTGACAACCCCAGTGCCTCCTGGAACTACGGGAAAACCATAAGAAACCATCGTTTCTCGAGCTTTAGCTTTATCTCCCATTAAGGCCATGGTCTGCGCATCTGGACCGATAAAAACGAGTCCAGCTTCCTGAATCTTAGCCGCAAAAACTGGGTTCTCTGCCAAAAAGCCGTAGCCTGGGTGAATCGCTTGGGCCCCCATCTCCAAGGCTGTTTGGATAATCCAATCTATAGCCAGGTATCCCGTGCCGGAAACACACTTCACAGCTTCGTCCGCGAGCTGGACATGGAGAGAGTGTGAATCGACTTCAGTATAAATAGCTACTGTCTTGATTTGCATCTCTTGGCAGGTTCTCATAATCCTGACAGCGATTTCCCCTCTATTAGCAATTAAGATTTTCCTGAACATCTTTCCACCCCCTAAAAAGGAATATTGCCATGCTTCTTACGTGGATGAGATTCTCGCTTGGAGCTCAGCATATTAAGACTTTGAATAATGGTTTTTCGGGTATCACGCGGGTCGATAACATTGTCGATCAAACCCTTAGCACTGGCAATATAGGGGTTTGCGAACTTTTCTCTGTATTCGGCGGTCCTTTGTTTCGTTGTGGCCTGAGGGTCTGCAGACTTCATAATTTCGTCCCGGAAGATAATATTGGCGGCACCGTCCGGTCCCATAACCGCGATTTCTGCCGTTGGCCAGGCAACGGCTACATCTGCTCCTAATGAGCGACTACACATGGCGACGTAAGCCCCACCGTAAGCCTTACGTAGAATAATCGTAATTTTAGGGACAGTGGCCTCTGAATAAGCGTAAAGGATTTTTGCTCCATGACGGATAATTCCACGGTATTCTTGATCAACCCCTGGTAGAAAGCCAGGAACATCTACGAACGTTACCAGGGGTATATTAAAGCAATCACAGAAACGTACAAATCGAGATAGTTTATCAGAAGCATCAATGTCAAGGCAACCGGCTAGAAATGCGGGCTGATTAGCAATAATTCCTACGGACATTCCCTCGAAACGAGCAAAACAGGTTACGATATTTTGCGCATAATGTTGATGGACTTCAAAGAAGTCACCGCCATCCACGAGAAGGTTGAGGACATCCCGGACATCGTATTGTTTATTGGGCTCAATCGGTACCACGTTCAGCAGGTCGTCCCCTTCTGTTTCAGGGGGTTGGTCCTCTAATATTGGTGATTCCTCGATGTTGTTTTGAGGTAAGAAGGTTAATAAATGCCGAACCATTTCCAAGGTTTCTGTTTCCGTATGACCAAGAAAATGGGCTACGCCGCTCGTATGGTTGTGGGCCATAGCCCCCCCTAATTCTTCGGTGGTTACCTCCTCTCCTGTCACCGACCGAATTACATGGGGACCAGTAATAAACATTTGACTGGTCTTTTCCACCATAAACGTAAAATCGGTAATAGCCGGGGAATAGACAGCGCCACCGGCACAGGGTCCCAAAATAACTGAGATTTGTGGGATAACCCCAGAGGCTAAGGTATTGCGATAAAAAATGTCCCCATAAGCGGATAAGGCGCTAACACCCTCTTGGATACGCGCGCCTCCCGAGTCATTAAGCCCGATAACAGGAGCTCCGTTTTTTAGAGCGAGGTCCATGATTTTGCAAATTTTTCGTGAATGAAGTTCCCCTAATGCCCCACCGAAAACGGTAAAGTCTTGGGAAAACAGATAAACCAAGCGGCCATGAATTGTGCCATAGCCCGTAACGACGCCTTCCCCTACATTGACCACGTCAGGTTTCGTAAAATCGGTCATTTCTCCTTTAATAAAGGTATCTGTCTCAATAAAACTATCGTCGTCAAGGAGTACATCAATGCGCTCCCGCGCAGTCATTTTGCCGTTTTCGTGTTGCCTAATGATACGCTCAACGCCGCCCCCTAGTTTTGTTGCCTCTTGTAGGGCTGTTAGTTCCCTAAGTTTATCGTAGATATCCAAAGTTCCCACCTCCTTTAGCTTAGCTGCGACGCTGAACGAGTTCTATGAGTGTATTGAAGATACTTTGGGGATGTATAAAAGCGACATGGCTTCCCCCCAAGCCAATTCTAGGGGTCTCATCAATTAAACGTAACCCTAAACTCTTTAATTCAAGTAATTTTTCTTCAATATTCTCGACTTGAAGCGCTAGATGATGAATACCGCCCCCTCGGGTAGCGAGAAATTTCCCGATGGGACTGTTAGCTTCCGTAGGCTCTAATAGTTCCAGATTGGTTTCGCCTAAAGGTAAGGTAGCCGTCCGAACCTTTTGCTCAAGTACCGTTTCTACCTGGCTACAACTTAGCCCTAAAGTTTTGTATACCCTTATGGCCTCGTCTAAGTTTGCGACGGCGATCCCCAGATGATCTAGTTTTAATTGAATGTCCATATTACTTTAAGCCTCCTTTCTAAACCCTCTTTAGCAAAATGTAGCCCTTTAGAAATTAAAGTTGTTTGATGAAATTTATGATATCCCCCGTGGAGGTTCCGGTTCCAAATAGTTCTGCTACTCCCGCTTCTTTTAAGAAAGTTTTGTCATCTTCGGGAATAACCCCTCCGGCGATCACCCGGATATCCTGCGCTCCCTCCCGGGCTAGAAGCTCGATGATTCTCGGGAGCAGATAATTGTGGGCACCGGATAAGATGCTAATTCCAATGATTTGAACATCCTCTTGAATCGCTGCCTCGACAATTTGGTCCGGGGTTTGTCGTAAACCTGTATAAATAACTTCCATACCAGCATCCCGCAGGGCTTGAGCAATGACTTTAGCCCCGCGATCGTGACCATCCAAACCGACCTTGCCGATTAATACCCGAATGCGTTGTCCTTTTTCCATGATGACTCCTCCTGATTAAAAGGTGTTCTCTTGCCTGTATTCTCCAAAAACTTTTCTTAAGACGTCGCAGATCTCACCCAACGTGGTGTAACTCCGTACACAATCTAGAAGATAGGGCATTAAGTTTTCCGTTCCTTCTGCTGCCTTTTCCAATCGAATGAGATCCGTCTCCACCTCTGCTTGATTTCTTTCCCGGTAGACTGTGACTAAGCGTTGCTTTTGTTCTTGCTCGACTTTCGGATTTACTTTGAGTAAGCCTTGCGGTGGATCTTCCTTTTTCTGAAATTTGTTAATCCCAACAATAATTCTCTGTTGATGTTCGATTTCCATCTGATAGCGATAAGCACTGGCTTGGATTTCTCTTTGTTGAAAACCAAGTTCAATGGCTTTTACGGCACCTCCTAATTCATCGATCTTCTCTAGGTAAGCCCAGATGGCCTGTTCTAGGTCCTCAGTGAGCTTTTCCACGCAATATGAACCACCCAAGGGATCCACCGTATCCGTAACCCCAGTTTCGTAGGCAATGGCCTGTTGGGTTCTTAAAGCGAGAAGGGCCGATTCCTGACTTGGCAAAGCTAGAGCCTCATCCCAAGCGTTGGTATGCAGGGATTGGGTGCCACCCAGCACGGCACTCAAAGCCTGAAAGGCTACGCGCATAATATTTACCTCGGGTTGTTGGGCCGTCAACGTGCAACCGGCTGTCTGAGTATGAAAACGCATCATCAATGATTTAGGGTTCTCCGCTTTAAACCTATTTTTCATAATCTTTGCCCATACTCTGCGGGCAGCTCTGAACTTGGCGATTTCCTCCAAGAAATTGGAATGGGCATTGAAGAAAAAGGAGAGACGAGGAGCAAAATGATCAATTTCTAACCCGACGTTTAGAGCAGCCTGGACATAGGCAATTCCGTCCGCTAGGGTAAAGGCCACCTCTTGAACTGCATTCGAACCAGCTTCGCGAATATGATAGCCACTAATACTAATCGTGTTCCAGTTCGGAAGATGCTCGGCACAATATTTAAACGTATCGGTTATTAGACGCATTGAGGGTACCGGAGGAAAAATATAGGTTCCCCTAGCCATATATTCCTTTAAAATGTCATTTTGAATGGTTCCGGATAACTTGGAGGGAGCTATTCCCTGCTTTTCGGCAACCACAATATACATAGCCAACAGTATGGCAGCGGGAGCATTAATCGTCATGGATGTGCTAACTTGATCTAACGGTATATCCTTGAAGAGTGCTTCCATATCAGCCAAGGAATCGATTGCAACACCGACCTTGCCCACTTCTCCATGGGCAAGAGGGTCGTCGGAGTTATAACCAATTTGAGTCACCAAATCGAAGGCAACACTGAGGCCAGTCTGTCCTTGTTTAAGCAGATAGATAAATCGAGTGTTTGTTTCTTGCGCGGTTCCAAAGCCGGCATATTGACGCATCGTCCAGAACCTGCCCCGGTACATATCGGGTTGAACCCCACGAGTAAACGGAAATTCCCCCGGAAAGCTCAAATCTGTTAAATAGTCGAGATTTAGGTTATCTGGCGAATAAAGCCGCTCAAACTCGACCTCGGAATCTATACTTTCCTCCCGTTTTTCTGGCGATTTAGAAGGATTTTCGTTAAAATGCTTACTCTCCCAAAGACCCTTTTCCTGAGCAATTTTTTCTAACTCCTTACCCTTATCCATCGCTTTGTTCACTCCCTTGTGCTAACACTTGCTTGACAAGTGGGCCAACCTCCCAGGGCAAGTTCGCCACACTCACACCAGCAGCCGTTAGCGCTTCAACTTTGCTCTCAAAGGTTCCCTTACCTCGTTCAATAATTGCTCCGGCATGCCCCATTCTTTTGCCAGGGGGGGCGCTTTTGCCAGCTAAAAAGGCGACTACGGGTTTTCTCATGCCCTTAATGTAATGGGCCGCTTCTTCTTCAGCATTTCCTCCGATTTCACCGACTAGAACTACGGCTTGAGTTTTAGGATCTGCCTCGAATTTTTCTAAGACTTGAATGAAGGACATACCAACGACGCGATCCCCGCCAAGGCCTACCACGGTAGATTGGCCGATTCCTGCTCCGGTCAATTGGTAGACAATTTCGTAACTTAGAGTCCCGCTACGGGCCACGACCCCAACCTCACCGGGAGTAAAAATGTTATTAGGCATAATTCCAATCTTGGATTGACCCGGCGAAATCAGTCCATACGTGTTAGGGCCGATAATTTCTACCTGTTTCTTCTCTGCGAACGCCATGAGTTCCAAGGTGTCGTGTAAGGGTACGTGTTCGGTTATAATAACTAAGGTTTTAATCCCAGCGTCTATGGATTCCAGGGCAACATCTTTGACAAGCTTGGCCGGAACAAAAATAACGGAGGCATCCGCTTGTTGCACAAGCAGCGCTTCTTCAACGGTATCAAAAACCGGGACTCCATGAACCTCCTGGCCGCCCTTGCCGGGGGATACTCCTCCTACTATCTTGCTTCCATAGGCTAACATCTGCCCGGTATGAAATTGACCCTGGGTTCCGGTAATCCCTTGCACGATTATTCTGGTCGTTTCATTGATAATTATGGACATCAGCCCCTCCTCCATTCATTAGAGAGATTACGTTTGTTACTGCTTCCTCTATATTCTTGAATGATTCGATGCCTTGTTCCTGTAAAATTGCAGTGCCTAAATCTTCGTTAGTGCCTATTAAACGTATAACCACCGGTATTTTAAGATCAAAGGTATTCTTCACTTGAACAAAGGCGCGTGCTACCTCATCACAACGGGTTATCCCCCCAAAAATATTAATCAAGAGAGCCTTAGGTTTCGTGGAAAGCAAGATTTCCAAGGCAGCCGCCGTAGCTTGCAAACTAGATCCGCCTCCAGCATCCATAAAGTTACGAGCGCTCGCCCCAAAATTCTTGAGCAAGTCAAGCGTGGCCATCGTAATACCCGCACCGTTTGCCATAACTCCAATATCCCCATCCAGTTCAACATAGGATATTCCTAAATCCCCCGCTTTCTTTTCCACGGCTGTCTTTTCTTCGACCCAGGGAACCTCCGGTAGGTAACGAAAGGCAGCTTCATCATCTAAGGTCATTTTGGCATCAGCAGCTAGGACTTGCGTTGCAGTCACAACTAAGGGGTTAATTTCTACTAATTCAGCATCGTACTTGCGGAAAACTTGGTAGAGTTTAAGCATAATATCCGCAATTTGTTGAGCTTCCCGGCCCTTCAAGCCCATTTGACGTGTAATTTGGCGGGTAGCATAAGGTTGGAGACCAATCGTGATATCGATAAAACGCTTAATCACCTGTTCCTCTGGCACTTGCTCAATATCCATCCCCCCAGCAATCGAGGCCAGAAGAACAGGTTGTCTTTTTGCCCCATCAATCGTTATAGCTAGGTAGATTTCTCGTTCAATACTCACCTTTTCTTCAATTAACACCATCTCTACTTTACATCCTTTAATCTCCGTAGCCAGCAAATCCCTCACTTTAGAAATAGCGTCTTGGGGTTCTGTGGCAAACTTTATGCCCCCTGCTTTGCCGCGCCCTCCGGAGAGGACTTGGGATTTAATCGCCACCGGGCCAGTCTTTTCAAGAAAATCAGCCACACCTTCTACCCCTGTAAAAACGGCCCCCATTAGAACAGGAATTCCATTACTTTGAAGAATTTCTTTGGCCATGTACTCGTAAAGTTTCAAACGAACAGCCTCCTTTCTCTAACTATTCAGAATTATACATATATATCTTCATTAGCAAGATTCATGCCAATTTCGAGTTCGACAAAAAGAGGCGGAATAGCTACATTCCGTCTCTTTTGGAGTGATCTTCATTTATCTAGATGGAACATAATGTTCCAACGACGTTGCAAAGTGTTTCATGTGTTTCATGTTTCAAATCGTTTCACCCATCTCCCTTGGAGATCAGATAGAATTGATTCCTTTCAATTTTCTCCAGAGCGTTGTCCGACTAATTCCTAGTTTTTTTGCGGCCTCGGTTTTATTACCTTGCACGGTATTTAAAACACGGTTAAGTTCTTCTAGTTCACTCGAGCAAAGTTCAGAAGGAGTAAACCTTTCGAATAAAGATAAAAGTAAATCCTCATGCTCTTTTTCTTTATAGAGCGCCGCGAACCTTTCGATTATATTTCTTAGCTCCCGGACATTACCAGGCCAGTTATAATCTCTAAATACAGTGTGTTGGGAAATCCCTTCGATTTCTTTTGCTGCAAGATCATGACACATTTCCAAGAGAAACTTTTTAACGAGTAAAGGAATATCTGTTTTGCGAACTCGAAGAGGGGGAAGACGAAGTTCTAAGACGTTCAGCCTATAATACAAATCCTTTCGAAAATAACCTTTTTCGGCCATTTCCCATAGATCTTTGTTGGTGGCGGAGATCACTTGGATGTTTACTGAACGAATATGGTCCCCTCCAATACGCAGAACCTCATGTTCTTCTAAGACCCGCAACAGACGAGATTGAAGAGACATGGACAGTTCACCAATTTCGTCTAAAAATACTGTTCCTTCATGGGCCAGTTCAAACAATCCCGGTTTTCCACCCTTTTTAGCTCCCGTGAAAGCACCTTCTTCGTACCCAAAAAGCTCGCTCTCCAACAAGTTGTCAGGAATAGCTGCGCAGTTGATGGTGACAAAAGGATGGCGAAAGCGGATACCGGCATTATGAATAGCTTGGGCAAAAAGTTCCTTCCCCGTTCCGGACTCACCCGTGATTAGAACCGAAGAGGGGTTTTTAGCATAGAGAAAAGCTTCACGTTTAGCCTTTTGAATCTGGTCACTGGTACCGATAATATCTTTTATAAATGTTTTGGCCACAAAACCTTTTTTATAGAGGCTTTTGCGAATCTTTTCCTCAACTTCTTGTATAATCCCAATATTTTGGAACGTTGCCACAGCTCCCACTACTTCAGCGTTGACCAAAATTGGGATACGGTTGATGACAATTTGACTATTTCCGATAGACTCAATCTGGTTGAGCTCTGGTCTGCGATTTTGCATAACTTTAATAAGCTTGGCAGTGGGAAAAATAGTATCAATAGATTGACCTAGGACTTTGTGTTGAGAGGTATCAATAATTTTTTCGGCACTTGCGTTAATTACCGTGATTAGTCCGTTTCTGTCAACGGCTATTATACCCTCATACGAAAAGGCTAAAATCGCTCGTAGTTCCTCCGCTTTACTTGCCTCAACTTTCTTAGAAAAGGCTATTTGGACCGCAGTATCCAAGGCCCGAGTCACGCCGTCTGATGAGTAGATAAAGATTCCCTTGATCCCTTTGTTGCTGATTACTTCCTGAAGAAAGCTTCCCCCAATGACAACTTTCACACCCTCGTTTTGCAGTTGGTTTAAAGTCTGTTCAATATCCTGAATATGTTGATATGTAAATTGTTTAATCGTAATATTCAGCAATCCAGATAGGTTTTCTAGATTGGGAATTTTGCTTTCATACGTAATAAGACCGACGGTATCTGAATATTGTTTGGCTTCCTTTAGGGCAGCTAGAATGTCGAAGCCAGTTACTCTAATCTCAACTAATGGGTTCGATAGGTTGCCGGAGAGAAGTTTAGCCGTTCCACCCGCAGAAAGGAAAACATCAGCCTCCCCGTTTATCTCCATATTCCTTGCCTTTTCCAGGACATCTTTTAACATACAGTCAATCACTAAAATACGGACAGGATGGGGAGCTTTATATTGAAGTTGATTGATAAACGAAGTTAAAGCGTGGTAGCTAAAGACTACAATAGTAGGTTCATTATTAGATCCTTCCTGCATTACTGAGCTCCCCCTTTTTCACTTTATATCATAGAAATATTTTATGATTAAGGTAAACTACAATTTCCAGTATTCATAAATATGTGATTTAAGCTTCTTTATTAAAAGAATATTTCGATAATACGGAAAAATATCCTGCAACGAATCTTTGGCTTTGACTAAATATATTTTATTAGTATGTGCTGTAATTAAAGAGCAAAGAGACGTGCCACCTTAGACACGTCTCCCAAAGGATTCAATTATTTGCTACATGTTTTTCTCCTGACGCATAGCCAGGCCCTTGGCGATCACCGACCGCACTACAGACGAACATCAGCCACCTGCCGGATTTTTGGTCAAACATTCCCGCCCAGTATTAGCACCCGTATGTTTCTGAATATCTTCAAGAGAGGAACAACACTTTTCCACTGCGACATGCCGAAGAATTTCTTCCTCCGTGACATTGAGGCAATAACAGATCGGGACCGGCGGCTCCACCTGTTTAAACCAAATCTTATTCTTCAGTTGGTTCTGCCAATAGATCGCTCCGTCCGAGTGGTAGTAAGCGGTCTGGCACTCTGAAGTGCGGCATAAGAAATACCCTTTTTCATCGTCCGGGAGCTCCACCGTCGGCAATACCTGATGTACCACTGTGACTTTACGCACACGTTGCCCAGGTATCCCGCACACTGGGCAGCTAGGAACGGACAACTGTGCGGGTTTTAACGTAACCTGCATTATATCCTTCACCTCTAATATTCATTATACTACGGTATCTCATCGGTTCAAGTATACACTCTATCCTAACAATCTCAAATTCCATGCGCCGTTGGGCACAAGCCATCCTCAAAATTAGTTCAATCGACCTAACTAACAGCTCATTATCACGACTCCAATTATACAAATATCCAATTAAACATATACCCTACGAAAATAATCGCCACCGTCATGATCCCAACAAAGATGCCAAGTAGTTTTGGTTTTAAAACTTTGCGCAAGATAATCATTTCTGGCAAGCTCAAGGCCGTCACCGCCATCATGAAGGCCAGTACCGTCCCCATTGCCATCCCTTTTTCCATCAGAACATTAACGATCGGAATGATCCCTGCCGCATTAGAATAAAGAGGCACGCCTATCATCACTGCTAAAGGCACAGCAAATAAGTTATCCTTACCCGCATATTTGACCAAGAAATCAGCCGGCGCGTAACCATGCATTAAACCACCGATGGCGATCCCGATAATGACATAGAGCCAGACCTTCTTTAAAATATCTGTTACATATCCCCAGGCATACTCGACCCGTTCCTTCCAGGTTAAGGCCTCTAATTCTGTTTCGCCCATTTTGATATTGTAAACATATTCCTCCACCAAATGCTCCAGTTTAAGCTTCCCAATCACTAATCCCCCAACAATTGCCACGGTAACCCCAGTGATGATATAGATTGTTGCGATCTGCCAACCAAACATTCCCCAAAGCATGATCAAAGCCACTTCGTTCACCATCGGTGAGGAGATGAGAAAGGAGAAGGTGACCCCCAAGGGCACGCCAGATTCTACAAAGCCAATAAAGACCGGCACTGCGGAACAGGAACAAAATGGAGTCACAATCCCCAACAAGGCTGCCAGAATATTGCCGATAAATTCTCGTTTATGACTTAAAATCTTCTTGGTTCGTTCTGGCGGGAAAAAGCTGCGGACCAGCGAAACCAAAAAGATAATCGTAGCTAACATTAAAAAGATCTTGATTGTATCATAGATAAAAAAGTCCACAGCGGCGCCTATATGGCTGTTCGGTAGAAGCCCAAATAGGGTGTAGGCTACATAATCAGCAAACATTTGGAGCATAATAATCAGTCCTTTCATATCAATATCATACTAAAATATTATAATATGTCAATATGTATTTATTATGAATTTGTAATATTCATGAAGCCGACTAAACGCAACTCCCCCCGGTTGTGTAGACCCGGCGTATGTATTATGATAAAGATAGTAAAGCTAGCTACTTTGGATTTTAAGGATAAGAGGTAACGTGATGCAAAATATGCTTGTCATTGCCCTCGGAGGCGCACTAGGTGCCCTATCTCGCTACGGCCTCGGGGTATGGATTTCGAATAAATGGAACCAGGGCTTTCCTTTACACACCTTCCTGATCAACATTAGCGGAGCATTTCTCTTGGGGTTCTTAAATATCTTATTTATTGAGCGATTAACTATCAGCCCCCTTTGGCGCCTAGGAATCGGCGTCGGTTTCTTAGGGGCTTATACCACATTTTCTACCTTTGGTTTTGAGGTGATCTCCTTACTTGAAGGCGGGAGTTTCTTTACGGCAGGCTTATATACCCTACTTAGCATTGCCGTAGGGTTTACTGGCGTGGCCCTGGGCGTGGGTTTGGCTCGCATACTCTAAGCTATTTTAAAGGGGGTAAAAGTGTATGGTTGGAAAGGCAAAATTACTTAAAATCTACGTTGGCGAAAAAGAACGATTTAAGAATAAACCACTCTACCAATATTTGGTCCAATGGCTGAAAGAACAGGGAATTATCGGAGTCACGGTTTTTAGGGGAATTGAAGGCTACGGCGAGGATAAAGTCTTGCGCAGTGCCCGGCTCTTAGAGTTGTCCTCAGACCTACCCATCATATTGGAGATTGTCGATACGGAAGAGAAAATCGACTCGATCGTACCGGAAGTAACTAAGATGGTGCCCAAAGGATTGGTGTTCACCGTTGACATCGAAGTCCATAAATGAAATTCACGCCTTGACACAGACTCCGATTTGTTTTATAGTAGCTGTAATCTAATTATGGTAACTAAATATTGAATTTCTCTTATCAAGAGTGGCGGAGGGACTGGCCCAATGATGCCCGGCAACCGATAGCGTAAGCTATAAGGTGCTAATTCCAACAGAACCGTAGGTTCTGAGAGATGAGGGTAGCGTGTTAAATAACATAAAACGACCGCTTCTCTTGAAGTGGTCGTTTTTTTATTTACCCCGGAAGCAAGGGGACGGTTCTTTTGCTTCCCTCTCTTCACCTTTTAAACACTTCATCTTGCTCAACCATTTAGTTATTAAATGTAGGAAGCAGGAGAACCGTCCCTATGCTTCCCGATGCGGTAAGGGTAAAAAATTAACTTTAGGAGGAATTACTAATGACTGAAGAACGTCAACTCGGTTTTGAAACAGTTTCTTTACACGGAGGGCAAACCCCTGATCCCACGACCAATGCTTGTGCCGTGCCAATCTATCAAACCTCATCCTTTGTCTTCAACGACACCAACCATGCAGCTAACCTATTTGCCCTAAAAGAGCCTGGCAATATTTACTCCCGGATCATGAACCCCACTCAAGACGTTTTTGAACAGCGCATCGCGCTCTTAGAAGGGGGCGTAGGCGCACTGGCCACCGCCTCAGGCCAAGCAGCTATTACGTATGCTATTTTAAATATCGCTCAAGCTGGGGACGAAATTGTCGCCTCGGGTTCCCTTTACGGTGGAACTTACACCTTGTTCGCCTATACCTTTGCAAAGCTAGGGATCAAAGTCCACTTTGTAGATGTCGACAAACCCGAGGAATTCCGCTCCAAAATCACGGATAAAACAAAAGCCTTATATACGGAAACCATCGGCAATCCGCAAATCAATGTTGCCGATCTAGAGAAGATTGCCAGTATTGCACATGAAAACGGCCTTCCTCTGATCGTTGACAACACATTTGCCTCCCCCTACTTATGCCGGCCTATTGAGCACGGAGCCGACGTCGTCGTTCATTCTGCCACCAAATTTATTGGCGGGCACGGTACTTCAATTGGCGGCATCATAGTCGACTCAGGGAACTTCGACTGGAACAACGGCAAATTTCTAGGACTCAGCCAACCGGATCCCAGCTACCATGGGATTGTCTATACAGAAGCCTGCGGCAAAGCTGCTTATATCACCAAAGCAAGAGTGTCACTTTTACGTGACACCGGGGCAGCACTCTCACCGTTTAACTCGTTCTTGTTTTTGCAAGGATTAGAAACTCTCCCCCTGCGCATGGAACGCCATGTCGAAAACGCCAAAAAAGTAGCTGAATTTCTCGACCAGCATAACTTAGTCACTTGGGTTAACTATCCAAGCCTAGCCAAAAGCCCTTATCACGCACTCGCCCAGAAATACTTACCCAAAGGAGCGGGAGCAATCTTTACCTTCGGTGTCAAAGGTGGTCTTGTCGAAGGGGAAAAATTCATTAACAGCCTTAAGCTCTTTTCTCATTTGGCAAACGTCGGGGATGCCAAATCCCTAGTCATTCATCCGTCAAGCACAACGCATCAACAGCTCGATGAAGAATCTCAACGTGCTGCAGGGATATCCCCCGATATGATCCGCCTCTCCATCGGCTTGGAAACCATCGACGACCTCCTCTACGATTTAGATCAAGCCCTTCGTGCCTAGGAAGCAGGGGGACGGTTCTTGTGCTTCCCTTTGAGAAGCACAAGACTGAGGGTGCAAAGGTAAAGTTCCTTCGCCTCTTCCCTAGCGCCCTTGGTAACAATTTATCCACGTTTAAGACTCCCACTTCTATAAGTGGGTGTTCCATGTTCTGCTTCGGTATGGGTAGAGTCCCCCACCGAAGTCTCGATGCTCAGCTTTAGCTGAACGAGTTCACTTTTGCTTAAACCAGTATCGTTAAAGTTTACGGCTTTAAGGAAGCAAGAGAACCGTCCCTTTGCTTCCAACAAAAGGAGAGTTATATACATGCCAATTAAAATACCAGAACATTTACCGGCTATGGAAATACTCAGTCAAGAAAACATCTTTGTCATGGGGGAAGAGCGTGCCTTTCACCAAGACATACGTCCGTTGAAAATCGTGATTCTCAATCTAATGCCGCGCAAAGAAACCACCGAAACGCAGCTTTTACGGCTACTCGGGAACTCCCCCTTGCAAGTTGATATTGTACTCTTGCGTATTGAAAGTCACCTTTCCAAAAATACCTCTCGGGAGCACTTGGATGCCTTTTACAAAAGCTTTGATGACATTAAAAAGCAAAAATTTGATGGCATGATCATTACTGGAGCACCCGTAGAACACTTGGAATTTGAGGAAGTCACCTACTGGGAAGAATTCAAAACCATTATGGACTGGACAAAAACTAACGTAACCTCTACCCTCCACATCTGCTGGGGAGCCCAAGCCGGGCTGTATCACCATTACGGTGTCCCAAAATATTCTCTTGGTGAAAAAATGTTTGGTATCTTTAAACACGATGTCAATAAGCGCGGCTTAAACGGCATGCAACTCCTGCGTGGTTTTGACGACGAATTCTACGTTCCCCACTCCCGCCACACGGAAATCAAACGCAGCGACCTAGAACAACACCCTGAGTTAGAAATACTATCCGAATCTGACGAAGCAGGAATTTACATCGTGGTGTCGAAAGACGGCCGTCAAGTATTTGTAACGGGCCATTCAGAGTACGATACCCTCACCCTAAAAGAAGAATACGATCGCGACCTCGCCAAAGGACTTTCCATTGCTCTGCCTAAAGACTATTTCCCCAACAACGACCCCACTCAAACCCCCGTCCATAAGTGGCGCTCCCATACAAACTTGCTCTTCCAAAACTGGTTGAATTACTACGTCTACCAAGAAACTCCCTATGACCTAGGCGCCCGCTAGGGAAGCAGGGGGACGGTTCTCCTGCTTCCCCTTGGTTTTATCGGTAGGATGTTATAAACGCACTAAACAACGTTCTGATATCGTATTGATACTGATTGATGGGGGTAATTTCTTTGTTGATGCCAAAAAGTTTGTAGACCGCAATTCTTGCCGCGCGCACAGAGTATTCTTCAGTAAAGACAACATCATCTGGAATTTCGCAGAACTGGCCGACGAAGGCTAGATTGGTCGATCCTTCCGGAATGATTTGCGGTCTGTCGCCAAGCGATCTGGGCATAAATTGGGACGTAATAAAAGGCATCATACAGGGAATGCAGTTGGCTGATTTCAGAATCGCCTCCCGATCATTCTCAAAATTCAGATGACCTAACAACTCCGTCAAGATCTCTTCCCCTGTGCAATCACTCATTCTCTTCTTGACATAATCACCTACCTTGTCAGGATACAATCCATACCCCCAGAAGACATTGACATTTTCAGGCTGGTTAAGGAAGTGAGGTTGATGCGCCAGCACGATGGACATAAACCAACTTGAATCTTTAAAGGTAACAAGTGCTCCCGAGCCCGCTTTATTACGTGAAAACTTTTCCATCAAATCGAAGAATCTTGAATCCTGACAAGTGACCGTGAAGGATTCCCACTTGGAGCCGTCGATATCGTCATCAAAAGAAGATGGATTTCCCAGGCCCGACTTTTTCTTCGCAATCTTATCCCACAATTTCCAGGAGTTACCCTTACCCTTCAGAACAGGCGCTTTAGTCATGGAACCCAGACTATAACCATCCGTCATGGAACCATTGGTGATGATGACACGATCCCCTTCCTGGATCTCTATCACACCTTGAGCATCTTCTCGAGTATAATGAATGGCTGTAACGGTGATATCCTCCGAATTTTTAAAGTACAAATCGTTCACCGTGCACTTCATCTTAAAATCAACATCGTATTGATCCAAATATTTCTTTAAGGGAAGAATGATGGAATCATACTGATTGTATGGGGTTCTTGTAACTCCTTCCAGAGTCTGAATTCTAGGGAATTCATGCATGAAGCGGATCATATATCGTTTGAATTCAACCGCACTGTGCCAAGGTTGGAAAGCAAAAGTGGTTGCCCACATATACCAGAAGTTCGTCTCAAAGAAATGTGCTCCGAACCAATCATTGATTCTCGCTTTACCCATCTTTTCCTCTGGGGTGATGATGAGTTTGGCCATAGCCAGGCGATCACTGAGATCAAATCCCATCGACATAACGTCTTCAATCTCGGCATTCTTATTGACCAGTCTTGCCTTAGCATGGGTCGGATGTGCCGTATCGAATTCCCTAATTTCAGTTCTCACAGATTTGTCTGGATCGTTTAAGGAGGGTATAGTACTCAATAATTCCCAAGTATTTTCATAAGCTTCATCATTAAGCATTCTTCCGCCGCGAATCACATATCCCTGTTCTGGATTGCCAGCCCCATCGTTGCTCCCCCCGATAGTCATTTCTTCGATAATATGAATAGCCTTTCCAGGGAAATCACAATCTCTAATCAGATAAACCGCACCAGCGAGGGAAGCTAATCCACCACCGATAAAATAGACTTGCTTGTTTTCATAGTCTTTCTTCATCATAATCTCCTCCAGCTTTTTCTGTCTGCGCTCCTCAGTGAGAACTGACACTTTATTTATACTGTTTTAAGGTTCAAAAGACTATGAACAATATTGCCGAGATGTTTAAAATCGTTACATCGCCTAAGAATCGTATAAAAAAAAGCAGTAACAACGTCCCGGTTGTTACTGCTTTTTTTCATATCTTTGCAGTGCACTGACGAAATTTCCCTCCACCAGCTCACTTAGCTTTTTAATAATGACTTCAGGTTTTTCCTTCATCTCTGTTTTCATCCATTGAATCACCAAACCTATAAATGCCAGTGTATAGAAATCAGCCATGAACTTTTTATCCTCGTCTTTGACGTTCATATCTTGAGATACCTCATTGACCACTCCAATAAGCAATTCAAACGCAATCGAATGAAGAAAGGAGTCTAGGTGATCTCTCCCTAAAGAATTCAGCGTATTGAGACAAAAGGCCTTGTTCTTCTCGATATAAAGGAAGATCTTTAAAAAACCATCCTCCCAGGTCGTATAAGTCTTGTAGTCAGCTATACTCTCAACCGCTTCTGTTTTATAGATCCAACCCAATAAATCAAAGATATCTTGAAAATGATAATAAAACGTTTGCCGATTAAGTTCGCAATCATCCACAATTTCTTGAACTGTAACTTTGTTCAAAGGGACCTTTTCCATTAAGCGCTTTAAAGAGGTTGCCAGCGCTTTTTTGGTCAGAGATGACCTGGTCATTCTGTTCCCACCTTTTATGAACTATTATAACACAACAGAGAAGCGGAAGCGCAGGGACAACCTTCGAAAAAGCATAGCATCTAGGTCGGTTGCAAATACTGATAAAACCAAACGAAATTATAGTTTAAGAAAGGAAGCATTAAATTTGGCATACGATGACTCGGCTCAAGCTAAATCTTCAAAAATGTCGGCCTTTTCCTTGACCATGTTAGCCTTAGGGAGCATTATCGGAGCAGGAATGTTCCTTGGAGTCGGCTTAACCATCCAACTTGCTGGTCCTTCAATTATTATTGCCTATGCCCTTATGGGGATCTTAATGTATTTTAATTTATCCTTTTTGGCCGAACTTTCGTTGCTTGACCCAGAAAAAGGTTCATTTCAAACTTACGCTGCCAAAGCGTTTGGACCGGGAGCCGGGTTTGTTATCGGATGGCTTTACTGGATCTCAGGAATTCTCGTCATGTCCAGTGAGGCTACTGCCGCTGGTATTTTCAGTGCCGTGTGGTTACCAGGGATTCCTCTTTGGGCTTTCATGCTCATCTACTCTGTTGCACTGACGATGGTCAATCTTTCCGATCCGCGTGGTTTTGGAAAATTGGAATCTGATCTGGCGATCGTCAAAATTATTGCCCTCGCAGGCTTTATCCTTATAGCAATCGTTCTTGTGTTTTTGCCCCTGTTCGGAACCGCTCCTGGCTGGCGTAACATCACTAATACTCCATTTCTTCCCCATGGTTTGTCCGGCTTCGCGGGCTCTCTCTTACTTGTATTTTACGCCTATTCAGGAACTTCTGTAGTCGGACTCGCCATCACGGAATCCGACAACCCCGGACGAACGGTGCCTAAGGTTGTATTGGCCACCTCAGGATTGGTGACATCCTTCTATGTCATTTCTGTCCTTCTCCTCCTCCTGCTTCACCCTTGGACCACTTACAATGCCAGCACAAGTCCCTATGTCAGTTCCCTGTTACCTTACCGAATTTCTGCCGTCCAAACTCTTATGAACTTCGTTATTTTAACGGCAACGTTATCAGCGATGAGTGCCAGCATGTATGGAACGTCCCGTATGTTAAATGCTCTCGCCCAGCAAGGCGAAGCACCACGTTTCTTCCGTCAGGTTAGTCAGAAAGCAGTCCCACGCCGCGCACTCCTATTCACGAACGCCTTCCTTATAGGCATCGCTTTTCTCTCTTACATAATCCCCAACAAGCTCTACCTTCTCGTCACAGGAGCAAGCGGTCTCCTCTCCCTCGTCAACGTCTTGACGATAAGTCTCGCTCACTGGCGCTTGCGTCCGAAGTTAGTTGTAAACCATCCTGACCACACGTCCCATGTCCCAGGGTACCCAGTAAGTAATCTCCTTGTTACCCTGTTTTTTGCTGGAGTTTTCGTCTCCGCTTTTGCGATTCCCGACCAAAGGGCTTCCTTTATCTTAGGACTTAGCCTGATAATTATTACGGCAGGAATTTACTTTGTCGTCCGTCACACGCTCAAATCCAACTCCCAATTTCCTTACCACACTCCAGGTCAAAATCATGTCCCAACCTCTTCATTGAATACCCTCCATACCCTAAAGCATCTTGCCTATAAATTACGGAAGCACATTTCCAAGCGATTAAGGCCCTAAAGAAACGCAGAAAAGACGAAGGGAAGCACAGGGACGGTTCCTGTGCTTCCCTTCGTCTTTTCTGCACTTTTCTTACGTAACAATTCACCTCGTTTAACCAGTATCGTCAAAATCACGCTGCAAGGAAGCAGGAGTCCCCTTGCTTCCCTTATGGGAATATCAGGGTCGTCATCGAGTTACTGGTAGAGGAATCACTATGAATAAATCCACTATAGTGACTTCAATATTTTAATGATAATATATTGAAGTCTAGTCAAATTGATATTCTATTTTTACGGCTCAATCATATTTGTAAGTGTTAAAGGAATAGGGGGCAAGCAGTATGAAACCGTCAGTTTATATTGGCATCGACCTAGGGGGAACTTCCATCAAGATGGGCCTTGTAGATCAACTGGGCAATATTCTCCATACTCTACAAAACCCAACACCAGTCAAAGCAGGATACCATCAGGTATTAGCTGTCTTCTCTCAAATGGCTGAACAACTTTTGCGCAAAGGTCCCTATGGTTGGGAAAATATTATAGGCGTAGGGGTTGGTGTTCCTGCCTTTCTCGATCAGCAAAAAGGTATTGTGATTGAGGCCGTTAACCTTGGCTGGGACCATGTGCCTTTGAAAGAAGATCTAGAGAGAATGTGGCGGGTGCCGATTATGGTTGAGAATGACGCCAATGCAGCTGCCCTCGGCGAAATGTGGAATGGAGCTGGAAAAGGAGCTTCACATTTAATCTGCCTGACACTGGGCACCGGAATCGGTGGTGGCGTAATTATCAATGGTGATATTTATCACGGCGCTAATGGAAGTGCGGGAGAAGTAGGGCATATGACCGTAATGCATCAAGGTGGACGCAGTTGTAATTGTGGCAGAAAGGGTTGTTTGGAAACTGAAGCGTCGGCAACCGCCATTGTGTTGGATGCCCTGGAACAAGTGAAGGGGATGTCAACCGGACCATTGAAAGAAGAATATGACAGAACGGGAACGATTACAGCCAAATCAGTGGTACAATTGGCCCGACAAGGTGATTCGATATGCAAAGAGATAATCACAAAAGTTGGCTGCATCTTGGGAAGTACCTTAGCTCAAATGTGCTATCTGTTAAATCCTGAGATTATTGTGATTGGCGGAGGAGTTGCACTTGCAGGCAAGATTCTTTTTGATCCCCTGATCCAGGCCTTTAATAATGCGATTCTGCCAAGAGTAGCAGAAAATACCTCCATTGTTCCGGCTAAGCTGGGGAACCAGGCCGGGGTGACGGGTGCAGCTTGGTTGATTCATCGAAAATACACATTGGATATACTACCGTAAGGTCAAAGGCAGCCGATGCCACTGTTCATGAGCATCAATGGACCCTCTGCCATTAAAAGAAAATCCTTGACTATTCAGAATACAGAACCCTATAATGTACTTAAGAAATTAAATTTATTAAGTTACTGGCCGTGAAAAATCTATACTAAAAAAGGGAGGATCACCCATGAAAAAACTTCTTCCAGTTGTGATCGCCGGAGCTATGCTTTTCTTAGCAGGATGCGGTGCTAGCACAAGTCCAACCCCTAGTTCCAGTTCCGGTTCATCAAGCTCCGCAGCAAAACAGCCTACCATTGGTGTTGCTATTTACAAATTTGATGACACCTTTATGACAGGTGTTCGCAACGCCATCTCCACTGCAGCTCAGGGCAAAGCAACCGTCGATATTGTGGATAGTCAAAACTCGCAGCCTACCCAAAATGATAAGGTTGACCTCTTCATCAATAAAAAGGTCACCGCTCTGGCGATCAATCCCGTGGACCTCACTGCTGCTGGGGTAATCATCGACAAAGCCAAGACTGCTAAGACACCCGTTGTCTTTTTTAACCGCGAGCCATTGGCCAGTGATATGCAGAAATGGGACAAAGTCTATTATGTAGGTGCTAAAGCAGAAGAATCCGGCATCATGCAAGGGCAAATCCTAGTCGATTATTGGAAAACCCATCCTGAAATGGACAAGAACAAGGATGGCACTATGGATGTTGTTATTTTACAGGGCGAACCTGGACACCAAGATGCCATTGCCCGCACGAAGTATTCCGTCAAGGCAATTCAAGATGCCGGTATTAAAGTAAACATTCTTGCTCAAGATACCGCTATGTGGGATCGTTCCAAGGCTCAAGACAAAATGGCTGCTTTCTTAGGAGCGCAAGGGGATAAGATTGAAGCTGTTCTTGCTAATAACGATGACATGGCTTTAGGTGCTATTGAAGCCTTAAAAGCTAAAGGTTACTTTGCCAATAACAAATACATGCCTGTCGTCGGGGTAGACGCCACCGCCCCTGGTCTCCAAGCCTTGAAAGACGGTACTCTTTTAGGTACTGTTCTCAATGATGCTAAAAATCAAGGTACAGCGACGTTGAATCTAGCTGTCACCTTAGCTAAAGGATTAGCTCCGAGCAAAGATAATACTGGTTATGACATTACAGACGGCAAATATGTTTGGGTTCCCTACAAGAAAATTACCAAAGCCAATATGGCTGAAGCCCAATAACCGCTCCTTTCGAATACCTATTGACTTAAGTGCTTACAGTGAATGAAGCAAGGGGGCAATGTTTTCGTTTCCCCCTTGCTTTTTGAATTCTTTAGTTTAAAACATGCATAAAGAAAACGACACTCTTTTTAGAAAAGCACTGATCACAGGAGGCGTCAAAATGCCTGAAAATGAATTCATACTGGAAATGAACAAGGTTTCTAAGGATTTTCCTGGCGTAAAGGCGCTAGACAATGTCACCTTGCAGGTACGTCCTGGTACAGTGCACTCCCTCATGGGGGAAAACGGTGCAGGAAAATCGACACTTATGAAATGTCTTTTCGGAATCTATAAACCTGACGCTGGTGAGATCCTCTTAAACGGTCAAAAAATTGAAATCAACAATTCAAGAGCTGCGCTCGATCAGGGCATCTCCATGATTCACCAAGAACTCCATCCTGTACCGCGCCGTAACGTTATGGAAAACCTCTGGCTTGGTCGTTTTCCTCTCAAAAGTGTCGGACCCATCAAATTGATTGATGACAAACGCATGTATCAAGATTCAATCGCTTTATTTAAAGACCTTGGCATGGATCTAGATCCTCATGTCCTTGTCGGATCCTTATCTGTGTCCAAAATACAATCGATTGAGATAGCTAAAGCAGTATCTTATCAAGCAAAAGTGATCGTGATGGATGAACCCACCTCCTCCTTAACGGGGACTGAAGTGGAGCAACTCTTTAAAATTATACGTTCTTTAAGAAGCCGAGGAGTTTCGATTATTTACATTTCTCATAAAATTGAAGAAATCCTAGAAATCTCTGATGAAGTAACCATCATGCGCGATGGTAAACGCATCGGCTCATGGCTGGCTTCTGAACTTACGACCAACTTAATCATTTCTAAGATGGTGGGGCGTGATCTCACTCAGCGATTTCCTGAACGTCATAACTCCCCAGGAGAAACCGTCCTAAGAGTGGAGGGGTTAACCTCTCCATTTCCCAAAGCGTTTAAGGATATCTCCTTCGATCTGCGTCAAGGGGAGATTTTAGGAATCGGGGGACTTGTGGGGGCCCAACGAACGGAACTTATTGAAGCCCTCTTCGGCTTGAGAACTGTATCCTCAGGTAAGATCATCATTAAGGGCAAACAAGTGAAAATTAAATCCCCCATGGATGCTAAGAAGTACAAAATTGCCTTACTCACAGAAGAGCGTCGGGCGACAGGAATTTTCCCAGTTCTCCCGATTGTGGAAAACACAGTCATGGCCAATATGAACCGGTACATTAGTCCTTATTTTCTCCTAAAACAGCAACCGATGAGGCAGGATGTGGAGCAAAGCATTGAACAAATGCATATTAAAACCCCTTCCTCTAGAACTCAGATCAAAAACCTCTCTGGTGGAAATCAGCAAAAAGTGTTGATTGCGAGGTGGCTCCTTACTGAACCAGAAATCCTCATGCTGGATGAACCGACTCGAGGAATCGACGTAGGAGCAAAATTCGAAATTTATTCCATCATCGCCGACTTGGTTCAACAAGGGAAAAGCATTATCATGATCTCCTCTGAAATGCCCGAACTTATCGGTATGTCTGACCGGATCATGGTCATGTGTGAAGGCCGTCTGTCCGGTATTCTGGAAGGAAACCACCGAACCGAAGAAGACATTATGCACCTCGCAACAAAGTTTATGGTTTGACTGGAGGTCTCTTGAATGAAAGCAAGTAATGATACTAGTGCCAATAGAGCAGGTAGTTTCTTTTTTCAATACGCAATCTATTTTGTCCTAATTATTCTAATTTTAGGAATCACGGCTATCGATTCGAGTTTTTGGTCTATTAATAGTTTGCGGGATATTTTATTACAATCTTCGACTCGGGCCATCATTGCGTTAGGGGCGGCTTTTGTTTTGATCACGGGCGGTGTCGATCTTTCTGCAGGCCGCATGGTAGGATTTGCTGCTGTATTGTCGGCGTCCATGCTTCAAATTCAGGAATACTCTCATCGGTTTTATCCAGGTCTACCGGATTTGCCCTTATGGGTACCCGTCTTGATTGCAATTTTTGCTGGACTTCTTGTGGGCCTGATCAATGGGGTTATTGTCTCTAGATTCAGCGTCCCTCCCTTTATCGCAACTTTAGGTTCAATGGTCGCCGTTTTAGGTCTTAACTCACTTTACTTCGATATGAAACCTAACCAATCTCAGCCAATTGGTGGACTTCGACCGGATTTCACAACAACCCTAGGTAGCGGTTATATCGGAAACGGCGTTTATTCCCTCCCCTACATCGTCATTATTGCGCTCATAGTCGCTGCGCTCGTTTGGGTTATCTTCAACAAGACCCGCCTAGGAAAAAGCATGTACGCGATTGGAGGTAATGTCCAAGCCGCTGTTGTTTCTGGAATTAACGTCAAGCGCGTCCTACTTTACGTGTATGCTGCTGCCGGAGCGCTTTACGGTCTAGCAGGAGTCATGGAAGCTGCCAGGACAGGTGGAGCCACGAGTAACTACGGCAATATGTACGAATTGGATGCCATTGCAGCCTGTGTCGTCGGTGGAGTATCAACTGCCGGAGGAATTGGTACCGTACCAGGTGTCCTCGTCGGGGTTCTGATCTTCGGAGTTATCAACTATGGACTCACGTATATAGGAGTAAACCCCTACTGGCAATTAATTATCAAAGGATTAATTATTGTTGCAGCCGTGGCTTTTGACATCAGAAAGTATCTCACAAAGAAATAAACCCTGCTAACGCTCATTTACCTCTGAGAATAACGGGGCTGTAACAAAACTCTTTCTAGTTTGTTACAGCCCCGTTTCGTTCGCCAATTTCCAGCGCACCACCTTGATAAAATTTCAAGATTAATTATATCCCCTTTATTGCTAACCCCATACCTCAGATAATCTCCACGGCATCCCCCAGTCCAGCTGGGGTAAACAGTTTATTTAACACTAAAGTAAATCCACCGATGGCAATTGCATTCTCTCCCAATTCTGATATAGCAATCGTGACTGCATCCGCCGGCTTTGTTAACGTGCGCTTTTCGAGAGTTTTAAGTAGCGGTTTCAGAATAAAATGTTCAGCCCTCGAAACTCCACCGCTCAAAATAATCAAGGCAGGATTTAAGGTGTTGATGAGATTGGCAAGCCCAATTCCAAGATAACGCCCCGTGTCCGCTAAAACTTCAATAGCCACTGGATCACCGAGCTTAGCAGCTCGACACAGCATTTCTCCATCAATCTTTTCTATATCTCCAGCTACCCATTCCTCAATCATGGACTCTTTTCCATAACGAATGGCCTGCTGAGCTCTGCGAGCAAGTGCCGCCCCTCCGACCATCGTCTCAAGGCAACCATAATTCCCACAACTGCACCTCGGTCCATTACTGTCGATCGTTGTATGGCCAATTTCACCAGCTGTAAAAGACGTACCCCGATAGAGCTTATTATCAATAATAATACCTGCTCCGACCCCTGTGCCGACATGGACGCAGATAAAGTTCGAAATTCCAGCCCCTTTGCCAAACCAGCTTTCACCTAAAGCTTGAGCCCGAACATCATTTTCCACTTCGACGGGCAACTTGAACCTTTTTTCCAGTGCAGCTTTGATGGGAATATGACGCAAATTAAGATGAGGGGCGAACAAAGAGAGTCCTTGCTCGGGATCGACGAGACCGTGCATACCAACGCCGATTCCTAAAAACGACTCCTGGATCGGAAGGGTACTTTGCATAACCTTCTCCACGGCGCTTTCCAAGGTCAACAAAAATTGCTCGCTCGTCTGGTTATCCGAATACTTCATTTCCACCTGCTGCACAACTTTACCATCGAGGTGCGCTGTCACAGCCTTTACCCTTTTTGCCCCGGCATACACACCGATAACGCAGAATGCCGACGAGTTGATGCGCAGTAGAATTGGTTTTCTCCCGCCCGTCGATTCACCTAAAGTGCTTTCCACTACAAGGTGGGACTCAATCAATTCGCCCACTAGATTGGTCACCGTGGGAGGAGTTAACTTTGTCAACTTGGCAATTTTCGCTCGAGAGATCGGACCATACTGTCTTACAACATTGAGAATCGCCGATTTATTCAACGATTTCATTCCCTGGAAGCTTCCCACAGGAATCGATTCACTCACCGTTTCACTCCCCCTCTCCCCAATCAGGGATTTACTATTTAGCATATGAGGATATCGGGTCTAAAATAAATATGCCCATTCTTTTCAATCTGGATATACTCCCATTCCCCAGTATGAGTGAGAAATTCTGGACCATGTTCTGTGACCAAGAGGGTGTCCTCGGATTTTAATCCTTTGAGGGATGGGTTCCAGGCAAAAGCCTGATGACACTGCACGTCACCCGCACTGTCCAAGTTCGCTAAAAACTCCCGTGAAGCATACCCAGTCGGTCCACCTTGATGAAGATAACGCCAATCCTCTGCATGACCCCATTTCTGATAAGCCTCTATCCCCTGCCGAAAAACCTCCTTAATAGGTACGCCCGGGCGAGTAGCCAGATTGAAGGCCAAATCGATCTCTGCCAATTTTAGCTTATTTTCTTGAAGTTCTTTCGGAAGCGCCCCAAAATGCACAAAACGAGTCGCATTAGCCACTAAACCCCATTTTTCTCCACAGAGAACTAACATCGCGTAGCGTTCCAGCTTCTTCACTGTGGGAATGGGGTGGCGATACTGATAAATCCGGCGATCCGTAGCCACTAAAAGCACTTGTGCCTGAATACCCAAACTTGCCACCTTCACAGTGAGAAGCGCTTGAATCTCAAATTCGGTCATGCCGGGTTCAATCCTACGACATGTCGACTCCAAAGCTTGAGCAACCCTCCTGGATAGCCAACGGTAACGGTCAATTTCAATTACATTCAACACGTAAGTTAGTTCAGCTAATTCTTTACTCAAATCGATCCCTAACGTATGCGGAATAGTCTGAGGACAGACATCCATCCCTATCGTTTTCCCTTGACATAAAGAGCTAATCGCTCCATCGTGGCCCTCATACCACTCTGGTGTTATCCACTCACACTCCAGGTCCGTCAACTCTTCCTCTTGTATCCGGGCAAACTCCATCTTGGTCGTAACACAATAAACTCGGTCTTTCAGGATGAGCAAATCCGCGACCCCAAGCTCTGTATTAGTCACGATATAGTTCGACTTTCCATTGGTCAACCAAGAAAAACTTCGGCGCTTTCGAAGAAGTACCCCGTCCAAATCCCTCTCTAACATAAGCTTTCTAATCATTGCTATCTTATCTTCAATCGTCGTCATTTTGCAAACCCCTTTAGTTCACGGGCTCCATCCCCACTATCGCAATGATAAAATGTCGGAGTCAGCCCAGTCTTGCCCCTATATCCTACAGTCACCTGAGTTTCGAAATCGTTAACAGCCTCTGTATGAACCAAACTCACGGTACATCCGCCAAAACCAGCTCCAGTCATTCTCGTCCCCAGGCATCCCTCGACCTGACGTGCCTCTTCGAAGAGTGTGTCTAATTCCGGACCTGTCACTTCAAAGAGATCCCGCAGAGACTCGTGGGATTGGATCATATACTGACCAAAATCCTGGATATTCCCTGCTTCTAAAGCAATAGTTGAAGCTAGAGTACGGTCGTTTTCATGGATCACATGGTCTAAACGTTTATAGACCTCTGGTGACGTTAC
The DNA here is from genome assembly GCF_001936615.1 of Desulfosporosinus metallidurans. Lineage (GTDB taxonomy): Bacteria > Bacillota > Desulfitobacteriia > Desulfitobacteriales > Desulfitobacteriaceae > Desulfosporosinus > Desulfosporosinus metallidurans. The sequence continues at coordinate 169,448 of NZ_MLBF01000004.1, forward strand.
ATACTTCTGTACTTCTTGCCATTGATCGAGCGAAACATTACCCAAGCTAACAACCCCAGAAAGGTGTTTCTGAATAATATGAACCCCTTCCTCGCACTCTTGCCTTCTTTGATTATACTTTGAGTCTGTCAAACTTCGCTGTTTATTGGAGTTGGTGATGACAAGTTGATAGTCTCCCAAGGCCAGCGGAACATAGCGATAATCCAAGGTGTCACATTTCAAGAGCACAGCGTTACCCGCCTGCCCCATCCCTGAAGCAAATTGATCCATAATCCCACAATTAACCCCGACAAATTGATTTTCGGCACGCTGAGCCAGCTTTGTCAGTTCAATTAAAGAATAATCGAGAGATTCCACGTGATTAAGAGCAGTTGCAGTTACCATTTCTAGAGAAGCGGAAGAAGACAACCCAGCCCCTTTGGGGATATTCCCATCATACAGAATATCGCAACCAGATAAGCGCGAACCCAAGCAATTAAATTCACTGAAGACACCTTTCGGATAATTTGCCCAGCCGTCAGCCTTCTGGTAAACAACCTTATCCGCGTCGATCTCTACCTTCCCAGCAAAACTTGTCGAAGCAAGACGAAACGTTCGATCCTTACGAGGATGAACAACCGCCCAGGTTCCATACGTTAACGCCGCAGGCAACACATACCCTCCTGTGAAATCTGTGTGTTCACCAATTAAATTGACTCGGCCTGGGGCAAAGAACACTCTCAGTTCCTCTCCGCGATCCCCATAGCCAAAGACTTTGGCAAATGTCTGTCTAAGTGTGTTTAGTCCAGGCATTCTTTGATCCGCCCTTCTTTAGTGAGATAATCTTGAAACGCCTTGCGCAAATAGTCAGAGGTCTCTTCCACCGCTTGCGGGTTGGCCGGCGCCCAAGCACCCATTTCAGAAGAAGCATAGTATTTTAGTTTTCCTTCATCTCTCAGGGGAGTGTAAAATTCAATATGAAAGTGATAATAATCCTGCGCAGTCTGCCCATGAACTGGGCGTTGATGAATGACCATCATATAGGGAAACAACCTATGGAACAAAGTATCCATGGCACCCGTCATACATTTTAGCATGAGAGCCAAACTTCGTCTTTCCTCCTGAGTGAAATCACTTAAAGCTGTCTTATGGTTTTTACTAACGATAAATAACCCGTATGGGTAATCCGTAAAGAACGGTATATACGCTAAAAAATGCTCATTTTCATGAATTACACGCTTCTGAAACTCTAATTCTGCTTGATTCATGTCACAAATTAAACATGATCCGTGCGAGGTGTAATAAGTATGGCAATTCTCGAGTTCCGTGCGGATTTTTAATGGAATCCAAGAATAAGCATAAATCTGACCATGCGGATGAGGCATTGTCACGCCACACTCTTCCCCTCGATTCTCGAAAATCATAATATATTCATGGTTCGGCTCCTGACTCAGGGCCACAAACCGCTCCGTCCACAAATCAACTAATTTTTCCAGATGCTCTACAGAAAGCTCTGGAAGTGTCGTGGTATGATTGGGGGAATAGAGGATTACCTCACATTTTCCATAGGCTTTCGCAGTTTTATATAAGGAAGACCCTACGGGATCCGCCTCGGGTGGATCAGACATCAGTGCCGGAAAATCGTTATCATATTTAAGAACATCATAATGTTCGGGAACCTTACCCGAACCCGGACAAAAAGGACATCCCTCCTTCGGCATATTCGGTCGATTTTGCCTGTGAGTAGCCACCATCGTCCAATCCCCTAACAACGGGTTATAACGCAATTCAGTCATGGCCCTTCCCTCCTCTATCTTCTAATTCTATTATAATCTATTAAATTAAATTAATTAAGTAACTTTAAATATTTCTTGTCGAAATTTAAGGAAGCACAGGGACGGTTCTTCTGCTTCCGTCCCTGCGCTCCCCTGTGCCTTCTCCGTGAAACATTTCGTTTCACGGAAGCACGGGGACGGTTCTTCTGCTTCCGTTCCCCGTGCTCCCCTGTGCCTTCTCCGTGAAACATTTTGTTTCACGAAGGAAGCACGAGAACCGTCCCCTTGCTTCCCTAGCTCAGTCCTAGTCCTTTTCTCTTAAGCATAATATGAGCTTCGATACCATTAGCAACTTCCACAGGATCATCTCCAAGAGCGATTTTTCCTCCTGTCAATCCTTCCACGTCTTGGGTCAAGAGCTTCACCAGTTGAGGTGCACCCGTGACAAAGGGAGTCGGAGACAGATGTGTGTATGCTCCATACGCTACCGCAAAAACCCCATCAATCGTGGCTTTTTGCTCCATCCATTCGGGAGCAGTTACGGCAATCGGTAATTGAGGGATATCCACATCCAGATGATCCGCTAGCGCCGTTACAAGCATGGAGATCCTGCCCGTATCCGTACACGTGCCAAAACTTAAGACAGGTGGAATTTTCAAGGCACCGCATACTTCAGCCAAACCTTTGCCAGCCATATTAATGGCCTCTAGATTACAAAGGCCCGCCACTTCCAAAGCATGGTTGCCACAGCCACCAGCCACGACCAAGATGTCCTTTTTGATCAGTTCCTTCGTCAGGTTCACCGTGTTCCAGTCCTGCGGCCCATTTCTTAAGGTGGAACAGTTCGCTAAAGCAACTACCCCTTTAATCTTGCCGGCTGCTATAACATCAACGAGTGGATCCAGCTTATTGCCTAGTACCCCCAGAACGGCTTCTGTCGAAAAACCCGCGATCGCCTTCTGGGTGATTCTAGGAACTTGCGAAGTAATCTTTCCATGCCGCTTTTTGAAGTTTTCAATGCCCAAATTGATCAGTTGATCCACCATTCCTTCAACTTCACCGGGATGATAGGCCATTTTATGCTGGAGTCCCGGAACTCCGATAATCGTGCTGACACTCACCAGGGTAATTTGATACTTTTCCGCATACATGTCAATAGCGGGAGGAGAACAATTCTCTTCCATGGCCATGACGTCCACTGTACCTGTCGCTAGTAGGGGCTCAATCGCCAGCCAATTTCCCATTAGGCCAACAAAAACATCGTCCACTTCAAATCTCTGGAGTAACTCTTGCCCCGTTTCAATGGAACCGACGATTCTAAGTCCTTTTGCTCCAGCCGCTTTGGCCCTAGCCTGAATCTCAGGCATTCTAGCCTTTTCAATGGCTGCAGCGCCAGCCCAAGGTTGGTGCCCGTTGAACACGATATTAATATAATCAGGATCCATAATCCCTAGATCGACATTGACTTCGTGAGGCTGAGGCGTGCCAAACAAAATATCTTGGACCATTTCCAGCCCAATCTGAGCGTTATAGATCGTGGCCAACCCCAAACGCAAGGCCTTAAGTGCTAAAGAAACATAATCTCCATCAACATTGGTCAAACAACTCGCCACGGAATTCTGTTCTTCATGAACCACGCCAGCCGGATAGATATGTAAGTCCTTCCAGACCTTTTTCCGTTTCTTCGGAGCAAAGGCTTCGACCATGAGATTCGGCTCTTCCGTTCCAATATTCATTTGATCATTGAGAAGATCCGCCAATTGAATGGCCATCTGGTTAACATCCTGATTTTCCTTGATTCCAAGCATTTCACACATCCATTTGAGCTTGTTGAGATCGGTAATTTTAAAGGGAGTCTTTCCTTCTCCAGTCGCCCGCAACGTTCTGAAAGCCTCATAGGCATGATGGCTATAAGTTCCTGCTCCCATAATATTTTGCAAAAGCAATTTCCTCATAGCCATTGCATCTGGCCCGATTCCGCAGACCCCTTTATCCTGACCACTCTTCTCACTAATCCGGCAGGGCCCCTGGGAACACTGTTGACAGCTTAAACCTTGTAAGCAAAATTTACAGCGAATCTTTTCCTGTTGCGTCCATCGATCAAAGACATTGGACATCCCGTCTTCTCGAATTCGGATTAACATCTCTTCCACGGAATCATGATAGCTTACCCGACCTTCTGTCTTCTCCAGTATAGTTTCCGACATAACCTATCCCCCTTTTGTTGTTACTATAGAAAGTTTGCTCCTCAACACAGGGAAATATGTACATGCTAAAGTGTATGCGCGGTGCTACAGCCCAAAAAAAGAGGATTATACACCTACGAAGTGGTGAATAATCCTTGAATTTTTATGGAATTGTTGAAGAAAACGGGGTTGTAATATACCGGAAGAAAACTTCAAACTATTTACTGTTGAGGAGTCGACACTGTAAGAACGGCTACGGTTTTCCCACTTGACTTGAGGGGAACATAGACCTTCAGATACCCGCTGCTGAGCGTACTGGTGGTCGACCCACTTTTCATAACTTCGCCCACTGTGGTCGGAGTGGGATAACCTTTTAAGACTCTTTCCGTGCCTTGTTTTACGCTGGAAGAAATCCTCTCTTCACCGACGAAAATGGATACCCCCATGGTGCCAGGAAACAGCTTTTCAATGTCATCCACTATCTTATAATTACCATTCTCAGTGTAGGAACCCTTACTTAACGTGGTTCCCGCAACTTTCCAGTCACCAGGATAACTTTTATTGAGCAAATCGTTTATTTTAGTTTCAACAGCAGCTTGGCTTTCTTTGTTCCCCGGTTGAGCCAACGTTTCAGTGGGGTGGCCTTCCGGCAGTTGGGATGTCCCTGTTGAGGGCTGAGTTGTTTTTGGCACCTCAGATTTCTTTGCACAACCAGCAAGAGAGACCATCAAAACCATGATAGTTACTGCAATTAACCATTTCTTCTTAGCCATATTTCCTCCTTAAATCCGTGAAATTGGGTACGTTAGCATTCATATTATACTGCGTTCACAAATGATTGTCGAACCTGCCCTTCCCCCCTTAAAATATCCATTTAATCTTAAATATATTTGACTAGCGAAAAGCAACTTGTTAAGTCTATAATCAAGGAAGGCGATCGGAGAGTTTAGACATAGTGCAGGAGAGGATTGTATGGATCATAAACCAAAGAGCCTATTTCAACTCATTGAAAAAGACAAGCTGGTTCGAATTATTGAAACCTTTACTAAGGCCACTGACATTACCATTGATATTAATGATGCCATGGGTTTTCCTGTAGTTCAGCATGATTACTTTTATGGATTTTGCCGCAGCATCCGCTCCACAGAGGCCGGTCTAAAGCGCTGTATCGATTCCAATGCGCAACTAGGTTTCAAGACCATAGAGCAGGGCAACTCATGTACAGGCAAGTGCCATGCTGGTGTTATGCTAATGTCCGTACCCATTATGGTGGATGCTCAGTTCTATGGCTCCATCACCTGCGGTCAGATGCACCTCGAAAAACCGGAAACTCAAGGGATTGAAAATATGCTTCAGACTACTGCTGACTTGGGCCTTGATCCCGAACATCTGACCCAAACGTTTCGGGAAATCCAGGTTATAAGCATGGACAAATGCCAAGCTGCAGGTGGACTTATTCAATTTGTGGTTAGTTATATAGTCGAACTGATTTATCGGGCTAAGATGCAAGAAGAGTTAAGCAGAGAGAAGCTAAAAGCTGCTGAGGATGCACGTATTATCGTAGAGCTTGAGCACACGTTACATAAGGCAGAGTTAAAAACCCTACAAGCTCAAATTAAACCCCACTTTTTATTCAATACTCTTAACACTATCATCAGTTTGGTCACTCTTTCTGAAAATAAAAAAGGATTGAATACACTTTTCGCCCTATCCAATTTACTAAGGCATAATTTAGATCAACCAGAAGGACTGGTTTCCTTGCTGGAAGAACTTCATTATGTTGAAAGCTATCTTTTAATTCAAAAAAACAGGTTTGGAAATCGACTGGAACTATTTATAGAGATTCCAGAAGACCTTCAAACAATACAGATCCCTTTTTTAAGTTTGCAGCCCTTGGTGGAAAATGCCTGTATCCACGGACTGGAACCCAAAGAAGGTATTGGTCACCTCTGGATAATGGGTGAAAAAGTAGGCAACAAAGTGGAAATCTCAGTAATAGATGATGGGGTGGGCATGCCCCAGCATTATGCCACTATCGATTTGAACCGGGATCAACCTATTATAGCGGGGATTGGTCTGCGTAATGTTCATAAGCGCCTGCAACTGCAATTTGGTAAGGAATTCGGGGTCAAGCTGATGCCCGAACAAGGACTTACTACAGTTAGTTTATTAATACCCCTACCGGGAGTGTAGAGTGGACGTCTTAGTGGTGGTTTGTCATTGGGTAAACTACGCAAGAAACAGAAAGGACAAGCGTTTGGAGCCTGTCCTTTCCTATTTGAGTAAATTTAATTACTAGAACATTCGTTTACCTTAATCCACTTAAAAACTGGAGGGAACTTCAATAACTTCACCTAACGGAGTGTACTCCTGATTGAGAGCTTCTGCAACTGCTTTATAGGTGAGTTTACCGTGAATTACGTTTACACCGCGGGCCACCGCAAGGTCGGTTCTGATTGCTTCAGCATAGCCCAAGTTAGCGAGCTTAAGCGCATATGGCAAAGTAGCATTGGTCAGAGCGAAGGTCGAAGTACGGGCTACAGCTCCAGGCATATTGGCCACACTATAGTGTATGACTCCGAACTTCTCATAGGTTGGTTCTGCATGAGTGGTCACATGATCAATCGTTTCCACGCTGCCTCCTTGGTCAATGGCAACGTCAACGATAACTGAGCCCCGTTTCATAGTTTTAACCATTTCCTCGGTAACAAGCTTGGGAGCTTTCGCACCAGTGATCAAAACTGCTCCTACCAGCAAATCGGCTTCCGCTACAGCCTGGGCAATATTATAACTGTTGGACATCAACGTTTTGATCCGTGTACCAAAGATATCATCCAGATAGCGGAGACGTGCATTGCTTACATCTAGAATAGTAACATCCGCTCCCATACCCATTGCCATTTTAGCTGCGTTGATACCAACGATACCTCCACCGACAATAGTAACTTTAGCAGGGGTAACCCCAGGAACCCCACCTAAGAGAATGCCTCTTCCGCCATGGGGCTTTTCCAAGAACTGAGCACCTATTTGAATTGACATACGACCAGCCACTTCACTCATGGGTATGAGTAGAGGCAGGCTAGCATCAGCAGGCTGGACAGTTTCGTAAGCAATCCCAACGACATTTTTCTTTAGTAAGGCTGCGGTCAATGCGGGCTCAGGAGCTAGGTGAAGATAGGTGAACAAAAGTTGCCCGTCTTTGAACAGCTCATATTCTGAAGGTAGAGGCTCTTTAACTTTCATTATCATTTCCGCACTAGCAAAAACTTCTACCGGAGTAGCCAAGATTTTGGCACCGGCGGTAATGTATTCCTCATCACTGATTCCACTGCCAACACCAGCGTTATTTTCAATGACAACTTGGTGACCGGCTTTGCAAAATGACACTACGCCTGCAGGAGTGAGCGCAACACGGTTTTCATTGTTCTTAATTTCTTTCGGTACTCCAATAATCATTTTAATGATTCTCCTTTCAATTGGGAGCTGTTTTAATAACATTATCATCTCACAATTTTGCCCTAAAACCAGATAAAACGATGTGCAATAATTACAGAATATTGTCAGAAGTATAAATAGCTTAGCAAAATTTTTACCTTTAGTATAAAGATTTTATAGTATAATTAACATAAACTCATATCCTAACGAGCAAATCTTGAGGATGGTAAAACGATGTATAACGTATTACTAGTTGATGACGAGGAATTAGAGCGCAAGATTTTATGCTTTACCTTACAAAATTCCGGCCTGCCTATCACAATATTAGGGGAAGCTGCCAGCGGACGGGAGGCCTTAGAGAAAGTTCATCACACACGCCCTGATTTAATTATTATGGATATCAAAATGCCCGGCATTGACGGAATAGAAGCAACTCGGCAAATTAAGGCACTTTACCCTACCACAGAAGTCATTATTTTAACCGCCTATGGTAAGTTTTCCTATTCTCAGCAGGCTATTAAGGCCCAAGCCACTGATTATTTACTCAAACCGATTCAACCCCAACAACTAATCGAGGCAGTTAAACTGGCTTTGGACAGACTTACCCTTAAAAAATTTCAACCCTGCCCTGCCATAGATTTGACAGAACTTCAGGAGCAAGTTAAAACAGGAAATTTCAAGGAGGGCAAGCGACAATTAACGTTATCCCTTGAACTTCTTGAACTTCGCGCTACTTCAGAACACATTCCACTAACTGCTCTTCTAAATTCTTTTGCCTTACGACTAATGGTAATTGTAATACAAATTGCCCTATCTGCGGGTGCTGATCCCGCCGAGGTAACTTCTATAGAAAATGACCTAGCCCAGGATTTATCCCATATATCATCTCTGGAAGGCGTAAAGATATGGGGAGAGAATATGTTGGAAAAATGTATCAATTTATTGGGTTCAAATCAGCAATTTAATCAAGGCCAGGCCTTGGTACGTAAAGCCATGGACTATATCGAATCGAACTATGCCAATACTCTCACTCTTAATTTGGTGGCAACTTATGTCCACCTCAGCCCTGCTTATCTTAGCCGGATATTTAGTGAGAAAATGGGTGTCGGTTTTACAGAATATCTGGCCCAAGTACGGCTCAAAAAGGCCAAACAACGACTGCGCATGTCAACTGAAACAATTGACCAAATTGCCGCTGCCACTGGTTTTAATTCAAGTAGCTATTTTTCCGCCATCTTCAAAAAGCATGAAGGTATCACCCCTTCGGAATACCGGACAAATCATCATTTAAAAAGTGTTTATTAAAAGTCACTTAAAAAACTTCATAAACCAAAAAAGCACCCCCGTTGGGTGCTTTTAATATTGAATTCTTATTAAAATGTTTCCATGATTTCAGCTTTCGCGGGCAGTCCTTTTTCCACATGATTGTCATACGGCGTAATCGCAAACTGAAAATAATACGGATAACCCATCGCGTCAATCTTTTCAAAATACATCCGCAAAATTCCTATTTAAAGTGCAGGTGAATGTCTAACAATTTACTTTTGGGACTGCCCCTTTTTCTGATTTAAGCGATTTTCCGATTTGTACGCCACAGACTTTATTTATACGGAGATTTTTAAGCTTTAGGCTGCGTTTGCTCAGCACTGCGATCATTCAGCATCTTAATGACAACATTACCGAGGGCTTGTTCCTTAGGATCTTGGATTCCTTGCCCATAGAAACTGTTAAACCCGTATCCCTCTTGATAATTATTTTCTTTACCCTCACGGCCATCTTTCAGGCCACGCTCATCCCGACCCCTCTGATTTTCTTTACCCACTTGATTCAACGAACTTACATTTTTATCGTCCATCAAAATTGCGTATTGAGCAGGAGTAAGCATTCCATAAATTTGCTTAGCTAGATCAGACTGTGTATTAAGGTCAGTCGCCGCGGACAACCTTTCCACTAAAGGCAACATTTCCTTAGCCTGAACAGGAGTGACCTTGGCCGTAACGAAATTCTCAAGATGTATCAGATCAAGATCCACTTGACGGTAAATCTGTGAACCCATTTTTGCTGAAGCCAATGCCCTATTTTGATGAGCGTGATTAATACGGACGGCAGCGCTCCCTCCGATAATCAAGACAACTATAAGTAGCAAGTACCATCTCTTCTTGACATTTTTCAGCCTTTTAATAAAACCCATATCTATCCCCCCTTACTATTTGAACTAAGTATATCGAGCCCACCTTTAAATTTCCTTAAGAAAACTAATGATATTTCAAGGAAACTCCTTTAAACTGTAACTAGGTGGTGATATTAATGCGAATCTTATTAATTGAAGATGAGCCAAGGCTCTCAGAAGCCTTAACTTATATCCTAAAAAAGAACAAGTACGGGGTTGATACCGCCTATGATGGGGAAACGGGACAAGCCATGGCGGAAACCGGGGTCTACGATCTGATAATTCTTGACCGAATGCTGCCCCGTAAAGAAGGAGTTATCCTCTTAAAAGAACTTCGCAGCCAAGGTATCAAAACACCGGTTCTCCTTTTAACCGCCAAAGACTCCATTCAAGATAGAATCGAGGGTTTGGATGCTGGCGCTGATGACTATCTCGTAAAACCGTTTTCCACGGACGAACTTCTCGCTCGCTTGAGGGCTTTAGGGAGAAGGCGTAGTAATCCCCAAATTCAAGACGAACAACTAACTGTCGCTGGGCTCACTCTTAAACCCCTCCACTGTGAGTTAACCATAGAAAACGAAACCGTTAAACTGACTTTGAAAGAATCTCTGCTCTTAGAGCTTTTCATGCGTCATCCCGGACAAGTTATTACCAAAGAACAGATTTTAGACCGAGTTTGGGGACTCGATTCGGAAGTTGAGGCCAATAATGTGGAAATTTACGTACACTACCTACGCAAAAAACTAAATTCACCCAAAGTCAAGATTGAGACCGTACGGGGAATTGGTTATTGTTTTAAGGAGGAGCCCAATGTTTCGTGAATTAAGACTAAAACTGACGTTAATTAACGTAGGAGTCATGGCCCTCCTCTTATTGCTCTTTATCATCGGCACCTTCTTTGTCATGCAAGTACAGATCTTCAACCAATCCCAGCAATTAATGCAAATCATCGCCAGCGAAGCAGGCTCAGGCTCTGTCAACAATACGCGAGAACACGACAAACATCTTGCCAAATATTTTTATCTAAAAACCGATGAATCTGGCAAAATCACAGAAAACTCCTCAGCCCTTCCACTCCCCCTTGACCAGTTGACCCCCTTGGTTGAGAAAGCTATTAACAGTCCGAATCCCAAAGGTGAAGTGGAGTTACATGATGAAGCCTATACTTTTTTGAAGGTACCCCTCAAGCAAACTCCGGGTTTTGTCATCACCTTTGTCGACCTTGAACGAGATCGAGAAATACTGCGCGAACTATTACTCACACTTTCCGTCGGTGGCCTCGTTTGTTTAGGACTCTCTTATTACGGTAGTCGATTCATGGCTGACCGAGCCATGGCCCCCATCAAAAGTTCCTGGCAACGACAGCAGGACTTCGTGGCCGATGCCTCTCACGAACTGCGTACCCCCCTGACCGTGGTTCAGGTCAACTTGGAACTTGTAAAAGGAAACTCAGATGAAACCGTAGCCAGTCAGTCAAAATGGTTAGACAATAGCCTACTCGAAATGAAGCGCATGTCCAAGTTAGTGGACGATCTCCTATTTCTTGCCCGGGCGGATTCCCAACAGCAAACATTAGAGATGAAACAATTCCCCCTCAATACAGCCCTCCGTGAAGTGATCGAATCCTTCAAACCCCTAGCTGAGACCCATGAAATCCTCCTCGAATGTTCTCTAAATTCGGAAGGGATGTATTACGGGGATGAAAACAGGATCAAACAACTCATGGTTATCCTCTTAGATAATGCGCTTAAATACACACCCTCGGGAGGACAAGTCTCTCTAAGTTTACAGAACTGGGGTACTCTAGCGGAAATAACTGTATCCGATACCGGCGAGGGCATCGATCAAGAACATTTGGCCAAGATCTTCGAACGTTTTTACCGAGTGGATCAGGCCCGCTCACAACAAACTGAAGGCACAGGCTTAGGCCTTGCCATTGCGGATTGGATTATCAGAAGCCACCATGGTCGGATAAAAGTTTCCAGTTCCCCGGGAAAAGGAACAACCTTTGTGGTTAGTTTACCGAAGTGAGCGAAGGGAAGGGAAGCAAAGGGACGGTTCTCGTGCTTCCATTCTGGAAGCGCAAGAACCGTCCCTTTGCTTCGCCCTTTACGCTTTAAATATAAGATTTGGCGAGACTCCAAAAATCCTTGCTGCTTGTCTGTGTGTCACTCCTTCGATTTTCTTTACTTTGCGTAACACCTCATCTCTCTGGCGCTTTGGAAGGCTCTTGACTTGTGCTATCTCTATCCCAGCAATCTTCTTTGTAATTTCCAGTTCTGCATCCTCATCCGTCATACGCGATCTTTGTTCGTCGTCAATACAATTGCTATCGCTTTCTACTTCGCTAAATTCCTTAAACATTGCTATCGCTCTAGGCCGATCTGTCGAAAACATGGTTAGTATTAAGTCTCTATCAAGCAATACCAGAGAATAGGGAGTCTTACTATAATAATTATGACAGCTACTCCACTTCCAATCTTCCGCCAGCTTAACCATTCCAGCTTTAACCGGATTTTGGTGTATATATCTTATCACAGTCAATAAATACCCGTCATTTTCTACATTTTCGCTCCTAAACCTATCCTGAAAAAGATGTCCAGTCGTTTTATACTTCCAGTTATAATACCAAGCAAAGCTTACCCCTATTCGTTTCATAGTTACGGACAGTTCTTCAACGCCTTCCCCTAAAAGCAAATGTACATGATTACCCATCAGACACCATCCGAACACCTTCATTTCAGATATCTTGGCATTCTTATCGACAATTTCCAGGAATCTCAAACTGTCTTCATCTTCGTGAAATATCTCTTGTCTATTGGCACCTCTCAGAATTACGTGATATATTCCACTTTGGCTTTTTTCTCGCGCTTTCCGAGGCATTACATCACTCTTCTTTTTGGTTATATATTATCAAATGGAAAATTTGGAATCAATAGCCTTTCACAAGATCTTCCGATCACACGAAGAAAATTTAGGAAGCAAAAGAACCGTCCCTTTGCTTCCGTATAAAGTTAATATTTTTCCATCGTCACTCCAATATCTGCAGGTTTCCCAAAATACATTGAAGTGCTCGCAATTGCATCGATGCCTGAAGAAGCATATTCTGCGATATTGCTTTCATTTATGCCACCCGCTCCAATAAGCGTAATATTCGGGTTAATCCGTCTGATTTGATCAATGATGACTTTTAAATCATCGGCTGGGATCTTATCAAATTGTAATCCGTCTACTCCGGATTCGATTAAAAGGCGTGCATCTTCTATAGTTTCTACCTCAACAATGATCTTCTTCTCACAGGCATTTGCTTTTATTTGTTTCATTGCTTGGGCAAGATTGTTGAACCCGCCAAGAAAGGTCACATGTTGTTTAAAAATTAAAATCGTTTCAGATAAGCCCAGCCGGTGAGGAAAAGCACCTCCAGTAATTATGGACTTTATGGCAAGTTCTTTGGTTCCTGGAAATGATTTCCTAGTAGCTAGAACAGCCATTTGTGGGTTCACTGATTTTGCCTTATCCACCATTCTTTTTGTTCTTGTAGCAATGCCTGAACAATATTCAAGGATATTCATAGACAGTTTCCAAGCTATATGAAGGCTTGATGCTAATCCTTCAGCTTCAATGAAGGTATCTCCTTTGTTAACTACGGAACCGGAGGGCAAAGATCGAATCGGCGTAATTCCGAGCTTAGCAAAGATCCTCAATACTTCCTCGACTCCGGATAAAACTGTATACTCTCGTGCAGTAAAATTAATTTTCCCCCTCATACCACCAATATCAAGGGTCAGCGTCGTTAAATCGATATACGGAACATCCTCTTTGATCCAGCGGTCAATTGTCTCATCACTGATATAAAGCATAGTCTCCACCTCCATTTTTAACATTCATCTATTTTCCCTTTATGAAACCATTCTTTTCAAAAATTTTCATGGCCTCATCACTTTGTAAATACTCCATAAACTTCGAAGCCGCATCGCTGTTTTTGGAGGCTGCTACTACCGCTGCCGGTAAGACAACAGGTTTATGAGAATTAGCTGGAGGATTTGCTCTTTAGGTCATTCTGGCTCGGAGATTAATTATTCAATTTTCCTAGACTTCCCAAATACAGTTGATCTGCTTATTCGCGCAGTACTTCCTGCTCAACTTTCTTTCGTCTTTAAGTACATTTACTGAGCTTTATTGAGCTTCCTAATTACCTCTTGTTTACCATGATCTAACCTAATAATCTGGTCTCCAAGCATTTCTGCTTCCTGAACATCATGCGTCACTAGAATGAAAGGAATCTTCCATTGGGCTTGGAGCTTAAGCAACTCTTGTTGGAGTGTACTCCGCGTGTCATGATCGAGAGCTGAAAGAGGTTCATCGAGCAGCAAAAGTTCGGGCTCGGTCATTAAGGCACGAGCAAGAGCAACTCTTTGTTTTTCCCCCCCCGAAATCTGATTGGGATAGCGATTTCGCAGATGTTCGATCTTTAGCAGCTCTAATACATTGGAAGCGGTAAGGACTTTGTTGGGGGTACTTCCTTTTTTGGGCTTACCGTACATCACATTTTTCTCAACCGTCATGTGCGGAAAGAGAGCATAGTCCTGAAAAACATACCCTATGCGTCGGTTTCTAATTGGAATGTCTGCACCATGCTCAGAAGAGAAAACGGTCTTGCCATGGATATTGATTTCCCCCCAAGACGGTGTCTGGAGACCCGCTACACACTGCAGGATCGTCGTCTTTCCAGCACCAGAAGGACCAACAAGGGCAAGAATTCCATGACTCAAGGAGATATCCACATCAAGCTCAAAGGTGGGTAATTTTTTTCTAAAATGAGCCTTGAACATCATGCGCCACCTCCTCTCGAATCACGTTTTGATCGTTTTCCCCATCGGTTCAGTCCATAAATTACTAGAAAACTAAATACGGTCATGATAATAACCAAAATGCTTGCTTGCCCTGTGTCGCCCGCTTCATTAGCAAAATAGATGGCAATAGGCATAGTTTGCGTCTTTCCCGGAATATTTCCAGCAATCATCAACGTCGCTCCAAATTCCCCCAGAGACCGGGCGAAGGCCAAGACTAAACCCGCAACAATGCCATTCCAAGCTAAAGGAAGGGTTATGGTGAAGAACACCTTTAATTCTCCAGCCCCCAATGTACGCGCAGCCTTCTCAAGATTTTGATCAACACTCTCCATAGCAACCTTTACGGATTGATACATCAAAGGTAAAGAAACAACCGCGGCCGCTATTACTGCTCCCGCTAAGGTAAAGACGATTCTAATATGAAACCATTGTTCAAGTAGCTTACCTAAAGGACCGTTCTTCCCAAAAAACACGAGCAACATGAAGCCAATAACTGAGGGAGGGAGTACCAGGGGCAAAGTGATAATAGACTCGACAACATCTTTGCCCAAGAACTCACGCTTGGCCATAAGGCCTGCTATTGGTATAGAAGCACAAGTGACAATAATAACGGCTACAAAGGCAACTTTCAGAGATAAAATAATCGGAATAAAGCTAAATTCCATAGGGCTCCCCCGAAAACTTATTTTGCTAATGTCTTAAATCCGTATTTTGCAAAGATTTGCTTGGCGTCTGAACTCTGTAAGTACTTTAGAAAATCCTCTGCAGCTTGTTTGTTTTTAGTAGCCGCAATAACCGCTGCAGGATAAGCAACGGGCTTGTAACTGCTCGCTGGCATTACAGTAACGACTTTAACTTTTGTTGACCCTTGAGCATCAGATTGGTATACAATTCCTGCATCCACATTACCTGTTTCTACATAATTCAGAACCTGAGTCACATCCTTAGCCAACACAAACTTAGGCTTTATTATATCCCAAAGCTTGAGATTCGTTAAGGATTCCTGTGCATATTTCCCGGCAGGTACGGACTCGGGTGTACCAATACTGATCTTACCAACACTCGATTTGGTCAGATCTTCGAGAGAGGTAACCGTGCTGTTATCCTTCCCCGTAACAAGCACTAAATCATTTCCCAGTAAGTTGACTTTACTTTCTTTAACGATCAAGTTCTTTTGTTCCAAGGCATCCATCTGGGCCTTTCCGGCCGAAATAAAAAGGTCTGCCGGGGCACCCTGTTCTATTTGTTGTTGGAGCGTACCTGAAGCTCCAAAAACATAGGTAAGCTTTACGCCGGGTGTTTTCTGGGTATAATCTTTTTGGAGTTCAGTCAGTGAATTTTGCAGACTAGCTGCCGCCGATATCATGATTTCTGTGGGTTTAGCCTGTGTGACGTTTGTTGATGGTTGGGTAGTATTTCCTGCACTACAGCCAACCAAAGATAGAATTAATAGAAAACTAAATACTAATAACCCTGAAACTTTTTTCACTTATACTCCCCCTCATGTATTATGTCATAACGTATAGTTATGTTAGTTAACGTTAGTTGATATTCATCTTCATTAGCAGTTCTAAGATACTTAACAGTATATCCTCTAACTAGAACTAACAAAACTAAACAACATCATTATTATACGATATGTTATAATACATTAGCAATACTATTTTCGTTTTATATGATTTATAATGATTCAAAAATAGTCTGGAAGGACAGGTGCGTTGGCTATGTCCACTGATGTTTCGTATACGCCCGAAGAAGTTGCCAAAATCCTTAGAATTTCAAAGTTCACAGTTTATGAGTTGATCAAGCGGGGTGATCTAACGGCTTACCATATTGGTCGTAAGGTCCGCGTTGAGGGCGCTGATATTGAGAGTTATAAGCAAAAATCTAAAGGGATCAATTCGCTCGCATCCCCATTAGACCCCCCTGCGCTGAGCGAACGATTAAATCATTGTTCTCCGTCTGATGAAGGCTTAGTCATATGTGGTCAAGATATTGTCTTGGACATCTTAACCCGCTATTTGGAAAAACAATTTCCGCAAGTTCACTTCTTACGCCGTTATATTGGAAGCATCGACGGGCTCATGGCCCTCTACCGCGGCCTTGCGAACGTTGTTACTGCCCACTTATGGGATAGCGATACCAACGAATATAACCTTCCCTATGTTCGAAGACTGTTACCAGGCCACCCGACTTGTATCATAAACTTGGTTTATCGCATGGAAGGTTTTTATGTTGCCAAAGGAAACCCCAAGAATATAACCACTTGGAGTGACATAACCAAACCCGATGTTCGTTTTATTAACCGCGAAAGAGGGTCCGGTGCACGAGTGTTGTTAGATGAACAACTGAGAATTTCAGAAATTAGTCACAAAGATATTCTTGGCTATGGAGATGAAGAAATGACCCACCTTGCCATAGCCAGCAAAGTTGCGCGCGGGGAAGCAGACGTTGGTTTAGGAATCGAAAAGGTAGCCATGCAATTTATCAATCTTGATTTTATCCCGCTGCATAAAGAACGCTATGATTTAGTAATACGCCAGGAAGATCTGGAGCGGCCACATTTTCAGGCCTTAATGAGTATCTTGAAATCCCCCTCTTTTCGCAATGAGGTGATGGGAATTGGAGGGTATGACATATCCCGTATGGGAGAGATCATCGCCGAAGTATAGGAAGCAAGGGGACGGTTCTCTTGCTTCCCTTCCCTAAAGAGAATAGGGAGTCTTACCATAATAATTATGACGGCTACTCCACTTCCAGTTATAATACCAAGCAAAGCTTACCCCAATTCGCTTCATGGTTACGGGCTAAGAAAAAGTTTGGAAGCAACAGAACCGTCCCTATGCTTCCAAAAACGGGCTGACTTCTTCTATAAATTAGAAGAAGTCAGCCCGTTCCAATTAGACGATCCATTTTTCAGCCCATTTTTGCACCTCTTCTATGGCTGGCAGAAAATCCTTTCCTTTTTCTGTTAATCCGTATTCAATGCGCACTGGAACTTCAGGATAAACCTCGCGCGTGACAATACCAGCCAACTCCAATTCTCTTAAGCGCTCTGAAAGCACTTTACTGCTTACATTGGATATGACTTCGGTCAAGTCTTTAAACCGTTTGGGCCCAGTTAGCAAAACTCGAATAATAAGTCCGGTCCAGCGTTTTCCGATAAGCTCGAACGCAGATTCGAATTTGGGACACAGATGAAAATCCTCCATCACTAGGCCTCCTTTCTTTCCTATTCTATAGATTAATATTACCACATTTATTTACTTGACGATAGCGACATACATATAGTATTATGGTTACAGAAGGTAAGTAATAAACAAATCGGAACTAATTTGTTAACTTATTACCTATCCAAATTATAAATCACGACAGAAATAGAAGGAGATGTGTTCGAATGTTAAATTTAGGTTTGCTTATTATTCGTTTAGTTTTTGGTTTGTCTTTCGCTAGTCACGGTAGTGAAAAACTCTTCGGCTGGTTTGGTGGTTATGGAATTAAAGGAAACGCCGCTTTCTTCGAGTCCATAGGCTTAAAGCCTGGAGTGCCCCTTGCGATTCTGGCAGGTTGTGGTGAACTTCTCGGAGGTCTTTTCTTTGCAGCCGGTATTTTCATGCCGCTGGCAGCACTCCTCATCATGGGAACCATGATTGTGGCGATCATTACGGTAACTGGAAAAAACGGCTTCAAAATTACTTCCAGTGGATACGAATATAATTTGGCCATTATCGCTGTAGCCTTAGGCTTACTATTAACGGGTCCTGGCTCCTATGTCCTCTTCTAATGGCGTGTTAAAATAAGCTCAACGAAAGAAAGAAACCCGGTAGCCTTAACCTGCTACCGGGTTTCTTCGTTCGGAGGAAGCAGAAGAACCGTCCCTCTGCTTCCTTATCACGGGAAAAGTTTGGAAGCAACAGAACCGTCCCTTTGCTTCCCTGGTTTAGTCTTTGACGGTCTGTACAGCAAGAAATTCCGCCCGATGACTTGGACAAGTTCGGCCTTAGTTTGTTCGGCCAGTTCGGCTGCCACAGTTTTCGGTTCCTCTAAATTGTTTTGCAGTACCCGGCACTTTATAAGTTCCCGGGCTTCCAAGGCCTCATCCGCTTGACTGACCACGGTTTCTACAATTCCACCCTTACCCACTTGCAGAATAGGAACCATTTCATTGCCCATGGATCTCAAATGTCGTTTTTGCTTACCTGTTAACACGTAAATTCTTCCCCCTAAATAGTTACTTGGAAGCAAGAGAACCGTCCCTTTGCTTCCTTTACTCATAGCGCAAGGCTGTAATCGGTTCGAGTTTAGCCGCCTTTAAGGCCGGATAAAAACCAAAGAATAATCCCACTCCCAAGGAAAAGGAAACCGCAAAAAGAATCGCCCATCCAGACAAGAGCGGAGGCCAGCTTAAAAGATACGCCACCAGCAGCGCACTCCCGATCCCCAAGGCGATACCCATTATCCCCCCAATCAGGGATAAAACGACCGCTTCCAAGAGAAATTGGGTTAAAATGTCGCGTTCTTTGGCGCCCACGGCTTTGCGTAAACCAATTTCTCGGGTGCGCTCCGTCACAGAAACTAACATAATGTTCATAATTCCAATCCCCCCTACTAGAAGGGAGATCCCTGCGACCAAACCAATAATGCTCGTTAAAATGCGCGTAATCTTATTGGCCGATTGAACCAATTGCTGCACATTATAGGCCTCATACTGATTCGTGGTCCCGTGGCGTACGTCTAGGATACGCTTGGCACTGGAGATCGCGCTTTCCAAGTCAGCTTCCTGATATGTCGCACCTTCCAGTTGATCTACACGTGTCGAATGAAAAATATCCGACCAAGTTCCCCAAGGGATATAAGCATAGGCATTTTTGGGTCCCACGTCAAATTGCGCAAAGGAAGACTTATCCTGGGCCAAAATTCCAATCACTCGACAGGGCACATTCTGGACAATAACCTGCTGTCCTAAAGGATTTCCCGCCCCGAATAAGCTATCCCTTAACGTCTCATCAATCACAACCACGCGCCGCCCGGCCGTAAATTCCTCTTCCGAAAAAAACCTCCCTTGGGAGATGTCTCGCCGACGTAATTCCGCGAATTCCGGAGTCGTTCCCACGATCATCGCCGAGGAACGCTTTTGATTCACCTCTAAGGCCGTGTACTCAATACTTGCCGGCAGCAGCATCTTGACTTGCGGTAAAGCCTGTTTTAGGCTTTCTCCATCTTGAATCGTTAAGCGAGCTCCTTCAGCCTGTCCAGTTTGTCCGACCGTTTTCGCATACAGCACGAACAAATTAACCCCGCTTTTTTCCATCTCTTGCATGATGGCTGCCTTCCCACCAAGCCCTATGGTCACGACAGCGATCACCGCAGCGATTCCAATAATAATTCCTAACATCGTTAACCCTGTCCGCAGCTTATTGGTTCGCAGGCTAAAGAGTGCTCCCCGCAATCCTTCCAAGAAGCTCATGTCCCAGCACTTCCCAGATCTGGAGTCACAGGCAAACCTTGCGCAAGTTGGTTCGTAGGATTGAGGACAACGAGATCCCCGGCTTTTAAACCAGACGTAATTTCTTGATGCGTCTCATTCCCAATCCCAACCCGCACTTCAGTCTTCTGAAGCCGTCCTCCCAGAATCATGTAAACAAAGTTTTTACTTCCTTCTTGAAAGAGCGCTTCTTGCGGAATGGCCAAAACTCCCTCTTTTGTCGCCACAATAATTTGGATCGATACCGTAAAACCCGGCTTCAGTCCTGAAGGCACTTGATCTAGATGGATCTTCACCCCCACGGTTGGCGAGGCATTTCCTTGGACGCTGGGTCCTGTAACCGCCTCTGGTGAGATTTCGACAATGGTACCTTGAACTGACGCATTGCCCAACACTCGACTGGTAACCTTCACTCTTCGGCCCAGTTGCACCTTGCCTGCATCCACTTCATTCAGTCGCGCCTCGACGTTCATCTGGGAAAGATTGGCCACTAAAACTAGGGGCTGCTGAACCGGAGAGAGGTTTCCTTCCTGGGCATTAACCTCCAGAACTGTGCCAGCGATGCTTGATTTATAAATCATTTGTCCTTGTTGCACCTGAACAACCTTCAAGGCTTCTTGGGCCTGTTTCAAGGCCGACTTGCTCTGAGCCAGAATCCCCTCGGCCTGCCGAATAGTGCCCGAGCTAACCGAGTTCACCTGAGGAGTGCTAGTCTGCCCAGCTGAGGATTGTGGAAACAGTGAACCACTCGCTGCAGCGTCAGCTGAAAGACTGGCAACGCTTGCACTCTGTACACTCTGAGCCTTCTTTAACTCATCATAATTGTTCTGCGCCGCATTGACACTCGTTTGAGCAGCTTCAACATTCGCCTTCGCTTGAGCCACTTGGGCATCCGCCAGAGTTGTATCAAGAGTAACAAGGGTTTGCCCCGCTTGAACGGAATCTCCAACCTTCACCGCCACCTTCGAGACACGACCTGGAGATAAAACGCGAACATCTTGGCGAGCAACAGGAACAACGTTTCCCGTCGCATAAACGTCTTCCTGCATCGAAATCGGGGCTACCGCCACAGCCTTGACCTTTAGAGGTCCCTGAGCCCTTCCCCAAACCCACCACACACCCGTGGCTAACGCAAGAATCACGACAATCCCAATTCCCCACCAAAGACGTTTTCTCACAGTTTTACCCCCAAACGCCCAAAATTCTTTATACCCTACACCCAGTCAAAACTTATCCCAGCGATTTCCACTTTATCTCCTTCTTTAATCCCTTCCGCCCGGAGAGCATCATCAATCCCCATGGCTTTCAGGATATTTTGGAGACGATAGACCCCTGCTTCGCTCTCAAAGAACGTCATTTTCACATGTTTTTCAATTTCTTTACCAGAAACGACAAACACGCCCTCTTCTTTCATGATTTCGAAACGCTTATCCGACTGCGCTTTTGTGACCAAATGCTCTGCTGGCAAGTTAAGTGTTTCCGGTACAGGGGTATCTGGCAAGAGCTGGGCGATACGATAAATCAAGGGTTGTAAACCGACCCCAGTCGCAGCTGAAACCGCAAAAATTTCATGCTCTCCGCCAACCGCTTCTTTCAAACGTTGCAAATAGTCCTCAGCACCCGGAATATCCATTTTGTTTGCCACAATGAGGAATGGTCGCTTAGCAAGCTCGGAACTATAGAGCCGAAGCTCTTCCTGAATCGTCTTGAAATCCTCTAGTGGATCCCGCTCTTCCGACCCCGAGATGTCTAAGACATGCAGAATCAGACGAGTTCGTTCGGTATGCCGTAAGAACTCATGCCCCAAGCCAGCCCCAGAATGAGCACCCTCGATCAAACCCGGAATATCGGCCATGACAAAGCTCTGCCCATCCTCCAGTTCGACCACGCCCAAATTTGGAACCAACGTGGTAAAATGATAATCGGCAATCTTCGGCTTAGCGGCCGAAACCTTGGAAATAAGCGTCGATTTCCCTACATTCGGAAAGCCGACCAAGCCAACGTCCGCCAAAAGCTTCAGTTCTAAACGCAACCAATGTTCCTCACCCGGCTCTCCATTTTCCGCCAAGGTTGGGGCTTTATTTGTATTACTCATAAAACGAGCGTTACCCCTGCCACCCCGCCCACCGGCAGCAACAACGACACGCTGACCATGCTCGATTATATCCGCCATGAGTTCACCCGTATCGTCATTCAGAACGACCGTCCCCACGGGAATGCGCAGAATAAAATCTTCCCCACTTCTGCCACTCATATTTTTGGCTTGCCCGTGGTCTCCCCGATCCCCCTTATAATGCCGTTTATAGCGAAAATCCACGAGAGTTCTCAAACCCTCATCGCCAACAAAAATAATATTTCCTCCGCGTCCGCCATCCCCGCCACTCGGCCCACCTTCAGGAACGTACTTCTCCCGACGAAACGCGACAGCTCCCGCCCCGCCGTCTCCACCTTTAACATAGATCTTTGCCTGATCGTAAAACATACTTGATTCTCCTTAAAAATTTAGATCTCAAAGTCTAGGGGTTCATTTTTAACTGGACTAATTTATCGAAGAGAACCTTCTCCTCTTCCAATAAGATGAACTGGCAAGATAATCCTCCCGGTTCATCATACAAATAAACCTCTGCTTCTAAGTTTTCGGACTTCCTAGCCCTTGACGACACGTCTAGCCATTCTCTAGTGTACCCGTATAAAGCCTCAGTATATTCCTCCCGCCAATGATCTTGCCAAAACTCTTTCTGTTTCATCTCCTCAGGAAAGTCAAGGGTAGCCTTAACCCCTTCCTGTCTGAGACAAATCATAAAACCCAGCAAGACCGCCGCGAGCCCGGGTTGAGAAATCTGGGCAATTTTCTGTTCTTCCTGGGGTCCGGCCAACATCTCCCGCATATACACTAGGGCCTTTTCGGGATGATTGAGTTGTAAATTCCCCATGATCACCTGCCAGTGATTCAGAAAATCATGCCTTTGAAGGCGATACCACTGTAACATCTCTGACAACAAAACGTGTTCCATCTCTGCCATCTTCATCATTTACCTCTCATTAGATCCTCGTTTTGACTCTGCTGCTTGCTGATGATTCGATCCACTGAATATGTACCTATACAAATAACCCCTGGGAAAACCCAGGGGTCAATGAGACATAGCTTATTGAGCAATAGCCACCGGTGTTGTACGCTCAGCATAAATACTGACTTGTTTGTGCAACCGATCTTTATGTTCAAACTTAACATAACCATCGATCAGTGCAAATAAGGTATCATCTTTACCCAAACCACAGTTTTTAGCGGGATGGAACTTCGTTCCTCGTTGACGTACGATGATCGTACCAGCAGTTACGAATTGACCGTCACCACGTTTTACCCCTAGACGTTGAGCGTTGCTATCACGACCATTTCGTGAGCTACCAACCCCTTTTTTATGAGCAAAAAGTTGAAGATTCATTTTTAGCATGGAGTCCACCTCCTTCGATCTATGAATATATAGTCCTGACCATAAGCCGCTTGTATTTGTTCAATGCCCATCGACATGGTTTGCAAAATCCACTGAGCCTTCTCCAGTTCTTGCTCCTGAATTCCCTTAAGCTGACAGGTGAGATGTCCATCCCCCTCCTGCACTTTAGGGACTACCGACAAGAAATGGCCTAACCCATTGCAGGCCGCAATGCTCAGTGCGGAAACACTCGCACAGACAATGTCTTGTCCCTCATCTGCATACCCCGCATGTCCAGACAGCTCGAATTCACGAATCCGCCCTTGGTCGTCCGCCCAAACTACAAAACGAATGCCGTCTCGCCTCTTACGCTTGGAGTGCTTCGACAACAACTTTTGTGTAGGGTTGACGATGTCCTTGCTTGCGTCGATAGTTCTTTTTGGCCTTGAATTTGAAAACAATAATCTTCTCCCCTTTGCCATGCTCTACAACTTTGAGCACAGCTGTAGCTCCAGCCACAACTGGGGTTCCAATATTAAATACACCGTCTTTTTCCGTGAGGAGAACCTTGTCAACTGTCACGGCATCTCCTACATTGGCATCCAACTTTTCAACGTAAAGTACGTCGCCTTCTTGAACTTTAAACTGTTTACCACCGGTTTCAATCACTGCATACATTTTTATTACACCTCCCATGCCCTAGACTCGCCATTGCAGGTCAGTTTTTTAAAGCTAAAAACCCGTTAATACCTGATTCGAGCGGTTGCGGTGAGAAGTCACCACATTTAGTTATTTTAGCATTTGACGGCGTCATTTGTCAAATGAAGTTTAACCAAATCTACTAAATTAACTAAGGACTAAGGATCAAGTTTTGGACTCCAAAACAGTTATAAGAAATTTATTTGCCATGGAAGCAGCTCAAAGGTCCCGCCTTCCGTCTACCAGCCCGCGAAGACCTCATAATTATCGCTATTTCGTTGATTATTGCCCTAATCGCGATTGCTTTTTTTGTTCTGCGTTCTTAGGATTTCAGTTTATAGCACTTTAGGTCTGTTTGTACCCCGCAGGATTCTTCTTATGCCACTTCCAGGCTGAAGAAATAATCGTTTCCAAATCACTGTATCTGGACTTCCAACCGAGGAATTCCCCGATTTTACCCACCTTGGCAACTAGGCTGTCCGGATCCCCCAAACGTCGTTCCGCTTCAACAACAGGGATATTGATCCCTGTTACTTTTTTTGCGCAGTCAATGACTTGGCGAACAGAATACCCATGACCCGTGCCAACATTAAAAACTCCATGCTCAAGGTGATCCAACGCTTTAAGAGCCAGCACGTGCGCCTCTGCTAAATCCAGAACATGGATGTAGTCACGAATACAAGTCCCATCCATGGTATTATAATCCGTGCCGAAGACTTGAATAGCGTCCCGTTGCCCAAGGGCAGCCTTTAAGACTAACGGAATCAAATGCGTTTCTGGCAAGTGATCCTCGCCAATGGAACCATCCAAAGCCGCCCCTGCCGCATTGAAGTAGCGCAATGCAACCCACTTTAAGCCATACGCTTTTTCCAGCCAGTGAAACGACGCTTCAATCATGAGTTTGGATAATCCAT
>NZ_MLBF01000005.1 GCF_001936615.1 Desulfosporosinus metallidurans
GCTGTCGGATGTAGGTAATGCAATCTACGGTATTGCGGGCAAATCGGCTGACGGATTTGGTCAGCACCATGTCAATCTTGCCTGCCATGCAATCTTCAATCATTCGGTTAAAATCGGTACGTTTTTTGGTGTTGGTTCCGCTGATGCCTTCATCCGCATAGATGCCTGCGAACTTCCATTTTGGATTTGACTGTATTTCTCTTGTATAATGCTCCACCTGAATTTGATAGCTTGACTGCTGTTGTTCCAGTTCTGTACTAACACGGCAGTAGGCCGCTACTCGCAGTTTCTTTTCCTTTGCCTTTTCATTTAAATTATAAATCGGATCGGCAGGGATCACCGATACTGTTCTTGCCGCTCTTGCCATGATCAATTCCTCCTTTTCCACGTAATGTGTAGGTGGTATTTAGCGTGACACCATTGATCAGCTCGAATCGTAGTTGGCCGATCTTTTCCACCGTAATGCTCTTGATGGTGGCCTTGAATAAATCCTCATCAAATGCTGTGATGGGCTTACGAGTTTGAAATATCGCTTTCAGCTTCCTGGTTTGATACTCAAAGTCATCTATCGTTGAGAGCCGATACTGCTCTGCAACTCTTTTGAATAATAGCTCCGCCAATACCGCTGGTTCCGAATCGCTTTTATGTAATGCGCCAGTGATTTGCAGGGTTAGCTTTATTAATTCCGTACTCCCCTGTGTGCCTTGACTGTGGGGTGAGTCTCTATCACATCCGGTTTTTCAAGCACCCGGTTGATGATCTCTATAAAGGCGGCTTCCAGCTGATGGTCATCAACTACGCCGCTTTTGCAGCAGACCCTATTGTCAACAATGTAGCGCTTGCATTTCCAGTTGCATTTTTTGTTTCTATCGTGATGCTCGGTGTAGCGCCGGAACACGCTTCCGCATTCGCTGCAGACCACCTTGCCGCTAAAGGGGTAGGTGCTGGTGATGCCGTTGGCATAGTAATTGGTATTTCTATTAAGTTGCGTATTCTTTTCTTCTCTGCATGCTTTTACGCTATTGAATACTTCCTCTGTGACTATGGCAGGGTAGAAATCATTGCCGATATATTTGCAGTTGCTTAAGATTTTCCCGATGGAACCGTGATTCCAGGAAGGTTTTCCGTTGGCATTTGGTATTCCCTGTTGAGTCAGGTCTTTGGCCATTTGCAGAAGGGATATTCCCGCGATATACTCGTTGAACATTTTTCGGATCAGATCTGCCTTTTCAGGTAGGATGGTTACGGTTCCGTTGATGATTTTATAACCGAAGGGCATATGCCTTTGCGCCATTTAACTCATTTCCTCTCCAATAAGCTCTGTAAGCTCCAATCCGTTGATTAAGTGGAAGGTAAGCGTTACTTTTGATTTCACGATGATCTTTTCTACCATCAGAGAGAAGATAGTTTCATCGAAGCTCTCCATCAGGTCCTCCTGCTTTTTGAGGATGGTGATCAGCTCATGGGTCCTAGTGATTTGCTCATCAAAATCTGTATAATCAAGGAGAGCACTGCGCTGAGCTTTTAATTCCGCAAGCTCTTTTACGATGAAACTATTTTGCTCTATAAAAAGAACAGAGTCAAGATATCCTTTCGACCTCAGTCTACTCAGTACATGACTCTGTTCCGTTAGTTCCGATATTCTGCTGTTAAGTTTTTTTATCTGCGATTCATATCCTTGACTGTAATGGAGCTTTTTCAAATCCTCTGATAGTGGGATTAGGATTGGATCACAGTTGCTTTTCAGCTTATTATATAGAATAATGAATGCTGATTTGAGGTAATCCTCTTTGATGGCTGTCATGCTGCACGCTGTTCGCTTTCGGATATGCTTACTGCAGCACCACTGCTCTGTTTGGTAGAGCATGCCTTTGAACAGCTTCTGTCTTTTGAAAGTGGTTCCACATTCGCCGCATATAATCTTGCTGGTGAAGGGGTATCGGTTATTGTACTTCTCAGTGTGGGCAACCATTTCTTTTTCTTTTCTTCGCTGGTCCATGATTTCCCTGACACGCTGGGCTTCTTCTCTTGTAATAATGGGTTCATGGCTGTCCTGTATAAAATACTTTTGTTTTTGGCCCTTATTCTTTTTCCGGATGAAAGGCACTGTATCGGTGGTAAAGGTCTTTTGCATCAGCATATCGCCGACATATTTTTCACTGGTCAGGATTTCCGTAACTACATTTTCTCCCCAGGCTTCTGCACCTCTTCTAGTAGAAACACCTTCTTGTGTCAGCTCCCTGGCGATGATATAAGAACCCTTGCCGTTTAAGTAGTCGCGGTATATCCTGCGGACGATGACGGCTTCCGCTTCATCGATGATGATTTCACCCGTGGCATCCTTAGTGTATCCGTAGGGAAGGCAAGAGGGATTCCATTCCCCTGTTTCGAACTTTTTTTGTATCGCCCATCTGTTGTTTTTGGAGATGGAAATGGATTCTTCCTGGGCTGTAGAACCGAGTATGGTGAGTACCAGTTCGCTGTCCACCGTCAGGGTGTTGATATTTTCCTTTTCGAAATAGATGGCGATTCCAAGTTCTTTCAGCTTTCTGACCGCTTCAATGCAGTCCTTGGTATTTCTCGCAAACCTGGAGATGGATTTGGTGATGACCCTATCCACCCTTTTGGCTTCACAGTCTTTCATCAGCCTCAGAAACTCGTCACGCTTGTCTTTGCTGGTGCCGCTGATACCCTCATCGGCGTAGATGCCCGCAAACGTCCAGGCGTCGTTGGCCTCGATCAGCTCGGTGTAATACGCTACCTGTGTCGAAAAGGACTTTTGCTGCTCATCGAGGTCTGAGCTGACACGGCAGTATGCGCATACACGTAGTTTGGGGATCGTTTTTTTCTCTGTTTTTGGGTTGATCGGGTTGATCATGGTTACCTTGGTCATACGCATCCTCCTTTCTTTTTTTCAGAACAGACGTCCTGTTAGCAACACACAGTACTACACAAAAAGCACTATATCAAGTGTTTTTACATATATACCTCTACTAATTGTGGCGTGTACAAACGCTGATTTATTTGGTCCGCTTCCGTAAACTCGGAAAGGGTAATAAGCCCCTTTCCAAGCATGGATTTCAGCAGGGAAAGCGCCATTTTGTATTTGATTTCATTGGCTAGTTGAGCTTGTGACATGGCTTCATCCTCCTTTACATCTGGATTGTGTCTATAATATTGTCAATCGCTTCATTGGGGGCTGTGATTCTAATGGTGCCCTCCGCGATAGAGACTGCCTCCACACCCCATCGGTTAAGCTGAGCTATGTATGCCAGGGTCGGAAGTATATCTCGCCCAAGGCAAGAAACCTTTTTAATTAAAACGGCGTCCATTTGTTGTCCGGACGCGGCTGCTGCAGAAACCTCTTTTATCCCTTCCCGGTCCATGCACCGTCCACTACCGGTATCATAAGATTCTCCCACTACCTTATAACCAAGGCTTTTTGCATGGCGTAACAGCTCATTTCTTTGGGCTTCCATCAATTCAGGATCGCCATTGGCTACCCGGTAGTAAGTCCACGCTCTTTTCTCATCTCCCATAATCTCGTACCTCCTTAAATTTGAGGCCTTAATATCACAAGGATGCAGCGGACTTTGAGTTCCGCTGCATAGTTTCTGATATCAAAGCGGTTACGCTTGTTCTCCATCTTCGGCCTGTGCTTTATTTGACACTACTTCCCAAGCACCGGGGCAACAGCTCAAACTACCTGTAGTTAGCAGGCATCACAGGAATTCCACCTCCCCGAGAACCTCCGGGCTGCACTCTTGGACTTAACCTCGACTATGCAGGAGTATCATTGTAGGCTGTTCAGGTCCTGGCGAAGCAATCCACCACAGATTGGTTTATGGTCAAACATTTCTCGCTCATAGCCTTTGATGCGATCGGTTTTACGGGCAATTTGTCCGCAGGCTGTTCTGGCGTGTTTACCAAGGTCGCTTTCCGTTTTAGCAGCTGAACAGTTAACGTATTTGAGCTGTTGGATATGGACGGCTTGCGCCGACATTTTTCAAAGAGCAGTGAGGGATAAAAAAAGCCCCTCACTTCTATAGGGAAAAAAGTGAGGGGTTGAGCGGATTTCTTTTTTACTTTTCTATAATTTTTTTTAATTTCAGTAGAGCTTTGCGTTTTCTATCGTTGATTGTTTTTTGTGGTATTCCTGTTTCTGCCGATAATTGACGCTCACTCTTACCTTTAAAAAACAGTTCACTAATCAGCATTCGCTCGTTTTCATCTAAAAGAGTAAGACCCCGCAACATCTTGGCAATCATTTCTTTCATGATGATCCTGTCCTCTATGGATTCCTGCGCAGATACAAGCAAATATTCCACTTGAATACCCTTTTCGTGGCAGGCTTCAAAGGATATATTGTTTGTTTCTGCCAATTCATTAAGATACTTCTCCCTATCTCTGCATTGGAAGTAAGCCATATAGACTTCTTTACTCACAGCAATCCGTTTCTTTTGAACGACTAACGTGTATTTACGCTCGTGTTCTTCCATGAGCTTGTCCTCCATTTTTAGATTTTTTAATCTGAAAAATGAAGAACAAGCGGAGGAGAACGGCACCCGATTGAATTTTCTAAGAAAGAAGAAAGACCAAACTTATGGTCGTTTTCCACTAAAAATTTTCTTATTTTCTCACAGGCACTATGCTTGTTACAGTTGATGCTTCTGCTCTTGACGCAGAGCTTGTCCGCATTATGATTTATGTCCAACCAGAAAGACATAAGGATAATGCCGCACTTGACCTCGTTCCAGGTATTTAATACCTGGAATAAAAGTCCGTTCCTGACTCTGACATTGAATTTCGGGATCTTCAGCTGTTTATATATAAAATCCAGTTCTTGTTCCGGTCCATAAAAGCAAAGCTTTCCACGGTTTCGCTGGTTAAACTGTGAAAATAGGATTTCATCTTTTAACTGGTATCGGTTGCCCTTTAACCAGTTTCTTAATTCATTTTTAAAGATTTTTTGGGAGAAAGAAGAATGTTTAAGACATACCAGAAGTCGAAAACAGGAATTTTTTGTCAATAACAAAACCGCAATTTGTTTGTTACAAATTGCGGTTTTATGGTCTGTTTGAGGCATATTGAATTGTGGAAATGTTGAGAGTTGCGTAACATTCTCTGAGGGTGGAACGTAATTTGGATCGGTGAAGCCACCCTCGGCATGGATATCCTTACACCACTGTACTTCAGCTATTTTAACCTTTTAATTTTTAATAAAGTTACATTTTTCATTTGTCAGCACCTCGCCTACTTAAAATGAAAAACAAAAATCTTGATAATAACATCATCCATATTTCGGTAATAATTTGTCGAAATGCGACCGTATCCATGTTGTTCTCACATCTCAATTAAATTCCTTAAATGAAGCGAGGACTCGGTTGCTATATGCCGTATATGTAATTTTTGCGCACAAGGTCGGCATCTTGCCTCCGGCTTCCTTCTGAGTCCTCATCACCCCTTACCTTTACCTAACAACTGGTGCTAGCAGCCATCGTAGTGGACTTTCAGTACTAAAGTCACGAATGCCATGCTCAAAAGACAAAAAAACCTGCCGCTAAGAGGGCAGGTTTAGACACGTAGTCTCTGCGGTAGCCAGGCTATCATAGTGCTGGTAAGCACCTTAGACCCTATGGCTTTGCGTCCCTATCTTTTGACAGGTTTGCCCTTAGCGCCGATAATTCAATTGTTATTTATAACAACACAACAATTGTTTGTGTTAGGAGGAAACGCTATATCCCCATGCCCGGATCGAAAACCTGACCGTTCGCTAGAGCTTGTTCACTGTATTGTTGGCGCAGGTCGATAGAACTCTTCATAGCGTCAGCCTGTTGTTGGGTAATGAGACCAGCCCCAACTTCTTTGTCTACTATTGAATTTCCAACAATAATCTTGTCCCTACCGCCGGAGCTGTGAATAGTAGAATGGGCCTAACTCACATGTGAACTAAGTAGTTATAAATGGTCTTTAAATAAGGCCGTAATAAGCCCGCCACACTGAACTATGGTATGGCGTGACTCTTACTTAGCATTCAGCTCTTTTTCTAAGATCTCAATTTCGCGTACCTTATTCGGCACTTTCCCAACCAACTTAACCACCCCATTGATGACTAGAGCAGGAGTACTCATCACCCCGTAAGACATAATCTTTTGCATGTCTTCGACCTTTTCAACGTGTGCTTCAATCCCAAGCTGGGCTATGCCCTCCTTAGTTACCTTTTCTAACTTCGCACAATTCGAACACCCAGAGCCTAAAATTTCAATATCCAAAAGTCCACCTCTTTTCCTTGTAGTTAACACGTTGTAACAGGATGGCATTCCTGCCGACCTAGCGGTCGGCAAAATGCCTCATCAAAGCTTCTCCTTCTTGAAATTGTTGGGCAAGAATCTTCTGGACATTCTCCAGAATAGTCAATACTTCAGGGTATTTGACGCGATACATGACTTTTAAGCCCACTTTAGTCGATGAAATAATTTGTTGCTTGCGCAAAATACTCAAGTGTTGAGATAAATTCGACTGTTCAACTCCCAAATCCTCGATCAGCTCACAAACACACACTTCTTCGCCGTTCTTCGCCAGTCGTTCGAGGATACGTACCCGGGTAGGGTGCGCTAAGGCCTTAAAAAAATCACTCTTCATGGATACGATCTGTTCTTCCACATAAACCCCTCAAATCTTATTTTTATTATAATCTGCCCATGAAGCTACTATTTAATAATATTATAATATATCTTTAGATACAAATACAACTAGATGCTGCAATTTAAGTTTAAATTCAGCCCTAAAGCGCGCGCATGGTACTTGAAAATTAAAGTACGATCAGCCAAGAGTATTACGTCCACTTTAAGCACTGGAATTATTTATTATAAAGTAATTGACAGGCTGTATAACTTGCGTAGAATATTGTTGAGAGGTGTGCTGGGAAAGTTTGATAGAGTGGCACAGTGGAATCAATTATCAAAATGCAGTCGAGGACAACATGAATTAAAGGATGAGTGTATTTAAGTGGACATATGATAGTGAGGATAAGTTGACTGCTAATGACGAAATTGCCCAATGTTTAAGACCAATGATCAGTCATTTACCTGAAAAATACAAACAAGCGATCATATTAACCGAGTTTCAGAATCTGACTCAGAAGGAACTGAGCGAAAGAATGGGTTTATCGGTATCAGGAGCAAAATCGCGGATTCAAAGGGCACGGCTAAAACTGAAAGAAATGCTCTTAGGCTGCTGTCACCTAGAATTTGACCATCGGGGTAATGTCATAGATTATCAACATAAATGCAGTGATTGTAAATTTTGTTGAAAAAAAGGCGTATAATATGCGTCTTTTTTTCATGTGCTGCGTCTTTATAGGTAAAGTCGAAAGACAAATAACTATAAGGAGTTGTTTTTAGTGGTAGATAACAATGTTTCTGTAGGCTGTTCCTGTTGTTCAGATTGTGGTGAGACGACACTGAATACCCAAGCCGTTACTCCAGATGGCTGTTCCTGCGGCCCGGGTTGCTGTGATGTTCCGAAGGATGTCCAAATGGAGAAAAAACGAATTGTCATTGATTTTTTGTTTCTTGATGTTAGCGTTTGCACGCGCTGCCAGGGAGCGGATACAAGCCTTGATGAAGCCTTATCAGAAGTTTCAAAGGTTCTTGAAGCTACGGGTGTTGAAGTGTTGGTCAACAAAATCAACGTTGTTAGTGAAGAACTTGCCAAGCAATATCAGTTTATAAGTTCCCCAACAATCCGCCTGAACGGACGTGACATTCAAATGGACGTTAAAGAAAGTTTATGCGAGTCTTGTGGTGATTTGTGCGGGGATGATGTCGACTGCAGGGTTTGGGTCTATCAAGGAAACGAATACACTATACCACCTAAAGCAATGATTATTGAAGCATTACTAAAAGAAGTATATGGTGGGAGTAACGATGAACAGGAAGTGCCGAAATATTCCATACCAGATAACTTGACAAAATTCTATGATGCCATGAAAAAAAAGTAAATTTACGAAAGACCCCCACCTCAAGAAGTGGGGGTCTTGAAAATTGGATAAAGTGGTGGAAGGTTCTTAATTAAGCTTTAACAACCTTTACACGAGTATCATAGAAGCAAATACTTCCACCCGTAATATCCTGTAGCCCTACATTTTTAAGAACGGGGTCTACTCGCATCACCGGATTGAAATGCGTTCCTTTTCCTCGCCGGGGATCTCCCTTAATAACCTTGCCGTCCACGGTAATATCGCGAGATCCATAGGCAAAGTGCCCAAAGCTCACATGGAAGGCTACTGTTCCAGGACGTATCCCTTGGACTAATTTCACTTTCGCGACCATCTGAATTTCGCCTTGAGGTCCGAGCTTCCAGACTCCATCTGGGTTCGTTGCCGAAAGAAGACGAACTTTATCCCCATCTTTGATTCCCATTTTTTCCCCATCGACTGCATTCATCATGATGCTGTTTTCTTTCTCCAGCGCTAACAACCAGTAGTTTCCAGCCGTTCTAGACTTTGTGTGTTGAATCGGGCGATAGGTAATTAAGCTAAACGGATACCCATCTTTTTCATCGGTCAGTAATTTACCAGTGCAATCCGCTGGGCCAGGCACATAGGCCGCATGAGGAATAAAGCTCTTACCCGTCATGGTATTTTTGGTCTTGGCGGTCTTCTCCTGGTAAATATTAATAAGTGCTCCATACTTGTTCTTCAGTTTTTCTCCATCGTAGGTGTCCGAATCATCTTGGAAGCGTCCGCCTCGGTTTAGAACATAAATTACCTTTTTCCAATTAGCAGCCCCACACGCTTCTTTCCAACGTTCTGGATCAAAAATCGATTTTGGAAGATGCTTCCGAGCCGCTAGGAAAATCTTCTCTTCCTCTTCATTAGCCTCTGGAACTGGTTTTCCATCCGTCGCTACATTAGCAACTTGTTTCAAGTAGAGGTGGTCTTGATGGGTTAGCGGAACTCCTTTTTCAAAACCATCCGGACCAAAGCCAGGGAGATTCATTTTCTCGGCGAGTCCAAGAAGGAAGCTCTCAAAACTCATCGGCATTTCCTGTCCATAGACTTTCGCATTATCTGTGAGCGGCGGTGCGGCAGGCTGGCGGACCGGTTGGGTCTTATGAGGAATACTCGGATGGCCCCCTTGGAATTCCCATCGTTCCAGATACGTAAGATCTGGAATAATATAATCCGCAAAGGTCGAAGTCTCGCCCACGGTAATATCAAACGTTACAAACAACGGGACTTTCTTAACATCCGTAATAATATCAACCAAAGGACCCGCAGCTGGCAACGTGTAAATGGGTGACCCCATATAAAGGAACAACGCTTTGCAGGGATAAGGGTAAGCATCTCCCATAGAAGGAAGAACCTCCTGGTAGACATCACTCGCTAAGGGGAACCATGGCCGTTTCGCAGGATACCCGCTAAAGATCGTCGTATCTTCGTATTTCACATTGTGACGGATACAAGAGATCCCGAAGTCTGGCAATTTGCCCGGTTGGTTTCCAATGTTATAGACCTGTCCTTCTTTTGCACCGGCAGGACTGTAGTCGGATTTTTTAATAAATCCTCCCTTATAGTCAAAATTCCCATTCAAAACATTGAGCGTAAACCAGGCAAAGTTATTATAGAAGCCATTCGTATGTTGGGAAGGTCCACGATGGATATCGACCACCGCTTTTTTGCCATGGCTCGTAAATTCCTTAGCCAGAGTTTCAATGTCCTCAGCTACTACCCCTGCAATCTCTGCCCATTCTGCAATGGTTTTTCGGCTGGCTTCCTCTTTCAGAATCACCAAAGCGCTCTTAACTTTAATCCCATTGATTTCAGTGTCAACAAGCAAATCTCCAGTTACCGCCTCGGTCTCACTGTTGGGATCAAACATAACTGGTTTGCCGTCTTTAAAGGCTACGAACAGTTCATCTTCATACTCCAGGCCCTCTTTGGTGGTCTTCTTAACTTTAGCACCACCGATTTCATGCGCTCGTAAGAATGCACCAGGTTTTCCGTTTTCAATCTTTACAAGCCAAGCACCATTGGACCAAGTTGGTTCTCCAGCCGCTTTAGCAGCTGCCTTATTAGCACACGCTAGAAATTTAGCATCATAGCGTTGGTTCTCGATGATCCAGCGAATCATTCCCATAGCAATTCCGGCATCTTCTCCCGGTTTAGCCGGCAACCATTTCCACGCTTTAGAGGCAAGTTTCGAGAAACGTGGATCAATACAGGCAAACTTGAGACGTCCGGACGAAAGACCGTCGATAATTCGGGAAGTCTGAAGTGGCGGCCCATAATTTGCTTCAAAATGGTTTGCTCCAACAAACAGAATAAATTCCGCCCCGGTATACTCCCCCTGCCAGTAGAATTTGCTTCCTCCTGTCCAGGACATCGCATTCTTTGCTGCATCATATTGCCATTGTTCACTCATGGCTTTACCTGTGAAGTAAAGAGAACCTTGGCATACCGTTGTATGACCGTGGGCATTGGTGGAACCCATCCCTCCAATGGCAAAACGCTTCAGTAAATCTGCACGTCCATCCTTTAAACGCCCCCATTGAAAAACGAATTGATTATTCTTCGGACCAAAGTCCGGATGTTCTGGATCAATCAATTTATCCATATGCTCTTTGAATTTTTCCTTAAATCCATTAACGAGCTGTTGCTTCTTATCCTTGTCTTTCTCGGCGAGGATTTTCGCGATCTCTGCGGACATCTCTTTCCCAAGTTTGGCATCTTTCACCGCGCGGATCTGATTGAGGCCCTCCACTACGCGGTCTTCCTCTCCAGGCACATTGGCAAAAAGTTTACCTCCGTTGGTAATCTCTTCTAGGGCTTGTTCAAACGAAATACCAACCCATTTGTTTTCTCCTCGCTTGCCAACCCGTTTTAGAACCTTACGAATCCGGTATGGGTCATAATATGCCTGGAGTCCAGCCTGCCCTTTCGGACAGATGGCCGCATCCACTTTACTGATCGTGTCTTTGTAACCCGATGTATACGGTAAATGAGGATAGAGATTCCACGGGGAATAGGGACTTCCTTCAATTTTTAGAGGCATCCCCTCACCAGATTTTACTTTAATAGGGCAACCTGTATTACACTGTAAGCAAGAGGAAGTAATGATAGATTCTGGATTGTTAAATCCGTACTCCCGACCATCTTCAAGAGTACCGGCATTTGCACGCCTCCCCATGTCTAATAGCAAGGGACTACCGCCCACAAACGCTGCGCCTGTAGCGACTGTAGCTCCCGTTAAGAATGTTCTACGACTAATCTTCCTTTTGGTAATTATTTGCTCTAGTCCGTCCGTTTCTTTCTTACTCATCGTTGTACCTCCTTTTCTTAAACGTTGACTGCTTTATTCGATTTTGTTGAACCCTCAGTATGGTCAACCAAGACTTTGGGAATCAACCAAGAAATTGCTAAAACGACAGTGGCCAAGAGTCCAACTGCAACCAACCATTCTACGATCGACGGTGTATAGCTAAGACTCAATCTAGAATCTTGGAACGCCTCCGGCAATCCGTTTAAATCCGGCTGAGTGAACGCGGCCGTCACAAACGTGACCTTATAAACCAATATTCCAACTAACGACAGAAGTGCTCCAAGAAGAGCCGTTGCTGGTTTGGTCAAAAGATAAATGGCGACTACACCTCCAAGCCCTACAAACAGAACCCAGAATCTCCAATCTGTCATTTGGGCCATGGCTTCCGGCAACTTCATTTCTAAGGCAAGGTGCCCTACTTCGACTATGAGATGCAAGACTATGGCATACAGTAACAGTTTGCGCAGTCCACTATCATCTTTCTGAAGCAAATCAGGTGCCCATAGGGCAGCTACTCCGTATACCAAAGCTCCTCCAGCAACAATCGCTGACGTGACGAAGGCGAAGGCACTCCCCCAAGAATTCCACAGAGGACGGGCAATCATCTCTCCAAAAAACAAGGTTTCAGCTCCGAGAAATACGATCGATAAAACAAGACCCAAATAGACTAAGGGTGAACGTACACTTGAAATTCCTTTAAACACAATAAATGCCACCGTAAGGATAAACAGTGCATACCCCCACGACGCCCAAGCTAGCGGAGACATAACCGACGGAGAAAAAAAGATGCTAATTCCTTTCATAGGTTTTCCAAGATCAAGCGCAATAAAGGCAAGTGCCCCAATCAGAGAGATGGCTGCAGAACCAAAACCCACTTTAATCCAACGCACTGAATTATTCTTATACCCTAACCAAAAGCCAAACCACGTAGCGCCTGCAGCAGCAGCGACTAGGAAAATATATAGGCTGACCCAGAGTCCCCAGGGAACGTAACTCCCGTAATTAACAACCGAATCTCCCCAAATAAACGCTTTGCCGACCGCAGAACCGATACCGATCAAAGCTAATAGACCCAAAACCCACTGACTCAGTTTATTCATGCACCTTCACCCCCTATAGATAATATACTTGAGGTCCGGTCCCCAAGGTTTCTTTTAAACGAGTTGGTTTTCCAGAACTTAGCACCTTGTTAATGAGACTATTCTTATCATTGAGGTCACCAAAATATGTGGCCCGTCCTATACAAGTTGAAACACAAACAGGTAACATTCCTACTTTTATACGACTTGTACAAAAATGACATTTACGGGCACTTCCCACGACAGGTGATCCATGTCCAGTTCTTGAGTACTTCTTCCCATATTCATAAAACGTTGATGTTTCATAAGGCTGTAGTTGTGGAGTCCCTGAAGTATAGTAACTTCCGGTGTCAAAGGTCCGAGCCCCATAAGGGCAATTAGCTATGCATGAACGGCATCCGATACATTTTTCATAATTGATCTCTACAATTCCGTCTTTTCTCTTGAAGGTTGCTCCAACAGGACAAACCTTGACACAGGGTGGGTTTTCACACTGCATACAGGGTCGGGGTAAAAAGGAACGTTTGACCATCGGGTAACTACCGGTCTCTTCCTCCATGACCGGTCGGTAAACCACTCCGGGGGGGAGTTTGTACTCTGAAACACAACCGATGGTACAGGCATGGCAACCTACGCATTTGCGCGTATCGATTAACATACCCCACTTAACGGACTCAGCTGGTCGAGCTAACGCAGCTTCTACCTCTTTCTGCATCGTAATGATATTATCATCTTGAGCCATGGTCTTCCTCCTTGCAACTATATTTGACTTTGTATTTGATTTCATTATTACATATAACGATTTATATAATAATCAGTAAAAACCCTGAAAATCTATCAGGGTTTTTGCGAAGGGCAAAACTATAAAACCCCAATACCTTTTCAAGTGACAAGACAAGGCAAGACAATGGGACGGTTCTTCTGTCTAAATAAATTTAGACAGAAGAACCGTCCCATTTCTCGCGCTAGTCCCCAAAAACACGATTTTCAGTTAAATATAGCCTTCTTGCATAGCATAGCGGACGAGTTCCGAACGTCTTTCACACCCGGTTTTTTCCATAACTCGGGCTTTGTGGGTCTCGACTGTTTTGATGCTGACATTTAACTTTTCACTAATTTCTTTATTGGTATGCCCTAAGGCAACTAGCTTTAAAACCTCTGTTTCGCGACCTGTCAAATTACTGCTCTTTTTAGAGCTTTCTCTAGTTTCCGGCTGGAAGATGGACTGAATCAGCATGCTCGCCAACGTTGGATGAAGAAATATCTCTTTCCTGGCAACCGCACGCACTGCCTGTAAAAGTTCAGAATCTGCAGCCTTCTTCAAGACATATCCACTGGCACCCGCCTGCATTGCTTGCTGAAGATACTCTTCTGCCTCGTGCATAGTCAGCATGAGAATCCCGACGTCCGGGGTTAATTGCTTAATCCGGGCAATGGCCTCAATTCCATTCATACCTGGCATGGAAATGTCTAAAATGACTACATCAGGCTGGTGTAATTGTACCTTTTCTAGAGCATCCTCTCCACTCACTGCTTCGCCAATCACCACCATATCTTCTTGAGAATTAAAAAACATTTTTAACCCGGTACGCAAGATCGTATGGTCATCGACCAGCAACACGCGTGTCTTTTCGTTCATACTCCCCCCCCTTTTTCTAGCGGTAATCTCACATAAAGCGTTGTTCCCCGACCCGGTTCGGATTCAATCTCAAAGGTCCCGCCTAACAGTGCTGATCGTTCTTGCATACCGGCAAGCCCTAGATTTTGTCGGCCCTGGTTACTTTCGCTTATGACTTGCTCAACATCAAATCCTACTCCGTCATCTTCTATAATCAGATTCACACTCTTAGGTCGAATCTCCAAAACGATACTGACATTACGAGCTTTAGCGTATTTTGCTACATTCGTCAATGCTTCTTGTACAATTCGGTACAGATTTGTCTCCACTTCACTCGGCAAGCGTTCCATCACTTGATTATGAACCTCAAGATCTACCACCACGCTGTCCTGCTGGCGTCTGTATTCAGTGACATAACGTTCCAGCGCCGCTACCAAGCCCATATCGTCTAATACTGTTGGGCGTAGTTCAACTGCTAGGCGATGCACATCTTCTAACGTCAAGTAGGCAACTTTTCTTAAGTCTTCCGCCATGCCTCTTGCTTGCTCCAATTCATTTTGCTGACTTAGAAGTTTCAACCCAATGATCAAGGATGTCAAACTTTGACCCGCCTCGTCATGAAGTTCGCGAGCAATCCGCTTTCTCTCCTCTTCCTGCGCAGAGATCACTTTATTCAATAATTGTTGGCGAATTTGTTCTTTGTCCATTAACTCTGCCAATAATGCTTCTCTCTCTTGAGTATACCGTTCCAAGCTCTCCGCCATTCCATTAAACGAACTACCAAGCTGCCCAATCTCATCCTGCCCCCCAATACTCACGCGTTGGCTTAAATCTCCTTCAGCCACTGCTATGCTCGCGTCAACCAAGCGTTTTATCGGTCGCGTTAAAAGATTAGACATGATAAAGGCACCGAACAAACCTAAGATAGTAATTCCTAAAGTTGTGACCATGAGCTTTATTGAGAGGGCATTAATGGTTTGATTCAGATTGGCTTCAGACATGCCGATACGCACCCATCCAGTATTCCTCTCAAGCGGTACTAAGACATCAAGAATAACACCCTCCTCGGAATCAACTTCTATCACATCCGATCCGATAGCGTCTTTCTCAAGCTGACGTAATTCCAGTAAGCCCACAGGAATTCCTTGTCCGAAGTTATGCGCAACTAATTGTCCCTTTTCATCTAAGATAAGAACATAGCGAACATCTTTATTATGCATTGAAACTGCTTTTGTCTTCTCAAATAGGCCGATCAAATCCCCCACGAGTATCAGATTCATGCTCTCAGAAGCGACTTCGTTCCCAATCGTGACCGCTCGTTTCCTTAGTTGATCGTCTAAAATTCCAGTCACATAAGACCGCATATCAATAATAACGGTTAAGCCTAATAGACTGATAAATACTGCAACAATCCCCATAATTTTGACATTAAGAGGGACCGCCTCTTGGATTTTTTGGAGTGTTCGATCA
This sequence comes from Desulfosporosinus metallidurans, assembly GCF_001936615.1. GTDB lineage: Bacteria > Bacillota > Desulfitobacteriia > Desulfitobacteriales > Desulfitobacteriaceae > Desulfosporosinus > Desulfosporosinus metallidurans. Next base: position 15,492 of record NZ_MLBF01000005.1, read on the forward strand.
GGGAAATACTTAGTTATTCGTTTCATCGTTTTAATCATTTCAAGTCAAGCCTACTTCATGGGCCATCGTCTGTATCTTTCCATAGATTGCTTGGTCTGGATGAACAAAACGATCAAAATGTAAAAGTCCCATTGCTTTCCGCCCCTGTTCATCCATATGCATGGTCAGCAAAATGTTTTTTAAAGTTGCTATGAGTTCTGAATTAGCTTTAAGTGAGACAACAACTGGAGGGTTCCCCATCGCTTCCGATTGGTCAATCACTTTAATTTTCCCCCTGATACTTTCATCACGTGCCATAGTCAGGTCATAAATCAAACTATCAACGGCGGCTCCATCTACAATGCCATCAACCACCGCTCGAATCGACTTATCATGACTATAGGTAAAAACTGTCTGCCCAAAAAAATTATCCGGTTGATATCCCTTCCTTTTCAACATCACTTGGGGAGCAATACGACCTGAAAACGATAAAGGGTCCATGTAAGCGAAGGATTTCCCTTTCAAATCAAAAAGCGAAGATGCACTTGACGATGAAGGAGCAATGATATAGGAACTATACGTAGTGGACCCCGCAATTTGTGGGGTAACCAAAATTTGTTTGATTTGATTTTTCCCGATGTTCCCTATCAGTGCTCCGGAACAGATGAACCCCAATTGGACTTCTCCAGCCTCAATCAGACGATTTGTCTCAGTATAGTTTTGCCGCTGAACCATCTTGACCTTCATATTGACCCGCTCTCCGATGATATTTAGCAAATCCCCGTAGAGATTGACATTTTCCATCGGCGAGATAACCGAAGCTACCGCAATATTTAACACGGGCTTCCCTCCCAATTCAGGGTCTTGTTCTGGAGGCGCCTGTAGCTGAGAAAGCTGAATCTTTGGACGTTCCTGGTTAGTCTTGGGGTTCCAGAATCCCAAGGCCGCCGTTCCTAGGATTCCTAGCTGAACGACCCCTAAAGCACCCATCCAAATTACTTCTCGACGCGTAAAATCATTTTTGGACACTTTAACGACCTCCATACAGTGATTGCTTAATATAAACTCTCCTATATTCTACCTTGTTTTACTGCACCATGTCACGGAATAGATCTAATTTCCTTAATCCATCTTTTGGTTTTAGACTTATCATCTTAATCTAGCAAGCATTTCACCTTGTTCCAAACAAGGTGAAATGCAGAAACTAGCACTTACTTATGAAAAGTAAGTGCTAGTTCAACCAAATCAAAATCCTAAATAGAACATATAAAATGCTATGAGCAGAATTACGCTACCCATGACAATTCTTAAACCCTTGCTGAAGGCACCATATTTGTTGTTTGATGTCATACTTGTTACAAAACCAACGAAGTTCCTGCGACAAGCACTAAAGCACTATGCCCTATGGAGTAGAGCAATAACAGAAGAATTCCCCATAACAGGCTGCCTCTTTCTGCTACAACAACGAGAAGTGTAATCAATACCGGCGTTGCACAGGGAGATGAAAACACACCGCCTAATATTCCCGCAATAAATGCTCCGATGTATCCTCTTCGGGCGTTCTTGGCAATGAGATAGGTTGACGGAATGAAATTATATATCTCCCATGTTTGCAAGGCCATTTAACACCATCAGCACACCTAGCAAAAGATACCACCATGACGAGGATGTTCCCATGAGTTTACCGACCAGTGAGGATGCGACTCCCAATGTGGTAAAGGTGACTGCTGAGCCTGCCGAAAAGGTAAGCGAAAGCCAAAAGGCCTTTTTTGGGTCATGGTTTCCAGTGCCGCCTACATATCCTATGACAAGTGGAACGCTTGATAACGAGCAAGGAGTTAACGAAGTTAACATTCCCGCGAGCAAAGCAAGCACTGGCGCTACCCACATACTTTGCGAGATAAGTGTCGAAAGAATATCAAGCCATTGATTGATCATTCAACACCCATCTCCTTAAGTACAGCTCTAAGTTGTGCTTCTCCTTGATGTGCAGTATAAACGTGTTTATTGGTATCACGAGTGGAATACAACTCCATTTGCATAGCTTTTGCATCTTGAGGCACAAATGGATTGCCGTTTTTATCAAAATAGAACTGGGTTGGGATTAAGCCTACCTGAAAATCAGCAGCTGCATCCCGGAATCCGACCAGCCATCAGGAGTTCCCCAGGTTCTACTGGCCCATGGTTTGCTGGAACATCTACTAACAAATGGCTACCAATCATGGAACGAAGAATTCCTGATCCTTGAGCCGGAGCAAGATCAGCCCAAATTTCCCCATTTTTAAACACCGCTTGAGCACGTAAAAAGCGTCGTTGTTTCCCTGTCTTTCCAAAGCCACTTGCCATTTTAACCAGAAAATGTCCATCTTCTGCAGTAGTGCGTCCCGCCAATTTGCGAAGTGCAGGACGAACTAAAAGTTCAAACGTCACCATAGCAGCCGCGGGATTTCCTGAAAGGGAGAAAAAGAACTGCTTTTCCTTTAGCCCGACAGACACCGGAGTCCCCGGCTTCAGATTTAATTTCCAAAACAGCATTTCACATCCAAACTGGGCCAGAGCATGGCGCATTATATCATAATCCCCCACAGAGGCTCCGCCAGTCGCTATGACCATATCGGTGTCCGCAAGCCTTTTCAAAACTTCGATGGTCTCCACGATTTGGTCGGAAACGATGGGAATCACGAAAACCTCGCACCCAGCTTCTTGAAGTATCCCGCGTAGGGTATAACTGTTACTGTTATAAATCTTTGCAGGGCGTAAAGGTTGCCCTACGTCCATAAGTTCCGACCCAGTGGAGAGCAACCCCACACGCGGTCGACGGTATACAGTGACTTGATCCATGCCAACTGCGGCTAAGAGCCCAATACCCGGTGGAGTTAAAAAGAAACCCTGTTTCAGGAGGAGATCCCCTTCTTTGATCTCCTCTCCTCTATGTATAATATTAGAACCAGGTAATACTGGATGCAAGATTGTCACTTCATCACCGACTTGCTCAGTGTCTTCCATCCTCACTACACAGTTAGCACCAGGCGGAATGGGGGCACCCGTGAATATCTTTGCAGCCTCACCTAGTGCTATAACTCGCTCTGGGAAAGTTCCCGCCGGAATCTCACTTACCACGTTAAGCCGAAGTGGCTTAGGGTCACCTTCCGTAGCTAAATAAGCATAACCATCTAGAGGCGAACGATCAAACGGTGGCATGGCAATTTGTGATGTCACGTCAATAGCCAATACACGCTTATAGGCATCCGTAATTGAAATGCGCTCTGTTTCAACCGGCCGGATGCGGCTAAGAACTAATTCTAACGCCTCTTCTAATTCAATCATGATTTTCATACCGATCTTTCCTTCCACTGTAAATCTCGACTGGCATACAGTATTTACAGCGCAGATTACAGCGATCTGTCACTGAGATTATAAGATAGTCAATTTTCCTTTGAAATTGATCCTGCATTACAATCCTCTTTTCAAGATTAAATTCTGTAAAGAAACCTTGACTAATGCAAATAATGCAAATAAAAAAAACCGCGGTCTGTAAACAACCGGGGGATTTAATCCACCTGTCGACAGACTCCTTTCCAGCAGGAGATATTACGGTTTCCCATAATACCCGAGTGCCTTAAAGGCACTTGTCTGGTCACCATAACTTCTGCTTTAGGTGATCCAGCTTTGGAGCGATGACGAAATAATTTAATTTCTTCTATATTTGTACGGTCTCCTATGATTTAATTGTTCCAAACAGGAAGACGTACAATGGTACATTTTACAATCTGTGAGGTGCTTTCTTATTTGAATTCAGATATGTGAATTATTTTTTATTTGCCGAAAGAACAACGGGGATACGTGCAGACTGGACATTCGAGACAAAGACCACCCATTCCTAGCTTGATAATATCAAGCCGGGACAGTCGTTCACCCGTAAGCATCCGAGGTGCGACTAAATCAAAGACGGTTTTCTTAGAATACATGACGCACCCAGGCAACCCCATGATGGGAATATCTCCGAGGTAGGCTAGCATAAACATGGCTCCTGGTAAAACAGGTGCACCGTAAGTAATGAGTTCTGTTCCCATTCCTTTAATCGCTGCCGGGGTGACGTCATCAGGATCTACGGACATGCCACCACTGACTAAGATCATTTCTGCTCCCATACTTATTTGGTTTTGAATGTTACTTTGGATCAGGGACACATCATCACTGGCTAACGCTTGCTCTATAACGGCTGATCCCCAGTTTTCAACTTTTGCTCGTAGTACAGGCCCGAATTTATCTTGAATACGTCCATGATAGACTTCACTTCCCGTGACGACGATGCCAACCTTCAAGTGTTTTAGAGGCCGCACATCCAGAATAGGGTTAGAATACGTTCCGGCGATTTCCTCCGCTGCAAGGATCACTTTCTCATCAATCATCAGAGGAACGACACGGGTTCCAGCGACTTTATCTCCTTTTTTGACGGGGTAATGATTGTGAAGCGTGGCGAGGATGACCCCTTCTAAAGCATTCAACTCCAAAATGCCATTTTCTGAGGAGTAAAGAAGGCCGTCGTGGGCAGCGGTTAGGGTGATTTTTCCTTCTTTGGGCTCGTCAAGGACTAGACCGGAACCGGATACTACTCGGGCGAGTCGCTCCGCAGCTTCATTTTCATGAATTAGACCGGGCGTTTGATCCCAGACGTAAATATGTTCTTTCCCCATGCTCAGCAGGACAGGAATATCTTCTTCCTGAACGACATGCCCCTTGCGAAACCGAGGACCTTTAATGACACCGGGAATAATTTGCGTCATGTCATGGATAAGAATGGCACCAACAGAATCTTGCACTTTAATTTTTTCCATTGTGATAGCCTCCATTACATATGAAAGGTGTGTTCACTGGCGAATGATTTCAATGGTGCGACACGTTCCTATGTTGATTAAAAGCCTAGGCATCAGCAGCGATGCTGAGGGCACTAACATCTCGAAGAAGCCGAATGATGGGGTAACGCCCTGAAAAGCTCCTAGGGGTGTTTATGAATAAGCATCGAAACGTCTACATCTCGGTGAAGTCGTGTGGGAACTACTTTAGGGAGTAAAACCAATTAACGAACTTAACCACTACATAGCTATCTCTAGCAAAAACCAAATACTTTGCCCTCTGCTAGAGACAGTCAACAAAGATAAAGGACTACTACAATGGACCGTATCAGAAATGGGTAGTTTATCTTCATCCATTGTTACAACGCGCTCTCCAGTTCTATACTGTAAAAGTGTTAATCAATAAAAAATGAACAATTATTCAATCAATTTTTTCAGTCTTAATTTCTTTATCTTCTTTTCTCTCTTCACCCTCACTAGCCGATTTAAATTCTTTTATCCCTTTGCCTAATGATTTCCCTAATTCCGGTAACTTTCCTGGTCCAAAAATAACCAAAGCAATGACAAGAACTATACCCGCTGTCATAGGCGTAATAAATCCAAAGGTTGTTAGCATAATTGTCCACCTCCATTATTATACTACCCACAATTCTAAAGTTGTGCGCAACTCTTTTATGTTTACGCACAGGAAGTTCAACTTGCTGTAACGTGAAAAAAATACACCTGATTTGCCTCAAAGGGGCGTAAGGCCTTTATTATACGATTTGCTCCATACTATCAGTTAATCCTTCTTTCTCCTCTTCTAAAAAGGCCCTTAGCAAATGTGCCATGCCTCGATAAAAATCGGTATCTGCTTTCATCTCTAACACATTTACAAACTCAAAGATCCACGAATTGAGATGAGCCTGAAAAAACCTCACTTGCCATTCTTGAAGTCTTTCTTCATCCTCGACGTTTTTCGCAGTACTTGTACGACGACAAAGCTTTGCCATAAAAAAGAGCTCAAGGGCGATATGATCCGGGATAAGATCCCAGCCCTCTGCAAAGGCAATCTCCCATTCCTTTAAAATGCGATGCATATCCTGCGCTGGTTCTTGCCACAGCCGCCCATACGTCCCATCAATATTCCGATGGGTATAGCAAGACTCATAGGGAAACGTCAGTTTGGGTCCCGGCACATTAAGCAAAGCATCATAGTCCAGTTGAAGTTCTTTAAAATACTCGGGGTCTTCTTCTGCTCTTTTTAGGGCTTTTACGAGTTCCTCTTTGCCTGAAATATCGGGTAACCCCATTTTAAGTTTCTCACGGAACCTTGGATTTAACCATGAGTCATCAACTTTTCGGGCTAATCCCCCGGCGAACAAACTGTATAGATTTGCACGTGTTGCCGACTCGTTCTGAAAATCTGCTGCCTGAGTCATTTATTCACCTTCCTACCTAAAATATAACGGACTCGAAAAGCGTTCACTTTAATTATGTCATACTTTTAGTTCATTAGAAATCAGTACAAAACCCTGAAAATTAATAGGGTTTGACGAAGAGGAAAACCGAATGGCTTATTTTGGTATGTCCGAAAATGACTAACTTTAAACTAAATAAGCTTGCGTGCCGTTGTAGAAAGCAGAATGCAGGAAGGGACGCCTTCCTGCATTCTGCTTTTACCTAAATACGCCAGCTCTCAAATTCTATGCCTTTTCGACTTTCACACGAGAATCATAGAAAGAGCAGCTTCCACCGATTTTATCTTCGAGGCAAACATTTCCGATCGAATCGTCTACTCGCATAGCATAGTTAATATTTACCCCTTTGCCGCGCTTCGCATCTCCTGGAACATTTTTGCCGTCAATGACAGCATCAGCCGCACCATAGTTCCAGTGGCCATAGCCAACACTAGCGATTACTACCCCTGGTCGCACACCCGGGCGCAAGCGGACTTTCCCTTTAACTCCCTCTTTATTACTAGGTCCACTTACTTTAACTAAGTCACCATTGTTTAGCCCGAGCTTTTGCCCATCTTCATTATTCATCTCCACGAAGTTCTCCGGTTGAATCTCCGTTAGCCAGGGTGCTGAAATGGTTCTACTATGAGTTTGGAAGGCTTGTTTGTAAGTTGTGGCAATAAAGGGATATCCGTCGTCCTTAACTTCTTGGTCCTTAGCATCCCTCACCGGATAGTATGTGGGAATGCCATCGAAGGTTTTACCCGTCATGGAATCTTTGGTCGTCGCTACTTTTTCGGCGTAAATAGTACATAGGCTAGCTACTTTACTTTTCATCATCAGCCCTTCATAGGCCCCACCTGCATCAAAAACTCCGCCCCGATCAAGGATATATTTAACTTGCGCTTCTTCAGTAACCCCTGGTATTTTTCCATATTGGCTCGCAAAGTTAGCTACCAATTTCAAATACCAATCTTCTTCTTTATTAAGTGGCATCCCCGCCCCAAAACCATTATCCCCAAATCCCGAAAGGTTCATTTTCTTAGCTAGGTCAATGCAGATATTTTCCAGTGACTTTGTCTGGGGCAAAACATGCGTCATGGGTTGACGAACGTCAGCCACTAACCCCAAAATCGTTGGCGGGGCCCCTAAAGCATTCCATTGTTCCATATAAGTGACCTCGGGCAGAATATAATCTGCATACATCGAGGTGTCTCCAATGACAATATCTGTGGAAATAAAGAGGGGAATTTTCTTGGTATCCTTAAAAGCAGCGATAACTCGGTCTTTCATTCCAGGTATAGCATAAGCTGGGGTTCCCATGTGTAACCAAAGTATCTTAGCCGGATATGGGTATCCATCGATCACTCCTGCCACGACCTCCTGGTAAACATCCTTGGTTAAAGGAAACCAAGGGCGCTTGGCAGGATAGCCATTTTTCTTGAATTCAGTGGAATCTTCATAGTTAGCCTGTTCCCGCGAAATCCGAATTCCCTTTGGCTTAACCGCACCCGCATGAAGTTTAGCCACTTGGTATTTTCCGTTCTTATCTCCCATATAACTCAGGGTGGTTCCACCCGCTTGATACCCACCGCGATGGTCAACATTACCTACTAGGAGGTTCAAGATACATACAGCTCGACCCGCTTGGAATCCGTTCGTGTGTTGTACCGGACCCCGATAAAAATCTGCCACGGCAAGCTTGCCGTAGGATGAGAACTGATCGGCAACCCTATCAATTTGTTCTTTGGGCACCCCGCAGATTTTCGCATAGTCATCAAGACTTTTTTCTTTTGCTCTCTCTGATAAAAGCTGGAAGGACGTTTTACAAGCTATTCCATTAACTGTAGCTTCCCCGAGCAAATCTCCTGCATCAGCTTTCCCTGCTAAAGTTGGAACTCCAGCGACCAGAACGACATAGTCATCCTTAGTCCCTCCCAGCCCCGCTTCATCACCGCGCAGGAATTTGCCGTTTTCATTACGCACCAAATAGGTGGCGTCCGACCAGCTCGATTCTCCTTTTTTTGCAGCGGCATCCTTAGAAGGAGCTTCTAAGAACGATTTGTCATAGCGTTTATTGTTGATAATCCATTGGATTATCCCTAAGGCCAGCGCAGCATCCGTCCCTGGTAGGACCGGAACCCACTCATCGGATTTAGAGGCACTCACAGAGAAACGTGGATCAACTGTAATTAACTTGCCCTTATTTAGTTTGAAATTAGCTAATTTACGGCTTAATCCATTCATCGGGAAATTTGCTTCCCCATAGTTAGCCCCAAAATTAAGAATGAGCTTAGCGTTTTCAAAATCGGGCTTCAAATGCCCTTTGCCCGCAAAGGTAAAGGAAGTGGCGATATGATGACTCTGCTCACAAACCGTTGTGTGTTCAAACCAGTTAATCGAGCCGAACGCATTATTCACAAAACGTTTTACAAGCTCAGAACGACTATTCTCAATCCGTCCAGCTAAGAAGACAAATTGATTCGCTTTGGGACCCAGCTCTGGAGCTTCCGGATCGATCGGGGTATTTAAATCGTTGACGGCTTTAAGTCCCTCGACATTCCCTTCCCCAAAAAGGTTTCCACCTTCAATAATTTCCTTATAGGCTTGATCCCAACTAATCGCCTGCCACTTATTCTCACCCCGTTTGCCTGCTCGTTTTAAAGGTTGTTGAACCCTTAATGGATCATAAAGTAGTTGCAAACCGGCTTGCCCACGAGGGCAAAGTCGCCCTGCTGACTTGCGGGCTTCTTTCGGATCAGTATCATATTTAAGAGGAGTATCCGTTGACATCTGGCTATAGGGATTGCCATCTAACTTAATAACCACGCCGTCTTTAATTTTTCCTCTTAAACTACAGTCGCTGCGACATCCTAAGCAGGTCGAATAGATAAAGCTTACGCTGGGGTCAGTATCGAGTGCATCTTCGGCCGGAGAACCATTTTTCCAGCTTGGAATCCCTTTGGACGTAGTATCCGCGAACACCATAGGTGCAACAGCCATCGTTACACCAAAAGCAGCAGCACCCTGGAGAAACTTTCTACGTGTTGTTTCCATCTTATTGTGCAACCCCCTTCGTGGTTGGAGTGGATTTCATTTCCTGTGCGCCAGGGCGATTCAAAGGCAGAACTGAATATAAGAATGACAATACTACTGCTGCCGCCACTGCAATACTTATCACAATTCCAATATCCCGCCCAGAAGCAACATACTCAATAATTTTGCTTCCTGTAAGTGGCAATTTTTGGCCACCGATCACGAGGTTTATCCGCATGGCCAGCACTCCGATAATCGTGAGAAGAGAAGCAGTCACCACCGCCGGGAGACTTTGGCGGGCTTTTTTAGAGAGTAGAATTAAGAAAGGAACAAGCATCCCGAGAACGTTTTCTAGGCCTAAGAAACTCCATCCTTCGCTATGCAAGAGGAAATACCCGGCAGCATACCCAGATTCGGAGGAATACCAGAGAACAATAAAGTAAATAATCATGAGGCTACCATCCACTAAAATGAACCATTTCATAAGGTTGGCAATGTCCGCAATTAAGGATTTTATATCATCGTTTAAACGGCCAAATTTGAACTTCTCCACAAGCATCACAACAATGATAAACAATCCTGTACCTGAAACCATGGCCGACATCAGGAAAATAATCGGCATGAGCGGCGTATGCCAAATGGCGCGAGCTTGCACATTGCCTAAAATAAATCCCGTATATCCGTGAACCGCCAAAGCAAGTGGAACCCCAAGAGTTCCGAAAAACTTAGCTTGTTTTTTGTCATTTTCTTTAGACGCTTCGGACATATCCGTTTTGCCAAAGAGCAAAAAACGGTAGAGGGATGCTTTAAAGCCGCCTTGGTTTAAACCCTTCACGAAGTCCTGACGGAAAAGAAACCAAGCATAAATCATGAGGCAAACCGGATAAAGAATCAGAAGATAAACTCCCCAAGACATCGCCGACGTGAGATGAACATGTGTGAAAAGATTGATGAACCTCCCCGGCTGAGACAAGTCAAAGAGAAGGTGCAGGGGAGCAAAGAGCAACAAGACAATCGCCATGATAACCCCAACTTTGGACACCTTTTTATACTTTTCAATCCCGAAAACCGTCCCCAAACTCGTTAATATGAAAGAACCTGCACTCATCCCAGTGTAGTAGAAATACAAAGCAATGAGTAAGCCCCAGTAGATTTCATGGGGCACGTCAAAGAAATGAACAGTCAGCATCAATTCTCACCCCCGACGATTTTTAGCAGATTTGGCCGCAAGGCCTTTTCATCCGCCCCAATGTAGTAGGTTTGCGGACGATTATTCGTTTCTGGCTTGCTCACCGTCACAGCCTGTGTGGCGAGTAATTTAGACACTTCACTAATAGGATCATTTAAGTCCCCAAAGAAACGAGCGCCCCCAATGCACGTGTTAACACAAGCCGGAAGAAGGCCCACTTCTACTCGCTCATGACAGTAGGTACATTTTTCAGCCGTTTTACGCTCTGGATTAATAAACCGAGCATCATATGGGCACGCCGCAATACAATACCCACACCCGATACAACGATCGTAATCGACAAGCACTGTTCCGTCTTCAAGTTGGTAGGTGGCCTTAACGGGACAAACATTGAGGCAGGATGGATTCTCACAGTGATTGCAAAGGCGAGGCAACCGATGGCGGGAAACATTCGGAAATTTCCCAGTCTCTAACTCCTCGACCCAGGACCTATTTACGCCCAGCGGCACATTGTTCTCACTTTTGCAGGCCACTGTGCACGCGTGACAGCCTACACACCTGCGCAAGTCAATCACCATGGCATACCGTTTTCCCATTGTCTCATCTCCTCGTATTGTTATAGTGCTTGCCACCTTCGCCAAATACGGGCAGGCGCCAGATATGTTCTACGGCACCCTATCGGTCTTGACTACCTAATTAGAGCAAGGGCTCTCAAGACTCGGAGGCAGGTGAAAATCTTCACCTGCCTCCATCTTATAGTGTAATTAATCTCGCTTATAGCGGGATTAATCCTAAACCTACTTCTCTTTATCCCTATATTAAAACCTATTTGTGTCAGGTTTATCCTGACATTTCAGAGGCGAGCAGTACAGCGTGTGCGAATGGGCTAAGACACTTCCTCCCAAGTTAGCACCCCCCAATACTCTCCGTGACCTCTCCACTCCCCAAGCTCCGCCATTGCTCCATTCCACCCACTAAAACCTTTAAGTGTTGTGGGTCATATCCTTTACTGACCAGAGTTTGCCAAGCAGTAAAGGCTCGCACTCCAGTAAGGCAGATGAGAATAACGTCTCTATCTTTTGCAATTTTAGTTATTTGAGCTTCTACCGACCCCAACGGAATATTGACAGCCTGAGGAACATGTCCCGTCGCGAACTCACTTGGTTCACGCACATCGATAATCTGCCAGTCTTTCTTCGCCTTAATTCCTTCATCTAATTGACTGGCTGAAATCATCGATTCTGCTGTTAATGTCTTAGGTGCCGAAGCGTTCGCACCAGCTGTCGGATTCGCAGTATTATTAGGAGGCTGGTCTTCCGACTTTCCTGGAGACACTTCTTGTTTTCCCGTAGTTCCTGCCGAAGGTGTCACCGTGGTTGAATTTGTATTTCCAGGAGTTCCGCACCCCGCGCTGAACACAGCTATTAGTAAACCCAACCCTAACGCTTGAGTTATTCGGGTCACGTTGCTTGACAATCCCGTCCCCCCTTCCGTATCGTAAAACTCCTTTGCTTAGTGCCCGCCAAGTCTATCCATAAGATCTTATCTCGATTAAAACATACCCTTTCTAATCGTATTTGCCAATTAGGAAAAAACCTGACACGTGTCAGGTTTAACCGTTAATGATTCCATTTTCCATGGCATACCGTACAAGTTCAGCCCGTTTACGCAAATCGAGCTTCTCCATCACTCGGGTTTTATATGTTTCAACAGTTTTAACGCTAATATGGAGGAGTTCTGCAATATCATGGTTCGTATGCCCAAGGGCCAAGTACTTAAGGACTTCTCGTTCCCTCTCGCTCAGTCCTTTCTCCTTTTTCTCTTTGATGCCAGGTGTTTGCGGCCCAACCATCTGATAGAGCATGGCAGCAGCCATAGGAGGATAAACATAAAGTTCTCCACGCGAGACCATACGGATGGCTGAAAGCAATTCCACATCCGCTGCCTTTTTTAAAACATACCCTTTCCCCCCAGCTCGGATGACAGCCTTCATATACTCTTCATCATCATGCATGGTTAAAACCAAAATCTTGGTGGTCGGATGCTTCTCTAGGATTCGCTCTATACACTCTAAGCCACTGAGCTTAGGCATGGTGAGATCGAGTAGCACTAAATCAGGCAGGATCTTCTCCACCATCTCAACCACTTCTTCCCCGTCCGCTGCCTCACCGACAACCTCAATATCCTCTTCAAGATTCAATAAGACCCGTAGCCCCGCTCTTAGCACGGCATGATCGTCTCCGAGTAGAATTCTCAGTTTCTTATCCGACATGAGGCTCCTTCTTTCCTGCTCTTTGATTCAAATAAGTTTGATTAAACTTCAGCTGGAGTAATACCGCTAAACAAGTTTCCTTTGTCAGGTATTTTGATAAAAACGGTTGTGCCGATTCGTTTTTGGGACTCGATCTTAAAGGTTCCACCTAGTAAAGCAGCCCGCTCTTGCATCCCAAAAAGTCCGAGCCCTCGTCCCGGTTGTGTAACCGTTTGATTAGGGTCAAAGCCTTGACCGTTGTCTTCAACAATGGCCGAAACCCATCCTGCCCGCCAATCCAGCAAAATAGAAACCATACTGGCCTCGGCATATTTTGCCACGTTCGTTAAAGCCTCTTGTACTATACGATATAGGGCAACTTCAATAGCGGGAGAAACACGGTGTTCCTGGAACCCAATCACATGAAAGTCTATTTCCGTACCAAATTTCGTTTCATATTCCCGGAGGTAGCGTTCTAAAGCGGGCACCAACCCCATGTCATCGAGGACGCTGGGCCGTAGTTCCCTTGCTAAGTGATGCACCTCTTCCAACGTCTGTGCAACGGTCTGGCGCATTTCTTGCAAACGATCTCCTACGGCACAGAAGGATGCTTCGGACTCTAAAACCTTTAATCCCACCATTAAAGAGGTCAACGCCTGGCTTGTTTCGTCATGAAGCTCTCTCGAAATGCGTTTTCGTTCCTCTTCTTGGGCAGTCATGACTTTTTCTAAGAGCTGAAGACGCATCTCTTCTTTTTCCCTGAGTTCAACCATCAGGTCCTCACGTTCACGGTAATTCTGACTCAAGGATACCGTCATCTGATTGAACGCTTCCGTTAAAACACCAATTTCGTCTTGGGAGTGAACCATCCCCTGAACATCTAGTTCTCCTTGAGTTACCCGTTGGGTTAAGGATACCAACTCACGGATCGGCTGCGTTAAAACACGGGTTAACAAGACCGCTGCAACAATCCCTAGGGCCGAGACAAAAAGTGCAATAAGCAACAGGTTCCACGTCATCTGAAGCACCGCTTTTTGCAGCCCATTTTCCTCCATCCCGACCCGTGCTACCCCTAACTTTCCATTTAAGATAGGAACGGCAACGTCACGAACAATCCCAACTTCTGTGCGAAAAGCCGTTAAATGATACTTATCGGTTCCAGGCACTGCATTCGCTTTCAGCAATTCTTTGGGAAACGCCTCACCAAACGTATGCGCCAAGACATTCCCTTGAGGATCAACAACGAAAATATATAAAACATCCTCATTATTTTTAAGAGTGTTTTGAAGCAATTCATAAACTGCATAGGCATTATTGATTAATAGCTCATTAGTAGCTCTTGCCGCGACATCACTTCCGATCGAAACTGCCCTTTTGTCGAGTTGGTCTCGCAAATTGTTCGTCAGGATGTTTCCCATTTGCCAAACAATCATGCTACTCAAAAGAAGCACAAGCACGCCGACTAAGCCTAGGATTTTATACTGCACCCGGACATGTCTGAGTTTCTCCTTCAGATAATTCACAAAGGGATTCCTTAAACCTTTCTCTTTTATTTCCTTCACCCTTGATTTTAATGTCATAAAAGCCTCTTTCTTGCCAACCTAATCTACTGACTAACCGCCACCGGATAAATTACTTCTTATCCTTAAGAGCGGCATTCGCCTTTACCATCGTTTGAATGGGCTCATAGGCCGCATAGTTGGGTAACACAAAACGATCATATAAGAGAGCCTGCAAGGCCTTCTTACCGACGGGATCATTATCCATTTGCAACAACGCTTCCAGTAATGCCGCTTTGAGATGAGAGTCAATACTCTTGTTAACCACGACCGGAGGGCTTCCAACCTCCGGAGACTGTGCAATAATGCGAATTTTTGCCGCTAGCGAAGGATCCTTAGCCACAGTATATTGATACACCAACGAATCCACTCCGGCTGCCGATACCACATTGTCCAAAACTGCTTTAATCGAATTATCATGACTGTACGTATAAACAACTCGTTTGAAGAACTCGGTGGGTAGGCTGTTCAAAAGCGTTACCATATACGTTGGAGCAATCGTCCCAGAAAAGGAAATAGGATCCGTAAAGCCAAACACCTGGCCCTTAAGATCTTGAAACGACTGAAACTTACTATTCGAGTTCACAATGATATAGGACTGATAGGTTGATTTTCCATTCACTTCGGGAATAGCCAATAACTCGAGGTTTTCTTGTTTACCAATGACATAGGCTCCCGAACAAATAAAGGCCACATCGACCCCCTGATCACGAACGAGGTCATTAATCTCTTGATAACTTTGACGCTGTATTAATTGTACAGGTCTGCCGATTTTACTCTGGAGATAATCGGCTAAGGACTGATAATTCGCTAAGGTCTCACGAGGAGACAAAACCGAAGAAATTCCCACCCGCAAGACATTCTGATTCTCCATGGGCTGTGGATTAGTCAGAGAATAATCCGTTGGTTTAACGCTGACAATGGGTAAGCGGTCTGCACTTTGGCAGCCCACAAGCACAAAAACGATCAATAAGACGGTTAAAGCCCAGCTAATATACTGAACCAATTTTTTGATCCCCCAAGAGCGCATACCTTTCCCCCCAAACCATTTGCCGATCTTATAGTTTATATTCGTTTTTATTCTACCATTTCCTGCCCGTCAATATTACTTCACTAAGTTTCCAGAGACATCATGGCACTTATGACAATCATTTGACGTCTGTCGTTTAGGATCTTGTTGACAGGCACTTCCATTAACAAGGGGGATAAGATATCTTTCCCCCTTGACCTTACTGTTTAAAACCCAACCTTCGGCATCCCGGCGGATATATGGCAATTCTTCTCCTTTAGCCGTCTTCAAGAGTTGATCTCCTATTTTCAGCCTTGGAAAATTTGGGTTAACCTGTTCTTCTTCAAAAGCAAGGTCGTCTAGCGAACTGACCGTCCGTGCTGCAGGAGTTGTTTTCTTGGTTCCATGGCAATCGAAACATTGAATTTTCACCGTTTGGTATTCCCAAGCGTAGAGATGCCCATCTCCCATAACATCTTGCCGGGTATGGCAATCAATACAGTCCAGCTCTACTTCGCATTGCGTGAAGACCATACCCGGCTGGTAAGCATTCTGCAAGCGATCATCCAAACTTTCTTGGTTAGGACCTGAGGAAACTTTGACACGCGCCAAATCTGGACGAGCTTTAAACTGTATGTTATAGAGGTCGGGCATCCCCTGATTATGACATTGATTACATTGGGTGAATGGAATCTGAGTGGTCAAACGATGAGTCAGGCCATGTCCTACCTCACTTTTAGGGATCGTCACATCCTGTCCCTGATAGGTATGGTTCCAATTCGTCAGGACATGACAACTTTCACAACCGTTCGCCGAGGAGTCTAGCCACGGCAATTTCCCCTTGCTCTGGTGACAGAGTTCTAAGCAATTATGTTGTAAATTCTGTTCAAGGGGTTGACCATTCAACGGCGTGGGGACCTGTGACGCGGTTCCACCCGATTTCACTGAAATTTTCGGAGAAACATCGAGCCCACGCATATAGCGAACCATGGAGAGCTCTCCTCCTTTATTAGCCATCAGTGATGTTGGAACCAAGTCCACTTGATTATCCTCGCTTCGGGCATGCCCGGAATGACATTGTCCGTTCGAATTTTGGGAACCGCAACTCAATTGGCTAACCTCTAATTGACCTGGATGCCCCGCTCCATACATCCCTGCATGAGCCTGATCTTGATCAAGAGAGAGCGCATTTCCGCCGTGACAAACCACGCACCCGAACGTTTCCGTCGGATGAGAGTCGGAAATTTCTTCGATTCCCAAATGGCAGGTCTGGCAACGTTCGACTGTTCCATTGGGAAGAGTTAAGCTTCTAATCTCCGGCTGCTTTCCCTTCATGTTCTTCCGTTGTTGTTCTAAGTCTCCCCTTAGAACTGGATTTTGAGTTGCCATAATTTTTCTATCTAATTGAACGACTTGAGAACGGTAATAGTTAATTTGCCAGGTTTCCCAACTTGGATGACTATTAGCCCAAATAACTCCAATAAACATTGCTAACAACAGTAATACTGATCCCAGGAGTATCCATTCAAAATGTTGCGATACTTGCCTGCAGTTTAGCATGAACTTTTTGAACATAGGACCCTCCCGTTTCTACAATGTAACACATCTAACATTGAGTGTTAAGTGATACCCGTCCATTGAGTCCATGGTATTAAAAAAGAAGGACATCTTGCCCCTCTCTTTAATATGCTACAGTCATTTCACAATAAGAACAGGGCATTCTGCTCGCTACTAATCTTACTATATCAACTGTCCTGGCTCTCTTAGTCCATTCACTCTGTTGTCGTCGGGGATACTTCCACTCTGCATGGTATTGTTAGTTTCTAAAATCCTAAGTAGAACATGTAAAATGCTATGAGCAGAATTACGCTACCCATGACAATTCTCAGAACCTTGCTGAGTGTACCATATTTATTGTTTGATGTCATATTTTTTACAAAACCAACAGAGGTTCCTGCGACAAGTACTAAGGCACTATGACCTACTGAATAAAGCAATAACAGAACAATTCCCCAAAACAAGTTGCCTTGTTCTGCTACAACAGCAAGAAGTGTAATCAGTACAGGTGTTGCACAAGGGGATGAAAACACCCCCCCAATATTCCAGCTATAAATGCTCCAATATACCCCCTTCTGGTGTTCCTTGCCATCAGGTAGGTTGACGGAATGAAATTGTAAATTTCCCATGTTTGCATAGCCATTAACACCATCAGCACACCCAGTAAAAGATACCACCAGGAAGAGGATGTTCCCATGAGTTTACCGACAAGTGATGCTACTGTTCCTAATATGGTAAAGGTGACTGCTGAGCCTGCCGCAAAAGTAAGCGAAATTCTAAAGGCCCTTTTAGTGTCGTTGTTTCCAGGGCCTCCCACATAGCCAATTACCAGTGGAACACTGGATAAAGAGCACGGGGTTAGGGAGGTTAATCCACCCGCCAGCAGAACAAGCAAGGGAGCTACCCACATATTTTGGGTAATAAGCGTGGAAAGAATTTCAAGCCATTCAGTGATCATTCCACACCCATCTCCTTTAGTACAGCTCTAAGTTGTGCTTCTGTCATACCTCCTTGATGTGCAGTATAAACATGTTTATTGGTATCACGAGTGGAATATATCTTCATTTGCATAGCTTCTGCATCTCGAGGCACAAAGGGATTGCCGTCTTTATCAAAATAGAACTGCGTTGGGATTAAGTCTACCGGAAAATTATCAGCTGCATTTTAATTTTTCCAAACATCCACGAACTTCACAATGGCCTTGCCCTGCATCTCCGTATTAAGTTTCTTGAGCACTGGTGCCATTTCTTTACAAGGCACACAGGAATCTGCACCAAAATCAATCACAATAGGTAACCCATAGGATTTTGCTGTGCAAGGTCTATGACCGTCGCTTCAAGTGCGAAGTCACCTATATTTGCAGCCAAAGGCTTTTCCTGATTACTTTTTAGGAGAAAAATCCCTACTATTATTGCGATGATAAGAATAGGAACAATGATTTTAATAGTCGATTTGGAGTCTTTCTTAATATTTTTACTCAAAGTAAGAAGCCTTTCACGCCGAATGGTGAAAGGCTCTTAGAAGTTTAGCCGTTTTGAATTTGTTTTAGCAGCAATCTCCGCTATTGCAACCGCAGCCTGAATTTCCTGCTGGTACTGTTGTTGTTTCTACTATACCTAATACCTTGAGTGCCGCTTGACGGATGGCCTTTGCAGGGATATCTTCATATTCATTGCCTTCGAACGTTATCGTTCGACAATAGGTTTTATTTCCTAGTAATACAGTACAGGAATCACAATAGTTCTCTGATACCTCGATCTTTAGAATCTCTTCAATGGGAATTCCATTAAAGAGAATAACATTTGATTGAGGAATTTGGGTATCATCAAGTTTGGTCTCGAACCATTCAACCTCAATCCCCTGTGGCTGCAGTGCTCTGTTCAATCTTTTTACTTCTTGATTAAGATTTTCACCCGTATCATAACAACGGTTGCAGGTATCCCCCGCCACATCAAGGTGCTGCCATTCAATTTTAAGTGTTTTCATTTACATACCCTCCCAAATTTTTTATACCTTCATATATTAAGACGGGGATTTTGAAAAAAGGATGCAAAGTTTATAAAAGAAATGATAACTGTTTCTAATTGGAGAGGTGGAATTTGTGATTCACCCATGGAAACGATAGCTTATTAAGAAAAAAACGCAAGATAATCCACATGTGAATCATCTCGCGTTTTTTTTACAGTGTTAGGTTTTGCACTTCTCAAGTGAAAGCGTTAGGCTTTAATCGGCACTCCCTCTTTGTTAAAATACTTCTTCCCGAAGAACAAACTAACATTAACTAAGGCGATCATGACAGGCACTTCGATGAGCGGGCCGATGACTGCTGCGAAGGCGGCTCCGGAGCTAATTCCAAACACCGCGACAGCAACAGCAATGGCAAGTTCAAAGTTATTGCTCGCTGCCGTAAAAGCTAAGGTGACCGTTTGACCATAGGGAAGTCCTAGTCGCCAAGCCATATAGAAGGAGACAAAATACATAATTATAAAGTATATCAACAGCGGTATCGCAATTCTTACGACATCCAACGGTACGGAAACAATCGTCTGGCCTTTGAGCGAGAACATGATAACAATCGTGAAGAGCAAAGCGATGAGCGCAAGTGGGCTAATCTTGGGGATAAATTTTTTCTCGTACCACTCTTTTCCTTTAATAGGCAAAAGTATAAAACGTGTCAGCATCCCCGCAAAAAAAGGGATTCCCAAATAAATAAGCACGCTTTGAGCGATCTGCCAAATACTGATGTTCACGTTAATCTTCAGAGCGAGACCAAGCCAGCTTGGTAAGACAGTTAGAAAGATGTAGGCATAAACTGAATAGAAGATAACCTGAAAAACAGAATTCAGAGCAACCAAGGCTGCAGCATACTCTGAGTCTCCTTTAGCCAGACTGTTCCAGAGAATGACCATGGCAATACAACGGGCTAGGCCAATCATAATCAGTCCAGCCATATACTCTGGGTAATTATGCAAAAAAATTACAGCGAGACCAAACATTAAAATAGGTCCAATAATCCAGTTTTGAATTAAAGATAAGGTCATGACTTTACCATTTCTAAAGACACGTCCGATTTCCTCATATTTCACTTTTGCTAGAGGTGGATACATCATCACGATTAGGCCAATGGCAATCAGAATATTGGTCGTCCCCATCTGAAATTGGTTAATAAAATTAGAGGTGCCTGGGAATACAAACCCTATACCAACACCCACTGCCATTGCCAAGAAAATCCACAAGGTGAGATAACGATCCAACGTTGAAAGCTTACTGCGAAGGGGTAGCGCATTATTCATTGTTTAGCCTCCTATAATCCTAAATTTATTAATATTTTCCCGTCCGAATTATTTGAGCAAACTCATTCGGTAACTCAGAGGCTTCAATTGCCGTTGCCGTTGCCTCGTAATCATAAGGTACTTTTCGAAAATCAACCGTTACGTCTCTTGCAATAGATATAAGTGCATAAATAGCATGAGGGTCCCCATGCTTTGGTCTTCCAACGCTGCCTACGTTAATTAGCAATTTATCCTTCAAGACCATGGTAAAAGGCAGATGGGTATGACCACAGATGAGAACGTCGGTGTGAGCAAGAGCAATAAGCTCACTTGCATAATCTTCTGGAATTTCTTCTGTAACGTATTCATTTAACCGATTTGGGCTGCCATGGACTATAAGTAATCTTTTATCCGCGATATTAACCCGTATTTCTTTGGGGAGATTTCTCAAAAACTCTTTATTTTCTTCAAGAATGTGCCTCTTGGTCCACGCTATAGATTGATGTCCTAGAGCCTCTGCTTCAGCATCCTTATAGTCACAACCACAAATAAATCGCTGATAACCAATTCCATCGTCATAGTTACCCATGACTGTCGGAATGTTCTTTTCTTTGATTAAATCAATCACTTCATTGGGGAACGGGGCATATCCTACTAAATCGCCAACACAATAAACACTGTCAACTTGTTGTTCTTCAATATCTTTTAGTACAGCCTTTAGAGCAATGACATTGGCGTGAATATCGGATATTATTGCAACCTTCACAGCAAATTCCCCCTATTGCTTTAAACTAAACCATTGAGCCTTAGAATCACATTCAATTCTTAAGTGGGGCATCCTTTGGCACGCGCCAGCCGCTCCTCGTCTTCCTCGACCATGGGAAACGTCGGCATAAGCAAATCAAGCAGTGGATTTCCCATGGTCAGTGAATAATAAATCCATTGCCCTCCACGGCGTTCATGTACAAATCCCGCTTGGCGAAGCCGCCTCATATGTTGAGACACCCCAGGCTGGCTTATTCCCAAGACTTCTGTCAGATCACAGACACATAACTCCCGCCCCTCCAGTAACGATAAAATTCTCAACCGAGTTTTGTCCCCAAGCACCTTAAATTCTTCAGCCATCTCCTCAATTCGCGGTTCAGACCCCAAGCCCTTACCCCCTTTCGTTTTATTCATTGCTTATATAAGTATATTATTATATGTTTTATAGAATTACAACTATAGATTCATTATTTGAATAAAAATAAAACCATATGTTTGATATGAACTGTACCTTACGCGCCTTTATCTGATTATTCAATTACCAAACTTGAGCTCCCTGTTTTCTCTCAATCTAGGGGGCAACAAAGGTATTGTCGAGTTATGGCGACATAAAACAGTTTAAGATCCTAAAGGGCCTTCATCCCAGCTCATGGGATGAGGGCCCTTCTTATGATCAGCAAACCTTCCGAACCTCATCATAAATCATACTGTGGCTGATTCCGCCATAAAAACGGACAACCCCGTTAACCGCCACCAGCGGTAAAGCAAAGCCGTTTTTAAACATTGTATGAGGGGTATCGAAGCCCTTTAGGTCATCCTCAATAACATCGATAAACTGCAATTGCACGTCAGTCGCCAGATCACTTTCCTGGCAAAACCGGACTAAATCCTCGTACATTTCCCCCATAGTTTTTTCCGTCGCTGAACCACAGGCCCCACCGCAACTGCACGAACCGGCCGGAGCCTCTTCACGGATTCCGAACACATCCACTTGAACCATAATTTTTCCTCCCCTTCTTAAGAATTAATCTTTTATTGTAATTCATTAACGCCCTTGAAAAACCTAATTAATTAACCGTTGCAGGGTGGTAAAGAATTACCTCTTGCTGCTTAACTTTATATTTTAATATTAGTATACTATCATAGTTACCTATTTAAAAGACGAGAAGACCAACGCTCGTTCACAATCGCACCTGTTACTGCAACCTTGAATAAAGCTGTTAGTATTTTGGCGGTCAGCCTTCTCGCAGCACTCGCTCTTGCCATTGGCTTGGGCATCTTCTACTCTCTGCTCTTTACCCGTCCCTTGAAAGCCATGAATTTCACCGCCCTGGAAATCACGCGGGGAAATTATTCAGCTAGGACAGGAGTCAACCGCAAGGATGAATTAGGACAGCTTGGAAACTCTCTTGATCATCTGACTTTAAAGCTGGGAAATACAATCAACCAGCTTTTTCAGGAGAAAGGAAAACTGAATGACATAATCTCGAGTATTTCAGGAGGAATCGTTGCCTTCGATACGACCCTTAAGCCAATAAGTGTCAATACCGCCCTTGCGGAAATCATGAATAGACCTCAACCATATCTGATTGAAGCAGTAGAAAAGGACCTCAATAATTTGGAGATTGAGGTTCAACTCACAATGGTTATGGAAGATAAGAAACCCTCACAAGTATTTAAAGATTGGTTGGGCAAAAGGCTCAAATTTACCGTTTCACCCATTGTAGACAACCACGGTACGGTTACAGGGAGCGTTGCACTAGTTCAAGATATCAGTGAGAGCGAGCGCCTGGAACAACTACGCCGGGATTTTGTCGCCAATGTGTCTCATGAATTCCGTACTCCACTGACCGTCATCCGTGGTTCCTTTGAAGCCTTAGTGGATGGGATGGTTGAAAACAGTGAGGATATCAGGCGTTACCACCATAGGATCCTTGAATCAAAAATACTTGAGAATAATACGCTCTCCATCATCATTCGGGATCAAGGGTATGGTATTGCTGCCGATGAACTTCCCTATATTTGGGACCGTTTCTACAAGGTTGATAAATCCCGTCAAGGCCTTGGCACAGGACTAGGGCTTGCTATAGCCAAGCACCTGCTCGAACTTCATGACGGCAAGGTTTTTGTTCAGAGCGAGATCGGCAAAGGAACTGAAATAGAGATAAAACTGTTTGTTAGACTTTACTCACTTTAACGACCGTTTCCATAAAGGGTTGCCCTCCTCCGATCGGATCAACCATGACCGGAACTAGGGAATTCAAATGTACCCCAAACGTATGCCACCATTGTCCTTGATCATCAGGTGTTGGTACTACCTTTTTCCCTGAAGCATAGCGACCGTATTCAGTGTGTCCGACCCCCATGGCAAATGCCACCACTAAGGGATGGATTCCTTCCGTTACCCGGACTTTTGTTTTTTGTTGGCCGACCTTGGATTGCACGATCACTTCGTCCCCGTCTTTAAGATTCCGTTTGGCTGCACTCTGAGGATGAATCCAGAGGGGATTGTCATGAAATATCTCACTAAGCCACTTGCAATTAGCTGTCCGGGACTGAGTCTGCACGTGCACTTTAAAGGTCGTCAAGATCAAGTCATCCTGGGCAAGATTTTCTAAATGCTCAATCGGCACATAAGTGGGTAGCGGCGGCAATCCTTTCTCTTCTAGGATTTTTGAATAAATTTCAAATTTACCGCTTAACGGAAAAGCCGTTGGTATAAACCCTTGTAGCGCTTGATCCTTGATCATGACCCCCACGTACTTCTTTTTATCCCCCTCCATCTTATAAATCGTTCCGTTTTCGACGATTGTGCCGTTTAAAGTTTCCGATTTTATCGGCTTTTTATAGCGGTAGTACTCCAGCTTCTTGTTGGGATCAAACCACACGCCATGTTTTTTTAGATAATCCAAACCGCCAGCAGCCTGCAAACCCTCAATTCCAGCAATTCTACCCGCGACGTATTCATCCATAGTCTTAAAATCAAAAAACTTCTCTAAGCCACCCCCGATCCGTTGAGCTAGATCGATAAGCACATCTTGAAAAGGACGAGATTCTCCCAGCGGGGGAATCACAGGTTGGCGCAGAGCTACATAGGGATTACGAGAAAAACAATCTTCCTGCTCTAGGTTTTGGCGTTCGAGATAGGTTGCATCCGGTAATATCAGGTCCGCAAACAAGGTCGCTTCTCCCATATAGGCATCGACCGAGACAAAATAGGGAATCAACGTTTCATTCGCAAGAATTTGTTTCATATGTTCAGTATCCGGATAAGAGTAAGCATCATTGTTGACATAGGTGACATAGATACTGCACTTCGCACGTCCCTCTTCGATCAGAGGTAATCCAAGCTGAGCTACCCCGTGAGATGCCAGTGGATATTCATGCGGCTTAACCAGTTCGCTTTTTTGCGCAAGAGCCGGGGGCTTAGAAGCCTTTTCTTTGTATTTTATAGCTTCAGCCATACCGTATCCGCCCGGTGCATCCACACTTCCGATGACAGCGTTCAGCAATGAGATGCAGCGTTCCGACATCGTACCATTGGAATGGCTGGCAACCCCGCGATAGGAAAGTGTCGTCGCGTGAGGACGGGCTGAAGCGAATTCAAGTGCCAGACGACGGATATCAGGCGCTGCTACTCCACTAATTTTCTCGGCCCACTCCGGTGTGTAGGGCGCCAGATGGGCTTTGAGTTGCTCCACGCTGCTCGTCGTCCAAGTATTGATAAAGTCCGCATCATATTCCCCGGCATCCATGATCGCCTTGGTCATAGCTAAGGCGACTGCACCATCCGTACCCGGCTTGATGGGAAACCACTCGTCACTGCGTCCTGCAGTATTACTTAACCGTACATCAAACGTGACGAGCTTTGCCCTTTGATTGACACGGGCTTCAGAAATCCGCTGCGCCAAAGAAACGTGGATGGTATGCGCTTCAAAGGGATTACTGCCAAAATTCAGGATATATTTCGTATGATCCACATCCGGAAGCTCCCGGTAATACCCCCATGTTAATTCATTGGCAACAAATTTACTCCCTTCGCAAATGGTCGTATGATTCAATTGATGAGGAGTGCCATAGGCCGTAAAGAAACGCTCCGTCAAATCTCCAATCCTGTTTCGACCACTGCGGAATACCACTTCCTGAGCTCGTCCTTGCTCCCGGAGTGTTTTCATTTTGCCAACAAGTTCGCTTAAGGCCTGGTCCCAGGAAATACGCTCCCATTTTCCTTCTCCGCGTTTCCCAGCTCGTTTTAGAGGATAGAGAATCCGATCCGGATCATAGACCTGGTTCACGCCAGCCTGCCCTTTGGCGCATAATCGTCCCCGACTATTCGGATGTTCCGGATTTCCTTCAATCTTAACCAAGCGACCGTCTTCCACATAACCGATAATTCCACAACCGCTGACACATTGCAAACAAACACTGGGAATCCCTTGACGTTCTCCATTATTTTTCGGAGAAAAATCTTTGCCACTTTCCAACAGTTCCATCGCTTTCAGAGAAGGCGGAACAAGCAAGGGACTGCTGAGAAGCCCCATTAATGCTCCACTTTTAAGAAATTCTCTCCTGTTCACAGTGTTCACTCCTTGCTCAATTCTACAGGTATTTGAGATGCTCATGAATCATCCTCCGACGCAAATTGCAACCCTAGACCTAAATTCTATAAAGGAAACTTACTTCAGAAGGGATTTCAGACTCCTTCTGAATTTTAGCTGAACTTATCCAGGGGCTTAGTGCCGCTTAACTCCCACTTAAGAAGTGGAAGTCTTAGTGGCGCCCGATCAAGTCAAAGGTTGCAACTGTCCGACATAAAGAATGAGAAAACGGGAGGCGTATCCCCCGATCAATACTGCCAAAAGCAAAATTCTTACCCACTGCAAACTGACGTTTTCCCGTCGTCGCAGCCACCAGAATCCGATTCCTGGGAGCACCAGTCCCAAGGCTAGCGCGACTCCCCAAAACAGCCATCCAAAATCGATCATGAGTAAGCTAGCCGCTTCCCGAGTGTCGCGTGTGCCATGCCCATAAACGGCGATCCACAACAACCAGTTTCCGAGTGTAATCCATAACATAACGCTCAACGAAGTGAGCAAATTTCGAATCCTCATCCACCTGCCCTCTTGTTGACCTGCAAATGTACCGAGTAGACTCAGTGCTGCCAGCCCGGTGATTAAAAATAACAATACGGAAGTGATTGTTGTTTCCGGAGTCTGCCATAAGGCCCGCCCATAATTAACACTGAGCAAAAAACCATGATAGACTCCAATGGCTAAGCCCAGTAACGCAGCGATCCAACCGATCCAGCTACGAGAGCCGGACAACATATTGGTTTTTGTGCTTTCGTTTCCCTCTTTATCCCGCCACCATTGCCATGCGTAGATTAAAGAGAAAACCAGGAATAATCCCTGCAACCAGGATCCCCAAGCCAAGACGGAGGAAGCCTGCGGGTGAATGAGCAGCTCATAAATACGAAAGGGCTGCCCTAATTCACTGAGCAGAAAAATCAGGCCTAACATTACCAGAAACGGAGCGGTAATGCTTCCAACACGAATGAGCGCGCGATGTTTACTCTGGTTATGCCAAGTCAGCCAAAATGCGGTCAGGAAAAGCCCCACACCCATGCCACCGAAAAAGAGATCGAGAGCCACCTTATTTTCCCAATAAATATGATGAACGACATCATAGGTGATCGTTACTGGCATTAAAAGCCCTCCGTTCTATGTCATTATGATACTTATACGTTGGAATCAGCGTGTCTTTATCCGGGATAATGTAATACACTTGAGGACTTGTTCCCATTTCCGGTTTCAAAACCTGTACTTCCTGTGTATCCAACAATTTCCGAACTTCACTGTTAGGGTCATTGAGATCTCCAAAAATACGGTTACGCCCCACACAGGTATTCACACAGCTCGGAACCATGCCTTTGTCAACCCGATGATAACAGAAATCACACTTGTTGGCCACGTGTTTGCTAGGATGCGAAAACCGGGCTTCATAGGGGCAGGCCATAATACACGCTTTACACCCAATACAAAGGGATTCATCGACAACCACAATCCCATCTGGACGCTTATACGTGGCTTTCACCGGACAAACGAATGTACACGGAGGATTATCACAATGATTGCAGAGACGTGGTAAAAAACTCACGCGGACATGCGGATAACGTCCCTTTTCCTCAGTCTTCACCCACGCCCGCCAGTACCCGAGTGGAACGTCAAACTCCGATTTACAAGCAACAGAACAAGCATGACAGCCGATACACTTACGTAGGTCAACCACCATGGCATAACGTTTATTCATGATAGAGCGCAACCCCCTCTCCTATTTATTTCTTATTGTGTTTAATTGGCCCATTTATTATGTATCGACAAAGAGAACCTTCATCTTGGTACGCACGACAAAGATTGCAAACGCTCGCAAAAACGATAAACTAGGTGTAGGAGATGAGGCAACTAATCCCTTGACAAATACATTTCATGCTTGCTTTAGGTTAAACATAAAGAGGCTTTGATTTATGGTTAGGAGAGGATAAACGTGTCAAAGGTACGATTATTGGTCTTGAGTATGATTCTTTTACTTTTGCCTACGATGGGATGCTCAACTATAACAAAGGAGAACGTCATCCCTCTTACAACGAAAGATCAAACCCCGGTTGTCGCCAAGAGGGATGTGACTTCATCCGTATATACGTTTAGCTTTGATCGAAGGATGGACCCAGCAGAGGATGTGAAAATGTATGCTCCTTTCCTGGAGTACCTAGAAAGAACAACAGGTTATAATTTCAAACTTCGACCAATGGCCCAAAATCAAAATCTAATTGAGGAACTGGGCACAGGACGGGTGGACATTGCTGCTATAGGAACGCTTAGTTACTTAAAAGCCCATCAAAAGTATGGAGTTCGTGCCGTTGTCCGAGGCATAACGGAACAAGGTAAAGCGGAATATCGGGCTCTAATCATTACTTCGACCAATAGCAACCTACGATCCCTCAGCGACTTACGGGGCAAAACGTTTACCTTTGGTTCAGATACCTCAACCCAAGGTTATCTCATTCCGCTGATCATGCTTACCGAGGCAGGGGTTAAATTAACAGATCTTACAGGATATACGTTTGCCGGTTCACATTTCGACACTGCAAACGCGGTTATTAGTGGAAAATACGCCGCAGGAGGAATACAAGATACCTTGGGACGAGAGTTGGCAAATAAAGGACTGGTTCGAATCTTGGCGGAGTCTGAGGAATTTCCCAGCAGCACCATTTCAGTCTCCCCTTCTCTTCCAACAGAGGTGGTAAAGAAGGTCCAGGAAGCATTGTTAAAGTTTGCACCCGAAGGTAAAGATAAAGGGATGCTATACCATTGGGATCAAACTGAAATGCCACTAGGCTTTGTTTCAACTGATGATAAAGATTTCGAAAAAGCAAGGATTTGGGCTGTTCGTCTCGGCTTATTCAACGGAGGGACAGAATGAAACTTGGCAATAAGATATCTATAGTTACCGTCGCCATCATTGCTGTGATGGGTTTATTGACAGTACCCCTCATCAGTCATTTTGTAGGAA
The DNA here is from genome assembly GCF_001936615.1 of Desulfosporosinus metallidurans. Lineage (GTDB taxonomy): Bacteria > Bacillota > Desulfitobacteriia > Desulfitobacteriales > Desulfitobacteriaceae > Desulfosporosinus > Desulfosporosinus metallidurans. Next base: position 43,973 of record NZ_MLBF01000005.1, read on the forward strand.
ATGCCTTACGCGAGTCTGTGCAGGACAAGGAAATCTCCTTGGCTAAAGTGGTTGCCAGTAACCTCGCGAACCCAGCTTTGACCGGAAATTATTTAACAGTTCAAAGAAATCTTGAGGGATTAAAGGAAGATCGGCAGTTGGTGTATGCCTTTCTCATCTTACCGGATGGCAGTATATTACATACGTTTAAGGGAAATATCTCATCCGAACTTGTAGAACTCAACCGCCTTACTCCCAAACAATCCCAAGCTTTAAAATCTTTTTCCTCTAACGACGGAAGAGTCGAAGATGTTGGAGTATTGCTACTCGATGGATTAGAGAGTGAACTGCATATTGGGTATAAAGAGGACTATATACAGGCAACCTTGAAACGTGTCTTTGAAACGATTTTCACTCTAACTCTAGTTGGGGTAATTTTAGGCAGCTTAGCTGCAGGCGCTTTAGGTAAATATCTCTCTTCTCCGATTGCAACACTTACGATTTTAACCCGTAAAATTACGGAGGGACAACTGGATCACCGAGTAAACATTACTACGAAGGATGAAGTTGGAGAATTAGCTCAAAGTTTTAATCGGATGCTTACTGCCCTAGAGGAGAGTATGTCGAAAATCAAAGTTGCAGAGGAAGAACAACGAATTAAAAACCGAGAGCTTTCGGTATTAAACGGGGTCGCGGAAACGATTCGGCTGGGTCAAGAAATAAACACAGTACTCCAGGACGCACTAGTTCAGATTGTAGAAAACCTTGCTTTAAGTGGAGGATGGGTTCAGCTGCGTTCTAGAGAGACCACGGAGATTAATAACATAATTACCCTGGGGATTGCTGAACATACGATCCCTTGTTCGGAATGTGAATTCTGTGAATGTGACCTTTCAATGATCGAGCAAGGACAATGCTTGTCAAAAAGTTCCTTACATAAGGACGGGCGAACCTATCAGGTTACAGGAGTCCCGATTTTTGTCAATGATCGCATTTTAGGTGCAATCTACCTTCTAAGTAACAAAGAACTCATTTCCGCTGATTTGGTAACCCTGCAAACGATTGGCGGTCAGCTTGGAACGATGATTGAGAATGTAAACCTTTGGAAAGAACTCAAAGCTCGGGAAGCCAAAGTGAGCCAACTGTTAGAAAAAGTCATTGTGGCGCAAGAGGATGAACGTAAACGGATTGCCAGAGAGTTACATGACGAGACAAGCCAGTCCCTCGCTGCTTTAGCAATGCGTTTAAAAGTCTCAATGGGTTGGATTCACAAAGACACCCGCAAAGCAGAAACCTTATTAGAGGAATCCAAGGATGAAGTGGTGCGGATTATGAGAGAACTGCATAACATCGTCTTTCATTTGCGTCCCACCTTGTTGGATGATTTAGGGCTTGTTCCAGCCTTAAGATGGCTCGCTGAAAGTCGGGATTGGAAGGAACCGCCTGAAGTCGACGTTCAAGGAAACTGGTCTAAGGAAAGAATCGATCCCCAAGTGGAAACGACCTTGTATCGTATTGGGCAAGAGGCGATTACCAACGCCGCAAAATATTCTCAAGCAACTCACCTTTTTATAGAATTTAAGGTTGAAGAGACTAAAGCCATTTTAAAAATTCAAGACAATGGAAAAGGGTTCATTTGGGATGAAAATATGTTTGAAATAGAGCAAGGAAAGAAACCTTTAGGATTAATTGGCATGATGGAGAGGGCATCCTTAATCGGTGGACGTGTGGAAATTTATTCTGAAGTTAAGCACGGCACTACCGTCGAAACGGTAATTCCGCTGAAAAAGGAGGATAACAGCTATGGAAAAAATTAAGGTTATGCTGGTGGATGATCATACCCTCTTTAGGGCTGGAGTAACCATGTTATTACAAATGGAGTCGGATATGCAGGTCGTAGGAGAGGCTAGTGATGGGCATCTAGCCTTAGAATTAATATTTAAATGTAAACCAGATGTAGTCGTCCTTGATATTTCCATGCCTGGCCTTGATGGCATTTCTGTGGCCCGTAGTGTACTCGATCGACTGCCCAACGCTAAACTCTTAATGGTGACTCAGCATGAAAACCGGGAATACATCCTTCGGGCCACCAAGGTAGGTGTTGCTGGATATCTCCTGAAGAGCGCTGCAGCCGACGAATTAGTCGCCGCTATTAGAGCGGTTCATAGCGGACGCAAATATCTAGATGCTACCGTTACCCAAGTGTTAATGGAGGCCTGGCAGGCAGGAGAAAAAGGGGAAGAATCATTGACTGATCGTGAAACGGAAGTCCTCATTTTAACAGCTCTGGGGAAAACGATGAAGGCAATCGCTGAGCTATTAAATATCAGCCCCAAAACTGTCGAATTTCATCGTGCTCGTTTAACCCAAAAGCTAGGACTTAAGAATAAATCGGAATTGGTAGCTTATGCTATTAAACAGGGTCTGGTCTAGATTAAACTAGGAAAATCCCTAGCTACAATACTAGGGATTTGAAGGAAGAAGACTAGGAATCTCCTTGATATACGAGGGGATTCTTTTTTCATATACTTAATGTGAAAAAAAGTATTTTCTTAAGGAGGAGATGCCAAGATGCCAACAGAGAAAAAGCGCTATGGTATGGTCATTGACACACGGAAGTGCGTTGGCTGCATGTCTTGTACCATTAGCTGCAAAATGGAAAACGGAGTCCCTTTTGATGGATTCCGGGCTTGGGTTGACATGAAGGAACGTGGAGTTTTTCCGAGAGTCAAACGCAATTTTATTCCAAAACTATGTAACCATTGTGAGAATGCGCCTTGTGTAACAGTCTGTCCAGTTAAAGCCAGCTACATCAATGACGATGGAGTTGTGCTGGTGGATCAGAAAAGATGTATTGGTTGCGGATACTGTATAGTGGCCTGCCCTTATTCCGCCCGTTATTTGCATGAGGGGTTAAAAGTTGCCGATAAATGTACGTTTTGTGTACACCGAGTTTCAATGGGATTAGAACCGGCCTGTGTTCATAACTGTATGGGAAAGGCGCGAATATTCGGAGATCTCAATGATCCCCTGAGTGAAATCTCTCAGTATATTACTAAAAATGGGGTACAAACCCTCCGTCCAGACTTAGGTACGAACCCGAATGTCTTCTATGTTGACGCAGAAATTAACAAACTGCCTAATAAAGGGGGTAAATAAGGGTGAACACACAAGAAGTTTATGTAGTTGTGAATGCTAGTCCGTGGAATTATTTGGTTCCTTTGTATATATTCTTCAAAGGGTTAAGTGTCGGAGCTTTGTGCATATCAGCACTTTACACAGTTTTCCGATCAGAACGGTTTAAAAGTCTTGCCTTTCCTGCCGCTCTCACAAGTTTATTAGCCTTTATCCCTGTGCCCTTTTTATTGTTAGCTGACTTGCATCAACCTTTAAGGTTTTGGCATCTCCTGGTTAATTTTAATCCTACGTCTGTAATTTCTTGGGGGACCTGGCTTATCATTCTTTATCCGCTCTGTTTGCTATGGTATATTGCCCGTTTAGGAATGAGTCAAGGAATCTCAATTCCAGTTCTCAAAGGTGTTCAAGAGAGTGCGAGCACCAGCCAAAGTACTTCTGGGCTGGGGCTCAGTGGGTTGTCTATCCTAACGTTAAGCTTAGCTTTACTTGCAGATCTATACACGGCTTTCCTGCTTGGAGTCGTTAAAGGAAAGGTCTTGTGGAACAGTGCTCTATTACCCGGATATTTCCTGACTTCGGCTATTGTCACCGGCGCAGCGCTCGTTCTTATCGTGTATTTGAACAAGAAGCCTGAAGAGAAGACCGTTCGGACTTTAGTGAGAATTATCCAAGGTGCCTTAGCCTTAGAAATTTTCTTTGCGATCTCTCAGTGGATTACACTCGGTGCTACGAGCTTGCAAGGACAAAAAGCGTTAGAAATTTTATGGAAAGATCCTATGTATTTGATTGGAGATATTTTCCTCGGAATTCTGGTTCCATTAGTCCTCTTAAATAAACCCTCACTCAACAAAAAACCAGTTTTAATGATTAGTGCTTTACTCGTAATACTTGGAGGACTCTTGCTTCGCTTTAGCATTGTGGGAGTTGGAATCCAAGCAGCAGCCTTGTGGAACTAAATGAAGGAGGTTTAAGGGTATGATGAACAGACGTTCGTTCTTGAAATGGACCGGTGCAGGAGCAGCGGCAGCGACTTTAGGTACGGCTGGGCTCTTCCAACTACGCCCCGTCAAGGCAGATGAACTAGAAAGTCTAAAAAACCAAGGTATAGACATTAAATATACTGCGGACGTAATGTGTCCGAGTGAATGTGGCCTTGAAATGTGGGTAAAGGATGGCCGTCTAACCAAGATATATGGTAATAAGGCGGTACCGTTCAATGACGGCACTTGTTGTGCTAAGGGTGCTTCTGGAATTCAACTGGTCTACTCTCCTGATCGCATCAAGTACCCAATGATTCGTGAAGGAGCTAGAGGCGAAGGTAAGTTCCGCAAAGCCACTTGGGATGAGGCTATTGACTATATTGGTAAAAAATTAACCAAGATTAAAAAAGAGCATGGTCCGGAAAGTGTGATTATGGATGCCGGGGATGTGACAGACCGAGACCAGTATTGGCGCCTATTCTTTGCCTTTGGAACACCCAATGTTGTGGAACATGGTGCCATCTGTGATACTCCACGCCGCCATGGACCAAAGCTGATGCTTGGAGGAAAGCGGATTGAGCCAGATGTCATGCGTCCTGTTCATGTACGCCAGCCTGACGGAAGCCTAAAAAAGGATTTGACGTATAAAAATAAGTTGATAATCTATGTAGGGTGGAACCCCTTTGTGGCGACTCGGATTAACTATGAAAGTCGGGGAACACTCGCAGCAAAAGTGGACAATGGGTGTAAAATCGTTGTAGTTGACCCAGCTTTAACAAATACTGGATCTCAAGCCGATCTGTGGTTGCCGATTCGTCCGGGAACAGATGGTGAGCTTTTTGCTGGGATGTTACGTTATATCTTGGAAAACGATAACCCTAATAGTATTGACCGCCGTTACATTGACTGGGACTTCAAAAAGTACAGCGAAGGTTGGGACGAGTATTTAGAAGCCTTTAAATCTTGGTGGACCAAAATTGATCCTATGACAAACCTGCCTTATTTCAGCCTCGAATGGACTGCGGCACGAACTGGGATAGAGAAGGAACAAATTATAGAGCTTAGTCATATGTATGGGAGTACGAAACCGGCTGCACTCGTTTGCGGTATGCAAAGTCCGGGACATCATTACAACGGCTATGTGGCCTCAATCTTGATGACTACGCTTAATGTGATTACTGGAAATTTCGATGTGCCCGGAGGCGCTATCGATACTGAAATCACCAAATCGGATAAGGGCGGAAGTGCGACAGGTAAAGACTTTAAGAAGAAGAAAATTAAGCGCACAGTGAATGGTATAGAGGTGGAGGGCGAGGTTGAACAACTTCACATGGATCTTTATGGTGACTGGCCTGTTGCCTGGGATGATGTCGTAGGGGACTTTCCAAAGCTTTTCATGGAAGGAGTTTCGTTAAAATACGGAGCTTTTAAAGGGCATAAGTATCCAATCAAAGCGTTTCTTCAGCGTACTGGAAATGCGGTTGTTACAGGAAGCGCGCCTTATCGTTGGCAAGAAGCACTGACAACAAAAGATCCCTCCGGTGAATACAAGGTCGAGCTTATGGTGACTATTGATACCATCTATCTTGAAAGTGCTCTTTATGCGGATGTCATTCTACCTGAGGCTAGTTATGCAGAACGAATGAGCCTAAGTGACATCTATCCGCCTCATCCTTTGCTCTATTTAAGAGATCAAGTGATTAAGCCACTTCACGAGTCTAAAACCCCTACAGATATCATGAATCTACTCGCCAAAAAGCTTTATGAGCTTGGGGACAAGGATATTCAGCCCAAAGACTTCTGGGAGAAATACAAGAGTCAAGAGGACTTTGTCAATGAAATGCTAAAACCCTCTCCAGGCAGGTACAATGTCGGACAACCGCTTCCGTATCCAAAGTTTCCGGAAGGCTACAAGCTTATAGGAACTCCCGATTCATTAGAGGCTGGACGGGTTACCATTGACAGTGAAAAGAAAGAAATTAAAGGAGAAGCGGTTACTGTCGAATGGCTTAGGAAAAACAAGGGTGTTGCTGTTTGGCCGATGAGCTGGTACCGCTATCGTATGTTTGACGCAACAAAAGGGGAATATGTAGCTAACAAAACCTTCCCAAATACGAAAACCAAGCTCATTGAGTTTAGGTTTAATATGTACTCAGATATTGATAAAAAGATTCAGGCAGGACTGGGTCTCCCTAGAGGAATGAAAGAGATTGGTTGGGATCATCTGCCGTCAACTTTCTATTGGTTTGAAACCGCTTGGAACCCGCTTACTAACCCTAAATATAAAAAGTATGCCGAAGAGTATCCTTTTCAAATCATTGTAGGCCGTGTGCATCAAACGATGAGTGGAACCCAAATGATCCCATGGTTAGCCCAAACTCCCTGCGAAGGTATTTATATGCCGCTTAACAATGCTTTTGAGCATGAGATTCTAGATGCAAACCCTGCGAAAAAAGAAGGATTTGAGCTTAAAGCCAAAAAATTTAAAGCCAATACCTGGTGTGTCGGAACCACGCTCATGCATTCACAAGATGCAGCGAAGCTGGGCCTAAAAAGTGGGGATATGATTGAAATTGAGAATCCCTTAAAACGATCTGTTAAAAGCAAGGTCTTCGTCAGTGAAGGAATTCGTCCTGGAGTTGTGAAAATGGGCTTCGGTACGGGTGGACGTTTCAGCCCTGGACTCGGTGGAACTTATAAGCAAAAGGATTACACACCCAGTCACAACATGTTGGTCGACCCAGATAGCCTAAGCCCGCTGATGGGAATGCCCACTTATGCGGATATGATCGTAAAGATTAAAAAGCTTTAAATTTCCAAACGAAAAGGGGTTGACCAGTCAGCCCCTAGACTATTTTAGATGCTGTATATTGCTTCAACTTAGCTCAAAGGAGGACTAGTGTATGGATTTGTCAATCCAGAATTTGAAAGCTCAAACTTATTTCTATAGTTTTTTTTCTACTTTCTTTAGAGAAAAGCCGAGCAACGAGTGGCTAAAATCAGCCCTTGAGCTTGTGGCCAGTTGGGATGAAACGTGCTCTCCGCTCCATCAGCAATTTTCGGAGAACATTCAGAAGTCTGGTCTTGATAATTACCTCAATAGTTTAACGCAGGAGTATGAACGATTATTTTTTGCTCCGGGGCATGTCCTTGTTAATCTTTATGAGTCGGTTTACTGTGGAAGTGGTCTGCTCATGCAAGAAACAACTGTGAATGTCCGGCAACACTATCTTCGAGCGGGTTTGGTCGTAAAATCTTTGTATTCCATTCCTGATGATCATATTGCTACAGAGTTAGAGTTTATGCAGTTTCTCTCACAAAAGATGTTAGAGCTTCTTCAGCAAGACGGTGCTGAAGAAGCTCTAAAGGAAATTATGGTTTGGCAAAGTGAGTTCATAAGTGAACACCTTCAGCAATGGATTCCGACGCTAGCCGAAACTATCAGGGCTAAATCAACGGAACCGTTTTTCCAACTCATAAGTATCGGACTGGAATCTATAGTTGAAGATAATGTAACTAACCTCTTGACAAACTACTAACGCTAATGGCTCTAACTATCAACCTCCGGTTAAATCTGTAAATTGTATAAAACGACCACAAGGTGTTCCATATGAAATTGTTAATAAGGGTCCCCCTGATATTCTAACTTATCAGGGGTGACCCTTTCTACTCGGCTTTATTTAATCCTTAGCTATCAAACGTTATTTTCTAGTCAGTTATTGCTTTCCCTTGAAAATCCTTTTAATTAATAGTACAAGTACGCTAAACGAAAAGAGCAGCAATAACCCGAAAACAACAGTCCGGACGTTTCCAACCAGCATATCCCCGACATAGGAGTATACGAGAGTTGCCGGCAATAGCCCCAAGCCAGTGCCCAGAAAAACGGCCAAAAACCCATAGATGTTAAACCATCGGCATAACTCACCACTTCAAAGGAGATAAATGGGAGCACACGGACGATCAATGCCCCCTACTGCCCATGCCGTTCAAAAGAATCCTCCACACTCAGTGCTGAATTAAGTTTACAAAGTAAGCAACTTATCCCCTTTGATTTCCTCAGCACTCCAAGCGATGACAGCAAAGTTTCCCTCCGAATGCTTATCCACTTGGTTGATCCACTTAATCTCGTTGCTTGCCTTGGCAGACAGCAGTTGATTCGTTGTACCCGTATGATACAGTGAAGAATTGATGACCCACCATTTAGTCGCAATCCCTGCACGTTTCAAATCCTCTTCGAGGCGCATTGCTTCATACACGGGTGTGGCTTCAGCAAGCGTGACAATGATGACCTCGGTTTCGTCTGAATTGCGGAGCCGTGGCAGCAGATTTTTTACAGATTCGGGAATGTCCCCTTGTGAACGCTGGATTTCCTTGTGATAGCTCTGAGTGGAATCAAGCAGCAGAAGCGTATGACCGGTCGGGGCCGTGTCGATGACAACGATTTGATCCTCAGCTTTTTCCACAATCTGTGCAAAAGCTCTGAACACTGCAATCTCCTGAGTACAAGGGGAGCGCAAATCTTCCTCAATATAGGCTATATCCTCCTCGGACATGGTTTCCCTTGCCTTAGCAAGCACTTCCTCTTGATATTTTTTCAGTTCAGCCTGCTCGTCAATATGACTCATTGTGATGCCACTAGTTTCCTCGATGACGAATTTGAGATGGGCCGCAGGATCTGTGGTGGTAAGGTGTACCTTCTTACCTCTTGCGGACAATCCCATCGCAATGGCCGCCGCGATGGTCGTCTTTCCCACTCCCCCTTTGCCCATGGTAAAAATAACCTTCTTATGGGTATAATAAAGATCCTCAATGACATCCTTAAGCTGAGAGATTACCTGAGCCTGTATCCGTTCCTCACGGAGGATATAATTATCCTTCGTCAGCAAGGCTCGTACATTGTCCATTCCTGTGATGTTATAGGCTCTGAGCGGCACTGTGTATGTGAGAAGGTTTTGTAAACCTTGCGGCATTTCAGCGAGGGCTTTCTGCTGCTTTTGATAGAGACTCTCAGAAATACTGTCATCGTACGAGGTCAGTACACCGTTAATGATCATTACCTGATTGTTGACACCAATCTCCGCCAGCTCTTTTGACGCTCGTTCTGCTTCTTTAAGAGGTGCTGCTTCGGGACGTGAAACGAGAATGAGGGTTGTCAATTTGCCGTCGGCTAAGGTTTCAACAGCCTTTTTATAAATCTCTTTTTTGCTTTCCAAGCCGGATAGCTGTCCCAAGCAAGAGGCACCGTGAGTGCTTTCACTAATGAAGTTGCTCCAGGCAGAGGGTAGCTGCAGCATCCTGAGGGTATGACCTGTCGGAGCGGTATCAAAAATAACATGGTCGTAGTCCAATTGCGTTTTTTCATCGGTTATAAAGTTGGAAAACTCGTTGAAGGCAGCAATTTCAACCGTACAAGAGCCGGAAAGCTGCTCTTCCATATTGTTAAGCACGGCATTGGGCAGTTTGCCACGGTAGGGAGAGATGACACTTTCTCTGTATTCCGCTGCCGCCTGGATGGGATCAAGGTTGGCGACAACTAGATTCGGCACTTCTTTGATGGGAATACCCTTATTCGTCAGCTCAGTGTTAAAAACGTCCTGCAAGTTTGAAGCAGGGTCAGTGCTGATGAGAAGCACCTTCTTACCACTGTCCGCAAGGGTCACCGCGGTAGCACAAGCGGTTGATGTTTTACCTACGCCGCCTTTGCCGGTGTAAAATAAATAGTTTGTCAGCTTAATCTTCTGTGGATTAAAAATCTGCATCGTTTGTCACCCTCATTTCCAGAACTCCCGATTTTAAATCAAACTGAATCAGCAACTCCCGTCGGAACACCCACATCCTGAAGTTTTAGGAAGAATAGTAAACGTCTTTTCTTGCTCACCTAGTAAGGCAAGTGGGATATCGAGGAGCTTCGCAAACTCCTCATTACTCGGGTATCTACCCGTGATCAGAATTTCTCCATCTAAGACCGTAGCTGGCAGTTCCTCAACCCCTTTAGTATGAAGAAAGTCATTGACCACTTTATTGTTGACGAATTCCATGGGTTCGTTTGTAAGATTGAAACGGTCAACCTCAATGCCTTTTTTCTTGAGTGAATTTAGCACGGTTGAAATCCGCAGCAATTCCGTGTCAACCCCGACACCACAGAGACCTGTGGAACAGCACATAGCGGGTTCAAATATCTGCATTTTTTTCATAAAGAATCTCTCCTCATTTTTAATTTATAGAAGTTCAACCAAGAAACTAATCAAGTAGAGTCTAAACTCTTCTCATGATCCTTCTCGTATATCTTGCTTTCTAGTAACTGCATATATTCATTTTGCTCCAGTTGGCCCCAAAACGAGAAATCTACGTTGAAATATAAAAAGTCGGCTTAAGCCGAACTTGCAGGAAGCGGGAGCCTTAGTTGCCCTTATGCACCACTAAACTATACTTTCTACGAGGCCAGGAGGGATAATTTGACGACAATCCCCTCCTGGCATAAATGTTCCAATAAAAGGTGGTCTATCCTCTGATCGGTGCTCCCTCTTTGTTAAAATACTTCTTGCCAAAGGACAAACTCACATTGACTAAAGCGATCATCACAGGCACTTCGATGAGCGGTCCGATAACGGCTGCAAACGCGGCTCCAGAGTTAATTCCAAACACCGCGACAGCAACAGCAATAGCCAGTTCAAAGTTATTGCTCGCTGCTGTAAACGCTAAGGTGACCGTTTGACCATAAGGGAGTCCTTGGCGCCATGCCATATAGAAAGAGACAAGATACATAATAGTAAAGTAAATCAACAGCGGTATTGCAATTCGTACGACATCCAACGGAACAGAAATAATTTTCTCACCTTTGATCGAGAACATGATAACAATCGTGAAGAGCAAAGCAATGAGCGCAAGAGGGCTAATCTTGGGGACGAATTTTTTCTCGTACCACTCTTTTCCTTTCATAGGCAACAGTATAAAGCGCGTCAGCATCCCCGCAAAGAAGGGAATTCCCAAATAAACAAGAACACTTTGGGCAATCTCCCACATACTAATGTTAACATTAATATTCAAGGCAAAACCGAGCCAATTTGGTAGGACGGTAAGAAAGATGAAGGCATAAACCGAATAGAATATAACCTGGAAAACAGAATTCAGCGCCACCAACGCTGCCGCATACTCTGAGTCTCCTTTAGCTAGACTGTTCCAAAGAATGACCATAGCGATACAACGAGCCAAGCCAATCATAATCAGTCCGGCCATGTACTCTGGGTAACTATGCAAAAAGATCACGGCGAGAGCAAACATTAAAATTGGCCCAACAATCCAGTTTTGAATTAAGGATAAAGTCATGACTTTACCATTTTTAAAGACACGTCCGATTTCTTCATATTTCACTTTTGCCAGAGGCGGATACATCATTACGATTAACCCAATGGCAATCGGGATATTGGTCGTTCCCACCTGAAACTGGTTAATAAAACCCGACGTACCTGGGAAGACAAACCCTATGCCCACACCTACTGCCATTGCCAAAAAAATCCACAGGGTTAAATAGCGATCTAGTGTTGATAACTTACGACTTACTGGCAAATCAACATTCATTCTTTAATCATCCTCCTTGTTATGTTTCTCATCCTAGCATTACCGGAATTTACTTTCTTAAATAGGACATCCTTTAGAATTCATTATCTTTTTCTCGTCCTCCTCAGCTTTTGGAAACATAGGCATAAGCAAAGCCAGCAGTGGATTTCCCATATTCAGCGAATAATAGTTCCATTGTCCGCCACGGCGTTCCTTCATGAATCCCGTTTGACGCAGACGTCTCATATGTTGGGACACCCCGGGCTGGCTTATTCCCAAGACTTCTGTCAAATCACAGACACACAGTTCCCGACCCTGCAGTAACGCTAAGATTCTCAACCGCGTTTTATCTCCCAATACCTTGAATTCCTCAACCATTGTTTCAATACGCGGTTCAGTATACAATGAGCCTACCCCCTCCCTCTAATTAATGTATTGCTTATATAAGTATATTATTATATATTTTTGTTTTTTGCAAGTCGTATTAAGATTACAATTCGCATATCGGGCAGGTCTCGTTTCAACTTCTTGGCACATTCAAATCCATTTAATTCGGGCATACTCAAGTCCAAGACGAGAATATCCGGTTGGAGAACTTGTGCTAAGCGACAAGCCTCATTTCCATTAGCTGCTTCGCCTACCACTTCAATATCTTCTTCACGGTCTAATAGGATCTTCAAACCCTTACGTAAGACAGAGTGATCATCCGCCAATAAGACACGAATCAGGTTCAATCTCATCTCTCCTCTTGATCGCGCAACTCAAGGGGATATGCGCCTTTACAATTGTCCCTTGTCCAAGTATTGAGGTGATTTCCAAGCTTCCCTGATAGTAGCGCAAGCGGTTTTTCAACTCGCTTAAACCTCCGGTAGACTCCTCAAAATTAGCCAGTTGCTGGGGCTCGATCCCTACTCCATCGTCCTTGATTTGAATGGCCAACTCGTGATCACAAACACAGAACGTCAGCTCGACAAGTCCGGCTTGCGCATGGCGTTGGATATTTTCTAATCCTTCCTGGGCAATCCTAAAAATGAGAATCTCAATTTCGGACGGAAAACGCATATCTTGGGCACCAAGTGCGGAAAACTCTACCCAAACTCCCGCCTGACTTTCAAACCAACGGATATAACTCCGCAGGGCAGTCCATACTCCCAAGGTATCCAAAACAGATGGCCGTAATCGTTCGGTTAGTTCGGTAATCTCGGAAATACTTTCGCGCAGAATAGATTGTGCAACAAGATAATCTTCCCCCGCTTCATTCAGGTCCCCAGGCTGGATTGTTGAAGAACTCTTTGGAAGCATCCCCAGACGCATAAGTGCTGCACTTAGGGATTGTCCTATTTGCTCATGAAGGCTGGTGGCCAGAGCCGCTCTTTCTCTCTCCATCTTATTCCATGAATAGGTGTACGCTTGGAGTGCCTGCTCAGTTTTTTTATTGTTGGAAGCGTTCCTCGTTACAAACCAGGTTCTTACCCGCAAGCCACCCTGAATGCGCCGTGAAATCATAAAAACGGCAAGCAATAATAAATCTACCCCTAATAATGGGTGATACTGTTCCTTGATTTTTCGAAGCGGCAAATCGGAAATTCCAGCTCTGAACTGATAAAGCCCAAGGAAAGGCATCTCAAAGTTCACTTCACCCTGGGTATACCTCTGCCGACTTTTCAGTAAGACGTGTTGGTCCTGATCCAAAAGTTCGAGAAATGTCAGATTGCGATCGAATTCCAGAAGGTGCTCAAAGACCGGGTTGACTTTATCCATAGTTTCTTCATTCAGAGAGTTTCCCAGCTCGACCCCTGCATGACGCACGGATACTAGTGCCTCTTCATGCATTTGTGATTGAACATGTTGTAGTGATAACCTTTCTGCCCAAAAGACTCCAAATCCAAAGAAGGCTAAAAGAAGACAGACACTCAGTTCCCAATGCCAGACAAATCGTTTCTCACGGCTCATAGCACTCCTCAATTCAACCTTTTATATAATTATATAATTATATATTTTTCTTGTAAATCCCAAATTTCCCTAATTCACATAAAAATCCATCCCATGTGCTTCATACATCCCTGTAAGTACCACCCAGTCATCGATTAGATCAATCAACAAAAAACTATCCCCCCGATTTACATCGAGGGGTAGCAACGCCTTATATTATTCAGTTCGCTCCATTTTATCCGTTAATCCTTCTTTTTCCTCTTCTAAAAAACCCCTTAGCAAATATGCCATGCCTCGATAAAAATCGGTATCCGCTTTCATCTCTAACACTTTTACAAACTCCAACATCCACGAATTGAGATGGGCCTGAAAAAACTCTACTTGCCATTCTTGCAGCCGTTTCTGATCCTCAACCTCTTGGGCAAGACTGGTACGGCGACAAAGCTCAGCCATAAAGAAGAGCTCAATGGCGACATGATCTGGGATGAGATCCCAGCCCTCCGCAAAGACAATCTCCCACTCTCCTAAAATACGATGCATCTCCTGAGCTGGTTCTTGCCATAGACGCCCATACGTCCCATCAATATTGCGATGGGTATAGCATGACTCATACGGAAATGTAAGTTTGAGGCCAGGCACATTAAACAAAGCATCATAGTTCAGTTGAAGTTCTTCAAAATACTTGGGGGCTTCCTCTGCTTTTTTTAGGGCTTCTAAGAGTTCCTCTTTGCCAAAAATGTCAGGCAACCCCATTTGAAGTTGCTCACGAAAACTTGGATTGAGCCACGAGTCATCAATTTTCCGAGCTAAAGACCCTGCAAACAAGTTATATAGAACTGCACGGGTTTCCGACTCGTTTTGGAAATCCGCAGCCTGAGTCATTGACTCGCCTCCTTAGTCTAATCTTACATTCTTAAGTAGGGCATCCTTTAGCATGCATTAGCCGTTCTTCGTCTTCCTCGACCTTTGGAAGCGTGGGCAAAAGCAAGCCAAGAAGCGAATGTTCCCCATTCAGCGAATAATAAATCCATTGCCCTCCCCGGCGTTCATGCACAAAGCCCGTTTGACGCAGCCGCCTCATATGTTGGGACACCCCAGGCTGGCTTATTCCTAAGACTTCGGTCAAATCACAGACACATAACTCCCGACCCTGCAGTAACGCTAAAATTCTCAACCGCGTTTTATCCCCAAGCACCTTAAATTCTTCAGCCATCTCCTCAATGCGCGGTTCAGAGCCCAAACCCTTACCCCCTTTCCGATACTCGTACATTCCTTATATAAGTATATTATTATATGTTTTCTAGAATTGCAACTTTGAATTCATATTCCAAACTACCCTAAATTTTTTCAATTTTGCCTCTTGCATTTTGCGAATTAAGTGCTAATATGATTATATTATCACTTTCTAATATAATCATATCGCAAATTAGAGGAGGCAAAACCCATGTCAACTGTAAAACTCATCCAAGATCAAGATGCATCCCCGGAGGTTAAACACATTTTTGCTCACCTTGAGGAAGAAAAAGGAATGGTCCCGCCTACGTTTCGTGCCTTAGCGAACTTCCCCGATTACATGAAGGCAACACTCATGAAGATGAAAACTGTCATGGCCCCTGGAAAAATCGACGCTAAAACAAAAATGCTGATTGCCTTGACCACATCCATCAACAACAACTCAGACATGTGCATCGCCAGCCATACCAAACAGCTAAGGAACATGGGAGTCACGGATGAAGAACTCTTGGAAGTTATCGCGGTCATTGACGGTACAGTTGGGCTGAACCGAGTTAATACAGGCCTTCGCATCTTCCCTCAAGAGTAAACCCCTCCAACCCGGGAATGACCGAATTAGCCCATGCTTTTCAGATCAGTGAGCTAAGGTTAAAGCGGTCATTCCGGATTCTTAAACTCGAAAATAGTGTACAGGTTACGAATGCCGTGGTCCAAGCTGTCCTCAGTATTGACTAAGGAGGTTAAGAATATGTCGACTCCTATATCTACCGTACCTGTAGCAAAACAAAAACGTTCTTATGTTTTAGCTTGTGTTGCTACAGGTGCCTTTCTCTCCACGTTTGACGGTGGAGTGGTTAACGTCGGACTGCCACGTATGGCAGCAGAATTCAATGTCAGCCTGTCCATGATTCAATGGGTGCCCTCCGTTTATTTGCTGACCATGTCTGCCTTACTCCTAATTTTTGGAACATTAGCTGATATGTTTGGACGAAAAAGAATCTATAATGGTGGGTTTGCTTTAGTCGCCATTTTTTCATTCCTCTGTATTCTGACCAATAATGTCTACCTCTTGATCCTTACCCGAGTTTTGCAGGGGGTTGGTGGGGCAATGATCATGGCCAACGGTTTAGCCATTGCCACAGAGAATTACCCCCCCGAGCAACGTGGGAAAAACATTGGTTTCCTTGGATCAGTAGCCGCTATTGGCAGCCTGGCAGGGCCTTCGCTCGGTGGGATCGTGATTGGTCTCTGGGGCTGGCGCATGATTTTTGTTCTGATTACAATTGTGGCAACCACTGGTTTCTTAGCCTCACACTATATCATTCCTGCAGATCATGGTAAGGAACGCTCCAGTAAGAAGTTTGATAGTTGGGGAGCCCTTTACGTCATCATTGGAATGGTTAGTTTCATCTACGGCGTCTCCAATCTCAATGATTTTGGCTGGTTGTCCCCGACGATTCTTACTAGCGGTACAATTTTTATTATCAGTCTTATCGCCATCGTTATCCGTGAAAGAAAAGCGCTTAACCCCATTCTAGACTTTGAACTCTTTAAAATGCGAATTTTCTGGACATCGATTGTTGCCGCTCTTATTTCCTTCATCACCATGTATTCCAGTACCGTGCTCCTCCCCTTTTACTACCAAAAAGTCTTAGGATATACGCCTCAACTTGCTGGACTGTTTATGATGGCCTTTCCCCTCGGCATGGCGGTTATGGCAACCTTCGCCGGACGGCTCTCTGACAAAATCGGCTACACCTTTTTAACCAGCAGTGGTATGATTCTCAATGCCCTCGCCTTAGTTCTCTTGGCCAACGTCGGCGAGAAAACTCCGGTTATCCAAGTGATTCTAGCCGTCTTCGGCATGGGGGCCTCCTTGGGCCTTTTCCAAGCCCCGAACAATTCCTGTATTATGGGAGTGGTCCCTAAAAATAAACTAGGAGCAGCCTCTGGAATAAGCCAACTGGTTAAAAACTTGGGTATGGTCTTAGGGATTACCCTTTCCGTTGCTATTTTCCAACATAGCATGGACTCCAAGGTTTCCCTCGCCTATGTTCCCGCTTTTTTGCATAGCACTGGGATCGTCTACTATTTAGCTGCTGGCTTAAGTATCATCGGTGCCCTGTTTTCCCTTAATCGTGGGGGCAAAGGGATTGCTAAACCTCAATAATCCAGTTAAGTTCCAGATGATCCTAAAATAGTTCTGACACTCTGACAACGGCATTAAAACTAAAAATTGCTGTGCTAAAGTTATTTCAGGTGATGGGGCTCACCTTATAAATGCCAACAGCTAATGGCTCCTACTTTCAAAGTAGGAGTCAATTTTGTTTTCTTAAAATCATTCGGAATATTTAACCAGTAATCTTTTTCATAAAGAGGTCTGCAATACTTACGTATATATAGTAGGCATTTAAACTATTTTTCATCCTAAAAGGAAAGGTGGGAAATTTTGTTGACAAACTATTTTATGAAAATTTCGATTTATTTGCCACGATGGGGATCTTGCTATTCTACAAATTCTCGGAACAAAACGGGGCTGTAACAAAACTTAGTTTTGTTACAGCCCCGTTTTGTTATCTACCAGCACTATCATCCTGAGGAGACCTCATCTCCAGTAAAAAACAAGCCACCACCCCGTTTTCCAACCTAGAATCACCCCTTCCATCTCATGTGGTCTACCCCCAAAATAGGGACTAGAGGTGCTCCCTACACCCCTGTAAACACAACCCCATCATCGATAAGATCTCGGGGGCACACTATGCTTATTGAGGCAAAGCTTGTTTTAATATCTCCACCACGCGCGCGCGGTTGGGAACTTTCCCCACCAGCTTGACCACTTCATCAATAACGAGAGCCGGAGTACTCATCACCCCATAAGAGATAATCTCGGCCACATCCTGCACTTTTTCGATCTCCACGACAATCCCTAAATCATCAACGGCCTCTCGAACAACTTTTTCTAACTTGGCGCAATTAGAACAGCCGGAACCTAAAATCTTAATATTCATCACAAGTCACTCCTTATTATCTTTGTCAGCAATTTGGCATTATTACCTATTGCTATGACTAATTCAAGTTAAACAAATATCCAATTAAACAAATACCCTACGAAAATAATCGCTACCGACATAATCCCCACAAAAATGCCAAGTAATTTAGGTTTTAAAACTTTGCGCAAAATAATCATTTCCGGCAAACTTAAAGCGGTAACGGCCATCATGAAGGCGAGAACCGTACCTAAAGCCATCCCTTTTTCCAT
Organism: Desulfosporosinus metallidurans; assembly: GCF_001936615.1. GTDB lineage: Bacteria > Bacillota > Desulfitobacteriia > Desulfitobacteriales > Desulfitobacteriaceae > Desulfosporosinus > Desulfosporosinus metallidurans. The sequence continues at coordinate 62,051 of NZ_MLBF01000005.1, forward strand.
CAGTACATGGACAATGGGAATGATCCCAGCTGCATTGGAATAGAGTGGCACGCCGATAAGCACTGCCAATGGAACAGCAAGTAGGTTATCCTTTCCAGCATATTTAACTAAGAAATCAGCAGGTGCATAGCCATGCATTGCGCCACCGATGGCTATCCCAATAATGACATACAGCCAGACCTTTTTCAGAATGTCCACAACATATTCCCAAGCATACTCTGCCCGTTCTCTCCAAGTTAAGGCCGCCAATTCTGTTTCGCCCATTTTAATGTCGTAAACATACCCCTCCACCAGATGTTCCAGTTTAAGTTTTCCAATCACCAATCCGCCGACAATGGCAACGGTAATCCCAGTAGCGATGTAAATAGCTGCAATCTGCCAGCCAAACATCCCCCAGAGCATGATCAAGGCCACTTCGTTCACCATCGGCGAAGAGATAAGGAAGGAAAAGGTAACCCCCAAGGGTACCCCAGATTCTACAAAGCCGATAAAGACCGGCACTGCGGAGCAGGAACAAAACGGGGTCACGATCCCTAGCAAGGCCGCCATAATATTCCCAACATATTCTCGTTTACGGCTTAAAATTTTCTTAGTACGTTCCGGTGGGAAAAAGCTACGGATCAGTGAAACCAAAAAGATGATCGTGCCCAACATTAAAAAGATCTTAATCGTATCATAGATAAAAAAATCAACAGCGGCACCTAGGTGGCTGTTCGGTAGAAGCCCAAATAGTGTGTAGGCTACATAATCAGCAAACATTTGGAGCATAATAATCAGTCCTCTCATTAGTAGGTTCTTCTTGCGTCCTGCTTGTGTCCTTCTTTACATTCCGTCCGCCCTCTCTTCCGCTATACAGTAATAGACGAATTTTCCCCTTCTGCGTCCCTCTACCAAGCCCGCATTTTCCAAAACCTTGAGATTACGTGAAGCTACGGATTGGTTCATCTGAAAGTGATCCATCAGTTCGCAGACACATAGTTCCCCTTTTTCTAAGACCCGAAACATTTTAAGGCGTGTTTCATCCCCCAAGGCCTTATAGCGTTTAGCTTCCTGGCGGATTTTACATTCATCATTACCCAAAGCCAGTCTAGTCATTGGCAATTCTTTAAACAAATGGTTCATCTCCTCTAAACACAGTATCGCGCTTGCCTCATCAGTCTCAAATGGTTTATGTTATTAATTATACTAAGATATTCATATATGTCAATATGTAAATATACTAATATGCAAATATACAAATACTATTATTAAAATGAGAAATGAGAATGGACTCCAAGGTTTCCCTTCCCAAGTTACTGCCTTTCTACATAGCACTGGGATCGTCTACTATTTAGATGCCGGGTTAAATATCATCGAAGCCCAGTTTTCTCTTAATCTTGGGGGCAAAGGGATTCCTCAACATCATAATCCAGTTAAGTCTAGCTACTCCTAGCCGAAAATCCGCGAGAGTAACGATGAATCCTTTATCCGGATGTGGCACTAGTATAGAAATTTTCACATTCCGATCTGCCAAAATAATAAAGATCCAAAGTCATAATAAAATGACCTTGGATCTTTATTATTTAGTGATAGATTATGAGCGTTACCGAATTAACCCTCGTCGATATGCTCCAATCCCTGACGATAGAGTTCTGAGACATGAGAGTCATGCACAGAATAGTAGACCATCTTCCCCTCACGCCGGTATTTGACAAGATCGCTATTCCGAAGCACCCGCAGTTGGTGAGAGGTGGCTGATTGGCTTAATCCTAATAATTCAGCCAGATCACAAACACAGAACTCCGATTTTGCCAGGGCATCCATAATTCTGATTCTCGTCGGGTCACCCAGCGTCTTAAATAACTCTGACAAGCTATTCGCCCTGTCAAGGGTAATCAGTTGGTCTGAATACTTATCAATCACCTCATGATGTACGCATAAGCAGTCACACACGGCGTCCTCTACAGATTCATGCTTATCGATAGCGGCATCAGCCTCTGGCTTTTTCAGTATCATACTACTTTCACTCCGAACTTAAAAATAAATAGCCCTTGTACTTTCATTCTACCATAGAGTGCTACCGTGCCGCCACTTTAACCGTTCGCACTAACGAAGCTTCCGGAAGGGAATTTTTCGGGCTGTTATACCACCTAACCCGCATGGCGTTCATAATCGCGAGCAAAGCGACGCCTTCGTCAGCAAAAATTGCCACCCACATATTGGCCAGTCCGAAGGTTGCCAACAAAATCACCAATAATTTTACACCCAAAGCAAAACCAATGTTTTGCCAAATAATCTTCTTTGTGTATCGAGCAATATGGATAGCCTCTAGGAGCTTGCCCGGTTGATCTTCCATAATCACGACATCCGCAGCCTCAATCGCTGCATCTGACCCTAAGCCACCCATAGCGATCCCCACATCCGCCCGTGTCAAGACAGGTGCATCGTTGATTCCATCGCCCACAAATGCCACTTTACCCTGTCCTTTTGCTTGACTGAACGTCTCCAGCCAAGCAACTTTATCCTCTGGCATTAAATCAGAGTAATATTCGCTCAAGGCTAGTTCTTCCGCAACTGCTTTGGCAACCGCCGGGTTATCCCCTGTAAGCATAACCGTCTTCAAGCCCATCTGGTTCAAGCCAGCGATCGCTGCTCTGGAATCAGGCTTCACTCGGTCAGAGATAATCAATTGCCCAACATAGTCGCCGTTTACGGAGATGTAAACCTCTGTTCCTAACCCCTTAGCAACCGTAAGTCTTGGAGTCAAAATTCCGGCTTGCTCCAATAGTTCAGCTTTACCCACTAACACGGTCTTTCCATTAAAGATAGCTCGAATCCCTTGTCCGCTTACTTCCTCATAACTTAGCAAGCCTGTCAAATCACTGTCTTTCAAGACTTTTCCATACTTCTCGCGAATCGATTTAGCAATAGGGTGAGGAGAGTGAGCTTCCGCTCTGGCTGCTATTTCTATAAGTTCCTGCTTGGTATACCCTTTTGCCGGGCTGATTTCTACAACTTGGAAGACCCCTTCTGTCAGAGTTCCCGTCTTGTCAAACACCACGGTGCGAAGATCTGTCAACGCTTCTAAATAGTTCGCTCCTTTGATCAAGATACCGTGGCGTGAAGCGCCCCCGATCCCCCCGAAATAGCCCAAGGGAACAGAGATCACCAGCGCGCAAGGGCAAGAAATGACCAAGATTGTCAGCGCCCTATAGAGCCAATCTTGAAAATTTCCGCCACTCAAAAGCGGAGGCACTAAGGCAATTCCTAATGCTACCACGACAACGGCAGGCGTATAATAGCGGGCAAAGGTCGTAATAAACTTTTCCGTGGTTGCTTTGTGGGTACTGGCGTTCTCGACCAAGTCTAAGATCTTTTGTACGGATGATTCAGCAAACACCTTCGTAACACGCACCGTCAAGACCCCAGTTGTGTTGATCATACCGGCTAAAACGGTATTTCCCACTTGGACTTTTCTCGGCACCGACTCACCGGTCAGAGCAGACGTATCGACAAACGAACTTCCATTCACGATTTCGCCGTCTAAAGGAACCTTTTCTCCCGGGCGAACCAAAATCTGCTGACCGACCTGCACTTCTTCGGGATCAACTTTGAGCACATCCAACTGATGAACTAGATTGGCATACTCCGGACGGAAATTCAGCAAGGCCTGAATAGAATGACGAGAACGGTTTACAGCCCGTTCCTCTAAGTATTCACCCACGGAGTAGAACAACATGACAGCAACAGCTTCAGGCAAGGCATGAATGGCAATCGCCCCGACGGTTGCCAAAGACATCAGAAAATTCTCGTCAAAGAGTTGTCCCCTGAATAGATTGCGAACAGCCTTGGCTAGGACTTTGTAGCCTACTATAAAATAAGCCGTTAAGTTAACCAAATATTCAATAATTTCCCAAGAACTGTTTTTCCAACGTGACTCAAAAACCAAACCTACCGCAAATAACACACCCGCAATCATAATCCTTGTAAGTCTCCGCTTATTCTCCTTAGCCGCAGCAGCAGTATTATCCGGAGTAGCTACTTTTTGCTTCGTTTGGATCGGAACGAGTGTTACTCCCGCCTCAATTCTCTCCATAATATCCTGAGCCTGCACGACCCGCGAAGGAGGTAAGAAAACCGTCTTGATCGCATAGTTGATCGTTGTCTCTCCTATTCCTTCCGTTGCACTCAGCATTCTCTCCATTTTCGCCGAACAATTGGCACAAAATTCCCCTTCAATACGATACTTCACACGTTCTTCTTTAGATAGTTGTTCCGTCATCTCTTCCCCTCCAAAAAATTGCTTCATAACAAATCTAAAATACCAAGCAAACTTTATCTATGTTCATATGTTTAACTGTTCATATATAAATTAACACGACTTTCGTGAAATTGCAATCAAAAGATTAGCTCCTCCAATTTGGCCGGATATTGCCTTACTTAAGCTCCCACCTCCTGGGGCCATTGGGCGATCTCAGTCATAGAATGCAAAACGACTCCACAAGAAAGTGGAACCGTCACCGTTTTTTGCCCATTACTCAGCAGAATTAATGGCCCGTACTAATGAAAGTTCATAATAAAATTTTCTAGAATTTTTTCATAATCATAGATAGACTGAACTAAAACATACTCTCCATCACCATGCCAAAACTCTCCCGACAGTCCGAATTCAACGGAAGGTATTCGTTTCTTTGTAAAGAATCTTGCATCGGACGAACCATGTTGAGCTACAATGTTTAATTTTTCGTTGTGAGTAATCTCCCTTATTGAATCGGTCAACTGCTGCACAAAGTGATTTTCAGGTTGGATGTTGACACTTGAGCCAATCATGTTAACCACCACATCCCCAGTGACAACACTCTCAATTTCTTTGATAATCCGTTCAGGTTCAATATGAGGAACAAATCTAATATCCAATCCGATCCGACATTGATCAGGGACTTTATTATACATACATCCCCCTTCTATAACAGCCAAATTTATTGAAGAACCGCTATAAAATTCTGATTTTTCAGCCATGAAAGGTAAACTTGATACTTTATTGAAAGTTTCAAGTGCTTTTAAAATAGCATTATTGCCTTCCCAAGGTCTGCTCCCGTGTGCAGAACGTCCGTATTCAATAATATCCAACCTTATGAAGCCCTTTGCTTGTAAGCCTATTCCTAAATCCGTAGGCTCACCGCAAATAACGAAATCAGCTGTATAACCATTTTCGACAAGATACTGACTGCAGTTGTTTCCTCCTTCCTCCTCATCCGAAACTAATTGTAGCATTACCTTGCAGGGAAGGTTTTTATCTTTCAGTTTGATGATCGTGTTCATCATGGCAGCACAACCTGCTTTCATATCAGCTGCGCCTCTGCCGAATATTTTGCCTTCTTTTTCGTAGGGTTGGAATAATTCTTTTTTCCCTGATACTACATCCAAATGACCGTTGAGCGCTATCTTTTTATTCCCTTTTCCAATTTCGCAGAGATAGCTTTTATAACCCTTATTTTCAATTATTTTTCCTTTGATACCGTGATTGTCCATATATGTTTTTGCATATTCCACTGCTTTATTGGCATTTTCTTTTATGGAGGAATCAATTTTAATCAATTCACTGGTTAATTCATTAGTTTGCATGTTATTCCCCCTTGCTTAGGTGCATATCAAACCATTTCAGCAATTCATAGAATCTTTTTGCTTTGTTTAACGGTTTACCTTTCGTTTCATAAAAATGATTTTCATCTTCAAACAAACAGAATTTTGATTCTATACCAAAGTATTTTATGGCACTGAACATTTGAAGAGATTCAGTGTAATTGCATCTAGTGTCATTTTTCCCATGAACAAATAGCGTGGGTGTTTTGACTCTGTTTGCAAAGGTAAGAGGAGAATCGTTTATGTAAGCTTCCATGTTATTCCACAGATCAATCCCGCCAATATAATCCGACATATAAGCATATCCGATATCTGATGTATTGAACATACTAACTGCATTACTAATGCCTCTTTCGGAAACAGCAGCACTAAACCTGGTCGTATGGGATATAATATAATTTGTCATATATCCCCCATAAGAGCCTCCTGTTACCCCCAGCCTGTTTGCATCGATATTTGTATACTCTTTTATAACCTCATCGGTAAAACCCATCAGATCATAAAAGGCATATGAACCAAAGTTGCCTCGGATATCTGAAAAGTTATTTCCTTTTCCGTCGCTCCCTCTGGGATTGCAGAAGAATACAAAATATCCATTGGAAGCTAATATTTGCATCAGATGAGAATAGGTATCGGTGTAAATCATCCGGGGACCACCATGTATACATAAAACACCGGGATATTTTTTGCTTTCATCAAAATCAACAGGTTTAACAACCCATCCTTCTATTCTTGTCCCATCAAGGTTAGTGCAGCTTAGTGGTTCAGGCCTCATAACAATACGATTGTCTGTCAGCCAGTCATTCAAATTCGTGAGCTTGTATTCTTTTCCGTCTCTTAAGGAATATATTTCGTGGGGGGACTGTGATCTCAAGCCTATAAAAAGGATACTCTCGTTTAAAACCGCAAAGGAATCTATTGTGCCGGGTTCAAAAGAGAGTTTTTCATGCTTGCCGGTTTTATTAATTTTATTTAGATATGCACCATTTTCCTCAAGGGTTAAAAAATACAATTGGTTATCATATACATAAAAATCACTCGATTGGCCGAATCTTGCATCTGTTATAATGGATTTCCCTGAAGGGCTTTTATCAAAGCCTTCTGTGATCTTACTTTGTTTTTTGGTGTTTAAATCAATCGTATAGAATTCATGATTTTCATTTCTACCGTAAGTCTTTAAATCTGATCCTGTAAAAATAACTGTTTCTTTATCTATAAAAGCGATATTGGAAATGCTTAAGGAATTTTCAGCTGATATGATCTCGATTTTCTCTGACTCAGCATCTATAAAATAAATATTATTTGATTCGCTTTTTATATATTTGTCCATGATTGAACTGATAAATGCAATTCTGTTTCCCGATTCATCAGCTACCATACTTACGATATGAATATCGTCCCCGGAAATTTTTACTATTTTCTCATCAGAAATTCCGTACGAAAAAAGAGAATTCCTATAATTGGCAGATACGCCTATGCCTTCTGCATAGAAAGGAAGTTCCGTTCCTTCCTGAACATTTTTCGTCCGCTTAATAATAGAATTTCTGCTGCTGAAGATCACTTTATTGCCGGAAAACACGAATTCCGCAACATTCATTGGAATAGAAAACATTTTTTCACTATAGTTTGTATCTATATTATGTTTATAAAAAATACTGCTATCTTCTTCTATAATAAAGTATATTATAAAAGCATCCTTCCAAATATAATTTTTGACACTTCCTACAGTGCCCAATTTTCTCAACTGATTGCTATCAAGATAAATAAGCCAAAGGCTATCATCATAACCATTACTTTTCAAATTAGCTCTATTAATAATAAAAGCAGCCATATTCCGCTTTTCATGCATTTTTAAATTTGAAAGAACTTGATTTTCAAGAAAATCATCCCTAGTAATATTTGTCTTCATTGACATCCCCCCTTCCGGAATTTAATAGCCAAATAAATTCTAAACGTCCTGCAAATGATTTACCGCACGCTATAACCATAGTTTAACAATGATGAGAGCTATAAAAACGGCTAATAAAATAATAAAAAATCTTGGCAATATTAATTCAAACATTGCTATAGTTAATGCAAATATATCTTTAAAATCTAAACTGTCTTTTTTATTTTTTTGAATTTTAATCACCTACTCTTCAATGAAAAACCATTTTCAAAAATCATTACTCAATAAAGATGGCAGCAAACATCATGATCTGTTTCTATTGTTTTCATCTGTGGAACTGTTTCTTTACATACCGGCATTGCATGAGGACATCGAGTATGAAATTTACATCCCTTTGGCGGATTTGCAGGGCTTGGAACATCTCCTTTTAGAATAATCCTTTCCTTTTTCTCTTTGGGATTGGATTTTGGAACTGCAGACAGCAAGGATTTTGTATAGGGATGAAGAGGATTTGCAAATAAACTTTCACTTGACGCTTGCTCTGCAATTGATCCAAGGTACATCACACCTATTCTGTCACAGAAATACTTAACAACTCCCAAATCATGGGATATGAATAAATACGTCAGTCCTAAGTTTTCTTTCAAGTCCTGCATCAAAGTAAGTACTTGAGCTTGAATTGAAACATCCAAGGCTGCAAGCGGTTCATCGCCGATTATAAATTTTGGAGCAAGTGTTAAAGCTCTTGCAATAGCTATTCTCTGTCTTTGGCCTCCGCTGAATTCATGAGGATATTTTGTAACACATTCTCCTCTCAGACCGCAAAGTTCCAATAATTCTCTAGACATATTGATAGCTTCTTTTCTTTTAGCTATCCCGTGTTCAACCAAACCTTCCGATACGATTGTCCCGACATTCATTCTAGGATCAAGGCATGTTCCGGGATCTTGGAATATGATCTGCATATCACGCCTTAGGCTTCTCATTTCTTTATGATCTAAATACTGTTTCTTTTCTACGTCAAAAATCAATTTTCCATTAAAAACTACAGATCCGTAAGTGGGTTTCAATAAATTTAGAATTGTCCTTCCTGTTGTAGATTTACCGCAGCCTGACTCACCCACAAGTCCATAAATTTCACCTTTTTTAATCGTAAATGAAATATCATCCACTGCTTTGACTGCTCCGGTTACTCTTGAAAAAACGCCACTACATATAGGAAAATACTTTTTCAAATTATTCACTTCCAGAATATTCTCAGACAAAATGAATCACCTCTCAATTATACAACCAGCATCTGGCTTTATGATTTGGTTTTATTTCTTTTAATTCCGGCATTTTTTCTTTGCAGATGTCCATGCATTTGGAGCATCGGGGAGAAAATGCACACCCTTTCGGTTTGCAAGTCAATGTTGGAACCATTCCGGGAATACATATCAGCTTAGTACCTCTTTGAATACTAACAAGTCTGGAATTAAGCAAACCTTCTGTATATGGATGCAAAGGATTATCAAAAATATTTTCCGCCGTGGTGTATTCTACGATCTTTCCAAGATACATAACAGCCACTTCGTCCGACATTTCTGCAATGACACCCAAATCATGTGTTATTAATAAAACGGAGGTATTAAAATCATTCTTCAAATTCTTCATAAGCTCCAAAATCTGAATCTGTATCGTAACATCCAAGGCTGTTGTAGGTTCATCAGCAATAAGAAGCTTCGGGTTGCAGCTCAAAGCCATGGCAATCATTACTCTCTGCCGCATACCTCCGCTTAATTGATGAGGATATTCATCAATTAGTTTTTCAGCTCTGGGCAGTCCGACCATTTTTAACATTTCTATGCTTTTTTCCCTTTTCTCATTACCTTTTAACTTCAGATGTATTTCCAAGGCCTCTCCAATTTGATATCCAATCGTAAAGACAGGATTCAATGCGGTCATAGGTTCCTGAAAGATCATTGCTATATCATTTCCTCTGATAGACTCCATTTCATTAGTTGATAATTTTGTCAAATCTGCACCATTGAATATTATTTCTCCACTTTCTATAAAACCGTATGGCTGAGGTAATAATCTCATGATTGAAAGGGATGTAATGCTCTTTCCACAACCTGATTCTCCAACTACTCCCAGTACCTTGCCTTTCTTGATGGTTAAGCAAACATCATCAAGAACTCTTAGTGGTCCTTCAGGTGTTTTAAAACTTGTTACAAGGTTTTTTATATCAATTAATGTTTCAGTCACTATTCCACCTCCTATTGGGTAATTTTAGGATCCAATGCATCTCTTAATCCATCACCCACAAAATTTATAGACAATACTGTTAGTAGAACCATCAATCCAGGCGGTACCCACAACCACCACCGATTGGTCAATGTGCTAAAATTCTGTGCTGCAGACAACATATTACCCCAACTGGGAACAGGTTGTTCGACTCCCAGCCCGAGAAAGCTTAAACCGGCTTCAGATAATATACCCTGTGCTATTCCAAGAGTCGCATATACAATAATCGGTGCCAATATATTTGGAATAATATGCTTAAAAATAATTTTTCTTGAATTTAATCCCAGTGCTCTGCTGGCTTCAATGAATTCTCTCTGTTTTAATGACAGGACTTCAGCTCTAACAATTCTGGCAATTCTTGGCCAACTTAATATTCCGGAAATAAACATGAGGTTCCAAATACTCGGTCCCAATATTCCAGCGATAACGATTGCAATTAGAAAAAACGGAAAACACATGAATATATCGACGATTCTCATCACAATTAAATCAACAGCTCCACCTTTATATCCACCGACAGCACCCAGCACGACACCTATCAACACAGAAATTACTGTTGAAACAATACCAACGCTCATGGATATTCTGGTTCCGTATATCAAGCGAGTAAACACATCTCTCCCCAATTCGTCAGTACCCAACCAATAGTTTGCTGATGGTGCCTGGTAGATTTTTGACATGTTTATAAAATCTCTCTCATATGGAGTTATTAACGGAGCAACGATTGCTGCAAAGACCAGAATTGTAAGAATAACTACTCCGAACATGGCCAATTTATTTCTTTTCAGCTTTTGGGAGGCAATTTTCCACGGAGATACGCCTGAAACAATATTTTTATGATCAATATCAGTGCTTATCATGCTCATATTTCTCCTCTTAGTTGTATTTTATTCTTGGATCCAAAAATGCATATAAAATGTCTGCCAACAAATTTGAAGCAAGTATAAAAAACGCAATCAACATGGTACTGGCCGTGACAAGCGGGTAATCCCTGTTGAGTATGGCCTGATAAACCAAAGTGCCCATTCCCGGCCATACAAAAACAGTTTCAGTTAAAATTGCTCCGGACATCATATATCCCAATGACATGCAAACTACTGTAACGATTGGAATTAATGCATTTTTAAGAGCATGTCTGTAGATTACGACCCTTTCTTTCACACCCTTTGCTCTTGCTGTACGTATATAATCCTGAGTTATGACCTCAAGCATTGATGATCGGGTATATCTCATCAAAGAAGCCATATTAGTCAGTCCTAAAACTGCGATGGGAAGCACCATGTGATGCAAGTGATCAAAAAAACTTCTGATTCCTGTATAACCACTGCCAATGCTTTGCATTCCCGAAATAGGAAACAGGTCCAAATCAAAAGCTAAAAATTTGATCATTAACATGGCTAAGAAAAAGACTGGAATTGATAAGCCAATAAACGAAAATACGGTAACAATATAATCAAATACAGAGTATTTATGAGTTGCTGAAATCACGCCAAGTGGAACTGCGATTAAAACACTAATACTTAAAGAAATCAAGGTTAAAAATATTGTGTTTCCATAACTTCTCATAATAACGGAGACTACCGGCTCTTTATATCTTATTGAGAAGCCTAAATCCCCTTGGACAGCTCTACTTACCCACTTTACATACTTGACCGGTAGAGGTTCATAATACCCGATGGCGTTTAACATATTCTCCTTGTCCGCCGCGGTAAAATTCGGATCAATCATACTTGAATACGGATCACCCGGGGCAAGATTTATAAGCGAAAAAATGATAATTGAAATGCCAATTAGAACTGGTATCATTAAAAGCAATCTTCTAGTTATGTACTTTCTCATTTATGACCCCCACCTTATACACAATATCACTGCTTATAAGAACTTCGATTTCATTGCATACCTATTGTACAAGTATTACATAAAAAGTCGGGCAGCCATAATACCTAGTATTCTGGCTGCCCAAACCATTTACTTTTCCAGATACCAGTTTTCAATTTTATAGTAATAAATGCCTGCAAAAGGAGTAAATTCACGGTTTTTTAATTTTCCGGAATATACTATGTTCTCGTCCCAATGATACCTGTATATGACAGGTAATTCTTCATTTAGCAGCAAGCCGATCTTATTGAAAATCCCTACCCTTTCTTTTTGGTCAATATGCGTAAGGCTATCATTTATGAGCTTGTCAAGTTCAGGATTTTTATACCTTATGAAGTTGCTTCCTGAATTTTCGCCCAGGGGTTTGATATATTTTGAGAGATAGAATTTCGATAAGTCACCGTCATTTTCATTCCCCTGTCCTATAAAGGCAAGCTCGAAGTCACCCTTTTTGGCCTGATCAAACATGACACTAAATTCCATGATCTGTAAATCCAATTCGATTCCAACATCTTTCAGATTCTGTTGGAGGAGCGGTGCGCTTTTTTCGGTGACAACATTGCCCTTACTATATTTAAGAGTGAATTTGGCCGGTTTGCCGTTAATATACATTTTCTTTTCATTTTCATTATATACCCAGCCAGCTTCTTTAAATAATTCTAATGCTTTTTTAGGATCGTATTTATATTCTTTTAATTCTTTAGGAGATGCCCAGAAGGTTGGAGGATACGGGTTGTTTGCTATGACGCCGTGCCCTTCCAATAGATTATCGACAACTGAAGCACGGTCCATAGCATATGCAAATGCCTGTCTGATCTTCTTGTCCTTGAAGGCGTCCATTGTGAGATTAAAAGCCAAATATTGATATGCGTTTTGTGTAAGTGGTTTAATATTAAAACCTTTGGATTTGTACAAAGTCTCATCTGCCTTAGATAAATTGACCATATACATTTGATCAATTTCGCCCTTCAAAAGCTGAGCTTGTGCAACGTCCATGTTTGTCTTCTGCAAAATAATTTTTTCAAGTTTGGGAGCTCCACCCCAATAATTATCGTTACGGGTAAATTCAATGTATTGGTCCGGAACAAATTTAGTCATTTTAAAAGGTCCCGTCCCGATTGGATTTCTTAAAATATCTGTAGCCTCCAATGCTTTAGCTACCGGAACCTTTTCCCATATATGCTTCGGAAATATTTCGAAATTAGTGCCAAAACGGAGAAAACCGGAAGCAAAAGTATCTACAGTGGTAATTTCAATTGTCTTTTTGTCAATTACTTTTATGCCTGCTAAATCTTTTGTTTTACCTTGCTTGAGATCATCAACGCCTTTAATGGCACTAATAAATGAGGCGCGTGCCCCTTTATAATCCGGATACCCGACATATTCGATGGAATACTTGACATCATCTGCAGTAACAGGCTCTCCATCCTGCCATTTTAATCCATCTCTCAATACAAAAGTAAAGACTTTTCCATCCGGTGATGCACTCCATTTTTCAGCCAGTTGCCCTTCGAATTCACCCTGGGTATTATACCTGAGAAGAGGCTCAAATACGAGTCTTGTTACATACATATCATAGGTGTCTGTTGCAAATGCCGGATTGAATATTCCTCCAGGTGAAGAAAATATTGCGGTTTTTAATACTCCACCACTGGTTATGGCTGCGGTTGTGTCAGCAGTTTTTCCTGCAGATCCGGAACTACAACCTGTGAGGCCGATGCTGAGAATTAATGCAAGGATCAGTGATAAGGATACTATCCTTTTTTTCATGAATACACACCTCTCTAATAATATATTACATACGACAAATGAACTACTTTTCAAAAGACCAATTGTGAATCAATTATGAATTTTTTCTTTTGAAGCTACATTTGTTAGTAGTTTAAATATATTGAGCATTTCTTCAGAATTTGGCACCATCATTTCCGGATGCCATTGAATTCCCAATATAAAATTATCTTCTTTGCTTTCTATAGCTTCGATTATACCGTCTTTTGCAATTGCTGTTACATTAAAATTTGGGGCAATCTTCTTTATACATTGATGATGAAAACTATTGGTTATAATTTTGCTTCCTAAAATGTTATATAAATATGAATCCTTCATAATTTCAACATTATGACCTGAAACATTTCTTTTTGAACTTTGCATATGTTTGATATAACACCCATCAACATAGGAAAGGTCTTGGTATAAGGTTCCGCCATATGCGACATTAATTATTTGCATTCCTCTACATATACCCAATAATGGTTTATTGAATTTTTTACAAAGCTCTATTACTTTAAGGTGATGTTCATCAATTTGAGGAAAAATAAACTCTAATTTCTGATGAGGTTCTTCACCATAACACTGTGGGTTAATGTCATATCCTCCAGAAAGAACTATTCCGTCTACATTCTTAATTTGGTTTTCAATAACATTTTCATCAAAAACTACGGGAATAATTGTTGGTACTCCCCCTGCCTTTTCCACTGCTTCTACATAGTCATTATTTACATAAGCCCTTTCTAGACCTGGAAACATTCCTCCTTCCATAATAAACAAACTACCTAGAATTCCAATAAGCGGTTTAGTCATGTTTGTTAACCCTTCTGCCTCCCGGCTAAAAATTATACTTAAAGTAATATAAAATGCAAAAACCATACCAATTGTTAAATGAAAACGGTTTTTATGAAAATCCTTTTTTATACCCTCAATTACTCATGAAAATAACATATGCTTGGAAATAGTCATTTAAAAACTTCAACATCGCACTAAATGGGAAGATTTAATTGGTTAAATTGGTTATATATTTAGCCTATTCTTTGCCTAAATAGAACCTTTTCAAAGAAATCGTGTCCGGCAAATCATGCCTTCGCTAGTTTGGCATGATATTTGCTTGTTATCTTATTTAGCATTTATCCATATCAATTGGTTATGCTCAATAAAGATGGATCTATCTCTGAAATCGAGGAGGAATATTATGCCAAGTATTACTAATGAAAAAATGAGACAGTTGGTAAACAAATATGAACAAAATGTTATTGAAATACGCAGGGATATCCATATGCATCCTGAATTGAGTTTTCAGGAAAAGAGGACCTCCGAATTAGTGGCAAGCAAGTTAGAGGAATTAGGTATCGAAGTCCGGAGTGGGATAGGGAAAACCGGTGTAATAGGCATACTAAAGGGCAGCAGACCCGGAAAAACTCTAGCCCTTAGAGCAGATATGGATGCGCTCCCTTTAGACGAAGAAAATGACTTGCCATTTAAATCAGTAAATGCGGGTGTCATGCATGCATGTGGTCATGACTGCCACACAGCTAACCTTCTAGGAGTAGCCATGATATTATCTGAAATTAAAAATGAGCTTTGTGGAACCATTAAGTTTATATTTCAGCCGGCTGAAGAAAACGGCGGCGGTGGCCGTGAAATGGTAAAAGAGGGGGCGCTAAAAAACCCGGATGTAGATGCAATATTCGGATTGCATGTCAAACAAATGCCTTTAGGAACGATTGAAGTTGGCCATGGAAATATAATGGCTTATTCCGATAGGTTCATATTAAGAGTTAAAGGAAAGCAAGCCCATACATCCAACCCGCAACAAGGGGTAGATTCCATAGTAATTTCTGCCAATATTATTACTGCTCTTCAGTCAATAATCTCAAGACAAATAGATCCCCTCGAAACGGCTACCTTTTCGGTGGGACAGATTAATGGAGGTACAGCTCCCAATATTGTTCCTGATCTGGTGGAAATGGTTGGCATGATAAGAAGCATGTCAAAAAATACAAGAGAGATCATTAAAAACAATATTGAAAAAATAGCAAAATCAGTAGCAGAGGGTATGAGCGGAGAATGCGAATTTATTTTTAAAGAAGGCTATCCAGCCGTATTTAATAATAAGGAAATGGCTGATTATGTGAAAGAACTAGCTATTGAAAGATGCCAGGATATTAAAGATGATTTAGATCTACAACTACCTCCTGAATTTGACCTGAAGGAATTAGTGCGGATTACGGATAAACCGTCGCTTGGCGCTGAAGATTTCGGGTTTTATTCACTCGAAGTTCCTGCTTGTTTTTTCTATGTTGGTGCGGGAAATCAAGCCCCAGTCCACAGTCCAAAGTTTATGGTTGATGAAAGAATGTTTAAAGTTAGTTTAAATCTACTGTCTTCTGTTGCAGTCAAATTTCTTAACCAGAATTCAATAACTATATAAAACTCAACTTTCGCAATGGGGCTAGCCCTACTCGCTCATTTGATATAGAATCGCGAAATAAGTTTTGCTTAACTATCAGAAGGAGCCAGCTCTAATTTGAGAGTTGGCTCCTTCCGTCTTTCTGCTGTTTAAAACTTAAACCATTCTTTGACGATATTCTCCTGTTCAGGGGAATGAATGCTTTTAAACTCGTTTAAGTAAGGATCGTAAGTATATTCATTGTGCCACTTTTTTATATTATTGACAGCCTGTTTTACTGCATCTGCAATATAATGTACCTCTTCATCTGTCATAATTGGATGTATAGATAATCTCACCCAACCGGGTTTCTTCGATAAGTCTCCTGAGTCGATAAAGTGGGTAATTTTATTGGATGTACTTTCATCGATGTTAAATAGGTAATGTCCATACGTCCCGGCACAGGAACACCCTCCTCTTGACTGTACTCCAAATCGGTCATTAAGTATTTTTACCAAAAGATTATAGTGGATGGTGTCTACATAGAAGGATAATACACCAAGACGATCCCTAATATTTTCTGCAAGAATATGAAGTCCTTCAACCTTGTCAAGTCCGTTGAATAGTATCTTCATTAGTTCTTTTTCCCTCTTAAGCATATTCTCAACGTTCATTTTATCTTTAAGTTCGAGACACAGTGCTGCCTTTATGGCTTGTAAGAATCCAGGGGTCCCCCCATCCTCCCGGATTTCTATGTCAGAAGAATACTTATGTCCTCCCCATGGGTTTGTCCAATCTACGGTGCCGCCACCCGGATCGTCCGGTATATTATTTGAATATAGTCTCGAATCAAATACAAGCACACCTGATGTTGCAGGACCGCCTAAAAACTTGTGTGGTGAAAAGAATATGGCATCTAATTTTTCTTCAGGGTCAGCGGGATGCATATCGATATGAATATAGGGGGCGGATGCTGCAAAATCTACAAAACAAATCCCCCCGTTCTGATGCATCAGCTTGGCCATTTTATGATATGGAGTCTGAATTCCTGTTACATTAGAGCATGCAGTAAAAGATCCTATCTTGAGTTTACGGGTACTGTACTTTTTTAATAATTTGTCCAGATTTTTAAGGTCAATCAATCCGTTTCGGTCAGGACTTATTACCTCTACATCTGATATAGTCTCGATCCACGAAGTCTGATTGGAGTGATGTTCCATATGGGTGATGAACACTACAGGCTTTAACTCTTCCGGGATGTTTACAAATGGACGCAGTTTTTCACTTATCTTAAGCCCCATTATTCGCTGTAGTTTATTGATAACACCGGTCATTCCAGAACCCGTCGTAATGATTACATCATTTTCATCGGCCTTGACATGCTCTTTTATCCTCTGATGTGCAAAATGGTAAGCCTGTGTCATTAACATTCCTGTCTCACTTGATTCGGAATGGGTATTTCCAACAAAAGGTCCGAAATTATTAATAATTGTATTCTCAATAGGGCCATACATCCGACCGCTAGCAGTCCAATCTGCATACACCATCTTGACATTGCCGTAATGCGTCTTAAAAACTTGATCATAGCCGATGGTATTAGCCCTAAACTCTTCAAAATAGTTTTGCAATTGCATTATTCATCCTCCATTTCAACAGTCAAATCAATATGGTAATATCTGTTATTGACTCAACGATAGTAGTTCATAATTTTAAATGCAAATATCATGCCAAAAAATTAACTTTCTAGTTAGACTTATAATAAGATTATTTTAGAGCAATTAAATGGGAATCCCTAAAAACTTATACATTTTCAAAAGTAATAAAAGGACCGAGGCCTCGGTCCTTTTATTACTTTTGAATTTCTGAAATTTTATATTCGTGATCATGGAGCACTTAATATTGGTTAAATTGGTTATATATTTGTCCTATTTTCAATCCATTTCATAAAAGCTTTTCCATACGCAGTTATTTCAGTACCTTTTCTTCCAACATTAGATGATACGATACCTAAACTATTTAAACATAACAGTATCCTTCTTATTTCACTTTCACTAGTGTTTATATCAAAGCCTCTGAGGGAATTTTCAATACTTTTTCTTCCAATGCTTTTACATTGGTCAACCATTTTTATTATTTCTAAACCTTTTGTAATACTGAAACTTCCTTCTATTACTGTCAATTCTTTTTCAAAGCTATTTTTTTGGAGTAATAGATAATATGGTAGCTTATCTAAAGTTGCCTTCTCTTCATTCATTAGTGCAATATAGGAGGCTACATTCTCAAGTTCCCTGATGTTACCCGGCCAATTATAATTTAATAAAAGGGAATTCACCTCATCCGTAAGCTCCAATTTATTAGACCTTCCTATAAAATATTGTAAGAGAGGGATTATGTCCTCCTGTCTTTTCCTAAGCGGTGGGATGTTAATGGGAAGTACATTAATTCGATAAAACAAATCTTCTCTGAATAAGCCTTTTTGTACCATTTCAAATATATTTTTATTAGTTGCAGCAATAACTCGAATATTAATATTTGTAACCCTTTGTGAGCCTATTCGCATAACCTGTCTTTCCTGAAGAACTCTTAAAAGTCTTGTTTGTAGCGAAAGAGGCATGTCTCCAATTTCATCTAGGAATATTGTGCCGTTATTTGCCAGTTCAAATAGTCCAACTTTACCCTCTTTAAGTGCTCCTGTAAAAGACCCACCTTCATAACCAAAAAGCTCACTTTCAAGTAGACTTTCATTAAAAGCAGCGCAGTTTACGGCAACAAAAGGTTGTTTACATTTTTTCGAAAAATTGTGTATCGACTGTGCAAAAAGTTCTTTACCGGTCCCACTTTCTCCTGTAATAAATACAGTGAGGTCTGACAGGGCAATTTTCTTGGCCAATTCGACGCATTCCACCATAAATCTTGAGTTAGTCTTTATAAAATCAAAACTATATCTTGCTATAAACCCCTTATCCCTTAATTTTTTACTTAAATTTTGTTCAAGCTGTTTTATATAGGTTACTTCCTGAAAATTATAATAGTAACCTGCATTTTCCCCAAGATAATCGATTTTATGTTTATTAATAATAATAAATTTATTATTAAATTCCATAAGCTCATCAATAAGATTCTCTTTATACAATATATCTTTTATTTTTTTGCTAAATAGCATATCAATTTTTTTATCAGCAATTTCCTCATCTATATTAAACATAACTTTAAACCTCTTGTTACTCAATGATATTTTATTATCATTATTCATAAGCAAAATGCCTTCATTTGAAAGATTCAATACCATATCAAGCTCTTCATTTTTTATATATAATTCCTTGTATTGGCTTTTTATACCATTATCAAGTGTTATTATGGTCTCAGAGTATTTTATTAGTCTACTTCTAATCTCTTTATTATCAATGCTAAGCTTATTAATAATCTGAATAAATGTTGATATATCAATATATCTGTTACCTGTATCAATTATTTTTTGTATATCTACTGGAACTCTATCACTTTCTCCTGGAGTTATGGCAATTTTAATATCACTGTAATTTCCACCTTCTTCATAGGGTATTAGATTTAAATGATTAATTCCAATCTGATAAAGAAGGGATACTGTTTCCAGTGTTGTTTCTTTTGTATCATTAACTACTAGTACCTTTGTATTTTTAGGTATGGTAAAAATACTATAAGCCTCTTTATCCTTGATGGTACGGTGTATTACAATAATATTTTCACTATTGCTTATATATCTTTTAGCTTCTACAGCCCTTTCTTTGGACATAGCTAAAATAACGTCATCTCTTATTAAATCTCCATCACTTAACTCTTTGAGGAAATAGCTATTTATTGCGACATAGTCCCTAAATATAATTTTCAAATTCTCCATTAAAAAAACTGCGAGTTTTGCATTTGAGTCAATAATTATGCCAATAGTTTTCATAAGATACACCCGCATTCTTGAATATACTCATTAGATTTTAAGGCTAGAAGTAAGCTTCCCAAGTATTAGTCTACACTTCCTGAGCTTAATAGTATAGTAAACATTCTGAGTTAAGGGACAAGATTTGAACCTTTTAAAGCAAAAATAACTGAACCCCGCTTTCAATCAGGGTCCAGTCAGTTTTTTACAGTTACTTGTGATACGGTTTTCCGGCGCTATCCCACTTAAAATCAATTCTCCGCACATACGCGAGGCGACAGTTGAATCCTTTTTCTTGCCATAAATTTCTAAGAGAAATATTTATGGAGTTCAGCTTTTTACTTGGTTGATACCCCAGTTCGTTTCCAAAAAATCCACAATACGATCGAGGGATCGTTGAACAAGTACTTCACCCTTTCCTTTTGTCGCCAGCATCGCATTTCCGACTGTACCTGATTGTGTATTTGAAGAAAGTTTTCCGTATTTTATAATCTCTGGAAACTCGTCTCTGATTTTTTTGGGCTCATTCACCCATTTATCTGTATCGCAAAGTTCTGGGTACAGATACATTAGGATCGAAGTTCCTGCTTCACTGGCATGAGAGTGCGCGGTTTCACCGGACTCGAGAATCCCCTGATCATGCGCTTTGACAAAACGCCAGAAATCTATTTGGGCACGTCGGATTTCTTCATGGTTTCTCAACATATACGCAATTTGATTGATCATGGGAACGTTGCCGGCATGCGCATTAATAAAAAGAAAATCCTTAAATCCCCATCGTATTAGACTATTTATTATATCCAACAAATACTCCTTGAAGCTCTCCGGTCTTATCGTAATCGTTCCCGGAAATTCATCCAACATTGCGGAATCGCCAACCTCCAATGTAGGACCGATTAGCGCATTCACCCTGTGCGATATCATCTCAGCGAGTTTGACTGCAACCAGGGTGTCCGATCCCAGTGGAAGATGCGGTCCGTAAACTTCGAAAGCTCCTGTAGGAATAATAACTACATTCGTTTGTTTCTTTTTTTCAACAAAAGCTGTCCAACTCATTTCTTTCATAAAATTCGTTTCTCTCATAGCGGACTCCTCCTATTCAAAGTTGCGTTCCGTCTGCAAAGAGCTGTTCAAAAACTGTTCGATCTCATCTCGTGTCTTTCGCAGTGTACTCACAAACCGTTCCAACTCTTTGCCCTCCCGAAATGCAATAAAGCTTGGAATTCCTAAAATATTATATTGCTCGCATAGCTCTGGCAAATCATCGCGATCAACCGCTAAAAATTGAAGTCGATCTGCATATACGGTTTCCACTTCTGGCATGAAGTGATTAATATAATGGCAGTCCTTGCACCAGGTTGTCTTAAATACGGCCACAGTCAGTTTAGCGGAATTAATTCGTTCATGAAAGGTTTGCTGTGTCTTCACTTTTTCCATAATTGCATCTCCTCGAAATTATTATTTATTCATAGACGTGTACAGTTCAGGCCTTCTATGTAGATAAGACGGAAGCTTTGCCCTTACTCCTTTGATCCTACCTAGATCGATGCGACACGGAATCAATGCTTCCGTTTCAGGACCGGACACCATGATCACGCCCATCGGATCTGCAATCAAACTTTGTCCGATATAGAAATTGTCACTCACTTTACCGCATGCTACCATGTATACCGTATTTTCAATTGCTCTTGCGGTCACTAAATTCCTCCAATGATATTCTTTCATAGGTCCATGCACCCATCCGGAAGGAACAATGATAATTTCTGCACCATGTATAGCTTGATAACGCGCAATTTCCGGAAACCTGAGCTCATAGCAAACAAACAATCCAAGCTTACCAAAAGGTGTCGATATTGGTTCAAACAGTGCATCCCCCGGTTTGATGTTCTTCGATTCATTGTAGCCAAATGCATCGAACAAATGGGTCTTCCGATAAGTACTGATGACTGAACCCTCCGACGAGACGATCACGGTTGTGTTGTACACCCGCTCGTCACTTGGCTCTTCCGTTGCCTCACGCATACCAAATACAAGCCAAACTCCATATTGAAGAGCAAGCTTACACATGCCGCCTACAAATGGTCCATCTACCGGCTCAGCATCCTTTAGAGAAATGTCCTTTGGCGTGCCTATGGGAAAATGGCTCATAAATACTTCCGGAAACACAACGATGTCAGCACCATGAATTTGCTTAGCGTACTTCACGGCATTTTCTGCCTTCTTAAGATTGACATGCTTGTCGTCAAGCGAAACCAATTGTGCCATGACGAGTTGAAACGGCATTGTCTAATCATCTCCTTCGAGAAATGTTATTCGGAATATAAATCCATACAAGTCATTATTCTTAAAGTAATATAAAATGCAAAAACCATACCAATTATTAAATGAAAACAGTTTTTTTGAAAATCCTTTTTTATATCTTCGATTACTCATAATAACATGTGCTTGGAAATAGTCATTTGAAATCTTCAATATCACTTTAAATGGGTAAGGAATAGGTTAAATTGGTTATATATTCAACCTATTCTTTACCCATTTAAAATCTCTTCAAAGAAATCGTGTCCAGTAGATTATGCCTTCGCTAGTTTGGCATGATATTTGCTTGTTAACTTATTTAACATTTATCCATATCAATTGGTCATGCTCAAAAAGATGGATATATCTCAAAAATAGAGGAGGAATATTATGTCAAGTATTACTAATGATAAAATAAGACAGTTGGTAAACAAATATGAACACAATGTTATTGAAATACGCAGGGATATCCATATGCATCCTGAATTGAGTTTTCAGGAAAAGAGGACATCCGAATTAGTTGCAAGCAAGTTAGAGGAATTAGGTATCGAAGTCCAGAGTGGTATAGGGAAAACCGGTGTAATTGGCATACTAAAGGGCAGTAGACCCGGAAAAACTCTAGCCCTTAGAGCAGATATGGATGCGCTCCCTTTAGATGAAGATAATGACTTGCCATTTAAATCAGTAAATGCGGGTGTCATGCATGCATGCGGTCATGACTGCCACACAGCTAACCTTCTGGGAGTAGCTATGATATTATCTGAAATTAAAAATGAACTTAGTGGAACCATTAAGTTCATTTTTCAGCCTGCTGAAGAAAACGGCGGGGGAGGCCGTGAAATGGTAAAAGAGGGGGCGTTAATTAAACCGGATGTAGATGCAATATTCGGATTGCATGTAAAAGAAATGCCTTTAGGAACCATTGAAGTCGGCTATGGAAATATAATGGCTTATTCCGATAGGTTCATATTAAGAGTTAAAGGAAAGCAAGCCCATACATCCAAACCGCAACAAGGGGTAGATTCTATAGTAATTTCTGCCAATATTATTACTGCTCTTCAGTCAATAGTCTCAAGACAAATAGATCCCCTCGAAACGGCAACCTTTTCTGTGGGACAGATTAATGGAGGTACAGCTCCCAATATTGTTCCTGATCTGGTGGAAATGGTCGGAATGATAAGATGCATGTCAAAAGATACAAGAGAAATCATTAAAACCAATATTGAAAAAATAGCAAAATCAGTAGCAGAGGGTATGAGCGGAGAATGCGAATTTATTTTTAAAGAAGGCTATCCAGCCGTATTTAATAATAACGAAATGGCTGATTATGTGAAAGAACTGGCTATTGAAAGATGTCAGGATATTAAAGATGATTTAGATCTACAACTACCTCCTGAATTTGACCTGAAGGAATTAGTGCGGATTACGGATAAGCCAACGCTTGGCGCTGAAGATTTCGGATTCTATTCACACGAAGTTCCTGCTTGTTTTTTCTATGTTGGTACGGGAAATCCTGCCCCAATCCATAGCCCAAAATTTATGGTTGATGAAAGAATGTTTAGAGTTAGTTTAAATCTACTGTCTTCAGTTGCAATCAAATTTCTTAACTAGAATTAATATCAAAATTCAACTTTCGCAGCTACAATCAGTAAGATTAACCCTGATATTAACCCATCTCTATTACTTGGCCCGCTCACTTTAACTAAGTCGCCCTCTTTCAGCCAGAGTTTCTCCCCTTCCTCATTATTCATCTCAATGAAGTTCTCAGGTTGAATCTCCGTTAGCTAGGGTGCTGAAATTGTTTCGCTCCGGGTATGGAACGTTTGTTCGCAAGTAGTCGCAATAAAGGGGTAACCGTCATCCTTGACCAATGCCAC
Source organism: Desulfosporosinus metallidurans (assembly GCF_001936615.1). GTDB lineage: Bacteria > Bacillota > Desulfitobacteriia > Desulfitobacteriales > Desulfitobacteriaceae > Desulfosporosinus > Desulfosporosinus metallidurans. The sequence goes on from NZ_MLBF01000005.1 coordinate 85,969, forward strand.
TTACCTTTATGAATTAATATTAGTATGCTATCATATTTACCTAGTTTAAAGGCGACGAGAGCAACGCCCGTTCACAATCGCACCTTGAAAACAGATCTCCACGCTTTTCCGCGCGGACTGGAGTCAACCGCAAGGATGAATTGGGGCAACTTGGGAACTCTCTCGACTATAAAGATAAGACTGCCTAACTTAAATGAAAATTAAAGTTCGAGTGGGAGATAGATCTAACCTCCTACCACACGATTTTTAAAGTGTTGGCGCTCCAAAGTAGCCCCAATTGGCTCCAGATATACCCCCTACCACCGAACAACTTAACAGGTTCTAATCAAGCATGGCCTTAATAGCTGTTAGAACCTGTTCTAACTCCTCATCCGTATAGTCGATTTTGTTTTCCCGTTCGATACCAAGACTAGTCACTAAAAAGTGCTTATCTACTTCGATCCCTGCACCGTCGAGAACCTTCTTGCCGCATCCTTTGATGCATCCCTCGATGAGTACCCACTGTTTCGCATACTTTGCCGCATCAGCCAACCTCTTTAGATCCTTCTCTTTGAATTGTTCACCGCCCAGTCGCACAAATTTTCCGTTTCCCTCCTTTTCTAGTAAGGTTGCGGCCTTATAGGCCAATAAAGAAACATTGGAACCGCCAGGACAGGTGACGAGGCACAGCACGCTTTTATTGTTTTCGAACATACTTTTTTCCTCCATCAAAGTTGTTAACTTCCGCAATCCTTTGACCTAAAAACCTCTCTACTATTATATATCAACTAATTTCCATGAAACTAAAATATTTTTATATTACTATATGAGGCTATGCTAAAACTTATTTATGTTGTTTTCATATCCCCACTTTTACTTCTATAACATCAAAACAAAAACGTCCTCACTTCACTTTAAAAGTGAAAGGAGAACGCTTTTTTAATTGTTGTAACCACTTAGAATTTTGGGGATTGAGTTTTCACACACCCCCATTAAGGAGGAATTATCTTATTTGTTGTTGACAAGCCATTCAAGGGCAGGAAGTGAGCTTGACAGGGTTGTTCCTGCCTTAGAGAACTTAGCAATTGCAAAGGCTTCCATGATTTCCTGGACAGATGCCCCAGCCATCTTGGCACGCATTGTATAATTCAATATGCAGGGTTGGGAACCGAGGGCGATGGCTGCCGACAAAGCGATCAACACTTTGTACTTTTGGGGTATCGCTTCCTTAGAATAAGTGAACATCATGTCGGTCATATGGTTTACAACCAGGCTTTCATCGAGCTGTCCGAGCAGCTCTAGGGGTTTCGGGATTTCTCCGTTTTCCTTTTTGAAGTTTTCCATCATTTCTTTAAAATCCATGGTAAGACCTCCCTCAAATTTTTGAAACCTTCCTTGACGTTTTTTCTACTGTAACGGATATTTAATTAATATCCGTTACAAAATTCAAATCACAAATTTCCCCTGTGTAATAACGACTGCAACTACTCGTGCTGAATACCCTGACCTCTAACTATCGCATTGTGCCGAAAACGTTGATTTAAAAACCCCTTTACCACGAACACGAGGAATGGCTTTCTGGAGCAACATTTCTAAGTTCTCCACAATTTCCTGTAGTTTTGTGGAAGGAAAGCCAATCAGGCACTCTCCGTCTTCTAAATCAGTTGCCTCTCTGCAGCCATAACAACCGAGACTGCTATTTACTTTATTTTGTACAAATGGCGTTAAGGTTGAATCAATACAAGTGGCTTGGAAAATACCGGAATCGAACTGTAGACGGTCACCAGTTTTAAAAATCGAGGCTAATGCTACCCACATAAGATGTTCGGGCTGCGACTCTATAATAATAACTTGTGGCTCAAAATCACACTCTGCCAGTGGGGAAACTAAGACTCCCTTATACTCACCCATAGGAAGTCTAGGCATCTGGCTCATAACCCTAGCCGCAGCTTCTTTGTTATAAAACAACCCCAGACTTGACATCATCTCTCCCGAGGCTAGTTTCTCCGGCAGGGGTTTCAGACCGAAAGCGGCCGCTGATGCCGGACAGACAATATTTTCGGCATTAACGTAAACCTTTTCACCCCGCCTTGCCCTATAAAGCGCCTGACAATATCTAAGTTTACTTTGTCCATCATAGTCTTTAAGCACGGCATCTTCTTGTTTCACAAATCTAGCAGCAATAGGTTGGGACTCAATAGTCAAAATATTTTGTAGTCTTTTAGCATAATCTTGATATGAATTCATCCCTACTCCTCCTTTAAGCTACGAGCTGCGTCCAAAACAAATTCTACGACTTCTTCCAAGTGTGTCTCTTCATCATAATTCTTGTTTTTAGCAATGTTCAAATCTTTAGTTAAAACCACATTTTGGTCCGGTTTTAATTCAATAGTAGCTAAAGCCTTTGTCGCACACTGGAGTTCACAACCATTGAGGGCAATAAATTTGTCATGTTTCTTGGCATTAGTGACAATGTTCTCTAGTCCGAGGGGTATACCCATAGCGCAGACAATACCTAAATTCTCATCTTTGGAAAGTGCTTTGAGTGAAGCTTTTGTCGTAAGAATTCCAGTGTTAGACGCACCCGAACAGGCTACAATTCCAATTTTCATAGTCTCACCTCTCCCCATTACATTAACACATGTACGTGTATTAATATGTTACATCAAAAAGAATCCCTTGTAAATAGCATTTTGTTAACTTTCAAAACTCACGTCTAAGTTTTTTGCTGATTATGTTGTAATTGCTCGCATTCATAAGGATCATGTTTTTTAATGTGTTTTATATCCTCTTTATTAACTAATTTAGTACACAGTGATACTAAATAAGCCTCTGTATTTTCGATGTTTATTGTGTAATATGTCCATTTACCATTACGCCTTTCATCAATGATACCGGCTTGTTTTAAAGTTTTTATATGATGTGAGACCAAAGATTGGGATATATTAAGCCTTTCCATGATCTGACAATTGCACAATTCTTCCTCAGCTATAATTTCTAACATTCTCAACCGTGTCTCTTCACTTAATGCTTTGAAAAAATCTGCTCTATTTTTCATGATTACTCATCCTTGTTTAATGTATTTTAGTTTTTATTATAACACCCTTTCCTAAATACAAACACATATAACTATGTAGATATCTCAACAGTCATATCTCAGCTTTCTCTCGTTGCTATGATTATGCCTTATCATTGTAATTTCATTAAGCAAGTTTTTTGCTGCGTCACAGCCCTCTTTGCTTAAGGAATAGTAAATCCATTTTCCATGACGGTGGCTACCAACTAGTCCCGAATCACACAACATCTTCATGTGGTGGGATAAGGTGGGTTGCGAAATATTCAGATCTTCTAGGATTTCGCAGGCACACCTCTCTCTGATTTGTAACTTTTCTAGGATCATCAATCGATTAGGATCGCCAAGTGCTTTAAATATCTTTGCGTTGGCTTCATAGTTAATCTCCAAATTTATCACCTCAAATCGATTATCGTTGATATGTTTATAATATATTTCATATCGAATACTGTCAATATGATTCACTAAAGAACCCCCAAAACAAGCTGTTTCGGAGGTTCTTAGATACTAAAAGGGTTCATGGATGAAAAACTAATGTACCGGTATCTGCAAACGTTTTGTAAGTTAGGGTTTACGTTGAAATTAGTTTGTTGTTGCGCTTGAGCTGCTAGGAGTAGTCACATTTGGCACCCCAAAGTAACCCCTATTGCCGCCATGCATACCTCTGCCACCGCCCATACCGCCGCCGCACATTCCAATGCCTCCGGAAACGAAGGTACCCTTCTTCAGCGCCTCTTCTTGAACTTTAATTTGAGCTTGCATGGCATCGCTCCAAGCCTTAATCTGCTCATCCGTCAAGCCGTTCGCCTTCATAGCCTGAGCCTGTACTTGCAGGCGAGCTTGAGCTGCGCTGTCCCAGGCTTTAATCTGATCATCCGTCATGGGTTGACCGTTATTATACATCATGCCTCCACGCATCCCCCCCATACCTGGACCGAAAACCTGACCATTCGCTATAGCCTGTTCACTGTATTGTTGGTGCAAGTCAATAGAGCTCTTCATAGCGTCAGCCTGTACTTGAGTAATGATACCAGCCTCAACTTCTTTGTCTGCTATTTGCTTTTGAATCCCCAACATTTGCTGGGTCAAGCTCTTGATCTCAGCGAGCTTTGACGAATCGGTGGCAGCGATCGTTGCCGTGGCTCCTCCTACTAGTAACACAACACTTAGCACCCCTGCAGCAAGTTTCTTTTTCATGCATTAATAACCTCCTTGTAACCTCAATGTATTTTTCACCGGGTACAATAGTATCTTAACCAACAATCGTGTCAAAACCTGTTACATTTTAAACAAAGCAAAAATAAAATATTGGAACTCTGTTTATACATTGGCCTTTAAAATCCTAAATAGAACATATAAAATGCTAAGAGCAGAATTACACCGCCCATTACAATTCTTAAAACCTTGCTGAAGGTACCATACCTATTGCTTGAAGTCATATTTCTTACAAAACCAATTGATGTTCCTGCAACAAGCACTAGGCCACTATGACCGACTGAATAGAGCAATAACAGAACAACGCCCCACATCAAACTGCCTTTTTCTGCTACAACAGCAAGCAGTGTAATCAGTACTGGCGTTGCACAGGGGGATGAAAACACCCCCCCTAATATTCCAGCTATAAATGCTCCAATGTACCCCCTTCTGGTGTTCCTTGCCATCAGATAGGTTGACGGAATGAAATTGTAAATTTCCCATGTTTGCATAGCCATTAACACCATCAGCACACCCAGTAAAAGATACCACCAGGAAGAGGATGTTCCCATTAGTTTACCGACTAGTGAAGATACTGTTCCTAGTATAGTAAAAGTGACGGCTGAGCCTGCCGCAAAGGTAAGTGAAAGCCGAAAGGCCTTTTTAGTGTCATTGTTTCCAGTGCCACCCACATATCCTATGACCAGGGGAACACTTGATAAGGAGCAAGGGGTTAATGAAGTTAACAATCCCGCTAGCAAAGCAAGCAATGGAGCTACCCACATACTATGAGAGATAAGGGTTGAAAGAAGATCAAGCCATTGATTGATCATTCAACACCCATCTCCTTTAGTACAGCTCTAAGTTGTTCTTCTGTCATACCTCCTTGATGGGCAGTATAAACGTGTTTATTGGTATCCTTAGTGGAATACAACATCATTTGCATAGCGTCGGCATCTTTAGGCACAAAGGGATTGCCCTCTTTATCAAAGTAAAACTGGGTTGGGATTACCTGTACAGGAAAATCATCCGCTGCAGTTTTATTTTTCCAAACATCTACAAACTTCACAATGGCCTTGCCCTGCATCTCCTGATTAAGTTTCTTAAGTACCGGGGCCATTTCTTTACAGGGAACACATGAATCTGCACCAAAATCAATCACAATCGGTAAACCATAGGACTTTAGCTGTTTTAGGTCGATCGCTGTTGCTTCAAGATCGAAGTCGCCAGTGTTAGCTGCCATGGGCTTTTCCTGACTGCCTTTTAGGATAAAAATCCCTACTATTACTGTAATGATTAGAATAGGAATAATAATTTTAGGGACAGATCGAAGTTTTTTCTCATTTTTCTGCATTAAGCTTTCCTTACCTCCATTTCATTTCCAAGTGTTTACCTAAGAATACTTGGCTCGTTCCAAACTTACAGGACGCCAGCTTAAATTTGACCACCCATTAATACTTATTGATCTTATAATATATTAATATATAAATACTTGTCAATAAATTCAAGGACTATTCCCCTACGAAGTAGGAAAATATACTTGATGTTTGCCAGGAAATCCGCAGAAGTTCGAATGTCTAATCATTATGATTACTGCCAAGGGGGATGATGGCAAACGTATCATGGGGCTGGACATTGGAGCAGATGACTACATCGTTTATCCGTTGATAAGCTCATTGAGGTGGTTTAGAGCAAAGGGACTCTCAGGGTTTAGCTGGACTGCCTTTTCAAAAGCCTCTCTGGCTTTCGCTCTATCTCCCATCTCCTGATAGGCTAACCCTATTATATTATAGGCTTCCCCTCTGCCCTCATCGTCCTGGGAATTTGTTAGATAAGCTTCTTCCTCTACAATAGCCTGTTCCCACTCTCTGTTCGCCAAATAAGCCGTTCCTAGTGAATAATGGGCTTCGATAAGTGTTGGGTCGATCTCTAACGCTTTTTGAAAATGCTCAGTTCCTTTGGATAAATCCTTATCTTTCCCCATACCATCTATGTACATTGCTCCAATGATGATATGATTTTTCGCCATGGAACTTAAAACTCGTCTTTGATCAAAATAAATGTGGTATTCACCTTGAACATTCCGTAAAAGAAGATATTGAATCTCGCTGGATAGAATTTCCGAAGTATAAAGATCACGATTAGTTTCTGAGACCTGAACGCTTATCCCATCAACAGAATTTTCACCAATTCTAATGGTATCCTTTAACTGTATATTCTTAATCTCAAAGTTTTCGAGTTCTATCGTTTCTCTAAGCTGCTCCATCCAGACCATAATATTTTCTTTTCCTAGCTTATTACGGCTCTCTGGATGTAAAAGTTCATAAATTGACTCATCGTCTCCAGATTGAAAATCTTCGTAATAACGTAGAACCACTTGCCTCGCCGCCAACCTCGCTTCATATTCTTTATAGATCGCAAACCCACTAAGCAGTATGACAATACCTAAACCTACAATGAGCGAGATAAAAACCCCTCTCTGAATATTCAAAATCTCCTCTCCATTCTATAAATCACTTTCTCAAGCTTAAAAAGTTAAATATTGTACCCATGATTTTAATCCCATCATATGCCATAGAATGTACCTTTTTCTCAACACATTTAAATTTCACAGAATATTAACATTTTCTATAACCATAAACCTTTAACAAAAGATTCACACTTTGTTCACACACCGCTCTGTGTTACAGACATATCCAAAGAATCCCCCCATATCCTTAAAGAGTTAGTTTTTGAAAGAGCGGGGGAATCTAACCATGAATAAGCTACTTTTCTCAACACTCATTGGGTTGGGAGTTGGAGGCGTGGGTATTGGATTGGGGGGGGTTGCGGCCTATGCAATTGGTCGACGTGCTGATAAAATCATCGGATTATTATTTGCTGGATGCTCGGGTATGATAATAACCGTCTTGGGATTAGAACTTTTACCTGAAAGCATTGCCACAGGAGGTATTATTCCAACCCTAATCGGTATTCTCATTGGTATATTGGTCATTGCACGCATAGAGCATTTCTTTCACCGAATTGTAATCATTACAGACAATCCCCGTCGTTCCCAGTTTATCCGATCGGGTATTCTTCTTGCACTCGGTGTGGCAATTCACAATTTCCCTGTAGGGTTTGCCATGGGTGCCGGTTTGACGAATGACAGTGAGATCGGATTGGCTCTTGCAACGATAATGCTCTTTCATAATCTTCCCGAGGGATTTGCAATTTCACTTCCTTTAATTTTTGGAGGTCTTGGCGGAAGTATTATCCCCATCATAGCAGCAATAGTGTCCCTCCCTGCGGGCTTAGGAGCACTGTTCGGTTCAAGTTTCCAACGAGTCAATCCTGCACTTCTATCCAGTTTGTTCGGTATAGCCATTGGAACAATATTTTACGTCAGTTGGCATGAGCTTCTGCTACAATCACTTAAAATGACGCGAAAACCAGGATTTATTATAAGTCTTTGTGTTGGAGCCTTTAGTGGAATAGTCTTCACAATCTTTTTATAAGCGAATAACTCTTTGCAAACATTCAAACAGGTATTGAAATGATATCTTAGCAACTTTCCAACCTACATAAAAGCCACCCTGGTCTAACCAAAGTGTTGATAATTTCCCTAGTTTCTTTGATCGGAAATTTGTCCAGGGCTTGTTTTTCTTCTTACTCATTTGCAATGGTTATAATTCATCTTTATTCCGACCTTTTTATTTGTTTAAAAAGAAGAATGATAAATGCCCCCAGCCAGTGAGAAAATGCTTCTAGTTTTGGTGCACATGCCTGTGGTGAATATCAGGAGTATGCGGATGTTCATGAACTATTGGTTCTTGTCCATGCTCATGGGAATGGAATCCCCCTTTAGGCAATTCCTCTTTAGGATGAGGGTGTGTATGGTGGCTATCGTGAGAATGCCTATGTTCATGTACAAGGGGTTTATGTTCGTGTAAATGACCATGCTCTTCCTTTAACAATAGCACCGTTCCAATAATCATGATTGGAATGGAGAGAAAAAATAACGAGTTTAGACTTTCCTTAAATATAATCACGGATAATATGGTTCCCACAAAAGGAGCCGTTCCGAATAACGCACTTGTCCTTGTAGACCCCAGTTCTCTCATTGCTCGGATAAACAGAACAATACTTAATCCATAACTGAAGCAACCGAGTATCATCGCTCTAAGAGCGAAGCCAATTGAAGGAAACGAATAACCCAATACAAGAGACAAAATAAGTGAGAAAGTGCCAGCACTTAATCCTTTAATCATTACAATCGAAAGTGGGTCTTTTGCTGATACATGGCGTATAAAATTATTATCTATTCCCCAAAGAACGCAAGCACTAATAACCCCCACGGCACCGATTGACAGACCCCACTGTCCTAGTGAATCCCATGAAAGCAGGATACTGGCCATTGTTATCAATATCACAGCACTCCATATACGCTCTCCAACTGCCTCTTTGAATGCAACAACGGCAATTACGGTAGTTGCCACTCCCTCAAAATTTAGCAGAAGCGAAGCTGTGGATGCAGGTGTATTCTTCAGACTGAACATCAAAACAATAGGAGCAAGAATACCCCCAGCCAAAATAGCTCCAATAATCCAAGGTACATCGCATTTAGTTACCTTTGCCTCATTACTATAATGCTTTTTTCCTTGAAAAAATCTAAAGAAAAACAGCCCTATCCCACTACCTAGATACAGGAAGGATGCCATAGGAATCGGGTCAATTTCACCTAGAAGCAATTTAGAAATCGGAACACTAGCTCCAAATAAAGCGGCAGCAAGCATAGCTTGTAGGATTGGAATTAAATTCATCGTTCTCAGCTCCTAACTTACAACTCCTCAACGCAAATAATTTAACGGATTCGCATAGTCGCCATTTATAATCACTTCGAAGTGAAGGTGCGGTCCGCTAGAACGCCCTGTTGAACCAACTAATCCAATCGTCTGGCCTTTAGACACTTTCTGCCTTGCTGAAACAAGTAACTTCGAGGAATGAGCATATCGTGTCAAAATTCCATTTCCATGATCAATGAGAATACTGTTCCCGTAGTTGCCATCCCACCCTGCACTGACTACAGTGCCGGCGGTAGCAGCCACATACGGATCGCCCTGGTATCCATTGATATCCAGACCCGTATGGAATTCCCCCTCACGGTAACCATAATACGAATTAATTCGTCCTGCAAGAGGCCAAATTATACCTAAAGCTAGCTGTCCACTCCCCCTGGAAAATGCTATCACAACAGGCCTACGTGGTGGTCCTTTCGCCACAACTTGGGAAACAGCATCTTTTAGGACTCGCTCATCTAAAATCTCCTTGGTCATAATTTTGTCGTTTCTTTGCGCATAAGTATATTTTACTTCTTTCTCCCCATCGCTTCCAAACTGGGTAATTTTTGTTTCGCCATTTGCCAAACTCGAATCCACTTTGGTCACAACATCGAAGGGTATAGTTTCCGTTTCTGTTCGCACCCCTTCCGCAATGACCGTTAAGTAGGGAAAAACCTTCATTAAATTGATTGTTTGCCCGATCTGAAGAGCAGTATCCTCGTTCGCCCCCGGATTACCGGCAAGCACTTCGCTCGTTCTCATTTCGTTCTTGCGCGCAATCAACCACCAGGAATCATCCGGTTGAACGACATATTCTTCTTGACGTACATCTCCCTGTTTCAATTTTTCCAGTGTCTCCTCCGTCGTGAGTACCTCTTCTGGCGTAACCTCGACTGAGCGTGTCTCAACCTTTTCTTCATAAGATACTGTATCAACCTGGTTCGCATCTGTCTTCTGCACATAGATCTGTTGGTAAGCTTGCAATAATTTTTGTACATCCTCCTGCTTAGGAAGAATGAATATAGGCTTGTTGTCAATAGCTAACTCTACTCCATCAATATATACGGACAGTTCCTCTTCTAATTTCTCTTTAGACAAGGTGCGAACGTCCCCGTTCCTAAGCCGGAGCGGGGAGTACTCAATGTTGTCATAAGTTTTGGCGATGACGCCTAAAGGAGCTCCCTTGTCAACTAAGAATTGATGGATCAAGTTCTCACCGCTTTTCACATCAGAGACTAGGCCGACCTCTGTTCCATTTACACTTACAGAAACCGCAGAAATCGTTGAGTTCACATAGAATGCTCCACTCCCAACAAGTAGCAGTCCTAGAATAAAGAACACCATGATTTTTGAAGATTTCCAGGGCGTATGATGGAGGAAGGCACATAAATTCAACTTTTCCTTAAGAATTTTTTTTATGTTATTCCTGCTAAATACCTTCATTAAGCCTCCTTGAATTTGCTAAGATCGAAACGTCTTAGCACGCTTGGAATGCGCGCGCCAAGCTCAAGCAAATTAAAAGGTTTGACGAGATAATCATCTACTCCAGCCTCTAATGCCAAGATCCGGTCGGATTCTCCCGATCTTCCTGTAAGCATGATAATCGGAATCGAACTCAATCTCCGAAGATATTTGCATATTTCTAAACCGGTAACGCCCGGCAGCATCCAGTCTAGCAAGACGAGGTCCGGTGCTTGGATTTCGATTAGCCTCATACCGTCCGTTGCATTTGAAGCCGTAAAAACGCAAAATCCCTCTTGCACAAGATAATCCCTCACCAATCCCAGTATTATAAGGTTATCATCAACAAACACGATTTTTTCCTCCATGCTTCTCACTCCTTTCCTTTCTTGGCTGGATTTTTGATTTCCTGTGCAAAAGCCAGAACTAACTATAACGGTCCTAGCTAAAGGGTTGCTTGTTTTCCTATCTGAAAACAACAAGCTACATTGCTTGTCGTCATTCTTTGGTGGTTTCGTGTCAGCGAAATGAGAGTATAGTTACTAACGATTAGCAATACTCATATATTCAGCAGCGGCTGGATCTGATTTTTCGGTCCAAATATTGACTACACTACCAACTTTGATACTGCCAATCGTTCCGTCCTGAACAGTTGGACCATCGCTGCTCGTGCCTCTGATCTTAATCGGGATACCAACAGGCACGGTCATAGTAATATTCTTACCGGTCATCACTTCTTGAGAGGCTTGCAATTTCAGCCGTTCTTCTGTGCTTAAAGCCTGCATCTCCGCTTGTCTTTTTGCCTTATCCGCAGCTGACAATTCTGCCGCCGTTTGTTGTCTTTGCATTTCTGAGATTAATACAACATTTCCCTGAATCGACTTGACTTTGCCATAGACTTCCGCTATCCGATCCGGTTGTTCAGGATCAATATTCGTACCGTACGAGGCACCCGAACCTGAAGCACTTGCTGAGGGTGTCGTTCCTGACGACTTGGCCCCTGAGGAGCATCCTGTAAGCCCGATGACCAAAGAACCCATGACAATGAGAGCCGCAAATCGTTTCCACTTATACATTTGAACTCATCCCCTCTAATCTATTTTCACTTACTTTGATAAACTAGGTTGTATGTTCACTCATATCTTAGTGCTTCGATTGGATTAGAATCAGCTGCTTTCGTGGCTGGGTAGAATCCAAAAAATATCCCCACAATGCCGGAAAAGGCAAAAGCTATTAAAAGACCTTGCATGGAGCGAATCGCCTCTATCTCCAGGTATTTTAGCAACGGAATCACCACTTCTCCTAGCCCTACCCCCAATAGTCCCCCGAAAACACTGATGCCGATGGCTTCAAAGAGAAATTGCCTTAAGACATCTTTTTTCCGCGCCCCGAGTGCACGGCGAGTACCAATCTCTTTCGTCCGCTCACGTACAGAAACAAGCATGACATTCATAATCCCTATCCCACCGACCACCAAGACAATTGTGGCAATCGCGATCAGAAGTACCGACATCGTACGCGCCGTTTCTTGAGCTGCGCCTACCTTGCTTCCGGCATCCATAGCCCTAAAATCATCCGCCATATCAGGACGGAGTTTATGGGCTTCGCGCAGAGCAGCTGTAATTTCGCTCAGAGCCGGTTTTACACTGGGCAGATCCTTCGCTTGAACAGTGAGTCTCGGGGTAATCGTTGTTCCTAAGACATAGCTCTGAGCCGTGGTATACGGTATAAAAACCCCTTCGTCAATATTTGTACTTCCCAGAGTCTCTCCCTTTCTCTCGATCACCCCTCCAACAATAAATTTCTTCTTGTTGATGTTTATCATTTGACCCACAATCTCCCCTGGCGCATCCCCAAAAAGGGTATCCGCGATATCTGCTCCGAGCACCGCAATTTTCTCTTTGGTCGTGACGCTCTCCGGTGTCAAGAAACTGCCGGAACTTAACTTAAGGTTGGTCAAACTTTGGTAGTCTTCAGTAACCCCCAAAACCGTCACTGATTCTGTATCGACACCAGCACTTGCCGCAGCTTTTCCAGATATTTGGGGAGCAACAGCCGCCACGGAAGGGCAATTTTCCTTAATCACAGCTACATCCTTAATACCTAGCTTCGACGGAATCGGAGACCCAGTGCTACTGGCCATGACGTAAATTGTAGTTACGCTCATCTGGGAAAACTGATTATCTACGCTTTTCTTGCTTCCCAATCCCACCGCCACCACGAGGATGATGGTTGCTGTTCCGATAATGATACCAAGCATTGTAAGGAAGGATCGAACTTTATTGAGCCATATTCCATCGAGGGCTAAGTGAATGGTTTCCAGTATCCCCATTTTCAATCCTCCCGTCTTTGAACATGATGATACGTTCAGCCTGCTCTCCAATTTCCCGGTCATGGGTCACCATGATAATCGTTTTTCCCTCCCGGTGAAGCTCTTTAAAAAGCCCCATCACCTGAATGCCAGATTGGCTATCTAACGCTCCGGTCGGCTCATCGGCCAGCAGCAGGTCGGGATTCGTGCTGAGAGCCCGGGCGATCGCGATTCGTTGTTTCTCTCCCCCAGACATTTCAGTCGGTTTATGGTTCAGCCGGTGCCCTAATCCTACCCGTTCCAAAAGTTCTTTGGCTATCATGCTTCGGTCTTTTCGGTTTTGGTAAGACAGGGGCACTTCGACATTCCTTTGCGCGGTGTAGTAGGGCAAAAGGTTAAAATTTTGAAACACAAACCCTAGTTTTAGGTTTCTAAACCGGGCTAGTTCATCGTCATTTAAGTCATTGATAAGTTGTCCATCAAGAAGATACGACCCATCGGTTGGTTGATCTAAACAGCCAATAATATTGAGTAGCGTCGACTTCCCTGAGCCGGAAGCTCCCATGATCGCTACAAATTCTCCTCGTCTGATGGTTGTGTTGACATCTTTTAAAATTTGCACCGTGTTTTTGCCCAAAGAAAACTCTTTATAAATATGCTCTAACTGGATAATATTTTCGGTCACATTCCCCCCTCCTTTCCGATTATTTTTTAATGTTCTTTCGAATGAGGATTTTATCTCCAGCTTTTAACCCATCTTTAATCTCTACGATTTTTCCATCAGTCAGGCCCGTTTTAACCTTTACCCACCCCGTGCTTCCATCGGGGGACTGTACTTCAACACTGGGGGCACCATTCGCTCGGACCACAGTTTCTACTGGAATGGTAACAACTCCTTTAACTTGCTGAGCGATAAAGGCCACACTCGCGGTCATCCCGTTTTTAATGTTTTCATCAGGAGCATTCAAGATAACGGACACTTTATATGTAACTATTCCACTCTGATCGACGACAGGATTAGGGGAAATTGAACTTACCTTACCCTCATAGGTTTTATCCGGTAGGGACGTAAATACAACTTCTGCCGCCTGTCCAACCGATATTTTTCCAATGTCATCTTCAATAGGGTAAGAATCGACCGCGACCTCATTGCCATTGGCAAGCACAATAAAGGGTGTGTTAGTTGAAGTAGAACTGGAAGTAACTAATTCTCCTGTTTTTCCATTGTTGGAGAGAATCATACCGTCCGTGGGAGAAATCAAAGTAGCATCTTGCAAGTTGTTTCTGGCAATAGCCAGGGCCGCCTCCATCTGTTTGACGGTTTCGCTCGCTGTCGTCAAATCATAGGAATCTGCCGGTACGAGTAAAGCGAGTTGAGCTTTGGCGTTTTCTAACTGAGCTATAGCCCCCTCCAGTTTGAGTTCTTCTCCTAAGATATCTCCCTCGGTGGTCTTACCGCCGTTCAAGACGGTGGTCTTCTCGTTGTTCAATAGGGAAACTTTATAATCATACGAGGCCTGCTGAACTCTCAAGTTCTTCACTGCATTATCGACTGCAATTTGCTTAGCTTGACGCTCAACATCAGAGGGGCCCGCGATAAGTTTCTGGTATTTGGCTACGGCTGAGTTATAATTGGCCTCGGCTTGTTTGACCTGATTTTCCAAGTTTTTTACATCCAGCCGGGCTAATACATCTCCTTTCTTAACCCGCTGCCCCTCTTGAACCAAAATTTCTTGCACAATCCCATTGCCATTGAACTTAAGGTTGGTTACCGGGTAATCCGCTTTTCCGTCGTTGGCAAGCGAAATTTTTACATCTTTCTTTTGGGCAGTAATCACCGTACTCCCAGTATCGACGGGAGTCTGAGCCCTTTGTTCACGTAGATAATACCAACTACCTCCACCCGCTAAGGCTAGCACCACGAGGACGGCAGTTAGCTTTTTAGCAGAAAGCTTACCTTTCCCTAACTGTTTGAGAGATAACATATACAACATTCCTTTCTGCCAAATTTAATGAGGGAGCAAACCTAGTGAGTCAACAGATGTTGTAAATTTTCTTCCAGCAAACCACTCACCGCATTAAAGTTACCGACTACAGTAGACCGGGAGATGTAATCCTTATTCATAAAGAGAAATTTGTAGGGCGGAGAAGACAAGGAGAAGGATGAAAGGTCAGAAGGCGGAAGCATGGCTACAAAGCCACCGGTTTTAGCAGCTAAAGCTGCCGTTAACAAGGCGTCGGCATAGGGTTTCCCCGAACTGACGTCATCTTGACGAACCAGCCCAGATGTAAAGTAAAGCGGGGACTGGGGAATTTGCGTGTTAAAGAGATTTTGAAAGATGATACTTTGGGTATCATAGCGGTCATAGCCACCCCAACGTTGGACGGAATACTTGGCACGTAATTCATTTTCCACGGAAGTGCCAATAACCCCTGTCCCTCCAAGCAAAACGACATTACTCACCTTGAGATCGGCCAAGGCTTGAATCGTCGAAGGCGGCAATGAATCTCTATCCGTGAGCAAGATTGGGTTTCCTTGCTCCGCAGCAAAGGCACTGATCGCAATCGCATCAGGTATGGCATTCCCATTAGCGAGATATACGGTATGGGTGGGATCAATACCCACATTGGAGGAGATCAGAGCAGCCGTATCGTATCCTTGTTGTCCAGCAATCCGTGTAATCGTCAACCCATTACTAGTCAAACTATCTTGGATGACTTGAGATATGGCTGCTGTTCCGCCAACGATGTATACGTTCTGAGCGCTCAGCCTTCTAATCTCTGCTAACGTCCGTTCGTCTAAGGTGGAAGAACCCGACATAAGAATCGGAGCGTCGAGCTTTTTAGAAAGCGGAGCCGCGGCTAGAGCATCCGAAAATTGATCATCTCGTGTCAAGATCACGTTACGTGCCCCTTGTATCCAACCACTTTTGGCAATATCAACCGATAGCGAAACGTTATCCTTCGTCGTCCCTCCGATTCGAGCATTTTGGGTGTAGGCCGAAATAACCGGAATCGAACCGACCACATGCCCAGCGTAGATTATGTTGACTGTTCCTAAGGAGGTGGGTGTCATAGTGAACGTAAACGTTCCATCACTAAGGGTTGTATAGCTTACGTTTGTTGCCCCTACAGTTGTTCCGTCGACTGTTCCAGATTTACGGACCAATGGATTCCCAGCAGAATCCGTAACCTTAACCCTTATGGTTTTAGTCGCGTTAGTAACGAGAGAATCTGTAATGATTGTTTTAGCATTCAGTACTGTTATTGTCCCCGCGGCTAAGGCTGTGCCCAAAGCTCCTTGACGTATGACTAACTGATAATCTCCAGCGGTCTCTAACGTCACATTGGAAATTGTATAATCTCCAGCTGTCCCAGAAATGGGAAATAACGTTTGAATCCCCTCAGAGTCTGTAATAGTAGCGCTACCCACAGATCCCGTAAAAGGATCCGACTTATTATCCCAAAGTTGAACATGTATATTTCTTGCTTCTCCGGCAATCAGTGTGGAGTCTGCGCTGGTCGCAAAATTAAGCCAGCCGAGCCATGTACTACCATCATCACTTGTGTACGCTGAAGCAACCCCCGGTATCATTCCAATCAGCAAAATTACCATCATCAGTGCAGCCAAAACCTTTTGTGTCTGTTTCTTTTTTCCCACGTACTATTTCTCCTCTCTAACTTTCGGCGATTACAACAATGTCTACGTGATTTCTCCCTGATGCTTTCTCCTCTTATTCTTGTCTAGAGATTCCATTTCGTCTAAACTGTATGATAATATTATAAATAAGAATTGTGTCATAAGTTTAACGAAAGTTCGAAATAAGTTTGTCAACTGCAGATAGTTATATAAGAACAAATATTATTGTTCATTTTTAATATACTTAGAGTGCGTAACGAAACTTCAGTTTCGTTACGTGCTCTGGCTTTAAGTGATGTGTGTCCCGTAATCCCATATTCGACGTGAATGTGTATCAGATTTAATTAACCTTTGTGAATACATAATTACTGGAAATACTGGATTGACTGAAACTGGGATGAATGAAACTATCAGTATTACTAAAATTATTGGAATTTCCACGAATACGAGAAATACCCAAATTAGAAATTTCTAAACGATTTCCATTTAATACAAAATTGTCATCTTCAGCCCAACTTGAATTTACGATTCTTATCCTTGTGGGATTACTGAATGAATATTTTTCTTTATAAATATTAGTATATCCAGTGAGCACTTCAGTTTCTTCTAATGTACCATCATCATGAAATTCCAAAGTATGTTTTCCATCAGAAGTCTTCCATGTACCTAAAATTTCCTGTTGCACTTGTTGAATTGTCAAAATAGCAACTGGATTCACGTCTGCGACTGTAACTGTAGCTATTACATTAATTATAGTTGATTCAGCAATTGTACCAATAACAATATAATTTCCTGCACTTGTTGGTTGACTTAATGCCCTGCCCGCCCAATTGACATTAACCATTTTAGATGTCCCATCACTCATTGTAGCAGTTACTGTTGAAGGTAACACCGGAGCAGTTCCTGCTGTAGTAGTTACATTAACAGCACTTAAGTGGCTTACAGTAATAACCTGTCCTTGTCCCAACTCTTGTATCACACTATCAGGAACAACAGCAGTTCCTCCAAATACATAAACACTAGGATTATAATTACTACTACTACTACCACTATTACTAGCGTTTACTAATCTTTGCTTATAATAACTTTTTGTATCATTAGGTGAAGCATCATTCACTAAAATAATAGGAGCAGATATTTTTGAAGCTAGAGCACTTCCACTTAAAGCATCTGGAAATTGCTCACCTGAAGTTACGATTGTATTATATAGATTAAAAACACTCTCAAATTCCTTGTTAACAGCAATATTTCTGCTGTATCGATCATTTCCTGAAATCCTTTCATAATTTGGAAATTGATTAACAACATTATCAGTAATTTCATCTGAATTACCTATAACATAGGACTTTACGATACTTTTATTTGAAGATATATAATCCTTGACCGAGTCAGGGATATTATTATTGGGTACTAGAATGATTGGATCTCGTTTTATCGATGCAATCGGAGAAATTGAAAGTGCGTCCGAGAAATCATCAGATGTACAAACAAATATTATTGAAGGGGTTGAAGTGACTTGTTTAGCTACTGCTATTGCGGTTTCATATTTATCATTTCCAAATACTCTATTTGCAGTTATTCCCATAGATTGCAATTCTGTATCTACCGATGATGAAATTACTCCTGTACCACCTATGATTGTGACATTTTTGGTTTTTAAATCAATTAATACTTGTCTGGTAATAGGTGTAAGTGATGCACTCTCAGTAAGTAATATTGGAGCATCATATTTCTTTGCTAATGGTGTTGCTGCGAGGCTATCGGAATAATTACCTCCATATGTTAAAATACAGTTTGATGAACCATTAGGCCAACCTTGTTTGGCGATTGCAGATGATGTGTCATAGCGATTTTGACCCGAAATTCTATTAATTATTGGAGATATGGTTGTTGAGCTAGTTGTAGCTAATGTTGGTGGTACATATGAGAATGTGAATAATGTGGTAAGAAATATAGATATCAATTTTTTCTTCATTTATGCATTTCTCCTCTTTTAATTAAGTTGTTTATCTTGTAACAAGAAACACCACTCCTAATAAACATACTTTTCCTCTTTAAATAAATTGCGCTGATAATCCAGTCCCCTAGTTTCACTGCAGCCAGGGCCAAGAAGATTCCTGCGATAACATCGGTTACCCAATGAATTTCCAGATAAAGCGTAGAATAAATGATCGAGAGGCAGAAAAACGTCCAAACCCAGCGGAAAAGTTTATCCTTTTCTCTCCAAGCGAGCAACAGCATAGCGAAGGCTATCGAAGTATGCATTGAAGGGAAACAATTGACAACGACCACCGCCGCATCAGCTGCCGTGAGATGACGAGCCATTCCATCGGGTTGGCCTAGAACATACCAGACTTCATTGACGTGAATCGTAAGATAAAAGGGAAAAATTAATACAAATTGTAAGACATGAGCTGACAAACTATAACGGATCATTTTTAGAGAATCCTTGGCTAGAAAGGAACGAAAAACGGGTATAAGCACGGGTAGAGTAAAGCCATTAGCATAAATCCACCGGAAATAGCTTGTCAACCAAGGGGTTTGGATCACTCGAAACATCCAGCCATTATTACCTGGTATTGACTTAAAGAGATTATCTAAATCTAAAAGGTGGGCTCTAGTACCTAGTTGCCAATAAACAACGTCATTCCAGATCGGAGGAAAATATTTCCACATTAAAATTGGAAATAGAACTAAGGGTATTCCGAGCCATAAGAAATTTTTCCAAGAAATCGGCAAACGATCACGTTGCATTTCCCAAAAAGCCACTCCGGGTAAAAGATAGGAATAATGGGCAGAACGGTTCGGAGCAACAAGAACGAACACAACAAGAGCAACAAGGCATAATTGCAAAAAGTATTTCTTGGGCCATTCAATAGCTCTAATCGTTCTAAAGTCCATAGAAGAGATCATCTATTCCCTCTCAATCCTTTCCCAAAGAGTACGTTAGATAAATCGGCTTGGCGACGTACGAGCCTTGAACCATGAACAAGTTTTGGGCGAAAAATGTGAACCTTGGTTGAGGATTGCCATATCAAATACCAGTGACAGAGAGAATAAAGGATTAATAAACCCAATAGCCAGATTACAACTCCAAACAACAGAGAATGCCCATTGAAATTGGACAGCAGTGCCGGTATAGCGGCATAAAGCCAAAGATGGGTATTGTAGAAGAGAAGTGGAATCTGACCAAAGTTCTCTAGGATTCCCCCTATTCTTGAGGTTTGTGGCAGTTTGTAAAAGAGGAAAAGCAATAAAAAGACAAGACCTAAATAAAGCAGAAAATAGTCTGGGCTCGGAGGGTATTTAGAAAGACCTATAAAGCCTTGGAACGTGCCATCGGGAAGAAGATAATCCCCTATTCCAGCGGAGCGGAAGATAAAGAAAAGGGCTAAACTACTAAAACCTGAAACAGCAAAACGTTTGGCCTCGTAGGCAACTCCACGCTCTTCCGCATAGGTGTGTCCATATAGCCACCCAAGGGTCATCGGTAAAAGCCACGGGATGACGGGGAAATTATTATTCACTAAAAAGCTCGGCGAAAAAGGGACAGGTAAAACCAGAATCGTCTGCCAGGCCTGTTCTATTGCTTGATGGAAGGGGAAGTTTCTGGTGAAACTGGAAAGAAACAATTGGCTCAATAAATAGAGGAGCCCAGATATTCCGAAAAGTTTCCAGGGGGAAATATGGCGGCCCACTGAAAGAAAAAAGAACCCAATACCAATGGTAGATAAAACGCTCAAGGAAAAAAAAGTTCCCCAAGTAACGACGGAAAGTGATTTAGCTTGAATGAGCATGGGAAGATTAAAGGCGGGAGAAGCAATAAACACTTGCAACACAATAAGGAGCATTCCTCTGCGCCATAAATGATGATTGATACTGGAACTCGAAAGGCCCTTTAATTCGCGCTTTTTAATGGACAAGGCTAATACATACCCAGCGATAAAGAGAAAACCCGGTGCACAGAGACTCGACAAAAACATAACAATTACAGCCAAGGCACTTGAGACACCTAGTGGATTAAAGGTTACAGCACCATTAACCAAGAGTGGTAATCCTTCATTGTTGATGCGTCCAGTACTCCAAAAGAACAAGGCATGGTCTAAGGCCATAAAGATCATTATTAAACCACGGGTACGGTCTAAAAATGGAAGTCTGCTGCTAGAATTACTTCCAATCGCTTCTAGACTTTTAGCTTTAATATTCTTAGCAACAAAGCTTAAACTCAATTCAAACTATCCTTTCCCCGAACTCGATTTACAGTTATTTAAGATACTAACTGCTAAGTTCCTTAACGGTTCTTTCGCATAATTGGCACACCCAACATAATCCTATTGAAGTGCTAATTTCCTTTCTCAAGAAGGTATTGCTAAGAGCGCAAATCAGTACCTAATTGCCTCTTTCGGGAAACGCCTAAGTACGCTTCGGATGCGCGCGCCAAGCTCAAGCAAATTAAAGGGCTTGACGAGATAATCATCTACTCCAGCATCTAATGCCATGATCCGGTCGGCTTCTCCCGATCTTCCTGTAAGCATGATAATCGGAATTGAACTCGATTTCCGAACATATTTGCATATTTCTAAACCACTAACGTCCGGCAGCATCCAATCTAGCAAGATGAGTTTTGGTGCTTGGTTTTTGATTAACTTTAGACCATCCATTCCAATTGAAGCCGTAAGAACGTCAAATCCCTCTTGCACAAGATAATCACGCACTAATTCCAGTATTGCAGGGTCATCATCAACCAACACGATTTTTCCTTCCATGGTTCTAACTCCTTTCTTTCCTTCTTTTGTTGGATGTTTAAGTTCTAATATAAAAGCCAGAACTGACTGTTACTCTGTTGGTGCTGCTGGCTAATGATTTACTTACAATATTATAATATCGTAAGTAAAAACAATTCTAGCATACACAAGGGTTATGAATCTCAAATGAATTAATTGTGAAAAGAATGTTAAGATCAGGTTTTTCATGAGACTGAATTTATCGTCAAACTTCCTAAAGATATAAAAGATAAAAGCTATGGTTGAAGATAAAATCCTCAGCCATAGCTTTTTACTTTCTTCTTATTTACCATCTAAAACCTGTTTTCGGCTTCTCCACAGTCTCTTCACAATTTTTTCACATTTCATTCATATAACATTCATAACTAATGATTATAATAGACAGACATGATACAATTAGGATATTATAATATATTAAGAATATGATAACTTAAAAAATGCCTTTGAATCAGGGGCCTCTATTTATTCATGAGAAAGGAGAAACTTTATTTGAAAATCTTAATTACAGTTATCATGGTCGTTTTAGGTCTTATCGCGTATCAATCACTACAGCCCGTTAATGGGGAGGACATAAAGTGATTAACAAAAATAAAAAAAAACCAATTAAAGCCATAGTTCTTACAATTTTGCTAACCATTTGTTTAGTTGGTGCAGGGGCCGAATATTTCTTCGGTGGTACTTCTACAATCCCTTCCTCGTCTTCTAGTAACAGTGATTATAATAGCTTTAAAAATCAGGTAAATGCTCTAAACCAACAGTTAAAATCAAACCCTAATGATATTTCACTCCAACAGGATTTAGGTAATGCCTATTATGATTTGGCTGCTGTAGCTCAAAATGTTGCACCGACTGAAGCGAGAGAAGATTATATGCTAGCGATTAAATACTACCAAAATGTTCTCAATACTAAGCAGGATATCAATGTATTAACGGATATGGCTACTGCGGCCTTCTTTAGTGGGCAAAATGATTTGGCCGAAAAAAGCTTTAAAGAAGCCTTGACCCAGAAACCGGATTTTCAACAGGCAATGTTCAATTATGGGGTTTTCCTTTCGGAAGTCAAAAAGGACTACTCAACAGCTATTAGTGTCTGGCAGACTGCATTGGACAAAGAACCAAATGGTTCTAATGCTGATCGTCTAAGACAACTTATCCCTCAGGCTAAAGATATGCAGGCTAACCAGCAATAAACAAAGGAGTTTCGAAATCTATGAAGATTTTAGTAGTGGATGATGAGAAAAAAATCACAGCTGTGCTCAAAGCCTATCTCCAACAAGACGGGTTTCGGGTCAGCACTGCCCTTAACGGTAATGTCGCTCTAACCATGTTTAAAGAAAACCCCTTCGACTTACTCCTCCTTGATTTAATGCTCCCTGGAATGTCAGGAATAGAGATCTGCCACGAGATCCGCAAAATATCCTCTGTCCCCATTATCATGCTCACCGCTCGAGTCGAAGAAGAGGACCGCATCCGAGGATTAAATATCGGTGCAGATGATTACATAACTAAACCCTTTAGCCCTCGTGAAGTGGTCGCCCGTGTCCGAGCCGTTCTACGACGCATTAATAACGAAACCTCACCGCTTGCGAACGTGATCTCCTATGATAATGGCCTCACTATTGATAACCTACAATATAAAATTCTGCTTCACGATCAGGAGGTCCATTTAACCCCCTCCGAGCATAAGATCCTTGGTGCCTTGGCGAAGCACCCCGGGCGAGTGTTATCTCGAAGTCAGTTGGTGAAAATTGTTCAAGGACACGACTTTGATGGAGATGATCGCGTGATTGATGTCCATATTAAGAAGATCCGCCAAAAAATCGAAACCACCCCTAGCGATCCTCAAATCATTCTGACCGTTTTCGGTATCGGTTACAAGTTTAATCCAAGTGCGGGGGGATAAGATGCGCAAAAAACTATTTATCTCCACGTTGCTCATCGTGCTTATCACCCTAACCTTCAGCATGCTTTCCGTCCATCTCGTCTTCCAACAACAATTTACTGATTATCTAACCAAAACAAACGAAACAATCTTGGAAGAGTTACCTTCTCGTCTAAGCGCCCTTTATCTGAGTAAGGGCACTTGGGATCCCGCCTCTCTGAATGAAGTAAGCCAAGCCCTCCCGGTCGGTACAATTGTCACGCTGACTGATCCGAACGGCAAGTTTATTGCCACGTTAAACAGCTCTAGGGGAAGCATGATGCAACACGGTCCTGGCGGAATGGGAATGGGAATGTCCTCCTCCCCCATCACAAAATGGAAAACAAAGACCATAACTGTGTTTGGACCTCTCGGGACTTTAGCCACTGCACTGGTTCGCTACCCAGCGACCGCCCAGATTCTCAATCCCCAAGATGTCCTCTTCCAATCCTCAGTCTTTCGTTCTCTACTTTTTGCTGCAGGCTTAGCGCTTCTATTTGGGATTATCCTCAGTTTCTTCACAAGCCGCCGACTGGTCGCTCCGTTGAAGCGTTTAATGCAAGCCGCCGAACGTATCGGTCAGGGACACCTTGATGAACACATTTCCCTTCGTTCTAAAGACGAGGTAGGGCAATTGGCGAATGCTTTTAACACAATGGCCCACAATTTGGAACGTCAAGAGACTCTCCGCAAACAATTCACCGCCGATATCGCCCATGAGCTTCGTACACCTTTAACCTCGATCAAAAGTTATATTGAAGCCTTCCAAGACGGCGTCCTTCCTGCCGATCAAGAAAATCTTTCCTCCATTCATGAGGAAATTGACCGCTTAGTAGACCTGTCCAACGACCTTAAAGACTTAAACGTGGCGGAAATGGGCGCTTTAAAGCTAAACTTAGGACCTGTGAACTTAAACCACCTTCTTGAAAAAATCATCCATAGCCTCCATCCGCTCATCCAAGAAAAGGAATTGACTCTGAATTTGAACGCTCCAGAAGAACCCGTGACTACGTCCGGAGATGAGCGCCTTCTCACCCGCCTCTTTTACAATCTAGTTCACAATGCCTATCAGTACACGGAAAACGGCGGTCTGGTATCCGTCACACTTACGCAAACATCAAATGTTACAGAAGTCCGAATCCTAAACACAGGTATCGGCATCTCTGAAGAAGATCTCCCTTTTATATTCGAGCGCTTTTATCGTACTGACAAATCTCGAACACGTGAGACCGGGGGAACCGGAATTGGTCTGGCTCTGGTTCATCAGATCACGGCCCTTCATCAAGGCAACATCACCGTACAGAGTAAAGTCGGGCAAGCGACTGAATTTATTGTTAAACTTCCTAAAGAGCAAAAAGAGAGTGAGGATTAAATCCTCACTCCTTTTAACTTTCTACTCATTTACCCTCTAAATCCTGTTTCCGACTTTGATATTCGGCGGAATCTATCTCCCCACGTGCATAGCGTTCACGGAGGATATCCATACCACTCTGATTACTAAGTGCTCCTGTCCGAACCTGCGGGGTAGAACGACGAAATACATAGATACCTAGCAAAACAATAGCAAACCCCATGATCAGAGGCATTAACATACCCATCCAACCATAAATACCATTTCCATAACCCCATCCACCCATCATGTAATTGTTACCCCAATGCCCCATCATATAAATTCCCCCTTTGAGCTACAGCTTCATTTCGCTTGGTTTTGCTGTTTCTCTATGGCCTTAGTGTATATCTCGGATAAGAAAAACCCATGAATAATTTGTGAATTTCTTATGAAGAAGGAGCCCTGATTTATTAATCAGAGTACTTTCTTGATCAAATGGCCAAAACATCATATGAACAACTCATTAAAGCTCTGTGAATCTCTGATCTTCACTGTCTTTTCACACTTCATTCATCTGAAATTCATAACCTTTGTTTATACTATAATTGCCCCGGTTTAGATTATTATAATATTTTAAGGAGGTCATGTCTTAATGAAAAAGAAACTTGCCGCTGGGATCCTCACTGCATCCCTCTTGATCGGTGGAGCCACAACAGCCTTTGCGGCTACCGATTCAACAGCCCTCACTGACATCAAAGCTCTGTACCAACAAACGTTTGGCATTCAGAAACAAATCCTGCAGAAAGAAGTTGAGTCTGGCGCAGTAACCCAAGACCAAGCTAATTCTATCCAGAGCATGATGGATCTTCGTCAAAAATACCAAGAGCAAGCACTAGATAGCGGGCAGATCATGGGCCCAGGCATGGGTGGAATGGGTCGTCATGGCTACATGGGCACCACTGGTCAGCCACTTACGGCGGACCAGCAAAAGGCCTTGAATGATTTCATGGCACAACGCCTAAAACTGCAACAAGATGCCCTTGCCAACGGCACCCTTGTTCCTGGCATGGGAATGGGCGGCTACGGACGCTGGGGCGGCTACGTACCTAGCACAGTTCCCGCGCCTGCCACGAGCACCAACTAACCCACACTTCTAACCGGGGCCAACCTTTTTACTTAATTTCTGAATATCTCACTTATTTTATCCCTTGAGTCTTTCTCAAGGGATACTTATTATCCACCTGTATTGATTTCCTCACTTTTTTCGGTTACCCAACCATAGGGAGCTCTTTATTATTGCAAGCAAAAAATGGCCTCAGCGAAAATGGGGTCTCAAATTAAACTACAAGTGGATCCTTTTTTCATTATCGTACAAAGCGTTGACACACCGAGCATAAACACTTTCCCTTAAAGTCTAGAGTTGCAATAATTTCAGACCTAGTAAAATGTGAATATCGCAACTCGCAGATATTTGATAATATAATTTTGAATGTAGGGTATAAAAACATGAAAAAAAAAGAAATGTATGATTGTCTTGTCGTCGGTTGCGGCATAGCAGGCACAGTTATAGCGCGTGAACTTGCTGAACGGGCAGGTAAAAAAGTGCTGATCCTTGAGATGTGCGACCATATAAGCGGGAATGCTTATGATCTTCTCAGTGAGAGCGGAATTTTTGTACATCAATTTGGCCCTCATATCTTTCATACGGACAGCAAAAGAGTCTTCGATTATCTCTCTCGGTTCACACAATGGCGGAATTACTCCCACGAGGTAGTGGGCGATATACACGGGCAGCTAATGCCAATTCCTTTTAATCTAAATTCGCTTCATTTGGCCTTTGAGCCTTGCAAAGCAGCGCGTATAGAGCAAAAGCTGATCGCCATCTATGGCCTCGGAAGCAAGGTACCCATCTTGGATCTTCGCCAACAGCCCGATACAGAACTTGCGGAAATCGCGGATTTCATATACAACAACATCTTTTTATATTACACGCAAAAGCAATGGGGACTGGCTCCCGACGAAATCGATTCTTTGGTTACCGCCCGCGTCCCTGTATTTATCTCATATGATAACCGCTACTTTCAGGACACTTATCAGGGTATCCCTGCCAAGAGCTATACTTCACTCTTCGAGCACATGTTAAATCACCCCAATATAGAGCTCAAACTTAATTCCGATGCTCGCAGGCTGCTCCGGCTGGAATCCGGGGAAGTGTTTTTTGACGGTTCCCCGTTCAACGGCACCGTAATATACTCAGGACCGGTAGACGAACTGTTTGACTGCCGGTACGGGCACCTGCCGTACCGGACTTTAGATTTTGTCTTTGAAACACACAATACTACATGGTACCAGCCCAAGGGGACTGTGAATTATCCTGTTGACCGCGAATATACCCGTATAACCGAATTCAAACACCTCACTGGACAGGCTCTGGACGGACGAACTACTATAGTCAAAGAATATCCACGGGCCTATACGGGCGCTGACAGCGAGACCCCCTATTACCCAATCCAAAATCCTGAAAATCTCACCCTTTATGAGCGATACCGGAAACTTACCGACGAATTTCCACAATTCCACTTACTGGGCAGGCTTGCGGAGTACAAATACTACAACATGGACGCCATAGTTAAGAAGGCTTTGGAGCTTGCCGACACCTTAATAAAGTAATGAGTTTAGTCTTCTTATTTTATTTTTTGCCGACTCAAAGCTTCAGATCGGAGGAAAGATTGAAAATAATTACATTTACCGTACCCTGTTACAATTCAGCGGCTTATATGGAACGCTGCATCAATACACTTCTTCCGTGCGGAAATGATGTGGAAGTTATTATTGTCAATGACGGTTCTACCGACGACACCGGAAAGATTGCCGATAACTATGCCTCGCAATACCCTGATATAGTACGGGTGATCCATCAAGAAAACGGAGGACATGGCGAAGCGGTCAATACCGGCCTAGAGAACGCTTCCGGTCTATATTTTAAAGTGGTCGATTCAGACGACTGGGTCGATGGCCCGGGTATGATCGAGGTGCTGCAAACCCTTAAAACGTTCGTGGGTGGCAACTCTGCTCCCGATATGCTGGTATGCAACTATATCTATGAAAAGCTGCTGGAAGGGACCAGGCACGTCATTAATTATAGCAATGTCTTTCCCCGCAATCAGATGTTCGGTTGGGATGACATGAGGAGGTTTCCTCCCTGGAAATATCTTCTGATGCATTCGTTGATTTACAGAACACAACTGCTGCATGAATGTGGCCTTAAATTGCCAAAGCATACCTTTTATGTGGACAATATTTTTGTTTACCAGCCACTGCCTTTTGTGAAAACTATTTACTATCTGGATGTGGACCTTTACCATTATTTTATCGGGCGGGAAGACCAATCTGTCAATGAAAGTGTCATGATAAAAAGAATTGACCAGCAGATCCTAGTAACTCGCATCATGATAGGATGTCACAGTCTCCCCGGGAGCATACCCAGCAAAAAGCTGTCCAGCTATATGCTTAGCCATTTGGCTATGATGATGATAATTTGCACCGTATTCTTAAGAATTTCTGGCACAAAAGAAGACAATAAGAAGGAAAAAGAGCTATGGACCTTTCTTTTAAGTTGCGACAACGGTCTGTATGGGCATGCAAGCAGCAGGTTTTTGAGAATGGTTGCAAACCTGCCCGGAAGTTCCGGCAACAAAATCACCGTCCGATTATATAACATAGCCCGCAAAGTCTATAAATTTAATTGACCCGTGACAATGAAAGAAAACAGATCTACCGAATCTTTGGACCAAGGGAGCAAATGAATGCCCACTAAAACAAAACTAAAGCTGTTCATAGGTATAATCATCACAGCTGTCATTGTTTATTACTCGATTGGAGCGCTCAAAGGCCTGCATGTGGGCGAGCTTTTCCATGCTCACATCAATTGGGGCCTTGCGCTGGTTTCAGTCGCTATCTTTGTGTATGCAAACTATATTCGCGGACTTGCCTATACACGGGGTATTGACCGGGACATGGACAGAATGACAGCTCTCCAAATCGTGGGTATAGGGCATGCTGCTAACATGGTTTTGCCGTTCCATGTCGGAGAGGGGCTGCGGGCGGCTTTTTTCCCGAGGGGATACAGTGCCATAAAGATTACAAACCTGCTGATTATTCCGGCCTTCGCAGATTTCGCTGCAATTATGATCCTTTCACTCTCCGCAGTTCCCTTTGCCGGATTTACGGACCAAAATTTGTTAAAAGCCCTGTGGATTCTTACCTTTCTCTGTATTGCGGCGTTTATATTGTTCGTGATTCTCATCTTTTTTCTTCCGCGACTTCGCAGTTATCTCAGTGAGTATTTAAATGTTGACACTGTGAAAATGATGAATTGGGTGCTCCTTTCATGGATTATACTACTCGTGTCGACATGGATTGGGCTTGTGGCCTTCGGCTTCCCATGGGTGGCGTCCATTCGCATGTCGCTTGCCGTATTTGCCGCCACCAATATCATCAATTTTATACCGGCCACGCCAGGGGCCATCGGCCTTTTTGAATACGGGACAATTCTGGGCCTTGGGGGTCTGGGAATTGATCCAACCACAGCGCTGTCAGCGAGCTTGCTGTTGCACCTGATACAGTATGCAGCACTCCTGCCCCTAGGAAGTTACCTATACATTAAATCCCTTCACGGGCAATACGGAGAAGCGCTCGGGAACATGTGGCACACGAATCAGCAGAAGGACACTAAATCGATTAAACTAAAACGGACAAAATGAAGCTAATTTGGAGGTGAAAACTATCAAACTTTTATCAATTGTCGTACCGTCCTATAATTCGCAGGACTATCTTCGCCACTGCCTGGATACTGTAGTGCTGGGCGGGCAAGAGGTAGAGGTTATTGTCGTGGATGATGGTTCCACAGACAGCACAGCGGAGATTGCCCGCGAATACTGCGGTCGCTTTCCCGGAATTGTCCGCCTTGAGCAGAAAGAAAACGGTGGCCATGGCTCGGCTGTCAACCGCGGACTGGAGGTAGCCACGGGTACTTATTTCAAGGTTGTCGACAGCGACGACTGGCTGGATACTTCGGACTACCTGTCGGTGCTTACGTTGCTGCGCAGCATTGGCTCCGTAGACCTGCTTATCACGAACTATGTTTATGAATATTCCTATAACGGTAAGCATAAAGTGATGCGATTCAGTAATGTTTTTCCACAAGGCAAGGTTATTTCATGGGACAGTATGCATCGTTTTCGCTTCGACCAGCTCATGCTCATGCACTCCATGTTTTGCCGGACGGATTTGCTGCGAGAGTGCGGCCTCAAACTGCCGGAACACACATTTTATGTGGACAACCTTGTGGCCTATCTACCTCTGCCTTATGTGAAAAGCTTAGTTTATCTGGACTGTTCTCCGTATCACTATCTCATTGGCCGGGGTGGTCAATCCGTCAACACGCAGGTCATGATCAAACAGATTGACCAGCAGCTTAAGGTGACGCGCATGATGATTGAGGCGTACGATCTCTTTAAGGACATTGAATGTGAGAAGCTTAGACGCTACATGATTTTCTATCTTTCAATGATGGTAGCCATCACCGTTACTCATATCTATATCGCAGAGGACGAAAGGCTTAGCTGCAAGGCAGACGAGCTTTGGGACTTTATAAGGCAAAGGGATGAAAAGCTGTATGCTGTACTGCAGCGGAGCTTTCTCAATTCCTGCATAATGTTCGGGCAGAAAATCAGCCCACGCCTTATAGCGCGAGGCCTTAATCTTATCAAACACATCTATAAGTTCAGTTAAAATAAGCTTGCCAAGTAGTATGACCTTTTTTCATAGCATGATTGCGTGTACCGTCGGGTTCACGAGTCCTAGTTTTAATCCCTCATGTCCAATTATTAAGGGTCCACTTCGTCAGACAACGCATAGCCAAAAGGACAGAGCTGCTCATAATTCATTCAGAATTATGAGCAGCTCTGTCCTTTTTGATCGTCCTGTCGTTGATGCTGTCGTATTATACACCTTGAGATTGAGCATGATCAACTGGACTCCTCTGCCTGCGGCGAAACCATTTCTCATTATAGCAAATGAGGACTTTTTACATCATGCCTCACGGAACTTCGTGTTCAGTCCTCCCACGCATAGCGTGGGGCTTAATATCTTACTCAACTGGACATGCCTATTTTTCCATTGGCATGTTTGGATCTGCTGCCCACTCATAAATAGATGCCTCGTAGTTTCTAACTTTATCAAAGCCAACGGCTCTGAGGACCGTGCTAAGGTAGCCCGATCTCATACCCATAGTTCAGTAAACTACAAAATCGTCTTCAGGTGTTACCCCCAAATCCACCATAATCTTTATGATTTCTTCAGGTGATTTTGGAGTTCCATTTTCATTGAGCACGGATGACCATACTAGGTTCTTTGCCCCCTGAATATGTCCTCCTCTTGCTTCTCCTGCATCTCGGCTTCCTTTATATTCCCTTTCTATCCTAGCATCTATGATGACCGTTTTGCCAAGGTTTGCATAGATAAAAATATGTTATTCTCCGTATATTATAATATTCCTTCATATAAAGTATTCCATTTTGGAATACTATCAGCTATAAAGCCCCCTGTCTACAATTAGTTCTAGGATCATATGAAAAAGTGTGTTATATTTTCTGAGTTTAAGAAAATATAACACACTTTTAGGCATCTAACTTGTACTATCACTATGTTCCGTCTTTATTACAGATTTCCGATCTCTTCCAAGGATTCATTGGGTTCCACAACATGATCCCTTATCATGACAAAGCTCAAGAGCAACGTGACGATGAGAGCAATACCATTAATCAGGAAAAGGTTACTAAGCCCAACGGCTGCAATCACTCTTCCGCCAATTGCCGTACCGATACCGCCTCCACCCATGAAAAAGAATGCTACCAGGGACATGGCGGCTCCTCTAGCCTTCTGGGCAAACTCTGTAGCTCTTGTAAGCAGCGTAGAATGAGTAAAGATGAAACCAAGTCCTAACAGGGCAATCCCTAGGATCAGCATCCCCAATACATCCCCATACAGATAGATAATGATATCCCCAACAGCGGCTGACACAAGTCCCAAGCTCAATACTTTGCGCGCACCCATTTTAGCCGCTAACTTACCACTCATTCTTCCGCCAATAACTGACATGATTCCGAAGGCCGTCATAATTAAACCAATATACAAATAGTTGAATCCATAGGTTTGGGCAATGTAAGCTCCTGCGTAAGAAAAGCTTCCGATGATGAATATACCCTCCAGTAAAACGATGATATACGTAAACAGACTCCTGCTCGTTCCCAACAGCTTAGCATACGGCGCAAATAGTTTGCTGTCAGGATGCTTTTCCGAGGGGAGAAGCTTGTAATTTTTTAGGATCAGTAAGGTTGGAATTATGGCAAGTATCGCATAGACACCAAAAACTCCTCTCCAATTAAGGAAGTAAGCAATTGTCCCTCCTATGGCCATACTGAGTCCTTGCCCCAGAAACGATATACCCATAAACGTTCCTATCGCACCCTGTCTTTCCTGGACCGGGAACATATCTCCGATTAAGGCTAAGGATATTGGCATAACCGATGCGGCAAACACTCCCGTGAGCGCTCTGAATATTGCCAAGCTGGTTAGGCTCGAACCTAACGCACAAAGCCCAGTCGCTATCGTAAACATGATCATCGCAAACGTTATGACTTGCTTTTTCCCATATCGATCTGCCAAGGGCCCAAAGATGATTTGAAAAATTCCAAAGGGAATCATATAGGCCGAGATTAAGAGCCCTGCTCTTGAAATATCAATCGTCAAATTCTGAGCAATGGCCGGTAGTATGGGAGACACCACCCAGTTGTCTGCCATAACGATAAAACCCGCTAAACCGAGCAACATAATAATCCTATTTCCATCCTTGTTCATATAACCGCCACCCTTCGATCCTTAGAATATTCTCGTTCGTTCATACGTTTGATCATTCGTTTTTGCTTTGAGATAATTGGTGATATTGCAAATCTTGACATCATTCTTGGCATCCTCCACATACACCCCTTTTTTACTAAATAATATTTTTATAATATAATAATATTAGTATACTACAATTTTTAAATTCTACAAGAGCTATTTTCAAAAGAACAAGACCCATATTTACAGAGATCCAAAAACGAATGATCCTATTGACTAGTTCTGCGACTCCTTGTTTTAACAACTAATCCATGCCCTAGCTGTCTGCTTTCAAAACGTATAGAAAAGAGACGCGCCACCTTAGACACGTCTCCCAAAGGAAGTATTTGATTATTAACAACCGCAACTACACGTTGTTTTAGGCCCACCTGTATCGCCATAATATTGAATTGCTTCTGCCGGACACAACGCCTGACAACCTGTACAGCGATCAATACATCCATCGGGATAAATGACCATCGGTTTTGCACTCTCTTTGTCGTAAACACCATGCGAACATTTATTGATACAGGCCCCACATTCAATACAATTCTCATAATTAATAATTGGATACCAATTCGTCGTCATTCTGATCTCTCCCCTATAAATTTATTCTTATTTCTGCCCTCAGCAACCGCAGCCACAACCTCCAGAGGACCCAGTTCCTACCATGGCAAGACCTTTAGCCACCTGATCTCTTTGAGCAGCCCTCAATACCTCGTCAAACTTGGTCGTTATCTCGCTGGCAAGTTTTTCCACCATGGCTTTGTGTTCATCCGTCAGGTTTCTGGTGGACAAGGCTCCTGCTTCGGCAACTTCTTTTCCTATAAAATCCGTAACATCGATTGCGGCACTCACTTTACCACTATATTTCTCAGTAGCTCTTTTAGCACAAGCTTTAGAACAGCCATCCACAGAAATGGTCGGGAACTTTTCGGCAAATCCTCGTTCTTCCACTCCACCTGCTAGAAAAAGCGGCAAACATATCGTCACAGTTGCATCCGGACGAACTTCGTCCAGCATTTTTCGAGTTGCCAATCTAGAGATCGTCCCTCCCAGACAGTCCTCGCCACTACAGGATACAACTCCGATTTTCACCATATTTATGGACATTTTTAGCCCTCCTTCCTTAATAATTTAACCTTTTCGGCGATTTCGCTCGCTATTTCATCTGCAATTAGCCAGCCTTCTTCCGTGAGTTCCGTGGCTGTTCCTGGCTTGGCTCCTTTGTGTTTCCGAAAGGAATCGATGACCCTCACCTTTTCTGTTACAATGCCACCGGCCAGCTCCGCATTTTTAGCCGCACACATAGCAGGGCATCCATCAAGGGTAATACACTTTTGTCCTTCAATTAATTCCTTGGCCTCTTGATCCCCTGTCACGATATAGGCGAGACAGACCGTACTAGCTTCCTGCGGACACAGCTCTTGGATAACCTTTAACGCGCTTTCCCTTGCCACAAGGCCGTAGACCTTGCCCATCCCACTGCAGGGAATTACTTTGATCCTCTCAGACATGGAACTCATCTACCTTTCTTTTTAAAATTGTGAAATATCCCTCAAAATCAAGCAAAAATTCTTTATCGCTTTCCAAATCGGATAGCTCCACTTCAGCGATCCAGCCTTTTTCATACGGATTCTGATTAATAAGTTCAGGGGCAACGGAAAGTTCTTCATTGACAGCGGTAATCTTACCTGACACAGGAGATACCACTTCGAAGACTGCTTTCCCCGATTCAATCTCGCCTAGCTCACCAAACTGCTCCACTTCGTTGCCGACGGCGGGTGGGGTAAAAAACATGATATCCGATAAGCTTTGCTGGACATAATCCGTCACGCCTATGCGAGCTTTGTTGCCCGATATATACACCCAACTATCGTTTTCATTGAATAACAGGCCTTCTTTGGGCACTCGGAAAATGAATTTGTCCTTTTTGTAAACTTCATAATCATACGTTTCAGGGTAGACTGTTTCGTTTTCTGCTGCCGTTTTACTTTCTGTAGCCTTTTCCGCTTCCTTCTCCAGAAGTAATTCATCGGCAACCATCTCAGCCAGTTTCACTTCATTTTCTCCGAGCCTTAAGGAGTCTCCCAGCTCAAACCCCCTAGTTTTTGCTTCTTCTGTTACCGTTATTTTGGCGGTAACTTTTAAGCCCTTTTCCGAAGCAAGCTTGCTAGCGCACCGCGTTTGGCAGCCATCAATCACAAGGAGCGGCTTTTCTTGGGCCAGTTTAGTATATCTGGCATCTGCCACTCGATATAATACAGGGCAAATTATGTCACTGTCTGATTTTTCGATAAGGTTTACTGCGATTTCCCGGGCGATACAACCTGCGCCTTTGTCCAGCCCATTACAAGGTAAGATAGCAAAGCTATTACTCATTGCCTGCCATCCCCTTTCGGGTTACCTTGATCTTCTTGGTTGTCTCTCCCTTATCCGGGAAGGTTATGGCATCCACGCCACAGGTTTTGCCGCACGCTCGGCAGAAGACGACGCAGTTATCTGGATTTTTTACAATTAGCTTTTTCTCCTCAGTCTCCCGAACTTCATACACTTGGTGTGGGCAAAATTTGACACACTCCATGCAGTAGTTGCATTTGTCATAGTCAATAATCGGGCTCCAGTCGATGGTATTTCTCGGGACCCCCATAAACGTTTCTTCACTCATGCTTATCCCTCCGCTTCGATTTGTTCTACCAAATCCTCCACCTTTTTGAACGCCGCTTCATTGGTCATATCTCGAATATCGAGCATATAGGCATCCTTTTCAATGTCCAGCCCGGCATCTTTAAAGGCCTGTTTGAACATCTTCCTCTGCATATTCGGGGCACAGGCGCCAATGATAACCTTTCTGTGGGCTTTCAAATAATCTGCCAGAAACCGGTCTCCATCTTCTTCACATAACTGCGGGTGAATAAATCCGTATTCCACCGGCAGCTCGACTCTGACCTGATTGATGAAATCCCAGATATCCATACTTTGAAAACCTGGGCATTTCCCCGTACAGACGCACATAATAAACCCTGGTAACTGCTTTTCCGACATTTTGATTCCTCCAACTTCATATTTAATAAGATTACTTCTAAGGAACTCCTATTTGAGGTTCGAACACAATTGGATTAGCGCTTTATCACTCGTAATAACGCTCCGACATCCGCCAACTAGGTCATCCCCAAGGACACCAATGCATAGGGATAGTTCCTTGCTGTTGATCGCCGAAACACCTCCTTGCTATTATATAATTATCATATACTAATATTATACTACCGTTCTATTTTCTTTGCACTATTATTTTTTCCAAAGTTGTCTCAATGACATTGAAATATGCCATATTAAAATTAAGCTAAAGCAAGCTGTTCATGAAATGGAAAAGCAAGAGAGGCAACTTACTTTCTGTACAAATGCCTCCCTTGCCTCTTAAGCCTGATCGAATCATTCCTTTGTCTCGATCTCTTGCATTAGCCGATGTTTATAGTTTAACGCATTGCTTATCAGCTCCTGACTTTTCTGCAATACTGCCAAAATCTCCAGGTGTTTAACTCGATACATAACTTGCAGCCCCTGTTTTCTCGACTCGATAAGATTTTCCCGACGCAGCACCGCCAAATGCTGGGATACATTCGACTGCCCAAGCCCAAGCTCGGAAATTATTTCGCAGACACACCGTTCACCGGAACTCAAATACTCCAGAATTTGCACCCTCGACGGATGAGCAATTGCTTTGAAAAGATTACTCGTCTTGTTTAACATTACAATTTTCATCGTAAGCTCCTTCGAAATTTCCTCTATTCAAAGATTGATATTGTCCTCAGCTACCTCTCTCACCGCCTGCAGAGCCGTCTCAATCTCCTCCTCACTCGTGAAATGGGAAGGACTAAAGCGAACGACCCCCTGTTCCAAAGTTCCTAGCATCCTGTGGGCATGGGCAGCGCAGTGTAACCCAGCTCGGGCGATGACTCCAGCTTTCTCTTCTAATATAAAGCTGGCTTCTACAGAATCGAGTTCCCCAATATTAAAGGCCACAATGGGAGACCGCCTCTCTACTAGCTCACTCCCGTAAAGCTTAACACCCGAGATCTCCCGTAAATCGTTCCATAATTTTCGGCAATGCGCCTGTTCTCGAACCCTTATTTTATCCACACCTTCCCGGAGTATGTAGCGCACTCCCGCTCCTAATCCGGCAATTCCTGCGCCGTTCAACGTGCCGCTTTCCAAGGCATCCGGCAGAAAGTCCGGTTGACGATCCTCCTCGGAAAGACTCCCCGTCCCACCGTAAATCAACGGTTCCAAGCGGATCCCCGGCTTGACGATAAGCCCTCCCGTTCCCTGAGGACCCAAAAGGCCTTTATGTCCTGGAAAGGCTAGTAAATCCACGGCTAGGCGTCCTAAATCGATAGGGAAAACCCCCGCAGTTTGTGCGGCATCCAGCAGATAGTAAGCACCGTGTTCATGGGAAATTTGCCCTATTGCTTTCACTGGTAACAAGGTGCCTGTTACATTCGAGGCATGTAAGGTCACCACTAACTTAGTGTTAGGGCGAAAAGCCTTGTCATAAGCTTCTAAATCAAACTCTCCCCCGAGTATCCCCTGAACTTCGCTTACCTCCACCCCTCGCTGTTTCAAAGCCCAGAGCGGTCGGGCCACCGCGTTATGCTCAATCGACGACGTGATGACATGATCTCCCGGCTGCAAAAGCCCAAATAACGCCTGATTCAAAGCATGGGTAGCATTCTGGGTAAAGATAACCCGGTTCGGATTATCTGTGCCAAATAAAACACACAAGTCTTCCCTTGCCTGGTGAATGAGTCTAGCCATTTGCATCGCTGCACCATGTCCCCCCCGGCCGGCATTTCCACCTTTGTGCATAAGAGCCTCTTCAATAGCATCCACAACTTGTTGTGGCTTTGGCCAAGTTGTTGCTGCATTATCTAAATAAATCATCTCACGACTTCCTTTCATCGAGCCTAAGTGGAGTCACAATCGATCATCGAATTTAGGTATGATCACCAGACTATTGAGAAGAATCCCTCTTCCCGTGCTTCGTACATCCCTGTCAGTACCACTCCGTCATCAATAAGATCATCAATGATCTCTTTGCGTTCCAGTGGAAAGCACAAGGCAGTGTTACAACCGGATCTCAAACGAATTGGGGTAGGAATAGTGGCAAAGGGACACTCATAACGGGAAAAAACCCTCTCTGCGCCCAGAGCCTCCGTTAACGATGGGAACGTGAGTAAAGCTCGATATTCTTTCAATTTTCCATATAACATTATTATCCCCCTCGCTCTTTAACGCTTTAGGAAGACTCAATCGTGCTTACAATTCAACTTCATTATTTCAAGCTAACCTGATTATTAATAATAATATTACTATTTTATAATATACTTAACATAATACTTTTAAGGACTCTTTGTCAATATCTGCGCAAAAATAATCAAGGTCCGAAGTCGCAATGACCTTGGACCTTGATTTACCCTTCAATCTTATTTCGCATTAAATCCAGCACGACTATTTACAAACATTCAAGCAATCGTTATAATGTATTTAAAATAAACAAACAAAAAAGGAGGACTCAGTTTGAACCGTCCAGGTCATCATCACCTCTGCCAAACAGATTGCCATACTCCACAACGTTTAAGTGAGTTATCTCATTCTGTAGCAGAGATCGAAGGGGTTACCCCTATTTTTAAAGCTCTCGCTGATGAAACACGGGTGAAGATTATTTATGCCTTGCTCCTAGAACCCGATCTTTGCGTCTGTGATATTGCTCAAATTACAGCGTTAACGGTCTCAGGAGCTTCCCACCATTTGCGTCTCCTTAAAGCCATGGGTCTTGCCCGTTCCCGCAAAGAAGGAAAGCTCGTTCGCTATAGCATCCACGACGAACACGTTAAGATTATCTTAGAAAAAGCACTCGACCATAGCAACCATCTTATGAAATAATCTGATTAGAACTCAAAAAATTTTAACCAAACATTCAAGTGTATGTTTTAATGTCAATATTATAAAATAAATCTTTAATCATAAACGAGGAGGAGATAACCATGTCAAAGCCTAATGAATCATCTGTTAAATCCCTAAATCATGAGCATGAGCATGAGCATGATCACAAACACGATCATCAACACGAGGCAACCCATGTTCATAATCAACCGGGGGCAGGTCACGCAGATGATCATGCCGGACACAACCACAGTGCACTCGGTGGACACGTGCATGCCACTGGAACCAAGTTAAAATGGGCCTTTTTAGCTACCTTCTTCATCTTGGCAGTGGAAGTCGTTGGCGGAAGCTTAGCGAATAGCCTAGCCCTTCTCAGTGATGCCGGACACGTCCTGACAGATGTTGCTGCCTTAGGCCTTGCTTGGTTTGCAGCCGTTCAAGCGCAGAAATCTCCCACCCTTGATAAAACATTTGGTTATCATCGCACAGGGATCTTAGCCGCTTTAGCCAATTCTCTTACTCTGATTATTATTGCTTTCGTGATTCTTTATGAAGCCTTCCACCGGTTTCAAAATCCCCAACCCGTAGAAAGCACAATTATGTATTTAAGTGCTGGGGTTGGCGTGATTGTTAATCTGGCAATCGCCTTTGGCTTCCGAGGCGGGGAAGATAATCTCAACGTCCGTTCTGCCCTTCTCCATGTTTTGGGAGATGCCGCAGCCTCAGCGGGCGTCATCATCGGTGCCATCATCATGCAATTTACCCACTGGTATGTGATTGACCCGATCATCTCCGTTTTGATCGCCCTGATGATCGCTTGGAACGCTTGGAAGATTGTCAAAGAAACCCTTCATATTTTAATGGAAGGAGCACCAGACAATTTTGAATATGATCGCTTATTAGCGTTTGTTCGGACCTTACCAGGTGCCCAGGATATCCACGATCTTCATGTTTGGAGTGTGACACCGGAACGTGTTGCCCTCAGTTGCCATCTCATCGTTGATCCCGAGGGTTCACTGGAGCGAAGCACAGAAATCATCAAACAGTTCAAGCAATATATTTTGAAAGAATTTGGGATATCTCACTCGACAATTGAACTAGAAATAGACCAGTGCGGATGTCCTGGGCTTCTTTGCCCAGAGACTCTCTGGGAAAGTGGAAAAGGTGCGCATTAAGCCAGTGGAGGAAGAAAATGAGCAACGTTTTAAATATTGGACTCGATGTTGGTTCCACAACGGTCAAACTTGTTGTGTTAGATCCGGAGCAAACGATTGTCTATAAGAACTATCTCAGGCATTTTTCCAATATCCGCACGACAGTCGTTGCCATGCTCGGAGAGGCCAAAGCCATCTTGCATGGGCATATATTGACCCTGATGGTGACAGGGTCTGGTGGCTTTAATATTTCCCAAACCTTAGATGTCCCTTTTATTCAAGAAGTGATGGCTTGCTCGCAGGCCATTAAAATCCTTATTCCCAAGACCGATGCCGCTATAGAGCTGGGCGGTGAGGATGCCAAAGTCACTTATTTCGGAGACTCTCTGGAGCAGCGTATGAATGGGACGTGCGCCGGAGGTACCGGGGCCTTTATTGATCAGATGGCTTCCTTATTACAAACGGATGCTCAGGGTTTAAATGAACTCGCTAAGAACTACCAAACAATTTATCCAATTGCCTCTCGCTGTGGCGTGTTTGCCAAGACGGATGTCCAGCCCTTATTAAATGAAGGAGCCGCCAAAGAAGACATTGCTGTCTCTGTCTTACAGGCCGTTGTCAATCAGACAATTAGCGGCTTGGCCCAGGGCCGTCCGATTACGGGCAACGTTGCTTTTTTAGGAGGTCCCCTGTTTTTTCTCTCTGAACTGAGAAAGCGTTTTACTGAAACTCTGAGATTAGAAAACGAAAACATCCTCTTCCCGGACGATTCTCAATTCTTCGTGGCGATTGGAGCCGCCCTTTCCTCACGGGAGCATGAGCCCTTTGCACTGGAGTGTTTATACGAACGCGCCCCCTTGATTTATGCCATGAATAATGACGGGAACGAAGATTTAAACCCTTTATTTGCCAACCCTGCAGAGTATGAGGCTTTTAAAGAGCGACATGCCCAACATAAGGTCCAGCGAGGGGATTTAGAGAGCTATGTTGGAAATGCCTATCTAGGCATCGATGCTGGGTCAACCACCACCAAGATCGCCCTAATCGCCAAAGACGGAGGTTTGCTGTATTCCTATTATGGCAGCAATCAAGGAAACCCGTTAGAATCAACCATGGAAGCCTTGAAAACCCTGTATAGAAAGCTCAATCCAACGACCCACATTCTCCACTCCGCCGTTACCGGATATGGAGAGCATCTCATCAAAGCAGCACTCCAAGTGGACATCGGAGAAATCGAAACGGTTGCCCATTATACCGCCGCCAATTTTTTCTTACCTGGCGTTGATCTTGTTTTAGATATTGGTGGACAGGACATGAAAAGTTTAGTCATCCGGAATGGAGTTATTGACTCCATAACCTTAAATGAAGCGTGTTCTTCAGGATGTGGCTCCTTTGTGGAAACCTTTGCCAACTCTTTGAATATGAATGTTCAAGAATTTGCTCAAATCGGGCTGGAATCCAAGCACCCGGTCGATCTGGGGACGCGCTGTACCGTCTTCATGAACTCCAAAGTCAAACAAGTCCAAAAAGAAGGGGCTGAGGTTGGCGATATTTCGGCGGGAATCTCCATTTCCGTCATCAAAAATGCCCTTTTCAAAGTGATACGCCTGAGGAACGCGGAAGGACTGGGGAAAAAGATCGTCGTCCAAGGAGGTACGTTCTATAACGACACTGTCCTCAGGGCTCTAGAACAAATTGCGCAGCGAGACGTGGTACGCCCAGACATTGCCGGACTTATGGGTGCCTTTGGAGCCGCTTTAATTGCTAAAGAGCGTTTTGAACAGGGCTATGCGACGACCCTCCTAACCGGAGAGGCACTCCAGAAGCTCTCTTCGGAGACCACCAACCAGCGCTGCGGGCTATGCGGAAACAACTGCCTCGTCACGATCAAGCGTTTCTCTAATGGGGGAGAGTTTTTCTCTGGCAATCGTTGTGAACGAGGGGCAGGCAAAAAGGTGGTGCACTCTGAGATCCCCAATCTTTTTGCCTACAAGTACAAACGAGTCTTCAACTACAAACCCTTAGCCCCGGACAAAGCCGTCCGAGGGACGATCGGGATTCCCCGCGTATTAAATCTCTACGAAGATTATCCCTTTTGGTTCACCTTCTTTACAGAATTAGGGTATCGAGTGATTCTCTCCAGTCGCTCCGCTAAACAACTCTATGAGCAAGGCATGGATACCATCCCTTCCGAGTCAGCCTGTTACCCAGCGAAGCTTGTCCACGGACATTTTGCCGATTTAGTGAAAAAAGGGGTAACCAAATGCTTTTATCCCTGCCTT
This sequence comes from Desulfosporosinus metallidurans, assembly GCF_001936615.1. Taxonomy (GTDB): domain Bacteria; phylum Bacillota; class Desulfitobacteriia; order Desulfitobacteriales; family Desulfitobacteriaceae; genus Desulfosporosinus; species Desulfosporosinus metallidurans. The sequence continues at coordinate 127,802 of NZ_MLBF01000005.1, forward strand.
CCTTATAACCGCACAGAAGATCCCGGCGCAGGCAACCATTACAATTGCCCCATTGTCACCTCTTACCCAGAGACCATTCATGCCAACATGGATCTCCTCCGAACTCCTCAGATGACCTTTTATCATCCCTTCTTACCGATCGATAAGCCAAGTCGCATGGGCAAACGCTTAATCGAAGAGTTGGCTCCCGAAGGAATCTCCAAAAATGAGATCCTTGAGGCGATGGATAAAGCGTATCTCGAGCTGGACAAGTATCAGGACGAGGTCAAGAAAAAAGGAGAAGAAACCCTTCTCTACATTAAAACCCATCATCTAAAAGGGATTGTCTTAGGGGGAAGGCCCTATCATATTGATCCAGAAATCAATCATGGAATCCCGGAGATGATTCAAGCCTATGGGTTCGCTGTTTTATCTGAGGACTCCATAAACCACCTCGGTAAGGTCGAACGACCGTTGCGCATTGTCGATCAATGGGTCTACCATACGCGGTTGTACGCTGCCGCCAGCTATGTTGCCGAGCAAGAATCTCTCGAATTAATCCAATTGACCTCCTTCGGATGTGGCTTAGATGCCGTGACGACGGATCAGGTCAAGGAAATTCTTGAGGCTTACGGGAAAATCTATACAGTATTAAAAATTGATGAGATCAACAATTTAGGGGCTGCTCGGATCCGCGTGCGTTCCTTAATCGCTGCCATTCAAGAACGCGACAAACGAAGCTTTCCCACTGAAAAATTGTTTGCCAAGCTCCCGAGAGTCGTCTTCACTAAAGAAATGAAGAAAACGCATACCCTTTTGGTGCCCCAAATGTCCCCGATTCATTTTCAGTTTTTCAAAACCAGCTTTGAACTTGCGGGGTATACCCTGGAAATCTTACCTTCAGTCGATAAGTCGGCGATTGATGAAGGCTTAAAATACGTGCACAATGATGCTTGTTACCCCGCCATTATTGTCGTTGGACAGATCATGAGAGCCTTGGGGTCCGGCAAGTATGATTTAAACAACACCTCAGTGATTATTTCTCAGACTGGCGGGGGATGTCGAGCGACGAACTATATCGCCTTTATCCGCAAGGCCTTAAAAGATGCCCAAATGGAACACATCCCCGTAGTTGCTTTAAATACAGGGAATTCCACCAGTTTAGAGAAAAATCCCGGCTTTAAAATCACCCTTCCAATGTTTAATAAATTGATGAGGGGACTAATCTATGGGGATCTTTTAATGCGGGTCCTCTACCGAGTACGCCCGTATGAGAAAGTTCCGGGCTCCGCCAATCGCTTATATGAGGAATGGGTAGAGCGCTGCCAAGAATCCTTGAAAAACGGAAAAAGCAGGGACTACAACAAGATGATTCGCCAAATCGTGAAGGATTTTGATCATCTACCAATTGATGAGGAACTGGTCAAACCCAAGGTAGGCGTCGTCGGTGAAATTCTCGTTAAATTCCACCCTACCGCCAATAACAACATTGTCGAGCTGTTGGAGGCTGAAGGTGCTGAGGCGGTCGTCCCAGACCTCGCAGACTTCCTATTATATGGTGCTTTGGATAATCGCATTCAATATGAAAAACTCTCAGGTAGTTTTTGGGGCATGGTGTCTGGCAATCTCTCCATCAACCGGATTGAATCCTACCGTAAAGAGATGAAGAAGGCTCTAAGCGCCAGTAAACGGTTTACAGCCCCAAAACCCATCGAGGAAATTGCCAAATATGCAGCCAACCACCTCTCTCTGGCCAACCAGGCAGGAGAAGGCTGGTTCCTCACCGGAGAAATGGTCGATCTAATTCGCTGTGGAGTCCAGAACATTGTGTGTTTACAGCCCTTTGCCTGCTTGCCCAATCATATAACAGGCAAAGGCATGTTCCGAGAAATCCGAAGGTCCTATCCTCAAGCTAACCTTGCCCCCATTGACTATGATCCTGGGGCGAGTGAAGTCAATCAACTGAACCGCATAAAGCTTATGCTTTCTGTCGCTGTTGAAAATTTAACCAAGACCTAGGCCAAATGGTCAATAAAACGAAAAGTCGCAAGGATTTCTCATCCTAACGGCTTTTCCTAGCCATGTCGCATTCATTGACCAATGTCACCTTGTTGTATTTCAAGTCATTGATGCCCTCGTCAAGCAATCAATAAAGTTCGAACTCACTCGGTATAGGGTCCCCTTGATGTTTCGTTGACAGACAATAATAAAACGATTATCCTTAAATTAAATATGTTAATATAAGAATATGTGAAAAAGGAGATCAAGATGGGGACTAATGCATTTCATTCCCAACAGAAATGGAACCTCGGATTTATCGTATTTCTTTCGTTGTTACTTGTTCTTCTTGCTCAAATGAGTACTAATCTCACTCTGATTTTTGCTCTAGGAATTAGTTTGGGCTTTGTCTTACAAAAGTCCCGTTTTTGTCTGGTGTCTGCTGTGCGTGATCCTATCTTAATCGGCATGACTGAGCTCACCCGAGCCTTTCTTTTACTTTTGGGGATTAGTATCCTTGGCTTTGCGCTGGTTTCCTGGGGAGCATCCCAGAGAAATATCCCGTTGATCCTCAATGTTTTTCCTTTGGGCGTGCATACCGTTGTCGGTGGACTATTGTTCGGGATCGGGATGGTGTTGGCTGGAGGCTGTTCTACGGGAATTCTAATGCGTATTGGGGAAGGATTTGCCATGCAAGGGGTGGCGTTTTTCGGTTTGGTGGTGGGCGCTGTTTTGGGAGAGCGGTCGTTAATAAACTGGAGAATCGTCTTTGGTGAATTGCCGGGGATTTTCTTGCCGGATATTTTAGGTTGGGCTCCAACCCTTATACTGGAAATAGCCGTGTTGTTGGCCTTATGGCAGTTGGCTAGATGGTGGCAAAATAAACAATTGGGGGAGTAGGTGAATGGCTGTGACTCGTTTTTCAATTGAGATATGGGGAGAAATGTGTCCAATTCCCCTAATTAAAGCAAAAAAAAAGTTGTTGTCCATGCAATGTGGTGATATTTTAGTCCTAGAGACTGAACACAGTTGTACCTCAAGGGGGATTGTTGTTTGGGCAAAAGCCAATCGGTATATTATTGAAGAGGAAGAAGTGGCGAATGGCATATGGCATCTTGAACTGACGAAAACGCATGATTAGAGAGAGTGTGAAACCATGAAAAAGACTTGGCAGACAATCATCCATGGCCCTTGGGCTTATTGGGTAGGGGCCATTATTTTGGGTGTGCTCAACCTACTTGTGCTGATCGTGAGGCGTCAACCTTGGGGGGTTACTACGAATATCGAACATTGGGCGGAATGGATTGGTACTAACTTGGGAGTGCTCGATGACCAAGGATTTACGTTTATGGGCTTAATGACTTCCTCTGGGACCTATTTGAACCTTGGGCTGCTGCTGGGTGCCTTTTGGGCAACGTTGGTCGCTTCGCAGGCTCGATTCCGGCCAATCAGGAATAAGAAGTTCTTTTTTTCCGCCTTAATTGGGGGGTTACTCATGGGCTACGGAGCACGGATTGCTTATGGTTGCAATGTCGGCGCCCTGTTGAACGGAATTGCTTCGAGTTCTCTTACCGGGTGGATTTTTGCAATCGCGGTCTTTTTAGGGACTTGGATAGGATCAAAACTCCTCGTTAAATATTTACTGTAAAGAGACAGCTTACGCTGTCTCTTTACTATTATTTCTATATTCTCAACACAGGCAGCTTTCTTCAGGATCTGTAAGAAATTTAATGAATAGCTTTGTTTTAGTGGAAAGGGAACGATTGTTAGGATAGACAATATTGAAGATTAGCGGCATTTCCATGTCGGCAATCGTAAGTACCTTAAGTATCCCCGTGTAAGCTTCTTTGCGCACGGCGAGACGTGGTACAACCGATCCACCTAATCCAGCCTCTACAGCAGCTTTAATGGCGAAAATAGTCGTCATCTCGGTAAACACGTTCAACTGATTCACGGAATAGCCGTGACGAGCTAGCGCCGATGCGAGAATTTTTTTTGTGCCTGATCCATCTTCGCGCAGAATTAGCGGCTGTTTAAGAAACTCTTGCAGGGAAATAACCCCTCCTTCAGCGGGATGGTTCGGAGGGACAATAAGTACTAATTCATCCGAGGTAACAGGAAAGGCTTTAAGAGAAGAAGACTCTGTATCTCCTTCCACAACGCCGATATCGACTTCATCAGCCATAACCATGCGCAGAACCTCTTCGGCATTGGCAATATTTAAGCAAAGCTCGACCTCAGGGTATTGTTCTTTAAACAAATAGATCGAGCAGGGAAGAGAGACATTTCCAATAGTGGTACTTGCCCCAATCATAATTTGATTGTTTTCGCGTTGGAAGACAATTTCGAGTTGCTGTTCCATTTCGTCATGAAGGTCAAGGATCTTTTGCGCGTGGGTATAAAAGACTTCGCCAGCCTTGGTCAGTCTCACGCCCTGCGAAGTTCGGTCAAACAATGGCCCTTGGAAATAGTCTTCCAAATTTTTAATATGTGCGCTAACGGCCGGTTGGCTCATATGCAACATTTTTGCTGCTTTTGAGAAACTTTGCTGGCGCGTTACTATGCAAAAAATCTTGAGTTGGTAACTATCCAAAACAATTTCACCATCCCCTAGTTCTTAGGTTATTAACATCTAAGAGTATTGTATAGCCCAGCTCTTAAAAATTCAATCAACTAAACTCTGCATCCTATAACTTGTGCTTATAGGTGCATAACGATGTCAAATATGATTTTAAAAGGTAACAAGAGTCAAATTGTCGAATTGAACTTGTGTAAATATTCTCAAATGGTTTTATTTTTCGCATAAGAGTTCAAACTTGAATAGGAGGGAAAAGCCGTGAAACGGAGACAGTTTTTAAAAGGTGCGCTTTACGGAACTGGCGGAGTCATAGTTGCCTTTGGTGGCTTTGGGACGCTAACAAAGCTTGGTCCAAAAAATGCTGTGGCAGAAGCCAAGGAATCTGAGAAGATCGTGTATTCGGCCTGTGAAATGTGCCGAAATCAATGCCCTATTGCAGTGCAAGTTAAAAATGGAAAAGTGGTAAAGGTGGATGGGCACCCCGATGATCCAGCGATGGGTGGGTCGCTCTGTGCCAGAGGGCAAGCTGGACCGTCACTTCTCTATGATCCTCAACGCATTAAAAAGCCGATGATTCGGACGGGAGCCCGCGGCGAAGGAAAGTTTAAAGAAGTGAGCTGGGATGAAGCCTATCAGTATATCTCAGATCAACTGAAAAAGGTGATTGATAAAAGCGGAGCGGAATCCGTTGCCCTGGCCAGTCGTAAAGGACCGCACGACCTCTTCTTCAGAACCATTGGTCAAGGAATCGGTACCCCTAATATCTTTTCCCATGAAGCCACTTGCCCTATGACCCGCTCTGTGGCACTCGACACGACGTTTGGCACCGAGGGGATTTCGGCAGATTATGGAAATACGAAATACTTGATCTCCTTAAGCCGCAACTGGTTTGAAGGGATTCACGTTCCTCAAGCAAAAGGAGTCATGAAGGCTCTGAATAACGGAGCCAAAATGGTAGTCCTTGATCCACGCTTCAGTGTCAGCGCTTCAAAAGGGGAATGGCTGCCCATTAAAGCCACGACAGAGCTGGCCTTTGTCATGGCAATGGCCAATATCATGATCAACGAGAACCTTTTTGATAAGGACTTTGTTGCACAATACGTTGAAGGATTTGAGCAGTGGGCCGAAGCAGTCAAAGACAAAACGCCGGAATGGGCTGCCCAAGAGACCGGTCTGGCGAGAGAAGACATTGTGCGCGTGACACGCGAATTTGCGGCTGCTAAGCCGCATGCCATTCTAGACTTTGGCTGGCGGACTGCTTTAACAACCAATGATTTTCAGTTGCGCCGAGCCATTTTGCTGGTCAACATGATGATTGGAAATTTCGAAGTGGCTGGTGGCTACTTTCAGAATAAAGGGGCAGGTGTTCTAAAGAAGTTTCCTGAGCAAGCCGGGTATGCCTCGCCCCTGGGTGGGTTGAAACGTCCTGCTTTCCCCAAACCTACTAAACCTCGGATTGATAACACAGGAGTCAAGGGAACACCCGGCCAACTTATCCCAGCGTATGATGGCGGTGTGGGTCAGATTTCCATCAGTATTTTGACAGGTCAACCCTACCCTATTCAAGCCTGGTTAGTTCATCGGTTTAATCCTATTATCACGCTAGGGAATAGCGAGCAAACCATCGAAGCCCTTAAAAAACTCGACTTTATCCTGACCTGTGATGTCTACATGACAGATACTGCGTACTACTCGGATGTCGTGTTACCAGAGAATACTTATTTGGAGCGTTATGAGCAAGTCTACGATATGTCCGGCTTGACGCCCAAGTATGTCTTACGCCAACCCGCCGTTTCCTCGGTTTACGCAGATACTAAGCCCCATTGGCAAATTTACAAAGAGCTGGGCGAGAAAATGGGTCTCAGTAAGTTTTTCCCCTATCAAACGATTGAAGAGGTCTTAAATCAACAACTGACTCCGGCAGGGCTTACCTTAGACCTTATGAAAGAAAAAGGGTTCTGGACTCCTTCCGGTATGAAACCGTTCTATGTCCGAGCAACTGACCCTAAAGCCTCCCTCCCGTTCATCGAGACTCAGAGTAAAAAAATCGAGTTCTTCTCCCCTGAAGTCGAAGAGGCTACTAAAGAGGGAATTCCAGTTTATGTTAAACATCCTCAACCAGAGGAAGGAACATTCCGCTTCGTTCAAGGTAAAGTAGCAGTGCACACCAATGCAGGAACGGCAAATGTCCCTGTACTCAATGAATTGATGTCCACGAATTCACTGTGGATCAACACAGTGAGTGCAAAGAAGCTCGGCATTAAGGATGGGGACGACATTATCATCACCTCTGGGAAATTCGAGCACAAAGGAAAAGCAACGGTGACAGAAGGGATTCGTCCAGACACCGTCTTTGCTTATCACGGTTTTGGTCGTATTTCTCCCGAATTGAAACGGGCCTTTGGTAAAGGGATCAATGTTAATAAGTTGGTGTCAGGTCAACTTGGTACTGTTGGAAATTCGGTGACATCTATGGATTTCGTGACCCTTAAGAAAGCTTAATCCGCCTTCAGCGAATTTTAACATTAATGCCCATAGACGCATGTAGCAAAACGGATTGAAGGTTTATGCGGGAGGAGAGTGAACCTTGAACGAGAACACGGTAGCAGAACTTTTTTTATCCTTTGCCAGTTTGTTTTATCGGCCTTGCCAAGATATTTCTGAGCACTTGGAAGAGTTAATCGATGTTTGGCGAGAAGAGCTTATTATCCCAGATGCAAAAATCGCTGAATTATCAAGGTTCTGTATCGACTATCCTGCTGGAACTGCTCGCCTCAATGCGTTGTGGGAGCACTATATCCCGCTCTTCGAAACAGGGGCAGTGGAAGCACCACCCTATGCTTCAGTCTATTTTAGCGAGGACGGTCTCGTGATGGGGCCCGAGGCGTTTGCCGTCCAGCATGTTTATGAAACAGCTGGGTATGGAATGGGAGAAAAGGCCGAAAACCTTCCCGACCACTTGGCCGTTGAGTTAGAATTCGCGGCACTCCTAGCACGCGACGGCGAAGAAGAGCGCTTGGAGGAATTTCGGCAAAAGCATTTGCTTCCTTTTTTAAGCAAGATATTACCGCTAATCCGGGAGACTCATCGCCCCGTGTATGCACAGGCTGCTGAAATCCTAGAGAACTGGCAACTGAATCTAAAGAAAGAGGGTGACTCCGTTGGCTAAACATTATGCAATGATTGTACAAGTCGCTAAATGCATCGGCTGCCAGGCTTGTACTGTTGCTTGTAAATTCCAAAATAACGTTCCCGAAGGACAGTATCGGACTAAGACGCCTTCCTTGGGCATCAAAGGGCTGTATCCTAAGGTCAAGATGACCTTCGAAAAAGAAGCTTGTCAAATGTGTCAGGATGCTCCGTGTGTCGCTGTGTGCCCCACAAAGGCATCTCATTACAATGAAGATAATCTTGTTCTGGTGGATAGTGATAAGTGTGTGGGGTGTAAGTATTGCATGACTGCTTGCCCTTATGAGGCGCGTTTTATTAATAAGGAGACAGGTGCGGCGGATAAATGTACGTTCTGTTATGAAACGAGAGTTTCCAAAGGACAGAAACCAGCCTGTGTCTTGACGTGTGTCGGTGGAGCCTTATTCTTTGGAGATATTAATGATCCTGCGAGCGATGCTGCAAAATTATTGGCTAAATTTAAAAGTAGTGTACAGGTTCGCAAACCAGAGTTGGGTACGAAGCCCAGCGTGTACTATATCTATGAGGGGGTGAAGTAAATGGATGTAACTTGGGGTGCAAATGTTGGAAATGAGGTAGCCTGGGGAGGGGTAATTGCAATTTATCTTTTCCTAGCAGGGGTCGCGGGAGGCGCCTTTTTAACATCAGCCTTAACTGATTTATTGAGTAAAAAACGGCCAGAAAAGGTGATCCGTTCAGGTGCCTATATTGCTCCAGTTGCCATCGTGATAGGTTTGATTATGTTGATTGTTGACTTGGGTCGCCCGTTAACGTTCTGGGAACTCTTGATTAACGTTAACTTTCATTCCGTTATGTCGTTAGGGGTGTTTATAGTATCCATCTTCACCGCCTTTTCCTTTGCCTACGCTTTCTTGGTATGGACGGCAGCGGCTTCCCAAAAACAGGTTCGGGTTACCACTGCGGGGATGGAAATGGCGGCCACGAGTTCCTTTCAAGGGCTGCAAGGTCTGCGTAAACCAATCGCTTTGGTTGGCTCTCTAGTAGCGCTGGGCACTGCAACCTATACCGGATTTTTGCTCTCAGCGGTCACTACAAATAGTTTATGGCATGTATCCTTGCTCGGAATTAAAAGCATTCCCTTCTTACCGATTCTGTTCTTAGTATCTGCTCTTTCTGCAGGCTTAGCCGTAACCTTGATCGGAGCAAATGGCAGCGATCTTACCCTTTATAAGAAAACAGATATCGTACTCCTTGCTTTGGAAATTATTCTTTTAGCCATTCTCTACGTTTCCGTGGGTTCCATGTATTTCAGCGGGAGTATGGCTTGGTTGTTCTGGCTTGGCGTCGTGGTCATTGGACTGTTACTGCCCCTTATCCTCTCCATCTATGGGGTGAGTACCCATAAAAATTTTGTGCTTCCCGTGAGTAGCATGGTTGTTATTGGGGGTTTGTGCTTACGTTGGTTTGTGATTTATTCCGGTCAATTGTTTAAATAAAGACTCCAGCTAAGCCTCCTTTGAGGTTCGCTTTAAAGCATGAGGTGTGGAAGCACGATAAACCCGAGAAACTGATGCAACAGTTTCTTGGGTTTATTTAGCATATTACTTATATTGGCAGAAAACTAGGGAGTATTCAAACTTTGGGATGTTCTTTGCATCCCTCTGGATAAATGTCCATAGGTTTTGTGCTGTCCTTTTCGTAAATACTGTGTGTACATTTATTAATACAAGACCCACATTTACTACAATAGTCGTAATTAATGATCAGATACCACAGCCCCCATGGAAGTATCCTCGTTGAGTCAGTCCGATGTCTTGAAATGTCCTTTTCAAACCTCCTTAAACATTACTTGCCTTATTACTATCTAGATTTATCTAGGTAGTTTTTATATGCCGCAAGCAGGGCTATCTTGTATTCTCTTTCAGCACCTTCTACGATATAATTTCTTCGCGCCACTATTTCAAACAGTTTTTCAGCAGCTTCTTCATTCACTAAGTCGAGGCTCCTTAAATCCAGAAAAGCCTGTTCAACTCCAATTAACCCCACTAGTACGCCACCAACGATTAGCGTATATACTTTAGGGGCTCTAGGATCACAACATTTGCTCATATATTCATCTTTCCCACTTCCATTTTATAATATAGAGGTGAAAGAATTGACATTTCTACCCTTCTAGCGGTCAGCAAGATGCCTCATCAAAGCTTCCCCTTCTTGAAATTGTTGGGCAAGAATTTTCTGGACCTTCTCCAGAATAGTTAATACTTCAGGATATTTGATACGGTACATGATTTTTAGGCCCACTTTAGTCGATGTAATAATTTGTTGTTTGCGCAAAATACTCAAGTGTTGTGATAAATTTGATTGTTCAACTCCCAGATCCTCAATCAGCTCACAAACACATACTTCCTTGTCGTTCTCCACCAGTCGTTCGAGGATACGTACCCGGGTAGGGTGCGCTAAGGCCTTAAACAAATCACTCTTCATGGATACGATCCGTTCTTCCATAAAAATCCTCCAAATCCATATTTTATAGCCTCCTGCACTAAAACAATTGGCACAGGAGGTTTTATCGGTTTATAACTCTGTTTCGCTAAGCCATAGGACTACATCTTTGATAATAATCGCTTGATTTTCAGATTGACCCTCGCCCTTTATTAAATGCTCAATCATCCTGTCTGATCTAAAAGAGCATCCTTCAAGACCCTTCCCTATCTCTCTGATTAGGCCCTCTTCAAGGGCATCCGAAAAAACTTGCACAGAATCTATGCGACCATTTTTTAAACAAAACCCTAATTCCAGTTCTCCCCAGCCAAATCGGCGGCTAATGGAAAGGTCAAATTTCGGAGTATTGCCAAACCGCCAATCCCAAGAGGAATACTTTTGAACCAATGATTTGATCTTGAAGTCATTGCGATCTACTGATATCTCTTGGGCATCTCCCCCGTAAACATCATTAAAACTCTCTTCCATCCCTTCGATCACAGCGGCCAAGGTAACAGTTTTACAAACTTCCGATAGATTAACCACTCTGGAGCGAACCGAATCAACACCCTTGGAGCTTATTTTTTCACGAGATACCTGCAAGTAACGACTAAGCTTTGTCAGGTCGCTATCAATCAGGATAGTGCCATGATGCAAAGCACCAGCTTGATTGAAAAAGTAAGCGTTACCTGAAAACTTCTTTTCCCCAATCACCAAGTCGTTACGCCCCGAAAACTCGGCCTTTATCCCAATTTTTGTTACCGCCTGCAAAATTACGGTCAGTTGTTTCGATAGATCATAATGCTTTTTATTCATAATGAAGGTAAAATTCAAATTACCTAAATCATGATAAACTGCACCACCTCCGGATAAACGCCGGGCAAGTTTCCCGCCCTCACATTCCAAATCAAGATGCCGACACTCTTTCCAGGCATTCTGATTTCTGCCGATGACCACCGTGTTGTCATTCTGCCATAAATAAAGTATAACCTCATCTTCGGTTACTTGGTCCAGCAAATGTTCTTCTATAGCCAAATTCACCCATGGATCATACACTAATGACTTGATGATACGAGTTTGAATTTGTGCAATCATACTACACATTCTCTTTTCTTTCTTCAATTTTTATAAATTTACGAACATAACCTTTGATTCATTAATTGATAACAACAATGTTTCTGTAGGCTGTTCCTGCGGCACGGGTTGCTGTGATGTTCCGAATGGACAATTTACATCCGTAGACCATTATTGATACTAATTTTCATTTTTCGCTTTCCTAATTCCTGTTCTACCAAAAGAAGGTGTTGTATAGGGGGCAGGGGTTCGCTATCCTCTACGATTCTTTCAATGAAATATAGGCAGTCGCATTTCTCCTCTTGTGAATTGCTCAGGGTTTTGTACTTAAAACAGCTTATGAGGTCGTTGCTGTCTTCAATACCCAAACCGCAGTTACGACATGTTTTCATGTTCACACACCCTCCTAGTATTTTCCTACCTCAGTCATCATCTCTCTTTTAACCTCTCCCTATCATGAATATGCTATTTATGAATTGCCCGGCCAATTGCATCCCCACACGCTTCCATCACAGCTTCGGCTAAGGCTGGATGAGGATGGATCATATCCGCCAAGATTTCTGCTTTGACCCCCAGGCTGACTGCCAACGTGATTTCTGAAAGCAACTCTGAAGCATGAGGTCCCAGTATCCGGGCTCCTAAAATAACCCCAGTACTCTCCTCCGTTATAACCTTAACAAACCCTTCCCGTTCTCCATGACATAAGGCTCTGCCGTTGTTTCGAAAATCAAAGCGTCCGACTTTGACAGCTATGCCCTTTTCCCTCGCTTGATCTTCACTCAAGCCTACCGAAGCCACTTCAGGATTGGTGTAAACGCAAGAGGGTACAGCTCTATAGTTTAGCCTGCTTTGGATGCCCATGGCATTTTCGGCCGCCACACGCCCTTCGGCAAAAGCCAAATGCGCCAGAAGACTGCCACCGATCACATCTCCGGCAGCATAAACTCCGGCTACGTTGGTTTCCATACGGTTATTGACCACGATGGAACCTTTCGTCACCTCAATGCCCAGAGCACGGATGTCAGGAGATAGCCCCGCTAATTTTCTTCCCACTGCGACTAATACCTTTTCTGTGTGCAGGACCATTTCTTTTCCTTCTTCATTAACCACTAAGGTTTCCAGTCCATTTTCGGACTTAGAAATCTCTCGAACCTTTGAACTGAGCGCGAATTTGATTCCTTGCCTCTTCATGATTTTTAAGAGTTCCAACGTTATTTCCTGGTCCTCATTGGGAATGATCCTCTCTTGAACTTCCACCACAGTAACCTTGGAACCCAGTGAATTATAGAGAGTAGCAAATTCCATACCTATGGCCCCAGCTCCTATGATAGTGATACTTTCAGGGATCTCCGTTAGTTCCAGCGCCTCATCACTCGTGATAACACCTTCTAACATAACACCTGGTATCTCTGGAATTAAAGGCTCCGAACCCGTAGTAATAATCAAACGATTGCAGTTGACCACAAGGTCTCTGTCTGCGGTTTTAACGATCACCCTTTGCGAGGATTCAATCCACCCCTTTCCCCGCAAGACTTCAACCCCATTTTTTGCCAGCAGATGCTCTACACCCATCCTGAGACTTTTTACCACTCGGTCCTTTCTGGCCTTGCCAACGCTAGTATCGACGGATGAAACCGTTGCTGTTATGCCCAATTCTTTAGACTTATTAAGCATGGATAAGACTTCCGATGTTTTAAGTAATGCTTTAGTTGGAATACATCCCCTATTGAGACAGGTTCCTCCCACATCTCTATCCTCAATGAGTGTCACTTTTGCACCAAGCTGAGCAGCACGTATGGCTGCTACATATCCAGCTGGGCCACCACCAAGGATACCGATTCCTATGGAGAGTTCCTTGCTGTTGATCACCGAAACGCCCCCTTTTATTATATATTATCATATAGTAATATTATACTACGGCTTTGTTTTCTTTGCACTATTATTTTTTCATAGTTGTCTCGACGACATTGAAATCTCCTATTCTATTAAGTAAGAACACGCATACCATAAACAGAAAAACAAGAGAGGCATCTGTACCTGTACAAATGCCTCTCTTGTTTCTTCATACCGATCGAATCAGACCACTGTCTCGCTCTCCTGCATTAGCCGATGATTGTCGTTCAACTCATTGATTGTGAAACAGGTACTGGTCTACACGATGCCAGACGTGTATGACTTGGTGAGGGCAGTTGAGGAATTATAGTGGGTCTAACTAAAGAAGAGTAGGGACTAGTCTAATGACGTGGTGCCCACAGCATTATTGACACACCAACTAAACAAATAGCCGTTCCTATCCAATCGTACATATCAGGTGCCTTCTTATCAATTCCCCAACCCCATAAGACTGCCAGAAAAATGAAAACTCCTCCATATGCTGCATAAACTCTGCCAAAGTTCGGGAACTTTTGCAAGGTGGGTATGACGCCGTAAAGAATGAGGATTAGTCCTCCTATAATCCCATACCAAAATGGCTTTGCTTCCCTGAGCCATAGCCATACTAAGTAACCTCCCCCTATTTCGGCTAAACCAGCTAGAATGAAAAGTGTAATTGCATTAAACATGATTAGCTCTCCTTAGCAATTGACTCCAAGAGGTGTTTTAGGTTACCGATGCAACAAGAACCTTCTGGATTATTGACCTCACAACCACAACGACCAGCTTTTGTATGTGCGGTTATCTCCTCTAAAGCGGTAGTTCTGCCCGTTTCCTCTAATTCTTGTACCACTCTTTTCTTAGTCCATCCGAAACAGTAACAGACGGGGCAGTCTTCGTCTTCGCTTTTTGTGTACACTTCCACTTTTATGTCCCTCGTTTCAAATACGTCTTGATTATCACTAAAATAAACTACGGAACAGGCTTTGTTGGTACACATTTTGTAAGAAGCTAAAGGTTCCAGTTTAACTAATGCACTTGGCAACAACAGGCTTTTCAAAGTAATAATTTTCATCGGTCTACCCTTATCGCCACACTCCGGGCAACTAAACCCTAAGTCAAATTTTATTGGTTCGATTTGAATAGCACAACAGTCCTCCACTTTTTCACCATCTTTCCAAATAATTGTGTTTATTATATCACTACCGCAAGGGTACATACGGCCACGTTAGCGTCCCTGTTTCCGACGATATAATCTCCTTCGACAACAGGCCATTTTTCTTGACTTTCTAGCGGTATTCTAGCGGTATGCTTTTAGGTTGACAGGATGTACCGCAGTCGCATGACGTATTAGCAATTGTGAACAATCCAAGATCATTCTTAGTTAAATTTTCTAAACTGCGAATAGCCATGCACTCAAAACATCTGTTGATATTTGATGGATAGTTCCTTAGTAAGGCCGTATACCTTGTTGGCAATATCCGTTGTAAGACTTCCTACACCACAGCTTGGGGTAATCATCATCTGTGCAAGCAGGGCATTTCTGTCTATTCCCTTGCCTACCAATGTGTCAATCTGACCATTAAGCTTTTTGGTTAATTGGTCCGAGTCGTAAGCCCAAACTTTCTCGGACGTGGGAACTATTCCCCAGGCCAGAACTCCCTCTCTATGCAGGAAATTCTGAATATTCTCGGGATACAGGGATAAGGTTGTGAAGTACTCAAAGGCATCGAAGTTTAGTATATCAATCCTGGATTCGAGCAGCATTCCCCAATCCGTACTGGCACACACGTGTATCCCAGCACTACCACCGGCAGAATGAATCGTATCGACGATAATGTTAAGTTCATCAATGATTTCCTGTTTATTGAGGGTTATATGGGTTGATTGTCCGTAAGCATAAAGACCCGGTTCATCAATGAAAATTACGACTGGTATGCCGAATCTGTTTAAGGTCTCAACTTGCCAACTGGCTTGCAAGGCTAAGGTTTTAACAACAATATCCCGTAGTTCCTCATCGTAGTACGACGACCTTCTATTTTGGTCTGTGAGTTGCAGCCCCAAAGTGATTGGGCCTGTAACCTGACCCTTGATATATTTAGCATTATGAAAACCACCGTTAGACAATTCATCGACGAATGCCCAGAATCCCTTGGCATATTCATAAGGTAAGCCAAAGTGACTTAATGCTTCGTCGTCACCTTCGGATATTCTCAAATACAAATCGTAAAACTCAGTGAGCCGGTCTAACCAATTTGATTGCCGGACAAAGAAGGGTGAACTACCAGACTCTTTATCCACCAGACCAAGCCGGACAAGTGGGGCAATGTATTGGCCGATTAACCCTTCAGAAGTATTGTTGCTTGGTAGCTGTGGCCAATGAGGCATATCTGGAAAGAACTGTTTTACCGTTCGAACAGCTTCCACAGGGTCGATATGTGGTAAGCTACCAATCCCAGTTGCTATAAATGGAGGTATCAAGTGTAAGTTCACCTTCCTAACTCTTGCTGATTAATGAAGGCATCCCCATTGGATGCCCCTGTCAAAATACCCTGTTTACCCGAAACAGGAATTTAGACAGTTCAGGTCTTACATTCGGTGAGTTGTTCCTCCTTTGTTTCCAGTCGGGAGGGTTCACTATTAGTGGGGTGAATTTTGTCTGCTAATGCTCTAATCTTTGTCGCACCCACCGTCATAGCAATAGCTATCGTTTCGTTTAATTCATCTTCCGGAATGTTTAGTTCCTTTGCAACTGCAAAGCAATACTGAGTTCAGGGTTCACAACCTGCTGCCAGGGAAGCCGACAGGGCAATTAAATGTTTGGTTTTCCTGTCAATAACCCCTTCGCTGTAGACTGATGAAAAGAACTCATCGTATTTCTTTAGCACCCCGTTTTCTCCTTTCACTATAACAGTATCTTTGCCGAAATAGGAACACTTTTCTTTCCGGCACCCGTGAGGATGTCGTTCAACATGTTTACAAATTATGTTCTCACTGACTATTGGCAGGGAAACACTTAGATGCTCTTTCACCAATTTTACTGCCTCTGTCAATGATTTTCGAACGAAGTTCTTACAACAGCAAGGACCTGTTTCGTTAGCAATAGTGTTAACCATCTTGGCCACAACTCTCATGGTAGTTGCCGTTTCCTGGTCTTTGGGACAAGCCGCTCCCAGAATAACACTGAAGCAAGCGCCTATAGATACAGCGATACCGCATACGCCTGTCAAACCACAGTATCCGCCAATAGCCTGCTTTGCCGTTCGGTTTAGCACCTCCAGAACCTGATCATCTGTTACAGTGATACTTCCTTCGTTCCTGATGGCCGTGATCAAAGCCCCAGCCGCTACCCAAGCGTTTTCACAGCCAAGCATGGGAACTTGATCGTTATACCCCATGAGTGTTTCGGCAATTTCCAAAGGTTTTTTAGACTTACAACCAATTACATAGTCCTTAACTAAGTTAAAAACCCCTTTTCCGTGGCACTCGTCACAAACATAATGACCATTAGAGCAACAGATGTTAGCTATCTCCTGCCTGCCACACTGGGAACAAGTCAGTTCTCTGCCCTGGTCAAAGTACTCCAAGGGATTTCTGCAAATTTTACAGTGTTCAGTGTTTCCATCAACGTGCTGACCAGCACTAGATGAAGTACCTCAGCAGTCACTAGCGCTAGGTAGAACCACGTTATTTATCATCTCGAACATAAGGAAACTCCTCTCCCGTTTGATTGTTTTGTAAATCTAATAAGTTGTTACCTTTGACCTGCGCCCTGTTTTGCATGAAATCTTTTGATTGTGAGATGATCTTCCAGATCACGTCGTCGGTAATTCAATAGAAGGCAAAACTAGCTCGATTTTCAACACGGGTTATACCGACGTTTTTCAGCACTTTCAAATGGTGAGAAGTCAATGGTTGGGATAGACCCGCCGCCTTAGCGATTTCGTTGACGCTTTTACATTCTTTAGATAATACCTCAATGATGCGGAGGCGGTTTACATCGGCCAAAGCCTTAAACAATTGCTGGATGTCCGTATATAATTCCATCTATTCACCTCTTGTTCTACAACTAAGATAACATAAATACACCTTTATATCAATGGTAGTTTATATGGTAGGCAATAGAGCAGCTTTCTTCGCTTTCTTCGCTTGGTTTGTCATGTTAGAGTCATTCATGTTTCCTGAAATTTGAGGATTCTTTGTTTACACCACATTGTGAGATTGCAGCCGTTTTATGGCTCTTTTTACAGTGCGTTTTCGCCATTGGTGTCTAGCTGTAAGCTTTGTTAGGCCTAAATTTGCTGAACACCAAAGAAAATTAGTCTAATTCCGAACATAGCAAAAGCTACAACTAATTCTCAACCAAACTTATATATTTATAATGAACCTCTTTACCATCGGCAGATAGATATATCCGTTAATATTGTTTTCAAACAGGTCATGGGAGGATTCTGCTATCATAATATCCTTGTTTAACGATTCCCTGCAAAATTCCTGTAAAGGCTTCGGCACACACAAACCCAATTTATGGATGTCCATATCCTTGCAAGCATTTAGTACTTGCAGATAGTCTTTTGCCTCATGGGGCAGGATGCTTCCGCAGAGCAGACGGATGTCCGCCTCCCTAAATATCGTGGGTGGTTCTTTGATTTCCCCGCAGTCGTAGATGATAAAGTTATAATCCTTATCCAGCTCATTGGTAAAATAGCAGTCGATACCGCCGACCGGATAGGCTTCTCCGTCTTTTTCCGCGTCATAGATATTGACGATCCAGTTCAAATGCCGGTTGGTATTGGTCTCCACATAGCAGGCAGAAGCCCCCCGCGCAATGAGCCAGGCCGCCAGGTTAAAGGCGGTGACGGTAACGCCGCTGCGCCGCTGTGTGCCGGCAACGGCAATCTTCATATTCCGGGCGTCCCACCTGTATTTGACAATCTCTTTTGGTATCAAGGCTTCGGGAAGGGCGGTATCCTGCATAAAGCTTTCCGGTGGCCGCTTATACCTTTGCATACCGTCCTCCGAAAGACACTCGGCAAACTCATCCCTGATACCGTCCATGCTGTCGGCGGTCACAATATCCGTTACGCCGATATCCACCAGCCTGCCGATATAGGCGTCTGCATTTACCATATCCGACAGGATGGGGATGATTCTCACATTGAGCATCATTTGCATGGATTGGAGGGCAACGATGAAATCATCAAGCTGCTCCTCTATACAGGAAACATCCACAAGGAAATACTTGCAGCCTATATAATTCCTGATGTCCTTTGCGACAAAAAGCTTCAAGGAAAACCTGCCGATGAGCTTCTTTATCACAAGCTCCTGCCCTTCCATAAAGTCGGTCAGTCCGCTTTTCCCATTACTTGAAAGATACAGCAGCAACGCTCACACCTCCGTCATAAGGCTTGTTATCCTGCTTTTTGAGATTTGCAGTAAGGAGCAGGATAATCCCGATCACCACAATCAGTACATAGATAAACAATTCAATCAGTTTTTTCCGGTTATTCATTGTCTACCTCCGGATTAAAATACTCAACCAAAGTAAAGTGCTTGTTATGTCGATATAATCCAGAATGGGCCGCCCGCTTCGGCGCTTTTATGGGCTTCGTTCAGTATGATGGATAAGTCCCACTCCTGTTCGCTGCGCTTTTTGCTGGCTGGGTCCGCCACCAGGATTTTTCCCCCGGCGGTCACGCCCCTGAGTACGATGAAATGCCCGCTGGACGTAAAATGCCCCTTTCCCATCAGTGCGACCACCAGCTTGCCGGAAGACAGCGCGTCAACAATTTTTTGCGGTTCCTTTGCCGGGCAGCCTTCTACCTGCAAGCCAAAGGCTTTCGCTGCGCCCGGAATAAGGGAATGATAGGAACCGCCGCCGGGAGCCCAATACCCGTTATCATAAGACCATTCTGCCATTTCCACCGGGTCAACCGTTTTATCCGTCAGGCTGGATACTACCATAGCCATTGCGGTGGGACCGCAGCCATACCCGCCGATGTTGTCTGTCCCGTAAGACTTGTCTCTGAACCGTTCATCTCTCTGGTTGTAGTACACCACCGGCGTGGCTCCATCGGTAAAGATCACGCCCTCATAGGATGTTATGCCGCTTTCATAATTCGTTGCCGCAAGGTACTGGTACATCCCGTAGTCGTTTTGCAGCCGCTCTACCTCGGTAATGGCTCGGCTATCGAAAAACTCACCCAAAAATTCCAACGGGTGGGTAAGGATATAAACGAAGGCCGCCAGGATGAGAACTACACACAGCAAGGGTGTAAGAATAATAATCAGCAGCTTTTTTCTTGCTTCTTCATCGGATGCAAGCTTTAAGGCCGCCTGGGCAAGAAGCTTTGCCGTTGCCGGATCAATTGCCATAAAATTACCTCCATTATAAAAGGCGCTCCTGTCAGTAGGAGCGCCTTTATGGTTCATTGGGCTGTGTCGCTAGTGTTTATTAGAATCAGTTCACATTTCAAAGGTATTGGGGTCAATCAGAATCACAGTCTTTCCCAGGGTGCGGGCAAAAGCAAGGATGTTGCCCGCGCCGCCGGGCTTGCCGTTCCATACCGCAAGCACATAATTACTTTGCTTGACCATGTATTCCTTTTTCTTTTTGATGCAATCCTTAGTGTAATGACGCTGCAAAAGGGTTTCCTTATCGCATCGTTCTACAATAGAAAAGTACCTGTCACGCTGCGCTATCGTCCATTTTGCCGCCTGATCCTCACAGGGAATAACGCACTCCAGGGTAATTTCGGGATAGTCTCTTTTGAGGTCAAGGACGATTTCTGCGGCAAACTGGCCGACACCTAAATCAACACCGCTGATGAAATGAGTAACTCCCAAAGCTTCAATCAAATAGACCGCCTGTTCCTTCAGTACCTGCTTCAACCGCAGGCAACCGGCGTTTTCTTCGTCAAGCCCAAGGGGAAGGCTTTGAAGGCGGGGTCCCGCAAAGCAGCAGGCAGGCCTTATATTGGCTTCTTTAATAAGCATCGTCATTTTAGGCAACCACCTTTCTCATAATAATAAGGAATTAAGGCATATATTTTCTTACATTATATGGAATACAATTCCCTATGTCAATAGAAACATATGCTGTAATTCCGTATAATGAACCGATGTATTGTCTATAATCATATATACAAGGTGGTGAATTGTAATGTATGAGGATTTGTTTTACGAAAGATTAACTAGGCTCCGCACACAAAAAGGGGTTTCCGCAAGGGATATGAGCCTGTCTTTAGGTCAAAGCGAAAGCTATATCAATAAAATTGAGAACAAAAAGTCGCTGCCGTCCATGACAGGATTTTTTTATATCTGCGAATATCTGAATGTCCCTCCAAAGGATTTCTTTGATGACGAAGTAAGCTTTCCGACAAAATTAAATGACTTAATGGATGAGTTAAAGAAGCTAAACGATGGCCAGTTGGAGCATCTTCTGGCTATAATTAAGGACTTAAAGACAAAGTGAGAAAAGCAGGCTGCATGAGATATACAGCCTGCTTCTTTTTTTATCTTCCTCCAGCCTTACCCATATAGTCAAACTTGTATTCAGGTATCTCGAAATTGACGTGCAGACGCTTGGAACCGATCACAAATAAGGCGTGGCCTCGTTTCTTGCTTTCCAGCAATTCTTCCTCCGCTTCGGTAAGATTGTAAAGCTCCTTTGTTTCCTGCAAATTCTTTCCGTCGGTTCCCATGATGACTTTGATACAGGGGATGTCCAGCAGGGCCTGCCCATACATCTTGATTTCAGGGGAAAGAAAATCCACGACGCTGTGGGAGATGATGATTAGTCCTGCTTCATATTTTCTTGCCCGTTTTTCTACATTGCGCAAAAACACAAGGCTCTGCGGCACCTGGGGATCGATCATCAGGTAGGCTTCATCGCAAATGAGCAATACTCGCTCGGTCCTGTCTTTGGACATCTGCTCCCAGCACCAGGTCAACAGGTTGAAGTATTGCGTCCTTTTGATGTTTTCGCTTGTGTTTTGCAGGGAATGGGTGTCCAAACAAATACAGCGGGAATGGGTTTCAACGGCGGTGTGGCCGTTCCATAAAAAGCTGTCGCTGCCGTTGGCTACATCATACAGCAGCAAAGCCAGGTCACGATAGACGGTGTTGCTCTTGTCCTTCTCTGCTTTTTCGGAAATCAGCTTATGCAGATCGCTAAAGGTGGGAAACTGTGTGTTGGACAGGGTGGTAATATCCGTGTCCCAATAAATTTCAAACCGGTTGTAAAGCTCGATGACGCTCTGCTTCAGGATGGCCTTCTGCATGTCCGTGAGGCTGGGCAGATAGAGATTGAAGAAGATTTCCAGATTCTTAACGTGGAGCGCCATGTCCGACATGCCGTTGCCCTCGTCCCGGTACAGTTTGCCGCCCTTTTCGTCCGGCTCGTCCTCGCTGTCCCTGGGTGCAGGCCGGATTTGCAGGGGATTGATTTTGCCGTTGGCGCCACCCCCCGCGTTAATCCAGTCGCCGTTCAAATTCAGGCACAGGTCACGGTATTCCGATTCGGGGTCGATGAAAATCAGCTTGGTACCTTTCATATATTCCGCTAAAGCGATATGCTTGACGGCGGTGGATTTGCCCACGCCGGCCACACCCATAAAGACCATATTGGAATTGGTGCGGTCATTGCCGCGCTTCCAGGTGTCTACTATGATCAATCCGCCGTTGTTGTCCTTCGCAAAATAGTACCCGGTGCCGTCATTAAAGCCGCTGGACGCAAACGGAAATCCGCCCACAAAGGTGCTCATGGGGATAATCCTCTGCACAATGCTCTCCACCACCGGACTTACGGGATAGGTCGGGGAAATGGTCTGCAAGCCCTCTTTTTGCAGGTTGGCAAGGGTTCTGACCTTGCATTTCATCACGTTGACGACTCTCTCTACCCTTCGGCACCCCTTGACAAAGCTTTTTTCGTCATGGGCCACCGGCATGATGACAAGGCTCATCAACGCCACAGTTTCGCCGTTTTGGTCGATCTGGAGCATAATCCGCTCCCCGTCCTCTGCGGCTTTTTCGCTTCTCTGCCGGGTCAAGGGGTCCTTGGCACCGTCTGCGGCAGCCCGGTTTTGAATAATGCTCTTGGATATGGCTGAAATCAAAGCACTGTTGTCCACCGGCTGGATGCCGATGGAAACAAGGGTACCCGGTATGTTGGTGATTTTACTCAGCCAACCCGTATCCACCTTTTGAGGATAGCGGACAACGCCGTAAATCTTTCCCGTGTTTTCACCGATCACCAGGCTATTTCTCTTAATTTCAAGCCCCATCGGAGAAATGACGTTTAACAAGGCCTCATTCACCGGTACAAACTCGGTCTTTTTTCTGGAGATTCCTATCAAAATACAACACCTCCGCCTAAAATGGGAATGGAAGGCGTAAAGTCCGTCTCCTCCAAGTGCATATAGGCGGGGTTGTTGATGAGGTTGCAGAGCCGCACAATATCCTGCTGTTCCAGGATTTCGCAGCCAATCCCACAGTCACCGAGGTTTCCGGCAAAATCCTTGGCCTTCACCAGCAACTCCTTTTCGGCGCCCTCGTCGGCTTTTTCCCAGAGGACGATGTAAAACTGGCGCTCCACCACCTCGCCAGACAGGGCAAAGGTGGTCATCTCCAGGATTTCCTGCTTCAAAAGCTCCTTTTGCTTGGGGTCGGAGGTGGCAAGCGCCGCTGACAGCTCGGAGATCAGAGGTGTAATGTCCACCGGACGGGATACGGCAAGAAATTTAAAGGGGTGCTGTATGCCGGACATATTGGCTGTGAGCTGCTTGACCAGTTGCTGTTTTTCGCCCTTGCTGAACAGGTCGATGGTGAGGGGGTTTAGTTTCAGATAGCAGAGTACAAGCTGGTCTCTTGTGTAGAGATATTTGCCTTTGATGTCCTTGACGTTGACAAACTCATTGGCTGTCTTTTGCTGGCCGTCCGCAGCCGCAACCTGTTTTTTCCTTTTGTCCGACAGCCTGATGAAAAGAAAAGCGCCGCCCCCCAGGGCAGCGCACACCATAATCATAATGATTGGGAAAATCAAGCCATTTCCACCTCGCTTTCTTTGATTTCCTGAATGCCTTCGCAATCTACCGATTTGAATAGGCTTCTATGCCCCAGGCCTAACCACCTCCAGAATCGGGTAGGAGGCCACCCATTATTTGAGTGGCCGACCTCCCACACCACTTATCCCGCAAAATGCGGCATTCCGACTAATTGTCACAAGCCCTCATATCAAGCCCTTCCTTCACAAAAATGGCGGGATAATATTTACTGGCTTAACCCATATAACTGCCTGATTAACGCCTCATCATCTTCCCATTCAAGATATGCAGTTTCGCCGGATAGCAACGGGTTCAATTTTGAAGTAGCTTTCATGATAGCCTCTTTTTTCATTTCAGTA
Organism: Desulfosporosinus metallidurans; assembly: GCF_001936615.1. Lineage (GTDB taxonomy): Bacteria > Bacillota > Desulfitobacteriia > Desulfitobacteriales > Desulfitobacteriaceae > Desulfosporosinus > Desulfosporosinus metallidurans. The sequence goes on from NZ_MLBF01000005.1 coordinate 151,336, forward strand.
TCAGCATTCGCATAGATCAATGTCGATGAAATTTGTGCATGCCCGAGCCATTCAGCCAGCAAAACCATTGGCATCCCACTTTTATACAGGTGCATGCTGCGAGAGTGACGAAACATGTGGCAATGCAGTGACTCTGGGACTTTTGGATTGACGTTATGCGCGGCGGTACCGTATTTCTTTACAAACTTTTCTGAGCAGTCTGGCGACATAGCAGATCGGTTCCCTTTTCGTTCGATGTAGAAAAGATGATTGCTAAAGGAAATTTCAGGGTGGAAGACATCAACATACTTTCTGAAATGATCAACGGTTTTGGGCATTACTGGCACCAAGCGCGTTTTCCCACCTTTCCCAGTAATGACAACGTAGGGCGATTTACCTTCGAAGTGGATGTCACTTAACCTGATATCTAGCAACTCTTGGTTTCTGGCTCCGGTATCATACATCAGTATCATAAAGAACAGATTTCGTAGCCCCTTCTTCTTTCTGGCATCTGGCTGCTCAAGTATAGTTTTCAACGCAGATTCACTGAAGAACTTAATGACGGCGGTCTTTGCCACCTTTTTCTGAGGGATAGTGCATAAATCATTAACGCATGCCTGAACACTAACATCCCTGACACCGGCATATTTAACGAAAGACCGGATACATGCAAGGCGATGGTTGCGTGTGGAAACACTGCAATGCCTTTTCTTTTCAAGATACTCCAGATAGCTCTCAACTGTCTCCCTGGAAAGATATTCGAAACTGAGTTTTCCCAGAGCGAAACCGTTTCTGTCGCAAATATAGCTCAACAATTGATTGAGACATTCACGGTACGACTTAATAGTATTGACGCTCACAGCCCTTTGATCTGGGAGATATACCGTCAGAAAGTCCCGTACTAATTTGAAGAAGCGGGTGCTTTTCTCATTCATCTTCGGACACCTCCGGGATCAAATCCGAGAAATGGCTCCAGTCGATAGCCGATGAACGAATGAGGTTTTCCGGTAAGAGGTGGATGTAGTATGCCGTATCCGAAAAATGAGTATGTCCCATAAATGCGCTTAGATAAGGGAGTTTTGCGAAAAGATCAGCACCTTCGTCCAGCCATTTCATCATCATCGTCGTTGCATACCGATGCCTGAGATCATAAACAACGGCGGAAGCCTCATTACTGGTTGCGCGGGCTTTGTGCCAAATCATTCGAAACTGTCCGGAAAGCCAGCGCCGATTGTATGGCAAGCCGTTCGGAGATGGGAAAAAGTTTGTGTTACCAGTGAAAATGTCGGCATTGGAAGTATGATAATCCTTGCACATCTGCAACACATCATCGGACATGGCGACATAACGCTCTTTGTGAGATTTGTTTTTTCGGACAAGCAAGATGCCTTTGTCGAAATCTATGTCGCAGCTTTGCAGTTCCCGTCCCTCGTTCGGACGCAAGCCGCAAAAAAAAATCAATCGCAATAATACAGGAAGAATCAGGTGCCGGTTAGGGGAGCATTTATTAGGCAATAGATCGTCGCACTCCTTGAAAATGCTCTGTAATTCTTTGTCAGTAAAAATATACGGCGTCCGTGTCTCTGGCCTTGGGAGAAAACTTGATGGGATCACATAGCAATCAATACCGATTGCAGATAGGTATTTAAGCAACTCCCGAACTGATTGAATCCTTCTTCTCGCGCTGGTCTGGGATTCGCTTTCCCAGCGTGAACACCAACTTAAGACTATTTCTTCTTTGAGATCGGACACGTCTAATTGCTTCGTCACTATATAATTACAAAAACGCATCAGGTCGTACTCGTAAGATTTTCTGGAATATCCTATGGATTCTTTGTAGAGGAGCATAGCCTCAATATATTCGTTGAACGTCTTCATCGTTTGGAGCCCTCCCCGACAGAGTCGAACCCCAATGCGCATTCGCGCAAGCCCTCAATATCCAGAGAAATATACGGTTTAGTCGCGTGAGTGTTTTGATGACCAAGTATCTGTGCAATCGTTGTTATGGGCACGCCTTCCATTGTCATTTGGGTGCCAAGCATCCTCCGAATGCCATGCATCGTTTTTCCATCACCAAGCGTATGTGATACTCCCGCTGCCTTCATCCGTCGACGCAAGACACATGCTACCGAGACGCCATCCTTAAATCCTTGAAAAGGCGCAAGGCTTCTTAAAAATATCTCCGGGGATTTCGATTCCGGACGACTATTAAGAATGTAGTCGGCCAAGGCGGTTCCAACGCCCCTTTGCAGCGGAAGGTTGACAGGCGCTTGAGTTTTCCCCTGAACTATATGAATCTCGCTTTTTCGCCAGTCAATATCTGAAAGTTTGATTTTCGCTATATCCCCAGCCCGCATACCACTGCTTGCAGCCAACAGCAAAATGGCATAGTCGCGTTTGCCGATTGCCGTGCTTAGGTCAATTGACTTTATGACTAATCCCAAATCATCTTGGGGCATACACGGATATATTTTTCCTTCTCTTGCTCTCGGTGCCATAAGTAAGCCTGCGTATGGAAGACCGGATAGTCCCGATCCAGTAAGATATCGATTTAATTTGCGAAGAGCGCCGACAACATCATCCATGCTTTTTGCACGTGACTGGGAAACATCGCTCAGAAACATCTGTACATGCTCTGACTCAATTTGAGAAATGTTGTTGATGTCAAAACTGGCAAGCAGCAACAGAAAACGCCTAACTATGTACAGCGTATCGCGGCTTCGCATCTCCATGCGGACTGCATCGGCGAGACCGTTGATAATATGCTCAAAGCTTTCCGGTAAAACGGGGATACTTTTGCTAACTGGTCCTTTCCAGACGAAATTGCCTGTCTCATACACCTCTCGCAGTATTCTGGTACCTCGAGTACGGAGGTTATATACATTCCGTGAAATCGCCCCTGTCTTCAGATTCTCCTGATAGCGTTGATCTAGCTCGTTCAGCAAATCTGCACTGTAATATACCTCCTGCTTTTCCTTGAAGAATTCGGAGATCGGTTTGAAACTACGAGATGCGACTACATCAAGTGTAGATTTTGCTAATCCTACTTCCTTTTCTAAGATTGCCAATGACTGTTGGATGATTCCAAAAATCGTATTGTCTTCCATGTAAGCCTCCTATTGAATTTAGTAAATTCAATATACAGCATAATGAAAGAAATATTATCCCGCCATTTTTGTGAAGGAAGGGCTTGATATGAGGGCTTGTGACAATTAGTCGGGATGCCGCATTTTGCGGGATAAGATCTGTTATCCCGATATCGGGATAAGATATCCGTGCGTACCGTTCGGTACACGGCGGTTCCTCAGTTTACGCTGTAACTTGTCGATAATACTCTGAAAAGAACAGGAATCCAAATCCTTTAATAACATTGTTTGTTAGGGATTTGGCTAGGATTGGGCTATTGGATGTTCTCCAGTAGCTCTTTCTTGTGTTTGCGTATTCCCATGCTTTCTGCTCGCGGATCCCTAGTGACTTAAGCATTTTCAGCTTTGTCCTCACTCGTTTCCATTGTTTCCAGTAGATCATGCGAATACGTCTTCTCATCCAAGAATCGGTTTCTAACAGCAACTTCTTTATGTCCGCCAACTTAAAGTAGTTTATCCACCCCATGATGTAGCGTCTGAGTTCTGTTGCCCTGATTTCATTGCCCATTCCGTTGCTTCTGGAAGTAAGCTCTTTCACTTTGCAACGCATCTTTGCAACCGATTTTGGATGTATTCTGACCCTCATTTTGCCTTTGGTTCGGTAAAACGAGAATCCAAGAAATTTTACCTTCCCTACGTAATCGACCACCGTTTTCTCCTTATTCACTTTAAGAAATAACCTTTTCTCGATGAAGGGGAGGATGTTGTTTAGCACACGTTGTGCGCTTCTTCTACTTCTGCAGAAGACCATTAGATCGTCCGCATAACGGACGAACCTGTGACCCCTTCTCTCAAGCTCCTTGTCCAGTTCATTTAACATAATGTTACTAAGAATTGGACTAAGAGGGCCGCCTTGCGGTACGCCGACTTCTGTTTCTTCGAAGCTGTCTCTAATAATGACTCCTGCTCTCAGGTATTTATGGATAAGCGATATTACTCGACCATCTTTGATTGTTCTTGCTAGTACTTCGATCAATTTACTTTGGTTCACAGAATCAAAGTACTTCTCCAAGTCCATGTCTACAACATATTTATATCCTTCATCTATGTTGTTCTGACATTTCTTGATGGCGTCATGAGCGCTTCGTCCAGGTCTGAATCCATAGCTATTGTCCGAAAACTGCTTCTCGAAGATCGGGGTAAGCACTTGGCCTATGGCCTGTTGTACTACTCGGTCTACTACCGTAGGTATTCCTAATCTTCTTTTCTTCCCGTCTTCCTTTGGTATTTCTACCCTTCGGACGGGATTAGGACGATGTTTACCGTCCAGAATTGACTGCTTGAGTTGGTCTCCGTTTTCTTTGAGATATTGCAGAAGTTCATCTACTTTCATCCCATCGACACCGTGAGCCCCTTTGTTGGATTTAACTCTCTTGTACGCATAGTTCATATTGTTTCTATCCACAATCTTCTCAAGCAGTCTATCCTTCGACATGTCTGCGTCGGTGATGTTGTTTTCAGTTATCCTCGCAGAACTGTGCACTCCTGCATATTCTTCGTGTTCCGCACTATTCGTTTGCAGTGAGCCTTCCTTACGTCCGATGTCTACTGGAAGTTGGCTGCACTTTGCTCCTGTTCTGGTAACATTCATTGACTACCACCTCCTAAGGTTCAACCCTTCCCCGATGATGTCGACTTCCTCGGGTACTATGGTATCTGCTGACTCCTCATGACAAACCTTGTTTCAACCGTGATTCAAACTGATCTCCTCACGTCCATGAGACCTCCCACGGTAAGACGATTCACTTTCATTCCATGTACCCACATCATTTACATTGGTATGTCTGTGTAGTTGATTGGACTTCGTTTTGTTTAGCAAACTCGTCCCATATCCTATGCCTGATGATGTTCGTGTTCCTTGGGTCGGAATTTTGCCTCCAGCTTCCTTCAGATTCCACCTCACGATGGACACCCTTGCTCTTGGCTAATGGTTGGCAACTACAAGCCCCCATAGTGGACTTTCACCACCAAGTTAATCGCCATGCGTGGCGCACTAAAAAAAGAGCTGCACCCGTTTAGGTACAGCCCCGAAAGCCCTGCTAATTATAGCTCCATTTCGTCTTCGTCTTCATCTTCGTCATTAAAAAGAGCCTTCAAGAAGTCGTCACTGCTATTGTAAGATTTAACGCTGACATAGCTCGCGTCCTCGACCTCTTGGATTGTATATAATTCCGGCTCCCTAAATCGTCTCATGTATTTTTCGATTTGTTCATCCGTAAGAGAAGCTTCTTCACCTGTTCCATCTTCACGGCAGATTATAAAAGTCCCCGCCACAATATCACCGTTATCCAGCTTGCGATTTCCTGGAAGCCCCAACAGCTTGCCTTCCTCATTGCAATAGAAGAAGGTGTCCCTGTCAAGTCCGACATACTGTATATTTCCGCCCACCATCTCCTGCAAGGACCGGAGATTGTTTTCAATTTCAGCTACATAAGGCGGCTTTTCAGGCTCTACAACCAAAACACGAAATTTTTTCAGATCCGTTTCGTTTTCCATAAAAATATAAAACCTCCTTCCGTACTTATGGGTTAATGGGCGCAAGGTGCCAATCGTCATAGAGTGAGCCGGAAATGCTTACAGCATCCCGTATGCTGATTGACAGCATACCGGCAGGGGTCCAGGCGTCCTGAATGTAGGTATCCACCGTGTATTGTCCGTTGGGATACCAAATCGGAAGAAAATGCACCCTGCGGTTGTAGGTGGAATAATTGTTTGTCTTAAACTGAAACTGCGCGGAGTATCCGCTTGCCGTCAGGTCCAGCAAACGCCAGTAATCCTTGTAATGGAATTCAGGAAAATAGGCGGTCGCCGTCTGCGCACCCGTCACATGAGAGGACGGCGCGTTGGTTGTAAACTGTGCATTAACGGTGGTTTTTACCCCATAGCCCGATTTCATGGTGCTGCCGCTGGCGGTGGGCACTTTATCATCCGGCAAAAGGCTCATGCTGCCGGAAAGGGATGCGGAATAGTTGTCTCTGAAAAAATCATACCAGCCGTGGTCCTCCCACCGGCCGAAATCATACCAGCTTCCGTCCTCACCGCCAACCCACACCCAATGGGATATCCATACCCAATAGGGATGCCACTGCGCCCACCAAACGCCCCAGGAGGCCGAAGCTTTCACTGCCCTTGACGGAAAACCGACTGTCGAAAAACCGTCGTTTCTATCCGTTGCCGTGGGATTCGGCGGCTCATTTTCGTCCAGACGGATAATCTTTGCAAGAATTGACGTTTGGCTTAATGTGCCTTTTGTGCTGCTTACCGTAATGGTGATTTCCTCCGGGCTGGAGGGTGTGTGCCATTTGCACCACACAAGCTGGCTTTCGCCTGCGGGTATGACGATATTGCTGACGGTGTACGTACTGCCCTTGATCCTGAAAGTCACTTTTGCGGGACTGTCGGGATTAATTTCCCCGGAAGCGTAGAGCGTGACCGGAGTGATTACGTCCGTATCTACCCTGTATTGGTAATCATAGCTTGTCACAGGAGGCGGGGTTGGGGGTTGTCCGGCAAACCGCACGATACCCAGTCCGAGACAGGCTATAATGGTATCGTTAGACTGGTTTTGGCCCGTTGCGCCGGAATAGGCGGTAAAACCCAGGTCCGGGGTTTCCAGGAACATCGAGAAAGGCAGGTTTTTGTGGGTCAGAGAGCCCATCTTGGAGCCCAGACCACCGCTTAGCAAATTGTCGTACATGGCGGCTTCCGTTGCAGTCATGGCTACTTTCTGCCCTTGAAAAGTAAAATAGGCAATAGGCTCTAAGAAGAGTTTGTATTCTCCACTAATGAGTGTGTCATAGGAAATCCCTGTTGTTTCTGCAATAGTTTGTACTGCATATTCAGAACAGAAATATGCTTTAATTGCGTCAATATTTACGCTACCGTCTGCGCTGACAATTCTTGGCATAGTTATATCGGGATTTTTATAGTTGTATGTCCCGGTAATGACAGATAGTGATGTTCCACTTAGGTATTGGATTTTGCTGACTTTCCCGAAATGATATTGTACTGTCGGCGTTATATTGGTAATGTCAATAGACGTTGTCACTGGTGAGCCTGTATTCGCATTGACAACCGTTACACGAACCCCGTCATTACCGCCGTTCCAATAGTTTTCACCGCTTCCTCCTCCAAGGCCGCCGCCACCGCCATCCAGGTTCCCACTGCCACCCGTATCGGCAAGAGCAGCAGTTGGCAAAAGGCTGCACAGCAGCACAAGGCAAAGCATGAAGGACATAATTCTTTTCAAATGAGCACCTCCAGTCAAAATAAAAAGGAGTACGGTTTTTTACACCATACTCCTTGCACTTTATTCATTTCTTATCAATTCATTTGGCCTACCTGTTTATTGATGTCACCATCAGAGCCAATTATTTCGCCCTGACTGCCGCCGCCTTCATCCTTCACCCATCCAAAGCCGGGGATATATACCTGGCCGTCCTTTTTGTCCCCGCTTTTGGGCTCACTGCTTTTTTTCTCCACAGTGGTCTGCACTTTATCATATACAGGCGGCGTATCGGGATTTTTCAGGGCACCTTCATCCTTGACCACAGGTTTTTCCGGTTCAGCCGGTTTTTGTGGGGTTTCGGCAATCGGTACTTCAACGTCCTGCTGCTTGCTTATATCAAGGACTACATTGCTTGATGTTTGGCTTTCCGTCCCGTTGGTGGGGGCCGTAATATTGGGGACGGATACCCCGGCCTTGTCGTCGGTTTTTATATCATCTACTGTTACGTTATTGCTTATGTTATTTGCGCTATTTGATTTATCCTTTTCACCGCTACCTCCGACAAGGGAGAAAACGGCAACGGCCAGAACGAGACATATGGCGGCAAGTCCTGAAACCAGCAGCCTCTTTTGGGTTTTGGCATTTAATTTGCTCATAAACTCAACCTCCTTCATAGGCTTTATCTATAAAATCGAAGTATATTTCCATACATATTATACCATTACAATTTGGACCGCGTCTAGCGGCCATTAGTCCTATAATTTTTTATCCCTTCGGGATAAAATGCACAATCCTTCTAGAATTTTGGTGTAAATCCTCCTTTCAACTTCATGGTAATTTTCAAGGGTGGAAGATGTCTCCACCCAAAGGATAGGGGCACTTCCACATCCACTGTCCCCGTCGCGGATAGCTGCGAAATGCCGCTGGTACTGGCCGGGGCAAGGGGCGCGTTCTGCATACTGACGGACAGGTCAGACAGGGTGTATTCCACATCGGGGCCTGTGTATTTTACATATTTTGTGCCTTCTTTTTTTACGCCCAAGGTGCTTTCCAGGCGGGAGTATACATCCCCGGTGTCCAGCTTGACCACCCAATCCGTCCCGCTTAAGGTATAGCCTCCGCTGTAGCCCTCACGCAGTCCGTTGTAGGCGTCGTCCCAATTTTCGGTGGCAACGTCAATCATTGCGGACTGAATTGCGTCCCGCACACCGCTTGCTATAACCATCAGCCGCATATATTCAAAGACCGCGCAGGACAGGATAATCACGACAAGGACAATTGCCAGCGTCAAAGGGGCGGAATTACCGGAGGTATGCCGGAGGATTTTTCCGAACTTCATTTATGATACACCTCCGATACGCCTGTCGCCTTCGCGGGCAGAGTAATGGGGAAGGAAGAAAAATCACCAAACAGGCCGATATTGACCGTGGTGGAAAGTGTTACGGTAAATTCTTCGTTCAACTGAAGGTTGCCGGTTTTCGACCAACTGATGGCTGGGTTCAGGCCGGTGTCATCTTTCAGCCGGTTGGCTCTTGCCGTAGTTTCGCTCCCCACGCGCCCGGCGATTTCAGCCGTGCGGCAAAGCTCCGCTGCAAAGGTGTCAAGCTGCTGTTTGGCGACAAACACCGGCGCAACCCTGACCACTAGGGCAAGCACCATCATCACCGCAAGGACCACCACGACCGCATCAATATATCCTTTTCCGCTTTTGGATTTCAGCACGTTTAGCATGGCTCCACCTCCGGGTCTCCTTCCTGCTCATCATCGGGAAGCAAGTCATAATCTGCTTCCTCGTTTCGTCTATCTTCCGTTTCCCACAGATGATGCTCCAATTCTTCCTGCATACTGAAAGAATTTTCATAATTCCATGAATGAGCAATGACAAACAAAGGTTCTTGAAATTTCATAAGGTATTCCATCTGTTCCTCCAAAGGCTCAACGCTTTTCGTGAGCAGGTGGTAGACCAGCCGCATATTGGCAAATTCCCTTACCTGTCCTATAATCTCGGCTTTGTCCATGTCGTTTATTTTATTGAGATAGGCTTC